>CAZYWZ010000037.1:0-55224 GCA_964651705.1 uncultured Verrucomicrobiales bacterium
GCTACCCGACCCGTGCGCCGTGCTCCGCCACCACGCGGATCGCCACCCCACCGCGCGCCGCGAAATCCCCCGTCACCCGCGCGAAGCGTGGCGCGCACGCGCGGACGAAATCATCCAGTATCCGGTTGATCACCGCCTCGTTGAAGGCACGCACGTTGCGGAACGAGGCCAGATACAATTTCAATGACTTGCTCTCCACGCAGCGCCTCTCGGGCACGTACTCGATCTCGATCCGGGCGAAATCCGGCTGTCCGGTCACCGGGCAGAGCGACGTGAACTCCCCCGTCTCAAAACGGATCGCGTACGGTCGCCTCGCCGGGCTCGGGAAGCACTCGAGCCTCGCTTCCTCCGGCGACTCGGGCCACTCGCCCACGCTCCGCCCAAGCAGTGTCAGCCCAGACCCGGCATGCTTCGCCTTGCGTCTCATCCCCCTGATCTTGCCCGAAGATCCAAGACAAACCGAGCAGAAATGTCTCCCCCGACCTCCCCAGGGAGCCGCCGTTTGAAAATGCCCCCGCGGCTCACGCCAACCCGGGCAACGCCTCCCCCGACCCGGCCCCCGCCTTCCGGCGCCGCTTGCGTCCGGCCCGCGCCTTGCCCTTGGGCCCGGGGTGCCGCCCCAGCACCTTTCTCCCCCAGAGCACCGCCCCCCGCAGCAGCGGCATCTCGGCCTCGATCGTCGAGAGCACCGTCGCCCGCTCCGCGAGATACTTCTTCAGCACCCTCAGCGCATCCTCCCCCATCGCCTCCCCTTCAAACAACTCCTCGTGGCGGGTCGCGAGATCCAGCCCCGGCTGCAATGCCCGCGACTCCAGGTCACAGCCCACGTCAAAGTTCGTCAGCAGCAACCGCCGCGCCCCGCCGCCCACCTGCATCACAAAATCCAAAAACCATATCTCGGAACCCGCCGCGTCCGCCCGCAGCAGCCGCATCAGGTCCTTCTCCAAGTGGAACAGCCGCGCCAGACGCTCCTCCCCCACCCCCAACCGCCGGAGGGCCATCACCTTGCGCAGGAACACCACGTACTCCGTGGGATATCGCTCCCTGCGAGGGACGGGCAGGCCGAGATCCTTCAGCATCTTCTTCAACGCGGCAACCGGGCGGTTCAACTCCCGCGCCATCTCCGACAGATGCTCCATCCCAGATCTCTTATCCCACGGGTCGCGCCTTCTCAAGGCGCGCGAGGGCGTTCGCGATCTTCTGGATCCGCCGCGCCAGACGGTCCGGCACGACGTGCGATGCGTGCACCGTCGTGAGGAAAAAGGGCGGCTCGCACGTGATGAGCAGCGTCCATTGGCCAAGGCCCACCAAAGTCTGGTTCGTGAAACCCCCGCCCAGTTCTTTCGCCGCGTGCCGCAGCCGCTTGTAGAGCAATGATGCGCTGCTGCTGATCGCCTCCTCGGAAATCCCGGCCGGCAGATCCCTCGCCACGGTCAGCGCCTCGCTATCCGATAGGATAGCGCCGGACACCCCGGGCATCCGCGCCAGTATCCCAGGGATCTCCCGGATCAAGATGTCCCGGCCCGGACCGATGCCCAGCCAGCGCGCCAAGGCCCCCGCCGCCAATTCCCTCTCGCCTTCGGACACCGCCGGTCGCGCCGCCACGCGCGCCGCCGGCCGGCCCAGCAGCGAAGAGGGAACCGGCACCTGGGGCCGGGTCAACGCCCTCGGCCCGGCCACCGGAACCGGCCCAGGAGACCCCTCCCCTTGCGTGATCGTTGCCGCTCGCATCGGCAACGGCGGCTCCGCCGGTCCCATCCTTGACCCACTGGACTTCGGGACATCGGGCTCCTTCGGCGGCGGCGCCTTGGCCTTCCCGACCTCGCCCTTGACCGGTCCCTCTTCCACCCGGACGCCCGGTCTCGGAGGCGCCTTCCTCACAAACAGCGGCTGCACCGGGCTAACCGGTTCCGCGCCCGGCGCCGCCTCCGGGACCTCACCGGGCAACAGGATCTCTTTCTTCGGGGCCTCGGGAATGCGCAGCAACTTATTGGCGGCAATGTCCGTACCCGCCTTGTGGCCGGCCTCCAGCCCGAGCGCGCTACCCGGCACGATGGGCATCGACGAGGCCGCCATCGCGAGCCGCGCCGTCTCCCTCAACGGTGCCTCCACCGGCTTCTTCTCCGGACGCGCGATCAGATCCGGGACGCCGACCTCGGCCTTCGGCAGCACATCCATCTGATCCCGCCGCCGCTCCAGTCGCGCCGAGGGAAGGCGCTTCACGATCTCCGAAAGATCCAGTTGTATCGGCACCTCGTCCGACTCGGTCCCCTCCGCCCCTTCGCCCAAAAAACGCCCCGGGATCTGCGCCTTGATGTCCGCGAAGCGAAACTCCACCCGCCCGGAGGGCAACTGGGCCAAGACCCGCCGCAGCGGCAAGCGCACCACCCCCTTCTGGGCCTCGGGTGAGGCCACCAGTTTCTCCGCGTCCCCACCCAGAAATATCAGCGGCACGGATTCCAGGATGCTGGCCAGGGGAACTTCGACGGCTTCGCCCGCGGCCACCGCCCGCGGCACCTCCTTCTGAGGTTCCGCAGCGGCGATCGCCCGCTCGCCCTTCGGCGGCGCGACCGCCGCCAGAACCGGCCCCGCCTCGATCGCGGGCAGGGGCACCGTCGGCCCAGCCGGACCCTTCCGAACGAGCAACCGCTGCGGCTCACTCCCGGGCCCGGCGGGACGCTCGCGAGACGGACGGGCCGCCAGGCCCCTCGTCAACCAACTGAATAAAGCCATGCGCTATGCCACCTGACTAACCAGCCGATCCAACGGCCAAACGCCTTTTCGCGATATTACCGCTCTTTGTCTCCAATGCCAGCACTCATTTGCCAACCGAAAACCACCCGCTGGTGCCAGCGGCCCCACATTCCCGCAAAAGAATCCTCTCACATCCGCGTGCATTGGCCGCGCCCCTGTGCCAGACTGTCGCCAACGGAGGCCGCGTGCTGCCAGACATCGAATCACCGTACTACTGGGTGCGAAACCTGATCAACATGGTCGTCTGGCTCCTGTGCCTGGCGGGCGCCCTCTTCGGCATCCTCTGGATCGCCCAGCAGATCGGCGGTGACATCCTGCCCCTCGACAGGCGCTACTCCGGCAGCGTCGAGGCCGCGCGCAGCGCCGCCGCCGCGGGGAACCATCGCATGGCCATCGAGCATTTCGCCGAGGCGCTGGCCATCGACGACACCAGCCCCGACCTTTGGCTCGGGCGCGCCATCAGTCGCCTCGCCGCCAAGGATGCACAGGGCGCCCTCGACGATGCGGCCGCCGCCGTGTCCCGCGGCCTTTCGGAAAACCAGGTCCTTCTCCTGCGCGCGCAGGCCTGCCAACTCCTGGGCAAACCCGGGGAGGCCATCGACCAACTCGACCGCATCATCGCCGCCGACCCAGGCGCCCGCGAGGCCAGAAAGGTGCGCGCCAGCATCCACGCCAGCGCCGGCGCCCCCGATAAGGCCATTGCCGACCTCGATGCACTCCTCGCCGCAAACCCCTCCGACCCGGACGCAAAACTCCTCCGGGCCGAGATCGCCCTCCGCAAGAATGACTGGGCGGCCGCGGCCGCCGATTTTCTCATGCTGGTCCGCGCCTTGCCGGACCAACCGAAGCTCTGGGTGGGCGCCGGCGTCGCCCTCTTGGGCGCCGGTCGCGACAGTGAGGCGTTCACCGCTTTCGAGGAGGCGCTGGCGGCACACCACTCGGGGCCATACGTCCGCACCGCGGCCCTGCTCGGACAGGCGGTGTCCCTCCGTCGCATGGAGCAGCTGGAGCGCGCCATCAATGCGTGGAATGTCTACGCGGCGCTCGCCAGAACCCCGATCGCCCCAGACATCCAGTCCGTGACCATCGACAGCCACTTTATCCACCGCGTCTACTTCCAGATCGCCTCCGCGACAGCCGCCGACGACGGCTTTGTCCCCACATCCAAAGACGCCGCGCCAGCGACGGCGCCCTGATGGCAAGAGCGCGGAGCCACGCGGCGGAGATTTGTAGCGCAGCCCCTTACTATCCCACGCCGAAGCGCGAAGGTCGGCCATTCACAAACCGAGGGAAAGGCATGTCACGCTGGAAGCGCGCCCTCCTCGCTGGCGACACATTGGTGAACAAATCCGGGCTAGACAGCCTCAGGCCCGACGAACAACTCGGCAATGGCATCGGCCCGCAATAGCCCCTCTTCGGTCAGCCTCCACCGCCCCCCGCGATGCTCGGCATAACCCGCCGACTTCAACCCCTCAAACTCCTCCCGAAAGCCCGCCTCCTCCACCCCCTCCCGCGTCCGCAGCCCAAACATCATCCTCTCCCGGCGCCGCAGGTCTTCGTCCAGATACTCCACCTCCTCCTCCGGCCATTCGCACGATGCCGCCCCCGCCAGATAGCGCCCCAAGTCCGGCACGTTCCGCCACCGCTTCCCCGCCACCGTCGAGACCGCCGACGGCCCAACCCCCAGATAGTCCTTTCCGCGCCAGTACGCCAGGTTGTGCTCCGACTCAAAACCCGGACGCGAAAAATTCGACACCTCGTACGGAATGTAGCCCGCGCCCTCCAGCAACCGCCGCGTCCCTAGAAACAACCGCGCCTCCATCCCCTCGTCACGCGACCATTCCCCAGACGCCAGCCGTTGAAAAAACGGCGTGTCCTCTTCATAGGTCAGGCAATACGCCGATACGTGCTCCGGCCCGAGCGCCACCGCACCACCCAACGTGCCCCGCCAGGCCTCTTCCGATTGCCCAGGCACGCCATAGATCAGATCCAACCCGATATTTTCAAAACCCGCCTCCCTCAATATCTCAAACGTCCTCCCGATCCGGTCCGGCACATGCTGGCGCCCAAGGGTCGCCAACGCGACCGCGTCAAACGACTGCGCCCCGAGGCTCACCCGATTCACCCCGAGCCCACGCAACATCCCGGCCTTCTCCGCCGATAATGTCGTCGGGTTCACCTCGATGGTGAACTCCCCAACCCCGCCCCCGACCTCCGCCAATACCCCCGCCACCAGCCTCTCCAGACTCCCCGTCGCCAACGCCGAGGGTGTCCCACCCCCAAGATAGACGGTCCGGACCCTCGCCGCGAGCGACCCCCGCCGATGCCGCAACTCCCCCAGCAACGCTTCCACCAGAGACCCGTTGCGCCGCCGGTCCGCGGGCACCACGAAAAACGAGCAGTAGGGACACACCCTCGGGCAGAAGGGCACATGGATGTACAGATGCTCGACCTCGCTCATCGCCACACCCTAGCAGCCTGTCGGAATTTACCCAGTCCGGCAGATTACTCTTGATCGCCGCCCGCGCCAGCGGGACAACTCTGGCATGACTTTTGAGGAACGGATCGAAAGACACCTCGGTGTCGCGCCCCGCGTCCACCCGTCCGCCTTCATCGCCCCATCCGCGGACATTTGCGGCGATGTCTCCGTCAGCCAAGACGCCAGCATCTGGTACCGGGCCGTCCTCCGGGGCGACATCAACCGCATCGAGATCGGCGACGCCTCCAATGTCCAAGACGGCTCCGTGCTCCACCTCGCCGATGATTTCCCCTGCCTCGTCGGCTCCCGCGTCACCATCGGCCACAAGGCCATGGTCCACGCCTGCACCATTCACGACGAATGCCTCATCGGCATGTGCTCCATCATCCTCGACGGCGCCGTCATCGGGGAGGGCAGCATCGTCGGCGCCGGCGCCCTCGTCACACAGCATACCATCATCCCCCCCGGCAGCCTCGTCCTCGGCTTCCCCGCAAAGGTCGTCCGCCCCGTCACCCCGGAGGAGCGTGACCGCATCCGCTGGCTCGCCCAAAAATACGTCACCGTCGCCCGCGCCCATAAAACCCGCCTCGAGGCCTGACCGGAAGCATCAAACCGCGGATAACGGGGATGACGGGGATAATCCATTGTTCAGTTGGTTGCGAATCCGGCGGTAGCCACCGAGAGCCTGCCTGCACGCGTGGCGGGTGAGGAGGCCGCCCAAATTTGGACTG
The DNA here is from genome assembly GCA_964651705.1 of uncultured Verrucomicrobiales bacterium. Lineage (GTDB taxonomy): Bacteria > Verrucomicrobiota > Verrucomicrobiia > JADLBR01 > JADLBR01 > JADLBR01. The sequence goes on from CAZYWZ010000037.1 coordinate 5,965, forward strand.
CGGCGTGGCCGCGCCGCAGTCCACATCGCCCTCCACTGGATCCGAAGTTTCCACAGCAATGACCCGGCGCCTTCTGGAAAATATCTAGCCTCGCCGTGCGCCGGCGGCGCGCTGACCTGAAACTTGAAACTTGAACACTCCCACGCCACGCGGCGTACAATGCGCCCATGCGCCACATCACCCTCCTCCTGACCCTCGCCGCCCTGCCCCTCACCCAAGCCGCACCGGCCGCCGACCGACCGCCCAACTTCGTCATCATCTTCATCGATGACATGGGCTACGCCGATATCGGCCCCTTCGGCGCCGACGCCTACAAGACCCCCAACCTCGACCGCCTGGCCAAGGAGGGACGCGTCTTCACCGACTTCTACGTGAGCCAGGCCGTCTGCTCCGCCTCCCGGGCCTCCCTGATGACCGGCTGCTATAACGTCAGGGTCGGCATCCTCGGCGCCCTCGGGCCACAGTCCCGCAACGGCATCGCCGCCCGCGAGGTCACCCTCGGCGAGATCGCCAAGCAGAGGGACTACGCCACCGCCTGCTTCGGCAAATGGCATCTCGGGCACCATCCCCAATTCCTCCCCATGCAAAACGGCTTCGATGAGTACTTCGGGCTGCCGTATTCCAACGACATGTGGCCGCATCACCCCGGCGTCCGCCATCTCCCCATGCCAGAGCGCCTCAAGAAGTGGCCCCACCTGCCCCTCATCGACGGCAACGCGGTGAAGATCCCCGAGGTCGGCGATGCCGAGCAGGCCCAACTCACCACCTGGTACACCGAGCACGCCGTCGATTTCATCGACCGCAACAAGTCGAAACCCTTCCTCCTCTATGTCCCCCATTCCATGGTCCACGTGCCGCTCTACGTGTCCGAAAAGTTTCGCGGCAAGAGCGGCGCCGGCCTCTTCGGGGACGTGGTCATGGAGGTCGACTGGTCCGTCGGCCAGATCGTCGATGCCCTTCGCCGCAACGGCATCGACCGCGACACCTGCGTCATCTTCACCTCCGACAACGGCCCGTGGCTCAGCTACGGGGACCACGCCGGATCGGCAAAGCCCCTCCGCGAGGGCAAGGGCACCATGTTCGACGGCGGGTGCCGGGTCCCCTGCGTCATGTGGTGGCCCGGGAAAATCCCCGCCGGAACCGTGTGCCGCGAACCCGCCATGACCATCGACATCCTGCCGACCATCGCCGGCCTGATCGGCGCAAAGCTCCCCGACCATAAGATCGATGGCCTCGACATCTGGCCCCTCATGTCCGGACAGGAAGGCGCCCGCTCCCCCCACGAGGCGCTACATTTCTATTGGGGCGCCAGCCTCGAGGCCGTCCGCTCCGGAAAATGGAAGCTACACTTCCCCCACAAATTCCGCACCCTCGCCGGCAGACCCGGCGGCACCGGCGGCATCCCCGCCGATTACGAGACCGGCGAGATCGGCCTCTCCCTCTTCGACCTCGAAAAAGACCCCGCCGAAACCACCGACCTCGCCGCCAAACATCCCGACGTCGTCAGACGCCTCGAAACCCTCGCCGACCAGATCCGGCAGGACCTGGGTGATGCCGCCAAGAAGATGCAGGGCGCGGGCGTCCGCGAATCCGACCGCCTCCCGGGAAACAAGTGAGGCTCGCCTTTCCGTTCATCGCGGCCCTGCCGCTGGTCCCACCGGGGGAGAACCTGCAGCCCATCTGGCAACAGATGGGCCCGGGCGCCCGGCCGACGCATCCACGGCCTGACGACCGTGGCCACGCACGGAATTTTCGAGCTAGATCCCGTGCCCAGCACGCGGGGCACCACCGGGGCGGAAAATGGTAGGCTGCGCCTTGGCGCACGCTGCCGAATCGAATGTCCGCGTGCGCCAAGGCGCATCTACATCGCGACCCAATTTTCGAGTCAGCTGTACCTGACGTCCTTGCCCGGCTCCATCTCGAAGTCCACCGCCAGAAGTTCCTCCGAGCATGGCTCGACCACGTCGCGCTCAAACTTGACGTGGACCGGATGCCCCTTGACCCCCGCCAGCTTCGCCAGCGACTCGCAATCGAAGCACACGAAGAAGTGCCACTTCGATTTCGCGTCGACGTTCTTCCCCGTCTTGAGGTTCATCACCTCCGGGATCTTCAACAGCAGGATGCGCGTCTCGATCAGGACGCGTTCCAACTGCTCGGGCGGCACGCCCGGCTTCAGCTTGAATAAAACGGTGTGGTGGATCATCGGCTATTTGAACTTCACGCCCTTGGACTTCAGGAACCCCTCGAGCTTCTGCTGCTCCTCGTACGGCGAACCGGGGAGCTTGTTGTCGTTCATGTACTTGAACACCGAGCGCATCTCCAGCAACTCGCCCTCGCGGCCCTTGACCGCCGCGTCGCCCAGCTTCGCCGCGGCATCCGCATATTCCGCCGCCGTTTTCTTGGCCTTCTGCAGCGCCGTCGCATCGTCCGCGTACACCAGCGACTCCAGCCACAGCTTCATCTCCGCCAACGGATCCTTCGCCTTGCCCGCCTCGGCGCGCAGCTTGGCCGCGGTCTCCGCCCGCTGCTTCGCCACCTGCTCCTTCGTCGGCTTGGCGCGCGATGGCAACTCCCGGACCCAGATGTTCCGGAAGCGCATCGGGTTGTTGTGATCCTGCAACTTCAGCGGACCCTTCTCCCCGTGCGGCGCAAACTTCGAGCGCGCCCGGTGACCCGTCGTCCCCTCGAATACCCACTCGTCTTGCACCACGACCCCGTTCTGGAAGGCCGTGATCGTCCCGGGCTTCACCACGTTGCCCGCCGCGTCAAACTCCGTCGGGTGAAAGATGATGTCGTATGCCTGCCACTCGCCCGGGGCCCGGCACACGTTGACCTGCGGTGGGTTCTGCGTGTAGATCGACGCCGTCTGCCCATCCGGATACGTGACATTATTGTAGCAGTCCAGCACCTGAAGCTCGTACTTCTCCATGAAGAAGACCCCGCTGTTGCCGCGCCCCTGGCTCTCCCCTTCCACCACGCCCGGGGTCGCGAACTCGATGTGCAACTGGCAGGCCCCAAACTCCCGCTTGGTCTTCAGGTCGCCCGTCTTCGGCACCACCTCCATGTAGCCGTCCTTAACCAGCCACTGCGCCGGCCCCGGTTCCCCGCCCTTCTTCGGCACCTGGAGCCACTCGTTCAGGTGCTTCCCGTCGAACAGCACGATCGCGTCGGCGGGCGGTTGGCCCGGCGCATCCCCTGGCTTCACCACCGGCGGCAGCGGACGATTCGTGTCGTGAACGCACCACGCGTGCAACTCATCCGGCGGATCCCCGTAAAACTTCCGGTCCGCGCCATGCGCGTCCCTCCCCACCATGCCACATGCCAAAGCCACAGAAACCACGATGCCTACCCGGGTGCTCTTCATCCCGCCACTTCTAGGCAAAACCCCGGCCCGATCAAGCGTTTCGGCGACAATGCCCTCTGACGTTGAATGTCGAAAGGTCGCTGTCCGGCGTTGCCTCGGGTACCCCACGCGAGGTTCCCCTTGCCAAGCGCCCCCACAGGCCCTATCATTCCCACATACTGCCGCGTGGTGCAATTGGTAGCACACCACACTCTGGATGTGGGTGTTCTAGGTTCGAGTCCTAGCGCGGCAGCTATCAATCAACGGGTTACGCAGATTACGATCACTCTATATTTCAAAGTCACTACCCTTACTCACACCACTTCCTACCGCTTCCGCCCACATCCGCAGACGTCCACCCAAGAGGCCAGGGAACCGCGATCCATTGCCGTGCAGCCGTGCCAGCCCCTGCACCGCCTAGCACCTGACCACGCCCTGCTAACGACCCGATGGGCGTCGGGTCTCGTCGCGAGCGGCACCCGACCTAGACAGAGACCTCCCATACCACGACGCGGCACGTGCGCTCCGCAGACTTATTCGGTATATTGGCGGCGCATGAACACAACAGACAAGGACCCGACAGCCGCGACCGTCGTCGCGGAGCCGGAATTTGTCGACGCCAAGGGCGCTCGGCAGATTTTTGGTTTGTCGAAGTCCCACCTGTACGACTTGTCGGCCCACGGGCTGATCAGGTCGGCCTGCCTGCGCAAACCCGGAGCGATCCGGGGCCGCAGGCTGTTCTGCTGCGCGTCCATAAGGGCCCTTCTGGAGGCCTGCATGGACGAGAGGCCCGAGCCCGGGGCGTAGGCCCAGGGCTAAGCGGTGCCCGTTGCCAGAATGGGACCGCACCAGGCCGACGGCGGGGGGAGCGATCCCCCCGCCCGAGGCCCGTGGGCCAGAGTTCCCGCAATCCCATGGGTATGCCATCCCCGCGCTCAGACATTTGGCTTGGGTCGTTTGCGCCCGTATATGCGCTCGCGATCCCTCAGCCTGTGCCATGCCGATGCTCCTCCACGCTGGCTGCACGACACGTGCACCCGAACACCCGGGTTCCCTGCGGGTGCCACAACCACGGCGGGTGCCTCTTCCGCCGATGCGGCATTCACTTCCAGAATCTCGAGCTCGCGGCTTCTCGCGAGCCCGACGATCAATGCGTTTATCAGGTCATGTGCCTTGGCCCCCTTCGGCAAGACCGCCTTGACATCGACATCCACCGCCTGAATCGCCGCGGGCCCGACTCGGTTCGCTACGGTTTCCAACACCTCACGAACCGTGGCCCAGCCATCTGGACCCGGGGGCTTCCGGCATGACACGCGCAGGTCCAGACGGGACTGCCATTCCTCATAGTGCTGCCTCGTGTAGGCCGACCGCAGATCGGTCGCCGCCACCGGCCCCCCGGCATCGCCCGGCACCCACATGCCTCCCGGGACCACCGCCCCAAATTCCTCGGCAATGCGCTTTCCAAGGGCATCGCTGATTGGCATGGCACCCCCCTCCACCTTGGCGATCAGATCCCGTGAGACGCCGAGGGCGATGGCGAAGGCGGGCTGAGTCAATCCGATGATCTCCCGGACCTGGGCTACCGGGTGTCTGGGCTTGGGGCTGGTATTCATACTCGAGGTAACGTGTAGGGAATTGCCCCTATTGTCCAGAGAGAATGGAGAAATATATCACTTCAAAGTATATTGCTACCTGTTCGAACTTGCATCCTATGCACGCTATGCCAGATTCAACCAATGCTGATTTCGAGAAGCCCGAGCGACCCACGGCGCACCCGCCGTGCGCGGCACCCGCGCACGGCCCGGCGTCTATCCAAACTCGCCTGCGCTGGGAGACCCGCTTGATCGCTGTATCACCAGACGTCATCTTGGCCACGGAGACGGACCCTCTCGGTCGACCACGCAGCGTCGCCAGCCCGCTCCCACAGCCCCCGCCCGTCTCGTCAGACATTGCACCTAACTTTCCTCCCCCGCCCGCCGGGGGCCGCGTAGCCGGTAGCCCGGTCACCGATAGCCCGGCCGGCCGGTCCCCGGTCACCGGTAGCCGGGTAGCCGGTCACCCGGTCCCAACCTTCCCCGCCGACCTGCCACCCGACCAACCCCTGCCCGCCTCCCGGGCCCACCGCAAGACCTCCTACCGCCTCGGTCACGCCGCCCGGCAATTCATCCGCCACTTCCGTCGCCGCCACACCTTGTTCGTCACCCTCACCATGGCGGATCCCTCCCGCGATCTCGCCGCCTGCAACCGCTGCCTCTCCGCCCTGCTGATGCGACTCCGCAAGCGCCTGCCCACCCTCCAATCCATCTGGGTCGCGGACGCGGGCGCCAGCGATCGCCTCCACTACCACCTGCTGGTCTCCCTCCCCGACGACGTCCGGACCGGCACCGATTTCAAGATATTCCGCACCCCCGGCCGTCCCCCGCTGGCCAAGATCCGCGCCGCGGTCAACCCGGCCGTCCGCGCCTTCTGGGACCTGCTCGAAGGGATCGCCACCCCGCTGGGCTTCGGCCGCACCGAGGTGTTCCCGCTCCGCAAGATGGCCGGGGCGGTGGCCGGGTATTTCGAGAAGAACTACCGGAACCTCCAGTCCCGCCGGGTCGTGTCCGACAAGAGGCGCCGGGTCTGGGGCATGAGCGCCGGCGCGCCCAGGCCTCCGGGTCCGAATCAGTTCTCGTTGAACCATCCGGGCAGCATCCGCCACAGGGCCAGGATGGCGGAGGCCGCCGCACAGGCCGGCATATCCAGCCTGGACGAGGCCGCCTACCTGGTCGGTCCCCGGTGGCACCACGTGCTCGCCTCGATCGCCTACGGGCCGGATGCGCGGCAGCGGATCGATCGCCTCCGCCGGGACGTCGATCGGGCCGGCCCCGCCATGCCGCGCCTCGCCCGTCTCCGCGCGGAGGCCGATGCCCGGTTGGTGCTGGAGCACCTTTCGACCGGATTGGATTCGTCGGACGCCCCGAGCCGCCGGAGGCGGCGAGCGGGCGGCCGCTCCGGCGGCTCTCGAGCCAGGCCGGGCAGGACGGAGGCGAGCGCAGCCGGGCGGCGCCGGAGCGCAGCGACGGCGACGGCCGCGGAGCGAGCCGGAGCCGGAGGGCGGCCGCAGGCCGCTCCTGCCCGCGCCGGCGAGGATGCTGCCCGCCTGGCGGACCGTACCGACGGTGGCGTGCGCGGGGGGCGGATGCGCGCGGAGATGCCCCTATGAGCCGGGCGACCCGATGCGCCGAGACGTCACGGCCACCGCACCGGCGTGAGGGCGCCGCTTGGGGCCCGGATTCCGACGGCTGGTACGTCATCGCACCCGTCGACCCCGGCGACGAGCGCATGATGTGGTTCGGCCCTGATCCATCCGATGGGGCCGCTGACCCGGATGGCGGCTGCCGCCGTGGCGATCGTGCCCGCCATCGACGAAAACTTATGAGACACGCACACGACGAAATAACGGCCGCCCGCGTCATGCGGGACGGCCACCTACAGGACCATGCCGCCGGCGAGCGGCGAATTAAGGAAGGGAGGGACATATGATCAGCGAGATCGACGACACATCGGGGGCCGTGGCCCCGGCCACGACCGGGATGCCACCGCTGTCCCAGACGCGGTCCGAGAAGGCGAAGTCAACAAAGCCCAAATCGGCCACGGCAAAGCCAGCGAAGGCCAAGGCGATCGCGGTGAAGGTGGTGCATGATGACGCTCCGGCACCCGTCGCGGACCCGGCCGCGGTCACCGTTGGCGCGGCCGCTCCAGCCGAGATAGACCGGATCGCCGCGCAGATCCGCGAGGGTCTCGCGGAGATCGACGGCCTCGTGGCCGACGTCAGATCCACCGCCGGGGCCGCCGTCCGGCACGCCCTCCGGGTGGGCGATCTGCTCAATCGGGCCAAGGGGATCGTCCCCCACGGCCAGTGGGAGGGCTGGCTGGGCGAGAACGTCCCGCAGATCAGCCTGAGCACGGCGCGCCGCTGGATCCGGCTGGCGGCAAATCGGTCAAACGTGACGGATCTGGGCACGGCCGGATCGCTGTCGGCCCTCTATCGCGAGGTCGGCATCCTGCCCGAGAGGGCCCGGTCCCCCGGGGCCGCTTCGAATGTCACCACATCCGCGGAGCACCACGGCGCCATCGGCGCTGGCGCCGGCGATGGATCGCCCGGCCCGGCCGATCCGGCGGCCGAAACCCGGGACGCGGGCGTGACGGCGACCCCGTCCCCCGGGCCGGGGACGCCCCTCGATGCGCCACCGGCGGCGCCCTGGCCCATGCGCGCGATCCCCGCCGGCGAAGCCGAGCTGCTGGGGCTGCTGGACCAGATCGAGATCGTGATGACCGGGCTGACAGGCCCCCGGATCATCCTGTCGCCCGGATGCATCGAGGCCATGAAAGCGTTTCTCGGGGCCTTCGCCGCCTTCGTCGATGCCGCGGAGCAGGACCCGCGCGCCATCGGCCCGGACCCGGGCGACGGCGACCTGTCGAAGGAGGAGGCGGCCCGATGAGCGCCAACAAGACCAAGAGGACATCCCCGACACTGACGCAGAACCGGGAGAATGCGGACGGCCGCGCCTCGGGGGACGGGCCCGTGCGGCAAGCCGTCGCGAAAGACGGCGCCATGCTGCACGCGGTCGACCCGGGGCCGATCGGAAGGCCCCCGGCATCCATGGGCTTCGTCGCGGACGGGACATGGCCCCCGGACCGGCCCGAGGTGGCCGAGATGCGGCGGCGCCTCGAGGCGATGATCGCGCTCCCGGGGCCAGGCGCCGGGTCATCGGGGGCCCGGTCCATCCAGCACTCGGCGCGCGCCAGGCACCCTTCCCGGCGCCGACGAAGCACTGCCTCGAAAAAGGCCGGGCGGGCCGGCGGGGTCCCCACCCCCTGCCGGGACGCGTACCTGCGCCTCCAGCGCTTCGAGGATCTGTATCACGAGATGCTGCCCGACGACCGTGACCCCGTCCCCCCGCCGCCCGGGCACCTCCGAGAGGCGTTCCTGCGGTCCTGCGTGTTGCCCGACCTGGTTCACGCCGTGCGGCGCTTCCGCGCCAACGTCATGCACTCGGAGTTGCACCATCTCTGGTGGTGGAGCCTGATCGATGACCCGCCGCGTCACCCCCGGCGCGAGGAGCAGCGTGGCGCCACCTCCCAGCCATGGAAGAGGCCCGGATGGGTCGACCCGATCCCCCAGCACGACGCGCGGCTCATCATCGAGCCGCCCCCCCTCGTGGCCCAGGACCCCCTGCTGGCCATCTTCGAGTTCGCCGACATCATGGAATGGGCGGGTGGCCGCCCATCTCTGGCCAGGGCCCTGCTGCGCGACACCCGGCACGAGCCGTCCTTCGCCGACGCGGCCGCGTGGCCCAGGCTCACCCACGTGATCATGCGGTGTGGCGCCAGCAAGCTCGATCGGTATCCCGGGGAGAGCGACGCGCTGTGGGGGCAAGCCCGCCTGGAACTCCTCAGCCGCCCGCAGATCGTCCCGCAGAGCGTCTACGACATCCTGGACCTGCCCGCGCACCCCCTGTTTCCGATGGAGCGCCCGGGGCCATCGTCCATCGGGGACGAGCCCTGGTCGGATGCCCACACGCTCGCGGCCTGGCTGGTCGACTTGCTGTTCCCCATCGAGGTGCTTGCGCCGGTCCAGCCATGGCTGGACGACGACGGAGATGACGGCGGCGCCGTCACCAACGGACAGGGCGGCGACTGGGGAGGCGCGCCGTGATCGCGGCGACCATGGTGCAGGCACCCGTCGATGCCGGGGGCGCTTGCCCCCGGCCCTCCGGGGTCCTGGTGCCGGTGGAGCCCGGTTGCGGCGAATTGTCGATGCCATCGCCGATCATCGACAGGCTGCCCACCTTCCTGAAGGCGGGGGCTCTCTTGGCGCAAGACACGAGCGGGCGCGACGACGTGCACGCCGCGCTGCTCGCGCTGTGCGCGCAGGGTGCCGCGATTGGACCGAGCCACCGGCTCGACCACCCGGTGGGCGGCGCCTTCCACCACCCGACGGTGGATCTGCTGGTCGCCGATGGCGCCGCGGCCCCGATGGCCGCCGCGGCCGGGGAACTGCTCGCCCCGATCCATCGCTACGCGGCAAAGACGGCGGAGACCTTCGCCGGCATGACGATCCGCCAGATCCGGGCCCGGCTGTGCGTCGCCATCGAGCGATCCGCCGCGATCGACCGCGAGATCGACGGCATGAAGAAGGACGCCGAGCGACTCAATGCCTACCACGGCCGCGGCGAGGGGCCGATCGGGGAACAGACGACCGATCTGCTCCGGAGGGAGCCGGAGATCCGCGCCCGGTGGACCGAGCTCCAAAAGGCAAAGGCGCCGGCCCGGATCGATATCGCCGAGACCCGCTTCGCGCTCAATCCCGTGGTCACCACCGGCGGCCCCGCCGGATCGATGCTGCGCCGCTGGGCCGAATCCACGTTCGACGGGCACGTCATAGACCAGATGGATTCCGCCCCCGCCATCGGGGAGCTGCTGTCGCGGGGCAAGCCCGCGCTGGGGCTGCTGCTGGGATTCCTCGCCGGCTGCGCCTCCGGCCGCGCCGCGTTCGCGGTCGGCGACCGCCAGTTCACCGGCGCGGGCATCACGCTGCTGTGGCGCTGCCATGGCGACCATCTCCCGCGCCTGCTGGGTCACCCGGCCATGGCGGAGCCCGCGCTCGCCGCCAGGCTGCTGGCGTTGCCCGGCAATGCGGGCGCCGCCGCCGGGATCGATCCGGCGGAGCGCGATGGCATCATGGCGGTGTGGTACGATCACCTGATGCCCGCCTTCCGGTGGCGGCTCTGCGGCAGGAAGATGACCCACCGGCTCGCCGATGATGCCCTGACCCCGCACCGACAGTTCTCCGCCGAATGCGCGGCGACGGCCGGGCGCGAGCCCGATCCGCGCGCCGCCTCCCACATCGCCGCCTTGCCCGGCCTCGCGCTGCGGGTGGCGCTGGGGCTGCGGCTCGGCGATGGCGCCGACGACATCAGGGAGGGGCTGGTCACCGCCGGGCAGCACGCGCTGGCCATCGAGCTGGTCCGCGCGGCATCGGAGGCCCACATGGACGCGCTGGCGCGCTGCCCGGCACACCAGGGCCATCGCGACGGTGGCCCCGAGATCGAGGTCGAACTCCTGCTGGCGAGGCTGAGGGTGCGCGGGCCCTGCACGCGGCGAGACCTGGCCCGGAGCTTCCACGGCCAGAGCTACGACAGGATCGACGGGCTGCTCCGCTCGGCGATGGAACAGGGCCGCGTCCTCGCGGACGGCAACCGGTTCATCGCCGCGGAGCCAGATGGGTGTCAACGCGTCAACGCGTCAACGGAGGACCGATGAAAGAGTCCGAGAGGCCCCCACCGAAATTCCTGCGGGTTCGCGGGACCCGCCTCCAGGTCCCGGCGGATATTCCACCCCGCTGCCGCCTTCCCGGCGACCTGGGCCCAGAATGTTTCGCTGCCCCGATCCAGCTGCCGCCGGAGGACGGATGCCCGGTCATCCGCGCCACTCTCGCGGACCACGCATTCGTCTTCGGGTTCGTGGGTGATGCCCTGCTGGGCAACCGCGGCGGCGAGGTGCTCGTGTCCGCCGCCAGCGCGTTCGGGCTTCTTCCGGGCGAATACACCCTGGAATCCGTCGGCCATCTGGCGCCACTCGTGCTCGTGGTCACGCTGCCGGGTGACGCGGCGGACCAGATCTTCGAGCAGGGATTCTGGAGCCAGTGCTTCCTGGATATGGCCTACGGGCAGGACTCCGGCATGCGGGGCCCCGAGCCGGTCGGCGCCATCCATCCGCTGCCCATGGCCGCGCAGAAGGTCGCCGGCCTGCTGCCCACCCTGCCCTTCTGCGGCAGGCTGGCAGAGCTGATCGGCTCCATGAGCGGGCTGCGGAACTGCGGGGATCTCTATGGCTATCTGGCCCGGGGCCCCTGTCAGCATCGCACCGGCAAACCGCGCGGCCAGTTCCCGGAACGGTTCTGGGCCTTCAACCTCGATAGCGACGTTCCAAACGAGCCCCCGATGTCGGACGAGGAGTGGGACCGCCGGATGGATCAGATCCGGCGCCACGAAGAGCGGGTGCGGGAGCGCCAGTGGCGCGCAGTGGAGCAGTTCGAGGAACGGATGCGGCGCACGCGGACCGACACGCGGATGGAGGTGCGGTACTGGACCCCGGACGGGACGAAGACGCTGGTGGTCGGCCCACCGGCGGATTGATGGACGGGAGCCCGACCGATGCGATGCGCGCCATGCGCGCGGGGCATCGCCGCCGCCAACGACCCACTCGGGACCCGACCGGCGCCCGGGCCCATAAGATTCGTTGAACCCGCCGCCCCACCCCCCGTCTAACAATTTTGTAGTCCGGAGAGTCCATCGGCTCCGGAGACAGGCGTGGCACCCGTGAGGTGCGGGCGCCCCAGAAGGATGGCCCAGGGCTCCGATAGCCCGCCAGTGGGCCACACCGAAGATGGGCCGGGGTGGGGCCGGTGACCGTCGCGTCAATTCTTCCCCAAATTGCCGTTCATGCCGTCCGGACACTTGTCCGACGGAGCCGGGGCCCAAGAGAGGGCCGTGGGAAGGATGTGTCGGGATGAGGAGAACAGAAGACGGCGGGCGAACAAAAAAATGGACCCTGCCGGAAGGAGACAAGACAGGATGGATCATCAACTCGATGATGCTCAGATGGAGATTGCCGAGGCGATCATGGAAGGAAGGAGCCAGACCGTGGAGGATGTCATCCCCTACGTGGCGGGCCAGAAACTGATCGCGTCGGACTGGGAACGCACTGTTACCTGGTTTCTCGAGGAAGCCGAAGAGGACGAGAAGACCTGGGACGGTGAAGCCAAATGTCCCTTCGAGACGGAGGAGAGGCCGGTGGCCTCTTTTGACGAGTGGTGCGACACCAACCTGCGGGTGCTGAGCCTCTGGGATGACGGCTCGGTTCTGGACGAATGGGGGCGCGACTGGTGCTGGGTCTGGCCCAGTGTCGGGGACTTCCTGAAGGCCGAGTACGGCGATGTGCCGCACTGGCAGATCCTCAGGGACGACCCGGACAGCGCCGCCGGCCAGCTGACTGCCTTCTGCGAGGAAGGATGGTGAGCTGACCTCGCTAAACTGCCCCCCGAGAGGGGGCAGCCAGCGGGGCCACCATGCATCCGTCGGCCCGATACCACCACAGTCTGAGGACCCGGATGCCCGCGCGCCGAATGCGCGCCCGCATCCGGGGCGCCCAGGGATCGCGGCACGCGCGAGAATCGTGGCGCCCGAGTCTCCGGCCGGAGACTGGGCCTGGATGCCGATCATTCCCCATTTGGGGAATCCATCATCGCGATCACCGGATGACCGTGTGACGTTTGTGACGTAATGACAGCTTTCTGGGCAAAGTTCGCGGGGGAACCCCCACGGGGAACTCCCAATCCCGGGGCGTCACGGCGTCACCCGCGTCATCGCGGAAGCCCGGAGGGCTGGACGGCAAGGCGCGGCTACTCCTTCAGCTTATCCCTGATGCCTTCGCCGATCTTCTCCATCCCCTGCCCGGCCTTTTCCACCGCCTCGCCCGTCTTCTCCTTGAGCGTCTCCGACATGGTCGATTCAACAAACGGATTGCTGAGCAGGGGCCGGTCCCTCCCGATGTTGACGCCAAGCCAGAAACCGAATACGAGCCCAATGACGATGCCGACAATTAGCGTTTTCATCCTTGGCCTGTCCTCACTTTCTGTGCCGCCGATACCCTGCCATTGGCCGTGCCGGTGACAAGGAGCCCGATGCGGCGCGGCGTGCGGATCGCCCGTGGCCCAAGGGGGTGGCGATCGACGCCTGCCCCTCCTGCCGCGGCACCCCAATCGACCGGGGCGAGGTGGCGCGCCTCACCTCGATGTTCGGGCGGGGCTACTTCTTTTCCGGCCACTCGCAGATGAATCCGTGGACGAACAATTTCCCGGCAATGCGCCCGTCCTCGGCGCTGTCTTTCCAGCCGCTTCTCCCCGTGTAGACGTAATCCTGCCTCGTGTGGCCCCTGTTCGGCTGGTTCTTCCCCCACGCCGTGAATCTCATGGGCGAGCCGTCGACCCACCTCCACTTGCCCTCCCTGTGCTCGTCGCGGGCGCCGAGCCAGACATGGTCTCTGCCGACCCTCTGGGCCAGAAAATCCCACGTCGCCCTGTCGGGCACAACCGCCAGACGCCCGCCCAGTTTGTGGCATTTCTTCTGCGCCGCCTCCCACGAAACGTCCTCGTGGTAGATGCGGAACCAGCGACCGCCGAAATGCTCCGCGTCGGCTGGCACGCCCGGCGGCCGGGGCGGCGACTGGGACCAGGAATCGAAAACCCCCGCCAGGAAAACGGCCGGCAATATCAGCAACAGGGGTCTCATTAGAAGTCCTCCGGTCATAGAGTCTCGCGCCTACGGCAGCACCAAGACGCACCGGAAGCCGAAATTGTGAGAATCCTGATTGGGCAGAATCGAGCATACGCGGGTGGCCGATATGGATCCGGCTGTGGCGAAATTTGAACCTCGAGCCACGCGCCGAACGTTGCCTGCCCTGATATCGATTAACTCATCTTCTTTCGGCCAACGTCCGCCGCCTTCTCTGATCTTTTCAAGCATCGCCTCCGTGTACCAGTCCTCGAGCCACTCCGTCACGTTACCGCCCATGTCGTAGAGTCCCGTCTTTGTCACCTTGTAACTGCCCACGGGTGCGGCCCGAGGGTGGTCGTCTCTATAGCCACTCAACACAGATATCGACCCACCAACAGGGATCTTTGATTCTTCGCCGGCAATGTTCTCAACCTTCTCGGGTGGCGGCCACTCGTCCCCCCACGAGTACTTGTCCTTTCCCACTGCCTCGTCCCATTCCTTGTCAGTGGGAAGGCGGTATTCCAGACGCTCTTTCTTGCTAAGCCACGCGCAAAAAGCCTTCGCATCCTCCCAAGATACCATCACCACCGGATGATCCGCCGTCTGGGCATACGGCGGCGGCCGGTTCCAATTGTATCCACCTTCTTTGACGAACGCCTCGAAGTCTTTGACCCGCGTCTCCCAGATGCTGAACAGCACCTTGGTGCCCTTCACCGGGACGAACCGCATGCCCAGCGAGTTGGCAAACGGCCTGTCCCTCGTGGCGGACGCCGGGATGGTCGTGGACGCGGTCAGATCGCCAGCGCCAGCCTTGCCGGTCCCGGTGCCCGCGTCGGCCTGCACCGCGGGCGCGGGGGTGGTGGTCATCGCGGTGCCCTGCGGCCCAGGGAATGAGGAGGCCACCAGCACGCACCGAAACCCGTCGTTATAGTAACCTACACCGGGTTGAGCCGGAATGCGGCTGGAGGATACGAGATTGCCGGAACTGAGGCTGTTCCAACCGCCACCCCGCAGCACGCGGCAAACGTAACCCTTCTTGATATCCGCGATCTGCTCGGGCTTCAGATCATACCCGCCTCCCTCCTTGTGTTTCTTGTAAAGGGCCTCGGTGTACCAGTCCTCGACCCTTTCGCGCACGTTGCCCCCCATGTCATAGAGGCCCGCCTTGCTGACCTTGTAGCTGCCCACCGGCGCGGTGCGCGGATGATCGTCCTTGTAGCCCGACAGCACGGCCGTCGGATCTCGGCTATCGCCGAGCTTGGACTCCTCGCCGCCGATATTCTCCACGTTTCTGGGCGGCGGCCACTCCTTGCCCCAGGGGTACTTCTCCTTGTCCACCGCCGCGTCCCACTCCTCATCCGTGGGCAGGCGATATTGCTTCCCCTCCTTCTTCGAGAGCCACGCGCAGAACGCCTTCGCGTCGTCCCAAGACACGTAAACAACCGGATCCTCCGGCGTCTGCTCGAAGCCCGTACTCTGGCTCCACTTGTACCCACTGTCCTTGACGAAGGCCTCGAAATCCTTCACCCGCGTCTCCCAGATCGAGAACAGGACACCGGTCCCCTTCACCGGGACGAATTTCATCCCCAACGAGTTCACGAACGGCTCGTCCTTGGTCGCGTCCTTCGGGCTCGATGCCGCGGACCCGAGCGCCGGGCTAATGGGCGCGGGCGCGGGCTCAGCCCTCACATCAACACCCGCGGCCCCCGGCACCTCGCCCTTCTCGACCTTCCCCGCGATCTCCCGCACCGCCAGCGCGGCCTCGATCGCGTAACCCCCCAGCCGCGCGCCGATCAGCGGGTCGATGTACGTCGCGCCTCCTCCGCTCATCTCGGCCATGCTATCAGGCGCCCTCCACGCGCGGATATATGCCGTTCAGGAGGCCTTATGCCGAGCAAATTATGGCCGTTTTGGCGCCACCTCGCCTCCATCCACCGGCAGGGCCCGTCGGAATTCTGGATCGCCGACATGGGCAGCCAGAACGGACAACCCCATTTCCGCTTCATCCTGCACCACGGGGCGGCCACCTTCTCGGGGCAATTGAGCGGCGAGGTGGTGATCGGCCCGGAGGTCAACTTCGCCTTCCGCATGGAGAAGGTCGCCAAGGACCTCGGCGCGCAGCGGCTCATCAGCGCGCCGGCGGCGGAGAGGCTCCCGCCGCCCATCGCCACCCGGCCCGCGGGCAGGTGCGCGGTGGCGGGCTTCTCCGGGCACTGGGACTTCCACACGTTTGACTGAGGGGGGGGTGGGACTGAAATCTGTCACGGGTGACAGATTTGAAGAGGCCGATGCTCCCGAGGATCGGGGGTCTGGCGCGTGATCCCGATCACGCGCCCTCAGTTCCCAGGAAGGGCACATCGAAATAGCTGTCCGACGGAGCCGTGGCCCTCGGCGTGACAAAGGACGTCCCTCCGATTCGTCAGGAGTTCCCTGACACGCACTTCCCCCAGCGTCGTGTGCAACACCGCCAGCCTCGCGCCGGTCTCCACCACCATCAGGAACGGGCGTCCGTTGCTGGGCTGAAAGAGCACGTGGCGCCCGTCCCAAGAAATCACCGGGGACTCGTAGTTGGTGCCCTCGATGGCCTGGAGCACCTTGCCGGTCTCCACGTCGCACACCAAGGACTGGTTTTTCATCCATCCCACCAACCGCCGCCCATCAGATGATATCTCGCCGCCAGACATCGCCGCCCCCCCATTGCGATAGAGTTCCGCGCCGGTCTCCAGATCCACGCACACCAGACCACCCCTCGGCTTGACCATGGCCTTGGCGGCCGCGTCGTAGAAACCGCCCCCCGGCACCTGCAAGATCAGGGCCCTGCGACAATCCGGGGTGAATATCACCGCGCCGCCGTCGGGCACCGCCCTGAACTCCCTGATCTTGGCTCCCGTGGTCGAGTCCCAGATCGACACGGCGGCGGATGGCCCCCCGATGAAGACCCTGCCCGCCCCGGGCGCGAACCGGGCGCTGCGGATGTCAAGCCTCCCCACGCCGTCGATCTCGCACATCTGCCTTCGCGACGCCACATCCCAGACGCCCAGGATCCTCTTCGGCCCCTGCATGTCGCCGCCCTCCAGCGCCAGCGCCAGAAACTTGCCGTCGTCGGAGAAAAATCCCCAGTGGCTATCGAGCCCGCACCGGGGCCGGTCCAACAATCCCAGCGCCCCGAACGTCTCGGCGTCTTGGATCTCGAACCCCCTGGCTGTCATCCGGAACGCGATCTTGCCGTCCGGTGAACACGCGTGGGCGTCGACGAAATCCGTGGGGACTTTCCTGGGCACGATCGATCCCTTCCTTCCCGACGGCTCCGCCAAAACCGGAGCCGGCATCGATGGCACGGAGAACTTCTCGGCCTCGGCCCAGGCGCGCTTCTCCTCCTCGCGCGCCGTGCTGAGCACCGGCTCCGACGACCAGACGACCGAGCCGGCCCGATCCACGTAGGCCCAGATCTCTTCCTTGGGCCTGTCCCGATCCTTCAGGATGATCCGCGCCAACCCGCCTCGGAAGTCCCCCAATTCTACGATGTCGTACCGCAGCCTCGGCTCGACCGTCACGCCGCGTTGCACGTAGAGCCTGAAAGTCGCCTTGCCGGTCGTGTCCGCGTAGTACTCTCCGTCCCGCCCGAAAATCCCCGCCAGCCCCTCCGAAAAATTGCCCGGCCGCCTGGGCAGGCCCGATATCACCGCCTTCCCCGCCTTGTCCACGAAGAGCCACGGGTCCTCCTTCCTCTTCTCCCCGACGATGCCATCCTCGTCTCTGTACCTCTCGGGCAGCTTGGCGCGCGCCAATCCGTCCCCGAAGTCTCCCACCTCCTCGTAGGCGTGCGCCACGGCGAGTTTCCCGGTACGGTCCACGAAACCCCATCGGCCGAGGGCGTGGAGCCCATCGCGGGGAACCGCAGGCTCGGTCGCCTGGACCGCCGCCATCCCATCCCGGAAGTCGCGCGCGCTCCAGAACCGGGGCGGGATAACCTTCTTGCCCGCCCTGTCGAAGAACCCCCAGCGACCATCGGGCCATACCAGGTCGCCGCTCACCGGATCCCGGGCCTGCTGGCTCCGCGGCGGGACGTACATGGCGCGGATCAATCCCTCGGAGCACCGTCCCGCGCGCAACCATCGATCGGGGAGGGCCAGGGCCACGGCGCCGGAGCGGTCGCGAAAAATGAGCCCGTTGGACCCGCCGATTTCCCCCGACGGGAGCGCGCGCCACGTGCTGAGCGCCAGGCCCTCCGAATAGTCGGCATCTTCTCCGATGCGCCTGAGGACGACCCTGCCCTCCCGGTCAATGTAGGCGCCACCCCCGCGCGGCATGAATGACACCGCGCCCTCCGCCGCCACGGTATCTCCGTCCAGCGACACCACCGCCAGGCCATCGGAATAATCACGCGCGTACGCGTAACGGAAGGTCCCGATCTTTCCCGTACAGTCAACGAACCCGAGTATCGTCGGGCCGGAGAGGGTTCTCGCCCTCGTCTGCGCGACTTCGCGGAACCGCCCCATGCCGTCCTGAAAATCCCAGGCCTCGGCGAATCGCGGTTCGACGACCACCTTGCCAGAGCCATCGATGTACCCGTAGAGCCCGCCCTTCTTGATCGGGTGAAGCATGCTCGGCCCCGCCGCACCTCCAACGGCCGAGGCCCATCCGCAGAAGACCACCGCCGCGATAAATGGCATCATCCGCGGGGCCAGCGAGACCATGGCATCACCCTATTGGATCCCGGTGCCGGAGTCGAGCGCGCGCCACGCCGCCCGGCCCGCGGGACGCTGCGGGGTGGCGGGCTTCTCCGGCCACTGGGATTTCCACACGTTCGATTGAGGGGCCCGACATCTGTCACAAGTGACAGATTTGAGGGGCTGCGATCCCGCATCCCGGGCTCAAGCGCAAGAACCCGCAAGCCACTTCCCGGTGGAAACAATTCCACCCACGATCAGAATCACTCCCCAGTCAATGCCGTCCCTCGCCGACACCCGGATGCGTCAATCGCGATGTCCGTCCCCACCCCCGCCGCCCGCGGCGTGGTGGTCGTGGGACGACACGATGGCGCCGTGCACCCCCTCGACGTAGTGCACGTAGGCCACGTAGGCCGCGACGAATTCCCGGCCCGCCCCGACACTCTCGTCCCTTCTTTTCCTGGCCTCCACCACCTTCTCGAACTTCTCCCTGATGGCCTCCGCCATGTGGCCGCTGATCCTCCCGATCATCTCGTCTGCGGAACCACCCGCTATGGCGCCGTCGGCCATCGCGGCGACGGGATCGACCGGACCGTCCTTGATGCCGGTGTACGGGGCCCCCTCGCCGGCGCGATGCAGCCGGATCAGCGTCTCCAGAAAGAACTGGTCCGCCAATTCCATTGCCGCGGGTCCCCCGCCCCGGACCGCGGCGGCCCTTGCGAATGCCGACCTGACCGTCGCCTCATCGTCCGCCCTGACCCACTTGAGCACCGGGGTCACGTCGCCGCTCTCCAGTGCGGCCTTGGCCTCCGGGATGATCGGCCCCCCCACCGTATCGCAGTGCCCGCGGACCGTGGAGGGTGACAGCGCCACGGCCGCCGCCACGGCGGCGACCACGGATAAGCCTAACGATATGTGTTTCATTGTTGAACCTCCTTCTTTGCCACCGACAACGTACGGCACCCGAGATCCGGCTCAACATCACCGGGCCAGGAAAAACCCAGACCCTTGACCCAGATCAACGCCGGTGCTCGTTTGCGGCCCTGGCCCGGTGCTGCCGCGCGAACCCCCGAGGTTGAGGGAGCGGATGCCGCAGCGGGCGATAGCGTCGCGCAGCAGCGCGACAGTTCACCCGGCCACCGACATGGCTCGCGATCCCGCCCCGCGCGGCTTGCGCTCGCACTAAATTCCATTATATTATGAGTCAATGGCAAAGGGCACGGAACAGCGGGCAATACTGGCGCTCGGGCGGCGGCACTCATCGGCCGCATCCCCGCGCATGGGGTTCCCGCGCATGCATCGCCTGTCCGCCTGCCGCGCGTAGGCGGGCCTGCCCACCCCCACCGGGCGGACCAGACCCGCTCCAATCATAGTTCGCCATCGTTTCAAGAAAAGGCGGCGCCGCGCACATCACACTCCGCCGTTCCCAAAACTTTAAAAAGGAGCCCACACATGAACTCGCCTATCATCATATCCGATCTCGACATGCGACGCATCCGGCCGCTGCTCGAAGGCAGGATCAACACCCGGGGGCCAGACGCGGACAACCTGATGCGGTTGGCCCGCGAACTGGATCGCGCCGACATCGTCCCCGCCGCGGACGTTCCGCACGACGTCATCGGGATGGAATCGATCGTCGAACTGGAGAACCTCGCGGACAGGGAGAGACACACGTTCACCCTCGTGTTTCCGGACGAGGCCGATGCGGACCACGACCGGATCTCGGTCCTCGCCCCTCTCGGTTCGGCCATGCTCGGCTACCGGGAGGGGGACTGCTTCGAGTGGCCCACGCCCGGCGGAATCGTCCGCATGGCGGTGCGGCGCGTCATATCGGTCCGACACGCCGTCTCTCCGGAACACGTTGCTGCCGCCGGCGCCGCGTGGTGATGCCATGGCCACGGCGCATCAGCCCGACAGGACCGGCATGGACGGCGGCGAGGACGTGGCGTGGGTCCGCCGCGTCAACGCGCGATGGATCGTGCACGGCGGCCTGGACGAGAGCGCCGGGGCGTACATGGATCGCCTCGGGGGCACCGATCCGCGGCGCCTGGCGCTCTCGTGCCGCATCGCCCGTGCGCTCACGGGCAAAGCTGGTGCGGGCGAGGACCCGAAGGCGTGGTTCTACGCCGGGCTCTTCAGCATGGCGAGACCGGCCGAAGTCGCGGAGTTCCTGCTCGGCCACCGGCTCTCCACGGCGATCCTCGTCAGCGATCCTCCGGTTACGGGGTCAACGCAGGCGTGGCCCGAGTTCAGCCCCGCGACCTTGGACACGATCCGCCGCATCCGCGCGGCCATCGCCCAGCTGTCCCGGGGGAACCTCCATCCCGAGGAGGGGTCTCCCGGGGCCGCGCCGTGATCCAGCCGGCGGCCCGACCGCCGGCTGGGCCACCGTTCATCCCGAATCATGCCGGGAGCCGGGGTAACCAGAACCAATCGGCCGCATCCCGTCCCGATGGCGAAATAAGGAGATCATCCCATGCGATTCACCAAGACATTGATATTACAGACGCTGCTGCTCGCCGTGGGAAGCGCCCTGTGCGCGATCGCGGTGAACGGCATCCTGATCCCGCACGGCTTCCTGTCCGGGGGACTCACGGGCGTGGCCCTGCTCATCTACTACCAGCATCCGATCGCGCCGCTCGGGATCCTGTACCTGCTGCTCAACGCGCCGGTCTTTATCCTCGGGTGGATCTTCATCGGCCTGCGGTTCGTCCTATTCACGGCGTGGGGGATGGTCATATTCTCCGCCTGCCTCGCCCTCTTGACCTTCGACGTTAGGATATCCGACAGGATGCTGGCCGCCGTGGTGGCCGGCGGCGTGACCGGCCTGGGCGTAGCGATGATGATGCGCTCGCACGGATCGGCGGGGGGCTCGGAGGTGCTCTGCGCCATCCTCAACAGGCTGTTTGGCGTGTCCATCGGCTCCGGGATCATCATCATCAACGCCATCGTCCTGGCCGCGTCCCTCCTATCCTCCTCGGTCGATACCGTGCTCTACACCATCGTCTACATCGTCGTGAGCGCACTGACGACCGACGCGGCATTCCACGGCATGGTGAAGCGACGCGCCGCGCTGATCATCTCCGACAGGTGGCGGGAGATCGTGGCCGCGCTGGCCGGGGATCCCCGCATCGGCATGACCCTGATCAGCGGGAAGGGCGGGCACGACGAGGGGGGCAGGATGATCATCTATTCCGTCGTCGGCCGCGGCACGGCCCCCCTCCTGAAGCGGCGAGTCATGGAGATCGATCCCGGGGCGTTTGTCGCCATCATGGATGCGACCGACGTGACCGGCAGGCACGTCGGAAATCAGCCGACATGGTAGACGCCGTGGAGGCGACGGCGGGACCCGGAGCGGCCACGCGGCCGCCACCGCTCATTTCGCCGTCGCGCCCGGTGACCGAATCCCCCTGGGGAAACGGCCGATCAATGCGGTATGCCGGTCCCGTGGGCGCTTGCCAGATAGCGCGCGACCGCGTCGGCCCCTTCCACGAAGTAACGCCCTTTGGCCCGCTGGACCGGGACATCTCCCCCCGAACCGGATGGCGCGCCGCCCAGCACGAGCACGGGGCAGCTCTGGTTCTCCTCCCCCACCAGTTCGACCAGCTCCGGCCGCGGCCGGGGGAATTCGAGATACCGGACATCCACGACCCCCTTGAGCGCCGGATAGAAATCCAGCAGCCCGGCCAGTTCCGCGCAGCCGGGGCAAAAGTACGGCCCCCGTTCCCCGTCCATGAAATCCGGCCTCAAAAGAAACAGCGTGTCGCGTCTCATATCGTTGTTGTCTCCCGCCATGCCTTATCGCACCCGAAGGCGCCCGTGAGAGTCAGCCGGCCCGCCATCGCGCCGCCCCGTTCCCATGAACGGGCCGACGAAGGACGCGGCCCTGAGGACTGCCAGACCGGACGGGGGGGTCGATAGTTCATGATCTCAGATCCCCAGCGCCATCCTCGTCTTCGACGGCCGGCCCACGAGGTCGGCGAGCGAATAGTCGTCGAGCACCGCGAAGAAAGCCGCTGCCGCCTCATCCAGGGCGCGCCTCAGGCGGCAGACCGGAAAGATCCGGCAGCCGCGACCGGCCCGGTCGGCGCACTCGACCACCGTCTCGGCCTCCTCGCCCATCCGCACGACGTCTCCCACGCATATCTCCTCCGGCGGCCGGGCGAGCGTGAATCCGCCGCCGATCCCGCGGTGGGTCTCCAGGTAGCCGCCCCGGCCAAGCCCGTGCACCACCTTGACCAGGTGGTTCCGCGAGATCCCGAAGGCATCCCCAACCTCGTTTACCGTCACGCGCCCCGGGTGGCGCAGGGCCGCGTACATGAGCACGCGGAGCGAGTAATCGGAGTACGCGCGCAATCGCATGGGGCCACCCTCGCCGCGCCCGCGGATTTTGCAAGCCTAAAGTTGTATTTGAAATACATCTTTTCGGGGCTATCCTCTCGGCCATGGGCGCAGACACCACGGGAACGAGAGACCGCCACCGGCGGCCGGCCGACGCCGGAATGGCCAACCGCGCGGGCGCGAGTACCATCACGATCGAGAAAACCATCGCGGAAATCGTCCGCGCCCGGCCGGCCCGGTCGCGCGTATTTGAGGAACTCGGCATCGACTATTGCTGCGGCGGCAAGAGATCATTGGCCGAGGCATGCCGGGCCAGGGGCCTGGCGCCTGCCGCGGTTCTCGCCAGGCTCTCCGCGGCGGACGCCGCACGGGACGAGCTGGCGCCTGATCCCGTTGCGATGACGCTGCCCGAGCTGTGCGACCACATCCGCGATGCGCACCACGGCTACCTGCGCGACGAGTTCCCGCGGCTGGATTTCATGACGCGCAAGGTCGCCGCCACCCACGGCGACCGCGAGCCCCGCCTGCTCGAGGTGCGTCGAGTCTTCGAGGCCCTCTACGCCATGATCGCCTCCCACACCCGGGAGGAAGACGAGCGGATCTTCCCGGCGATCCGCGCACTCGGGTCGGGCGGCGGGGACAGGGCGGCGGCCCGCGCCCTGGCGGTCACCCTCGCGAAGATGGAATCCGAACACGATGCCGCCAGCGCCGCGCTCGAGCGCCTGGAGACATTGACCGACCACCACACCCCGCCGGACTGGGCCTGCAACACCTTCCGCGCGCTCTACGACGGGCTGGCGCGGCTGCAAAAAAACATGCGACTCCACACCCACAAGGAGAACAACGTGCTGTTCCCGCGGGTCCTGTCGATGGGGGGTGCCGCATGAGCCAGGGCGCGGTGCTCCCCCTCGTCTATTCCTGTTCCGGCGCCTCGAGCGCCGCGCAGATGGCCAACCACATCGCCGTCAGGCTCGACCGGCTCGGGGTGGCGGACATGTCCTGCATCGCCGGCGTGGGAGGCGACGTCAAGCCGCTGGTGCGCACGGCGAAATCCGGCCGTCCCATCATCGCCCTGGACGGCTGCCCGCTCCATTGCGCGGCGCATATCCTCAGGCGACACGGCATCACCGCCGACAAGCACTACGACCTCAGCGACATGGGCGTGACCAAGAAGATGCACGCGGATTTCGACCCGGAGGAGGCGCGGCGGATCCTCCAGCGCATCGCCAAAGAGTCCGGCGCCATGAGGGCCGCACCACCGGCGGCGGACAACGGGGGCAAGACCCACCCACCAACGGCAGACTCGACCACCCCGGCCGGGGAAGAGCGCGCCGAATTCGCCAGCCCGGCCTGCTACCTGCCGGAGTTCAAGGATTGGTGAGCCCCGAGCCGAGCGACCCCCGATGGATATCCGCATCAAGCGCATCTACGAGCCCGCGGCGCCCGAGGACGGCGAGCGCTACCTGGTGGACCGCCTGTGGCCGCGCGGCGCAAAGAGGGCCGCGGCGCGCCTGAGCGGCTGGCTCAAGGATGTCGCTCCCAGCGACGCCCTGCGCCGGTGGTTCGGGCACGATCCGGCCCGCTGGGAGGAGTTCCGGCGCCGCTACCTCGCCGAACTCGAATCCCAGCCAGGATCGCTCCGTCCCCTGCGCGACGCCATCGCGCGAGGGCCGGTGACCCTCGTGTATTCCGCCCGCGACGAAGAGCACAATCAGGCGGTGGTGCTGCGCGAATACCTCCGGCGGCACCGCAAGCCCCGCAGGGGGACCGCATGAGCGCCGGTCCAGACAGGTGCGGCCTTGCCACGCGCTGCATCCACGCCGGAACGTACCTGGACGCGGCCACGGGCGGCGCCTGCAGCCCCATCTTCACGTCCACCGCCTACGGGTTCCCGAACCCGGCCAACGAGAACATCTACCCCCGCTATTTCAACACGCCCAACCAGCGCGCCGTCGCGCGCAAGATCGCCTCGCTGGAGCGGGGCGAGGACGCGCTGGTGTTCGGCTCCGGCATGGCCGCGATCTCCACCCTGCTGTTCGCCCGCCTCCGGCCGGGCGACCACGCCGCATTCCAGGCCGATCTCTACGGTGGCACGCACCTGCTGGTCACCCGGGCGCTCACCCGTCTAGGGATCGAGACATCCTTCGGCCGGACGGCGGACGAGTTGGCCGGGGCTATGCGACCGCACACGCGCCTGATCTACGTAGAGTCGCCCTCCAACCCGCTGCTGCGCTGCATCGACCTGGCCGCCGTGGCCAGCCTCGGCCGCGACCGCGGGGCCCTGACCGTCATCGACAACACCTTCGCCACGCCGATCAATCAGAACCCGATCGCGCTGGGCTTCGGCGCCGTCATCCACAGCGCCACAAAATACCTCAATGGCCACAGCGACGTGTGCGCCGGCGCCGTGGTGTCATCCGCTTCCCTCATCCGGGAACTCGCCGAGACCGCCACCGATCACGGGGGCATGCTCGACGCCCACGCCTGCCACCAGCTCGAGCGCGGCCTCAAGACGCTCGCGCTGCGGGTGCGACAGCACAACCAGAACGCCGGGCGCCTGGCCCGCTTCCTTGAGGCCCACCCGGCGGTGGCGCGCGTCCACTATCCGGGCCTCCCGGGCCACCCCGACCACGACATCGCCGCGCGGCAGATGCGTGGGTTCGGCGGGATGCTCTCTTTCGATCTGCGCGATCCTTCGGGGGCCGAAGGACTGCTGGCCCGGCTGCGGCTCGCGATGCCGGCGCTGAGCCTGGGGGGCGTCGAGAGCCTGGTGTGCATCCCGGCCCGCACCTCGCATCGCCTCATGACGCCCGAGGAGCGCGCGAACGCCGGCATCGGCGACGGCCTGGTGCGCGTATCGGTCGGCATCGAGGACGCGGAGGACCTGCTGGAGGACTTCGACCGGGCGCTGTCCCAGGGGTGATTCGTGCCATGAACGGGACCAACCAGAGCGGTGGGTCGGCACCGGGGATGATCCTCGGCACGGTGGCTTCCTCTGGCCTGGCGCGGGGACGGGCCCTGCTGTGCGACTGCGCCCGACATGGGGTCGTGCCGCGAAGGCGGATCGACGAGGCCGAGGCGCCGGCGGAGTTCGGGCGCTTCACCGAAGCGGTCTCCGCGGTCGAGCAAGATCTCTTGAGGGTTCAGGAATGCGTCCGGCGAAGCCTCGGCCAGAAGGAGGCGGAGATCTTCGAGGCGCAGATCCTCCTGCTGCGCGACGAGCAGCTGCGGGGGGCGGTCCGCGAATTCTGCGTCGAAGGGCGAATGAACGTCGAGGCCGCCCTCGACGATGCGATCGGGCGCCTGGTCGACCTGTTCGGCCGCATCGAGGACCCGTACTTCCGGGAGAGGGCCGCCGACCTGCGCGACGTGGGCAAGCGCATCCTCGACCGTCTGGCGGACGACGTCCAATCAGGCATCCCCGACGAGGCGGAGGGGTGCATCCTGGTGGCTGGCGAACTGATGTCCTCGGCGGTAGCGCAGCTGGAGGGCCGAGCCGTGCGGGGGCTGATCGCGGAAAAAGGCGGGCTAACGGCCCACGCCACGATACTCGCCCGCGCACTCGGCATCCCCACCCTCGTGGGCGTGGCCGAGGCCACAGTGAGAATTCGCCCCGGCGATCTGGTCATCGTAGACGCGCTGGCGGGCCGCGTTTTCATCAATCCCGGACCGGATGTACTCGGCAAGTACCACCGCGTGGAGGCCGACCTCCGGGCCCACCAGAGTTCGCTGAAAGACCTCGTCGACTCTCCGGCCATCACGGCCGACGGCACCGCGATCAGGCTCTCGGCGAATGTCGGGCAGACGGCCGACGCCGTGGCGGCCGCCCGGGTCAAGGCCGATGGCGCCGGGCTCTACCGCACCGAATTCATCTTCATGGTGCAGGACCATTTCCCCTCCGAGGAGGAGCAGTACCAGTTCTATCGCGCCACGGCGGAGCACCTCCGGCCCGCGCGGACGGTGATACGCGTCCTAGACATCGGAAGCGACAAGCCGCTCGACTATTTCCCGCTGGCCCGCGAGGCCAATCCCGCGCTGGGTCGCAGGGGCACGCGGCTGCTGCTCGCCCATCCCGCGGTGCTGCGCACCCAGCTGCGGGCCATCCTGCGCCTGGGCGCCTCCCACCCCGTCGCCATCCTCCTGCCGATGATCGGCGGCATCGACGAATTGCGCGCCGCCAGGGCGGCGATCGAGGACGTCAGGGCAGAACTCGCCGCGGAGGGCCTGGCCCACGATCCGGAGATAGAGGTCGGCGCAATGATCGAGACCCCCGCCGCCGCCATCCTCGCCGGGCAGCTCGCCGACGAGGTCGATTTCTTCAGCGTGGGCACCAACGACCTGGTCCAGTACCTGCTTGCCGCCGACCGGATCGGCGGCGAGTCCACACCCGCGTACGAGCCGCTGCACCCGGCCGTGATCCGCACGCTCTCCTCTCTGGTAACGGCCGCGCGCGCAAAGGGCAGGCCGATCAGCCTGTGCGGGGAGATCGCGAGCGATCCGGCCCTCACGAGGCTGCTGCTCGGCCTCGGGTTCCGGCACTTCAGCGTGAGTCCCGGGCGGCTCCTGGAGGTCAAGCACGCCATTCGCTCGACCCAACTCGAGGAGGCCGAGGCACTGGCCCACGCGGCCATGTCGATGGGCTCGGCGCGCGGCATCAGAACCATCGTGGAAGACGACTGGAGCCGGCGACGGCCCGTCACACCGCCCGACATCCCGGCCGGGGAACCGGACCCGCCCGCGGTGCATTCGGTCACCCATGACGCCGGCCGCCATCGCTTTGAGCTGCGGGCGGCCCCCGGTCGCCCGGCGTTTCTGAGCTACACCCACGAGGGAGACCGCGTCGTCTTCGCCCACACGGAGGTCCCCGAAGAACTCCGCGGGCGCGGGCTCGCCGCGGTCCTGGTCCGCGCCGCCCTCGAAGAGGCACGGCGGCGCCGCTGGGCGATCGTCCCCCGGTGCGAGTACGTCGCCAGATTCATGGGGCGGAATCCGGAGTTCGCAGATCTCGCCTCGCCATCCGGCGTGGCCTTCGGCTCCGGGCGGCCAGACGGTTGACGATCCCGCGGAAACGCGTCAGACGACGATCCGGGCCCCGCGCCTGTAGGCGCAATAGGCGTACGCCCACTGCAGCAGCACCGCGAGCCTGTTTCGAAATCCGATCAGGAAGATGAGGTGCACGGCCAGCCACACCAGCCACGCCACCGCGCCCGAGAGTTCCAGGCGGCCGATCTCGGCGACGGCGGCAGACCTGCCTATGGTGGCCATGGTACCCTTGTCCCGGTACCGGAAAGCGGGCCGCGGCCCCGCGCCCCGCGCGAGGAGGTCGGCCCGGATGAGGCGCGCGACATGGCGGGCCATCTGCATGGCCGCCGGAGACACGCCGGGCACCGCCCGCCCCCCGCTCGTCACATCGGCCACGTCGCCGATGGCGAAAACCTCCGGATGCCCCGGAAGGCTCAGGTCGGGGTTGACGAGCACCCTCCCGCCCCGCCCCAACCCCACCCCCAGTTCCCCAGCCAGCGGGCTGGCCGCAACGCCGGCGGCCCAGATGATATTCTCGCTCTCGATCCGGCTGCCATCGGCCAGCGCAATCCAGCCCTCCCCCACCGCCTCGACGGCCGAATGCGTGCGCACGTCGACGCCGAGCCGGGCCAGGCGGTCCCCTGCCCTCGCAGAGAGCCGCGGGGAGAATTGCGGCAGAATGCGCGGGCCCGCCTCCAGAAGAATGATCCGCGCCTCGCGCGGATCGATGCGGCGGAAATCCCTCCGCAGCACGTGGCGCGCCAGCTCCGCGAATGCGCCGGCGAGTTCCACGCCGGTCGGTCCTCCCCCGACCACGACGATGGTCATGAGCCGCTCCCTCTCGGCGGCGTCCCCGCCGCTTTCGGCCCTCTCGAACGCCAGAAGAACCCGGCCGCGGATCCGGAGGGCGTCCTCCAGCGATTTGAGGCCCTGCGCGTGCCGGCCCCACTCCGGGTGCCCGAAAAAACTCACCACGCTGCCCGGGGCCAGCACGAGATAGTCGTAGCCCAGGGCATCGTCACCCAGCAGCACGCTGCGGCCAGCGAGATCGAAACCTGTCACGGTCCGCATGAGCACCGTCACGTTGCGCCTGCCCCGGAGGATAGATCGGATCGGCTGGGCGATCTCCGGCGCGGAAAGGCCGGCCGTGGCCACCTGATAGAGCAGCGGCTGGAACAGGTGGTGATTCTGCCGATCGACCACCGTGACATCCGCGTCCGGACAGGAGAATGCCTGGCAGAACGTCAGGCCCCCGAAACCGGCCCCGACCACCACCACCCGCGGGGGCCGTCCCGCGCGCCCGCCGTGTCCGTGCCTCGCGCTCTCATCCATGGCTCGTCATCCAGCTTGCGGGAGAATCCCTGATCCGCCAGTGCCCCGCCAACATGGCCGGGGGCGGATCAGCCATCGCTTCCGATGGCCTCCACGGGGCAACCTTCCGCGGCCTCCGCCGCGAGCCGCCTCTCCTCGTCGGTCTCTGGCTGGTGGAACACGATGCTGTTGCCCGCGTCGTCGTCCCGCCTGAAGACCGTGGGGGCGGTCTCGCGGCACAGGTCGCAGTCGATGCAGTTCGAATCCACGTACCAGGGGCCGGGCGGATTCTGCGGCAGCCGACTACTTCGATCCGCCATACTTCTCTTTCCTTCCTGTCTTGCCCGGAGGCCACCGGCCCTCATCCCTGGGCCAGACCCCGGGGCCGCCGAACCATCGCCCCACTGGATTACTGCGTAAAATGCATTATTATTTTGTCATTGATGAGTTCTAGTAATCCTTTCTTGGCCGGTCCCCCCTTCGATCTTTACGAACTCACCCTGTTCCGGCTCGTCGCCGAAAACGGCTCGTTCACGCGCGCGGCCGAACGCATCGGGCTGACGCAGAGCGCCATCACGCGCCAGATCCGCGGGATGGAGGAGCGCCTCCGGACCCCCCTCTTTGAGCGCACCACGCGCCACGTGGGCCTGACCCGCGCCGGACGGCTGCTGAAGGAGAAGTCCGCGGCGCTCCTCAGGGCCTCCGACGATCTCTGCGCCGAACTCCGGGAGCTGGTGGACCGGCTCCCGCCCCTGCTTCGGGTCGGCGTCGCCCGCAGCATCGGACTCGCCTATCTGCCGGGCTACTTCTTCGCGTTCCACCACGATCATCCCGGTGTCCAGCTACAGGTCGTTCAGCGGACGAGCGCCGAGATCCTGGCGGGGCTCGACGCCGGCGACCTGGATGCCGGCCTGGTCTGCCCGCCGCCCCGCCTGCCGCGCTCGCTCAGGGTCACTCACTCCTTCGCCGACGAGTTCGTGGCCATCGCCCCACCGCAGTTCCCGTTGCAGACCGCCCCAAAATCCGCGACCATCGAGGATCTCGGTCGCCTTCTGGCGGGCCAACGTTGGCTGATGATCGAGCGCGAGAGCCATACCGGCCGCCGGCTGTACCGGTGGCTCAACGAGCGCGGGTGGCGGATCGAGCCGGCGATGGAACTCGACAGCTTCGATGTCATCGCGAACCTCGTCTCGCTGGGGCTGGGTGTCAGCATGGTGCCCCATCGGGTGCTGCCGCTCTATAGCAGGCAGCGGCGGACCGTCCACCGCATCGGGTTCCATCCTCGGTTCATCCGCCAGCTCGCCGTGGTGGTCCGCCGCAATCGCCGGCTCGCCGAACCGCTGCAGGCATTTGTCACAAGTGTCCTCTTCTAGGGGCGCTCGGCCGGCCTCCTATCCCGCCCCGGCGCGGTCGGCACCGATCTGGCCGCCTGAGACCCGCTTCTCGATGAGGGATGCGGGCATGGAACAATCTATGCGCGCGGGCGCGGTATGGGTAGCGCCACACGCGGCGAAATCCCCTTGCCCTCCCCTGCCCTCAGTCCCCACCATCGGCCCAACGCTTGGGATCGTTCGCGCGAGGCCGGTCACGGTCCCGCCATCCCATGCGCCAGGGCCGCGCGGGCCGTTCTTTCCCCTATCCCAGCACAAACTCGCGCGGCCCACCTTTCTCGCGGCCTCGTACTGCCGTTGTCCGACACGGTATCATAGGGTCCCAACATGGAGACCACCTACTTCGACCAGAGGGCCATCAACCGCATGAGGCGAGCCGCCGTCAGGGCCGCCGAGCTGCCGCCCGATCTGCCGGAGGGCTGGTGCCGCAGCCCGGTGGATCCCGCCAGGGTCGTCGCCGCCTTCCCATCCCTGCGCGTGAAGGACGTGCTCGCGCTGCGCGGCTACGTGTTCCGATCCCACGGTAACGGCAACGGCGTCGTGTGGGCCATGCCGGCGGAGTCCGACTTCCCGGAACCCGACGCCTGCCCCCGGATGGAGGGGACGTTCCTGGAGGCCCCGAGACCGCCGGGCGCGATCGACCCCATGGGGGCCATCGAGGGCGACGGCACGTCGCTGTCGTACCTGTCGGCATCCCTGCTGCTCCGCGAGCTACGGGAGTTCGGGGCCGAGTGGCACGGCTGCTGGTGGCACGACCACGAGATCCTGTGCGCCGACCCCTGGGGCACGGGGGTACCCAGGAAGCTGATCGGGCAGATCGGCGACCCGGCGGGATGGGAGTGGGTCGGCCCTCGGCCCGGGGACTGGCGGGCCACCGTCAGATCCGACGGCGAGGCCCGCGAGGTGATCTTCCACTCGTACACCGGGCTGGAGCAGGACCGCATCTTCCGCCACCGCGACCGGTACAGGGACAGGTCCTATGCTCCCGGGATGGGGTCCCAGGTCATCGCCACCGGGCCGGGAGGGTACATCCATTGACGCGCTGGTTTTCCTTCACGCCATCAACGCAGCGGCGCAAATTGAACGGAGATTCAGGGGAGCATGGCAGAGATCAGTCGCGAGCGCGCCGGGGAGATCGCCGCCGAGGTCCTGATGCGCTGTATCAGGTCGGACCTGCGCGTGCTGGACTTCGCCGAGACCGGGTGGTCACGGTTCAACCTCTACCAGACCAGGCCCATCGATCCCCGGGACTGCTGGATCGTGTTCTACCCGACGGAGGGGCCGACGCTCCGGTCATCCCACATCGCCGTGATCTCCAAGAGCACGGGCGAGGTGCTCTACGAGGGCTCGGCGCACGACGAGGGCTGAGGGCACGCCACCATGCGCGGGATGATCACGATCGCGGTCGCGCTGGTGATCTCGGTCGCCGCCGTCGCGACCGGCACCAACCGGGTCACCATCACCACGATCTCGGGCCGCACGTTCGCGGGCGCGGTCGTCATGAGGGCTACGCCGGATTCCATCACCCTGTTGCTCGCCGACGGCGTGGTCCGCCTGCCGGTCACCAACCTCTCGCAGGAATCCTCCGCGCGCCTCGGCCTGACCCATCCGGTTGCCCCCGCGCAACCTGCCGACAGGCCCGCCCCAGCCGCCCGAGTCTCCGGCGAACTCAAGGCACACGCGTCCAGGATCGCGAATCTCATCGATCCCGCCAAACTCGCGGGCCTCACCAGGACGGCGGCGAACCCCCGGCTGCAGAAGGCCGTGTGCTGGCTGGAGACCGCCAGGTTGGCCGGAATCGACCCAGTCGCCGCATGCGGCGCGGCGGTCGCCATGGCCGGGATGTCCGGGCCGGCCGCGGATCTGACGGCAGCATCCCTTCTGCGCAGCCACCGGATCGCCGGACAACTCGGGTGCCTGGACGCCGAAGGGCTGGCCGAGATGCGCAAGGGGAACGCGCCAACCGTGCGCAAGGGGCCCTACGCGGGCGACCAGCTCAGCGTCGACCACATCATCCCCCGCTCCGTTTGCCCGGAGCTGGCCAGCGTGATCGCCAACCTGGTGCTGATGCCCATGCGGATGAACCGGGAGAAGTCCGACCGCGTCGGGGAGAGGCAGGTCGCCCTGATGCGGCAGCTGCGGGAGGCGGGGTTGCTGGGCGCCGCGCGGGTTGAAACCGCCCGGGCCAAGCCCTAAAGCTATCCCATGGGCGACGAACTGGACCACCGCATCCGGCTCGCCGCCTTCGAGGCGATCAGGCGGCTCGACGCGATCCACGCCGGCGCCATCCCCTGGGCGGACATCGCCAAGGGGTTCACAGTGGACGGGCAGGAGGTCACGCTCTCCGGCCGGGCCCGCGGCATCTTCAGGCCCCGTGACCGGGTCCCCTTGTTTGGCCCAAAGCTAGTGAGAGATTCAGTTTCATTGTTGGGTTTGGTTTGGTTCTGGTCAAGCCCTTGGCGAAGGGAGCCCGGAGGGCGACCGAAGCCAAGGGCTTGGGCGTCGCGCCGGGCCCTGTCGGGGGTTCGGTAGCCGATGGCGCCGTGGGGGCGCTCGAGGTTGTAGTGGCGCCGCCACTCGGCGATGACCACGCGGGCCTCGGCGAGGCTTAGCATCAATTCGCGCTCGAGGCACTCGTCTCGCATGCAGCTGTGGAAGCTCTCGACGTGGCCGTTCTGCCACGGGTTGCCCGGATCGATGTAGAGGGTCTTGATCCCCCGGTCCGCCAGCCATCGCTGGAGTTCCCTGGCGATGAACTCCGGACCGTTGTCGCTGCGGATGTGGCCGGGCGCGCCGTGTTCGCAGACCAATCGTTCCAAGACTTCGATGACCTCTTTTGAGCCGATGGCTCGTGCCACGTGCAGCGCCAGGCACTCGCGGGTGTATTCGTCGATGACCGAGAGCACCCGCAGCTTGCCGCCGTTGTCGGTGCGGTCGGCGATGAAATCCCAGCTCCAGACATGGTTGGGCCACTCGGCCCGCGTCGGCGGTCCCGTCGAGCGCCCGCGGCGGCGGCGGCGCGGGGGCCGGCGGCGCACCTTCAGGCCGCATTCCCTGCGGATCCTGGCCACCAGCTTCCTGCCCACCTCCCAGCCATCCTCGCGCAGCATCCGGGCCACCTTCGGGCTGCCCAGGCGCGGGTAGCGTCGGCTCAGCGCCTCGACGCGGCCATGTAGCCGCAACAGCCACTCCTCGGGCTGCCGCCTGACGTAGCGGAAGCTGGATCGGTGCAGCCGCAGGAAACCGCACGCCTTGCGCATCGAGCACAGCCCCGCGGCCACCACGCCCCGGACCGCCCGAATCTTGTGCGCGGCGCTCACCATTTTTTTGAGTTCACCTCTTCGAGCACCCGGATCTTGAGCATCGAGTCCGCCAGCATCTTCTTGAGCTCGGCGTTCTCCCGCTCCAGCTCCCGGTAGCGCCGGGCATCCTGCAACTCCATCCCGCCGAACTTCCGCCTCCAGCGGTAGAAGGTCGCCGCGCTGACGTTGTGCTCCCGCAGGACCTCTTCGACGGCCCTGCCGCCATCCGCATCCCGCAGGATCCGGATGATCTCTTCGGTCGTGTGTCTCTTCTGCTTCATGAGGTTCTTCCTTTCCAGGATAGAACCTCTCACTCAACTTGGGCCAGCCTCAGGGGTCAGGGCCATCTGCTCTGTTGTCTAGCGGCCATTGCACGCATCCCTCCGCCCGAGGAAAAACTGCTCAACCTGGGGGCACTGTCCTCCTATTGGACCGAGCACGACGTGTCGACCACAAGATACGTCGCTATTCGATCGCCTGGAATAGCGACTCGAACGGCGCCGCACTTCTTCCCGGTCCATTCAGAAAATAGTCCGCAACGTCTGGCTGGAATGGGTGGGACCGCCACTCGCTGACCATCCCCCGAAGTGCATCCTTGGTGAGATCCCCTCTATCGTGGCGATCAAGTGCCTCGATGACTCTTTCTCGAAGATCTCGAATGCGCATCTGTCGACACTCCTGAACGGCTTCCCGGTTCAGGCTCAGCACCCGCAGCGTTGTGGCTGCGCGCTCATCCAGAGCCCCATTCGCCGTGTCATATCGTGCTGTTAGCAGACCAAAATTGTCGATGAAGAAGAACTGCCACACATTCTCGCCCATTGGATTGATCAGTCGCCCACCCGGTTCCGTATCCGGTGGAAAATGGTTCGACTTCCCTCGATTGCAGACCGAACACGCCCATAGATAATTCCCCCAAACCATCGCTTGCAATGGAAACACGGCTTTAGGTCGGTAATGCTCCACATCGGACGCCTCGTTGCCGCTGCAGAACATGCAACGACGCGCCGGACGCGAGACCTCGATGAGCGCCTTCACTATCGGCTGGAACCACTTCGCCTTGCGAGCGTTTGAGTATCGCCGTTCAGCTTCAGACTTCGGATCGCGATGCTTTGAAATGGCCTTCGTTTCGGTTGCCAGACGCCTCTCAACGGCATGAGGCAACTTCGGGCGCGGAGGAAATTTTCGCATTTTGGTTTAAATCGCGTCTATCGAAGGTGCGCCATCCAACGCCAGCTCGAGTTGCTTTCTCAGATAACCAAAATCCCTTTTCTCGCGTGCTGTCAACGCCACCCCCGCCTCCTGTTTGGCGCTCAGCTGCTGCCATCGCCCGATCTGCTCCTGCGCCCAGCGGGTGCGCGTCGTGCTGAGACCAAACGCGACACCCAAGACCGTCTTGTGTGCCGTCCCCCAACGTACCCTTGTGTACTCGGCTTGCGATGCCGCTCGTGGCCTTTGGTTGAGATCATCCTGCAAGGGCAAGATAAAGAGGCCGTTCTCATCGGCGGCCTGGGCTACCAAAGGGCTGTGCGTGCTGACAAGGAACTGAATGTTCGGGAAATGTTCCTTGAGCCAATAGGGGATATCCCGCTGCCAAGCAGGATGCAGGTGCGCCTCGATCTCGTCAATAATGACAACGCCCGGACGCGTCACGATCGGCCGCCCATTCTCGTCAGTCGCAAACAACTCCTCGCCCCCGTACACGTCGAACAGACTGTGCACTAGGTCAAGTACCGTCGCGTAGATGCTGCGACAGCCATCGCTGATGTCCCGCATGGGCAGATCCACGCCGCGTCGGTCCTTCAGATAGACATGATCCACCGTAAGCGAACTGACCTTCATCCCGTGTGGCAATAGCCCATCCCCGAGCAGCAACTTGACCCCTTCGAGCAACGCTGCCCTGACTCTCTCGCTCGCTTCCAATTGACGCGCATGCTCGCGGCGCAGCCATTCCTCACTCTCGCTCAGCGCGGCGTCCTCGCGGAACAGCGTCACGAAGCGGCTGTACACCTCCTTCGAGACCGCATATCGCGTCGCGTCCGGTGAACTGCCCGACAGACGGCGCATCGGGCCGTAGCCGGCCGAAAACCACCCCGCTGCGTTCGGGTCCCACGGCCCTCTCTCCGGCGTCAGCACTCTGCCTCCCTTCGCATTCCGCTTCTCGACTGAACGGAATTGGGGCACGTCATCGCCCTTCTTTTCAAAGAACCACCTAACGCCCGCGTCGAAGGCCATCCCAGGACGCGCGCCGCCCCGTTTAAACCCATCGTGAGCCTCATCCCACGTGAGCGAAAGGACT
The DNA here is from genome assembly GCA_964651705.1 of uncultured Verrucomicrobiales bacterium. Taxonomy (GTDB): domain Bacteria; phylum Verrucomicrobiota; class Verrucomicrobiia; order JADLBR01; family JADLBR01; genus JADLBR01. The sequence goes on from CAZYWZ010000037.1 coordinate 41,963, forward strand.
GCCGACGCCTTCGTTTCTCGCTTAAAGATCCAACCCTTCGTGGTACCCATTAGGGAACGACCCGCGTCAGGACCCATCAACGCGAGCGCAGTCGCCTTCAATAAGGTCGATTTCCCAGAACTATTCCCGCCGACAAACACCGTCCAACCCGCATAGCGGCCGTCTGGCCGCTCTAGATTGAAGTCCAGCTCTTGGAACCCCTTGATATTTTCGAAACGAATTCGTTTGACGTACATGTTGCTTCTTAGCCTGCCACACCATCCGCTATCCCACGAGGACACATGACCAGATCCCGCAATTTTGCCCAAATTCAGTGAGCGACTAGGAATATATTCTTGGGTTGCGTTTGATTCTGGTCAAGCCCTTGGCTTCGCCCCCCCTGTGCCCTCCTTGGCCAAGGCCCTGGGCGATCTGCAGGACCGCGGGCCACTCCCCTTCGGTCAACGCGGCATGTTCTCATGACCCTTTCCCAGTCTGCCCCCTCCTTGCCCATGGCACCACCCATGTCATGCAATTCAGGTTCCCGGCCCGAGCCAAGACGATGCACCAGGGCGAGCCGCAACCACAGCAGCAAGGGCAACCAGTTCACCATCTGGACCCAAGTCCTAGTAATCCCGAAAGGTCGCAGTGGTCGTCCACCCAGCAACATCCCCCTCCCCTGCGTTATATGCAGATGAAGGGGCCGCTCGCTTCCTCCGTCCGCCGGGGTGAATCGCGAGTCATCCTCCGGGAAAACGTTTGCAAGGCGGGATCCAACAGGAAAGGATGGTGGAAGATGAAGGCGATCAACCCCGAGGGGCTATCGGTCATCATACTGGCCGACGAGTTCGCCGGGCAGGAGGGCGTCTGCCTGGGCAAGGCGCCGGAGCCTGGCAAGTGGGCCGTCTCCCCGGACGGGTCGGACCGGGTGGTCTACCTAGAGTTCGAGACGGAGTTCGGCGTCCTGATCAACAAGGGCCAGCGGCCGGGCCGGAACTGACCGGCCCGCGCCGACTGGGCCCTGGGATCACCTAGATGCGCCGCTCCCGTTTCAGGTTGGACAGCAGGGTCGAGAACACGATGACCACGTGCGCCCTGCGCTTCGACGGGTACCGATGGCTGGAGGCGACGCGGGGCCGCGGCGCGAACGACTTCACGCCTTGGTCGGTGCCGGTGACCCGGACACTCCGGCTCCACCCCACCACCGAGGAGAACTTTGCCGCTTTCTTCGCCCTCCAGCGGTGGCTCTTCAAATGGGGAGGCGAGATGCAGGCTGAGAGCGCGGCCGGGCATACGGCGTTCCGGTTCCTGTTCCTGCACGTGCACCACCTGCCCACCCCGCCCGACTTCGTGAACCCGGAGTACGATCGGCAGTGGCTGGGGATCGACCGTAGCATGATCGCCGAGCACGCCGCCGCAGTGCGGGCGGCCCTGCTGGATCGGGTGCTGGCCAAGAAGGTCGCCAGCGACGGCGCCGGGGACTGAGCGGCCTCGGCGCGTGACCCGCAACCGCCCCCCTGCCCGCGCTATATACCTCTGAAGGGGCCCGTCGGTTCCTTCATCACCCGCGGTGATTCGGCACACGGCCCCGGCCTGCCCCACGAGGGCGGGCCGGGGCCGCGCCGTTTTCCCGCATCAACCATCAACAGAAAGGAATCCAACAATGGCAGTGAAGCTGATAGCCAACTACAGCAAGCGGCTGGGGCTGCCCGGCTACTCGTCCCACCAGTTCGCCGTCTCGGTCGAAACAGAGATCGCGAACGTGGCGGACGCGGCCGGGGAATCGGAGAGGCTCTACCGGCTGCTCCAGCAATCCGTCGACAGCCAGATCGCCGAGACGGGCTTCGTCCCGCCCCACGGCTACGGCCTGAACGGCGAGAACAACAACGAGTCCAGCGGGCACGGGCCCGAGGAGGCCCCCTGGAAGTGCAGCGACAAGCAGCGGGACCTGATCCTGAAGCTGGTCGACGAGCACCGGCTCGACAAGGGTGATGTCGAGCAGCTCAGCCGGGAGCGGTTCGGCAAAAGCGTGAAGCAGCTCTCGAAGCTGGAGGCCAGCGGCCTGATCGACGAGCTGATCGAGCGCCACGGCGGCAACGGCGGGCGCCCGAACGGCAACCGTCGGCCACGCCGCAACGCGTACCAGCGGGGTGCGGCCGTATGATCGCCTCGGCGATCACCGCGCCCGCGGCGCGGGCGTTCCCGGATGGCAACGGGCACCTCGCCCCGGACCACATCAGCCCGACGGCGGCGAGGCTGTACCTCTCCTGCTCGCTCAAGTTCTATTTTGAGCGGGTCGCCGAGATCAAGAAGCCCACCGCCCCGGGGCAGCACCTGGGCAAGGCGGTCCACGCGGCCCTGCAATCGTTCCACCTCGCCCGGTGGCGCGGTGGCGACGACAGCCCCGGCACTACCGAGGCCGCATTCCGGGAGGCGTTTGCCACCTTGGAGCGCGAGGAGGGGCCAGTGCAGTTCGACGGCGCGGCCGAGCGGGAGAAATCCCTCGAGGCCGGGCTGCGCGTCGTGCGGGCGTACATGGAGAGCCCGGAGGCGCTCCGCGGCAAGCCCATCGGCGTGGAGGTCTACCTTGCCGAATCGATACCGGGGTTACCGGTGCCATTGACGGGCGCCATCGACCTCGTGCAGGCCGACCTCTGCCCGGTGGACTTCAAGTCCGCCAGCGCGAGGCCCGACCCGCAACAGGCCGCCTTCGAGAACGAGCTGCAGCTTGTCTGCTACCAGCTGCTGATCGAGGCGACCGCCGGCAAGGCGCCGCCGTCCCTGGACCTCGTGTACCTCGTCAAGACGAAGGCGCCGCAGGTCATCCGGGTCAAGGTGCCCCCCGCCGACGACGCGAGGAAGGACCGGGCGGTCGCGATGCTGGACGCCGCGGTCACCGGCATCGCGGAGGGACGGTTCCAGCCCGCCCCGGGGATGCAGTGCGGCTGGTGCGCCTACCGCGAGGAGTGCCTTGCGTGGACGGGGGGTGCGCCATGAGGACCCCATTCATCATCGCCGCGTTTCTCGTCCTTCTGGGCGGCTGCGCGGCCAAGGACCCGGACCTCACGCCCATCGGCACCGGGCTCAGCGTGGTGGGGCTGTCGCTGGTGGCGGCCGCCTTCATTCGCGCGGTCGGCGGCTGCCTGGCCGGGCGGAACCGGAAAGGGGGTGACCGCGATGCCACCTGACCCGGTCGAACTGCTGCGGTGGACCCTTCCGGTCGTGCTGGCGATCCTGGTCCTGACGGCCGGGGCCCTGCTGCTGCCGGCCATCACGCCTGCCCTGCTGGGCCTGGCGCTCCTCGCCGTCATCGCGCTGGCGGCAAAAGCCTACTGGACCTGGCCGCGCCCGCCCTGGTGGCGATAGCCCGGCCGGACCGATCGCCAGAGAGGAGGCGCACCATGCACCTGCACCAGAGATGCGCGGGCAAGGAGGCCCGCCAGCTCGCGGCATCGCCCCCGCCCCTCGGACCGGGATTCCGGGACGATGTCGTGGCGAGGGTGGAGACCGTCGAGGTCTGGGCCTCGGGGTTCGGTGACCCCGGCGAGGACTTCTGCGAGTTCCGGGCGCTGGACGCGGGCGGCAGGGAGATCGCGAGGACCCGGGTAGGCGGGTACTGACGGGGCGAACGAAAAGTAGGGAAACGTGAGCACGGGGCCGGCGGGGAGTCACCTGCCGGCCCCGAAGATTCGTGGGGGGGAGATGCGAACGCCGCAACGTCGGCCGCGGCCCCGCCACTCGTAGGCAAACCGGTCGCGGTTCCCGCGGCCACCAAACCAAACAGAAAGGAGTCCATCATGCCCGAGAAGGCAACACATCTGCCCGGCCCCTGGCAGTCGCGGGAGTATCTCCCGCACTGCTGGGCGATCGAGCAACCGGGGCACATGCCCCACGCGAAGGTGCACCCGCGCATCGCGCACGCGGACCCCGAGGACGACGACCCCGGGGAGGTGGCGGTCGCCGCGGCCAACGCGCGGCTGTTCGCCGCCGCCCCGGCCCTGCTGGCCGCCTGCCGCGCGGTGACCGAGAACTGGGAGGCCGGCGACCTCGCCGCCGCGGCGCGGCAGTGCGCCGAGGCCGCCCGGGAGGCCGACGGTGAATGACGGCGGCGTCCCCCCGCACATGACGCTGCGCGAGATGCCCCCCGACCAGCGGCCTCGCGGCCGACTGATCGAGCGGGGCGCGGGCGCGCTGCGCGACGAGGAATTGCTCTGCTGCATGCTCGCCGGGGGAACGGGCCGCGCGTGCCCGCTGGCCGTGTCCCAGCAGACGCTGGCGCGCTTCGGCGGGCTGGCTGGCGTCGCCCGCGCCCCGGTGGCGGAGCTGGCCCAGGTCGCCGGGATCGGCGAGGCCGGTGCCGCCGGGATCCGGGCCGCGGTCGAGCTGGGCGTCCGGCTGGCGCGGCGCAACGCCAGCGCCGTGAAGCTGGATGACGCCTCGCGGATCGCCGACCTGCTGGGGCCTGAGATGCGGCTGCTGCCCCAGGAGAGCGCCCGGGTGGTGCTGCTCAACGCCAAGCTCCACCTCATCGGCGTCGAGCCGGTCTCCGAGGGGCTGGTGGACCAGGCGCTGGTGCACGCGAGGGAGGTCTTCTCCCCGGCGATCGCGCGCAGGGCCTACGCGGTGGTGCTGGCGCACAACCATCCGTCCGGGGATCCGACGCCCTCGGAGGCCGACATCCGCATCACCCGCGCGCTGCGCGAGTCCGCCAAGGTGCTCGACATCCCGCTGCTGGACCACGTCATCCTGGGCGCGCCATCGGTGGCGTATCCAGAAGGGTGGTTCAGCTTCAAGGCGGCCGGGTACCTGTGAGGCGCATGGGGCCGGTGGGAGCGATCCCATCGGCCCCGAAGACTTCGGCGGGAGATCTCCCCGCCATCCATACCAACACGGGTAGTGGGATCACGGCCTGCTGAGTAATGGCATGTGCCGCCCACGACCAAGAACACCAACAGAAAGGAGATCCCATGACAGACACCACGACCGGGACGGTCGACGCCATCGAGCTGACCCTCGGTTCCTTCGGCCAGCAGTACGCCACCATCGACGGGCGGCGGTTCGTCACGTGGTTCGACTACCGGGACCCGGCGCTCGCGGGCCTCCGCCCCGGCTGCCGGGTCGAGTATCGCGCGCGGCCTGCACCCACCCCGCTGTGCCACGCGCCCCGGGTGACCGAGGCGCTGCCCGCCGCGACGCTGCTGCGGGTCATCCCGCCGGAGGCGCCGCGATGGGCCTGAGCTACCACTTCGCCTTCTCGGCCCCGGGGGACGCGCCGGCGGAGGCGCTGCTCGCCTTCCTGCGGTCGGTGGAGGCCGAGGCGCGGCGGATGGGCTTTGGCCCCACGCTCGTGCTGGACGCCGCCTTCGACACCCCGGCGCGCCGACGGTTCGCCCGGCGGGTCGTGCGCGGCATCCACGTCGCGGACGACCGGCTCCGGGGCGCCGCCCAGCCCGCGCCGGGGCTGGCGTGGGATTTCAGCCCGGGGCTGGGCCACTGCCGGCTGGCGCCCGAGCGGGCCGTCATCGTGGTGGTGACCGACGAACGCGGGCGGGAGACGGTCTTCGGCTTCGCCCGGTACCCGGCGGTCCTGCGGGACATCGGCGGGCGGGAGCTGCTCGAGACACCCGTCGGCGACCGCTGGCTCTTCCGGGATTCGGTGGACAGCCCGGACCCGCGCTACCGGCAGATCGTGAGGCGGTTCGCGGAGGCCGGATACCTCGAGGCCGAGCGCGACGAGTTCGCGCCCGGCCGCAAGACACAATGAGACCAAACCAACAACTGAAAGGAGACATCGAGACATGAACATCATCGAATTGGAACCGGCTCCCCCGCCCGCCCGGCGGAAGGAGCCCAATGGCCTGCTGCTGCACTGCGGCGGCCGGGTCGTGGAACGCGAGGAGCTGCTGGCGGTGCCCACGCCATTGGGGACCGAGACGTGGTTCCCGCTGGACCACGGCGCAATCCTGGAGGAGGTCGAGGGGCAGCTCTCGGCCACCGGCTTCGTGCTGGAGGGCCAGAGGCACGCGCTGAGCCACGCCGGGGCGCGCTACTTCGGTGTGCTGAGCGTGTCGCTGCCCGGCAGGACCGAGGAGGAATACGAGTGGATCGTGGGGCTGCGCAACAGCCACGACCAGTCGTATCCCGCCGGTCTCGTCGCCGGGACACGCGTCCTCGTTTGTGACAATAAGGCGTTTGCGGGCGAGGTGAAGATCAGCAGGAAACACACCCGCTTCGCCCTGCGCGACCTGCGCAACCTCGTGGCCCGGGCCGTCGGGCAGCTGGGCGAGCGCTTCCGCTCGCTCGACGCCCGGGTGGCCGCGTACCGGGAGGCCCGGGTGCCGGATTGGCTCGCGCACGACATCGTAGTCCGGGCCGCCGACTGCCGCGCCATAACCGCGTCCCAGATCCCCGACGTGCTCCAGGGCTGGCGGCACCCGGAGCACGAGAGCCTCCGGCCCCGCAACGCCTGGAGCCTCTTCAACGCCTTCACCTCCGTCTACCGGGAGATCAACCCCCACACGGCACTGCGCCGGGGAGAGGCCCTCCACGGGCTGTTCGACGCGGTCGTCGGGCTGTCGTGAGCGGGAGGGCCGCAGTCTCCAAAAGGAGACCGGCCCTCTCCTTTAGCTGTCAGCCAGCCGCGGCGGCACCCCATCCCACCCAGCGCACGCCGATGCGCGGGGCCTTTCCTTTGGATGATGCATCCCAATGGCCCGAACGCAACCTTGATTCAACACCGACACTCGTAAACCCCACTCCGACTCCATCGTCGGCTTCCCCGGAGGCCAAGGCAGCAACCAAGCGATTCTCTCAGATCACCCGAGGATAAGAAGCCTCTGGATTGCTCTGATAGACAAGCTGCTCGATCACGAGCGAAAGCAGGTGAAATGCGGCAGCGTTGTCGCTACGCAGCAGAGCGAAGGCGTAGGCAAAGTCGGCAAAGGTGTGTGGAGACACAATTATCGGATTGTCGAGCCGCACTTCATCACCCGTCCCCCGGGTGATTGTCGCCCCGTGAAGACAATAACGAATGTACTCGTACACCAGGAAAGCGCCGGCGGCATTGGGCAACTCCTTGATCCGTTCGAGGTGCGGAGGATTCCGTTCGAAGGCCCCATAGATCGGGAAGTTTCGCTCCTCGAAAAACGACACCGCGAAGGCCGCACAGAGCTTGAAGGGGCTCGGTCTGGCAAATCCGACGTATCGTTTGACGCAGTCCCTATAGCAGAAGAGGGTCAGGTAGAGACGGTTCAGCGACCACGCGATACCGCCATAGGCCAAATCCGCCGCCCTGACCATCTCGCGCCAGTGGGCAACACATGCGTGATCTCGGTAATCCGGAGCCCCCAGCTTCGCCCCCGGTGTTACCATCGCGGCCCCTCCGCTGGAACCCTGGCTGGCCACCGCCGTCACGCTACAGCAGTCTTTGCCAGAGACTCAAAGCGCGCCTTAAAATACTCGAACGTGGCCGCCGGTGTCGCCATCCGCGGCTTTCCGGCAGCGTTGCCGTGGCGAATCATCTCTGCGCGCTGAGCAGCCTCGATATCGCCTTCCAGTTCCTCGGTTCCAAGACGCACAGGGAGCACTTCCGCCTCTTTGTCCCGGATGGCGTCAAGAACCTCGGTGTCGAATTCACACTCGTCGACCAACCCATTCATCAGACTCTCCTTCTTCAAATTTAGCGTACAGCCCTTCAAACAGTACACGTTCAGCCGGAACGTTATCGACCGCATAGCGCCAGTCAAGAACGCCAACCAAGATTTTTCGAGGCTTGACCACGACAGCCGACCGCAGGTCAAACCGCGACCGGCACACGCTCCGTTTATGAAAACACCTTAACCGAAGGATGAGTAGAAGTCTACCTAATTCCAAGACATTCTGCGACCGCCGGAAAGGCCGTTTTTCGGTCGACGCCTGCCGAACACCCTAGAACCATCATGCATCGTTTGGCTCATCCCGACAGTCCATGTATTCGGATCTGGCGTTTTGGCACTCGCGGGCCGAACGCATCGGGCGCGAATTCTTGACCACCCGCACAGACCGCGGCGGCGCGACACAAGGAGGAGTGAGAAGCTATACTCGCATCATGGTCGTTCGGTTGTCCGCGTCCCCGATTCGAACGGGTGGCCGCCTCGCACGAGGCCCTGCACGACCTCTTTGACGCAGCCGTTGCGCTTCGGCGACGAAGGGAGAGTCGCGGGCCGCAAAGTGCTGGACATGCCATTACGTGTCACAACGTCGCCGCGGCATGGCAACCAATGTTTCTCGGCGGCACTTGACATCGCGTCAGGTAAGGATATCTTACTCTCATGGTAAGACAACAGGCCCTGGAGATCGCGAGCCGCGAGGAGCTGCTCGCCATCGTCATCGACGCACTTCGACACACCCTCCGGATGAGCGGGCGCGACGCGGACACGCCCATCACCGCGACGACCATCCCGATCGGAGAGCTGCCGGACTTCGACAGCCACAACGGCATCGAGGCGACCCTCGCTATCGAGGAGCGGATCGGGCGGATCCTCCCGATCAGCCTCTTTGTGGATAAGGCGACCGGACGCCCTCTCTCGATCGCCGAAGTAGTGGATCGCCTGATCGGCGATGAGCCCGCGAAGGAGGATTGAAATGGGCCAATCCCAGTCCGCCAAGGAAACCCTGGCCCAGCGCCTTCGGGTCGCCCGGGAACAGGCCGGGTTGTCACAGGGCCAGGTCGCGTCCATGCTCGACATGCATCGGCCAACGATCACCGAGATCGAGGCCGGTCGCCGTTCCGTTTCCGCAGAGGAACTCCCCCGCTTTGCGGATATATACGCCGTAGACCTCGACTGGCTAGTGGGATCGGAACCAAGACAGGCGGGCCTGCGTTCCGCCAAGGCCCGATTGGCCGCGCGAGAACTGGAGAAGCTGCGTCCCAAAGACCTGGATCGCCTGCTAAACCTCCTCGCGTCATTGCGCAAGGGATCGCGCGGATGAGCAGGCGCTCGGACATGGCAGCCTCGGCATACAGGGAAGCCCTCAGGCTCCGCTCCCGGGCCGGTCGCCCGACCAACTCTGCGGTCTGCCCATTCGACCTCGCCGAGCTGATCGGGGTCGAGGTTCGATTCGTAGACATCCCCAGCATGGAGGCGATGTACGTCGATGATGGCGATCCGAAGATCCTCGTCGCCGCCGACCGCCCCCCGGGCCGCCAGCGGTTCAGCTGCGCCCACGAGATCGGCCACCACGTGTTCGGCCACGGCACCCACTTATCCCGCGACGACATGGCCGACAGGCCGCTCCGCGCCACCACCGATGAGGAGTTTCTCGCCCAGGCGTTCGCCGGATACCTGTTGCTCCCCAAAGCGGCGGTGAGCCACGCGTTCGCCGTGCGGCGGTGGGACCCGCGCTCGCCGGTTCCAGAGCACTATTACACGGTGGCCAGCCAGTTGGGCGTGGGCTTTGACAGTCTTGTGACCCACTGTCACAGCGCCCTTCGTATCCTGGGACCCAGCGAGGCGGCCGCCCTGCGCCCCACGCGTCTTGCCGAGATCCGGTCTCGAGTGGCGGGAAGGCCCCTCTCTGGCGACCTCCTGATCCTGGACCGCTTCGCCGGGGACTGGGCGGCCGATCTCCGGGTCGGGGACTACCTTCTGGCCCCGCCCGACTTTCGCCCTGTCAACGACGCCCTGGGCATCGAGGATGCGGGATCGAATGCCGCCCTGCTGCGGGCCCGCCGTCCCGGCCTCTCGGGCGTCGGGCCATCGGCGGACTCCCCGGTCACCATCGTTCGCATTTCCCGGGCCAGCTTCGTGGGCCGGTCCATTTTCCGCCACCTGGAAGATCCCGATTATGCGCGGTAGGGCCGTGATGATAGAGGACGACAGTATCTCGCGCGCTTGGGTGCGCGCCCTATCGAGCCTCCTAGTACCCGGCGTGGATGCGCTCGCCCCCCTTGCGGTGACCGTGCGCCTGAATGGGGAAGGCTCGCCGCCGACGGTCCCCACGGTCGGGGAGGCAATCAATGAGGCGCTCCGGTTCCGCAGCAAACCACTATCATGCACGACCGCAAACCTCATATTCCCCAACATCTGGAACCCGTCGCGTCCCCGCCACGAACTGTATGAACGCTATCTCAAGATGATTCCCAAGATTCGGACCGAGCCACTGAACCGTTACGGCGTGTACTTCGAACGCCTCATCGCGCACGGCCCAGAAGGGGCGCCGCGCAACCAGCTCGAGTACATCATCTCGGCATACGCATCGGGCAACCACAGGAGCAGTGCCCTCCAGGCGTCTATCCTAGATCCCGCCCGGGACCACACCAACCAGCGCCGGCGCGGCTTCCCCTGCCTCCAGCAGGTTTCGTTCCTCCCGGATCCGGTCGAAGGGCTCACCGTGACCGGTTACTATGCCACCCAAGACATCATCGATAGGGCGTACGGCAACTACCTCGGCCTGTGGCGCCTCGGCAGGTTCGTCGCCCACGAAATCAATGTACCATTTGGCCGCATGACCTGCGTGGCAGCGACCGCTCGACTGGGCCAGAACTGCAACAAATCGTGGGCCAAAGGCCTACGGGATTCGGCGCTCCGGGCGATGGCCGAGTCAGGCGTCGAGGCGCCAAGGTGTTCGAAGACTGGGGACGGACTCGAATGAATGCCGGCGGCCAACTCGTGGTGCTGGAAGGCCCGGATGGCGTGGGCAAGTCAACGCTTGCCGCCGGACTGGTGGGGGCGCTCAAAGAGGCGGGCGTCCCTTGTATGGGCTATGCGTTCCCCGGAAACGAGTCTGGGACGATCGGCGCCCTAGTCTATCGCCTCCACCACGAGCCCGACGAACTCGGCGTTCGCGGTGCCGTCCCCATGGCACTCCAGGCCATGCATGTCGCGGCTCATATCGACGCGATCGAGCGCGTCGTCCGGCCCAAGCTGGACAGCGGCGCAACCGTAGTGCTCGACCGCTTCTGGTGGTCGACCTGGGTTTACGGGTGCGTTGCCGGGATACCGCGCCGATTGCTCGAACGGCTCATTGCCGTCGAACGCCTCTGCTGGGGGACCACCATTCCGGCGATCGCGTTCCTGGTCGATCGAGAGAGACCCCTTCGCCCGGGCGACGATACGCCTACCTGGCCCCTCCTCGCCCGAGAGTACCGCGCGCTTGCCGGACGGGAGATCTCGCGCCACCGGGTCGACATCATCTCGGCCGAAGAGGGAATAGAGCGGAATTTGGCCAGGATGACGCAGCTGGTCCTCGGGCGACCGCGTTCCCCGGCCACGGGAGTTGGGGCGCCAGAGTTGCAGCCGACGCTGCACTTGCCGCCCCATCCCGATGTCGAAGGCGGAAGGCGGGACGGCCGGGCACCCTCCATCTGCGTGTCCAAGGTCAAGTCGGTGAAGGCAACGGCGGTCTTCGACTCGTACTGGCGCTTCGCCGCCGAGAGGCAGAATGTGTTCTTCCGGCGCTTGGAAGGATCGCATCCCCCGTGGAGCGACGACCCAATCCTGCAACGCTACCGGTTCACGAACGCATATCGCGCCTCGGACCGCGTGAGCCAACACCTCATCCGCCACGTCCTTTACGGGGGGGACCAACGACCCGCGGAGATCTTTTTCAGGGCCATGCTCTTTAAGCTCTTCAACCGGATCGAGACCTGGCGCCTGCTCGAGCGCTCGCTGGGGGAGCCGCGGGCGAGTGAGTTCGACCCCGACAGGTACGAGCGCGTCCTGAGCCAAGCGATGGGAGAGGGCCAGCGCATATACTCTCCCGCCTACATCATGCCTGCAGCGCCGGGGACGGTGGGCCGACCGAAGCACGCCGGACATCTGCGCCTTTTGCACCGCATGCTGCGGGACGAGCTGCCTCGTCGCCTAGCGGACGCCTCATCGCTCCGGGAGGCGTTCGAACTCCTGCGCAGCTATCCCATGATGGGCGATTTCCTGGCGTTCCAATACGTGATCGACCTCAACTACAGCACCCTCCTGAAATTTTCAGAGATGGAGTTCGTGGTGCCCGGTCCCGGCGCCCGCAGCGGCATCCGCAAGTGTTTCCGGGACCTTGGCGGCCTGAGTGAATCGGACGTCATTCGGCTGGTGACAGAGGGACAGGAAGAGGAATTCCGCCGCCGCGGCATCGATTTCCGCGACCTCTGGGGCAGACCCCTCCATCTGATCGACTGCCAGAATCTCTTCTGCGAGGTCGACAAGTACGCGCGCGTCGCACACCCGGAAGCGGCGGCCGGGGGTCGGACTCGCATCAAGCAGGTGTTTCGGCCAGTCGGCCGAATCTCGCCACCGTGGTTTCCCCCAAAGTGGAACATCAACCAGAGAATACCAGGAGGCACGGAATGCATCTAATCGAGGGAAGAACAGCGGACGAGGTTTGGCTTGAGGCCGCGCGTCGGATGAAACGGCAAAAGGGGGCACCCCTCCAATCTGGAAGGGGCGGTCCCACTGTCGAGCTGCTCCACACCTGTCTGGTGGTCCGTGACCCGCTGCAGCGCTGGGTGCTGAACCGGCGCCCGGCAATCAACCCCGCCTTCGCCCTGGCGGAAGTGATCTGGATCGTGAGCGGCCGAGACGATTCGGGTTTCCTTAACTTCTGGAACCCCAAGTTACCGGACTTTGCCGGACGGGGACCTCTCTACTACGGGGCCTACGGCCATCGCCTGCGCTACAGGTTTGGCATCGACCAGATCCGTCATGCCTACGAGACACTGCGGTCCCGTCCGGACTCCCGCCAAGTTGTCATGCAGATCTGGGACGCCGCCTCGGATCTGCCCCTTCGCGCCGGCACCCCGAGGAGCGAGGATATTCCCTGCAACGTGTGCTCGATCCTCAAGGTCCGGAATGACCGACTCGAATGGGTTCAGGTCATGCGGAGCAATGATCTGGTGCTCGGATGGCCGCATAACGTGGTCCAGTTCACGACCCTCCAAGAGATGGTGGCGTCATGGTTAGGAATCCCCGTGGGGTCCTATATCCACTTCAGCGACAGCCTGCACGTTTACCGGGATCAGATCGACGGATTGACCGAAACCGTCCCGGCCAAACCTGCGGCGAATGGGGACCGCTGGAACCTATCCTACAAAGCGACGGCCAAGGTGATCCAAGATATGGGCCGCCGGATGGACGCCATCCGCGCCCACGCGCGCGACGCCGCAGTGCTTCGCAGCCAAGCCTCGTGCGAGTACGAGTCGCAGGCCGCCAACAACGCATTGAGCCTGATTGCGGCCGACGCGGCGAGGCGGGCTAAATGTTACGGGCCGCAGTGCCGTCGTAGAAAGTGCCGTCACTCCGCCGATCTGAGGT
>CAZYWZ010000038.1:0-54823 GCA_964651705.1 uncultured Verrucomicrobiales bacterium
CGCGGCGGTGCCCGCGGTGCGCCTGCGCCCGGAGGTGCCGGGGGTGCCGGTGGCGGGGGGGAACGCCAACCCCACCCCGCCCCCCCCCCCCGGGGGTGGGGGGGGGGGGGCGCCCCCCCACCGCTTTCACCCCGTCACGCCCTGCCGCGCCGCTACGGCGCGACCGGCATGGTCCGGGGAAATCCCTCGAACTGGGCGCCGGGCCCCGGGTCGGCGGCATTGGCGTTGTAGCGCCACATCTCGAAGGTGGCGGCCTTCCGCGCCTTGTGGAGGCGCGCGATGCCATAGCCGGAGCCCTTGAGATGGGCGAGCCGCTCGGGATGCGTGTCGCGGATGCCGAGCTCGTTGCTGCCCTTCTCGGGGTTGGCGGCGGCGTAGATCGTCATGCGGTTGCCCAGCCCGTCGAGGTAGCGCCCCGTCCACTCCGGCTCGCCCAGCACGTGGTTTTCGCCGGGGCCCTCTGGCCACCACGCCCGCGGAAAGCCGTTGGCCGTGCCGGGCACCATGAAGGCGAGCGGGCCGTCCTCCCAGTCGCGCGTCCCATGGCGGAGCAACACCCCGCAGTGCTGGTCGCCATGGATCATGACGGCGTTCGCGGGACGAATCAATTCCAGCGCGCGGTCCCTCGCGGACTGCGGCCAGCCGCCGCAGTCGGCATCGCGGATCGACCGCTTCAGTTCCTGGCCGGCATGGGTGGTCGCCTTGCAGAAGATCGTCTGCGAGAGCACGACCTTCATATCGGGGCCGGGCTCGTTCGCCCAGCGTTTCAGGAAAGCCTCCTGGCGCGGGCCGAGGAGTTCCGCGCCCGGCACATCGAGCTCTCTGGGGTCGGACACTTTCGCCGCGGCCTTGCCCTTGAGGGCCTCGCCCGGGCCGGATTTGAACTTCCGGTCCTCGACGATGGCGAAGCTCACGCCGCCGTAGAGCAATTCGGTAAAATAGACCCCGATGCCCTGTTCGATCGGCGCGGGATCGGCGGGATCGGGCAGGTGCGCGGTCTGCGTGCGCTCCACGGCGTTGACCCATTCCGGCGGCATCGCGTAGCCTCCGGAGGAAAAGTTCTCGCGCTGGTTGGGTTTGAGCGGTGGCAGCGGGCGTCCGCCGTGCCCCCAGAGGTTGCCCTGGAAGACATCGTGGTCATCGGGGATGATGACCGCCGGGCGCTCCCGAAGGATCTCGCGCCAGGCCCAGCCGAAGAGATACCATTTCCTCAGGTAGTCGATCATCGCGACGTCGGTCGGCTGGCGCGTGATCCCGAAGCCGCCGTACGGCTCGTAGATCTGGTCCCCGGCGAAGAACAGGAGATCCGGCGCCTGGGTCTTGACGTTGTCGACGATGCGGCGCAGGGGAAAGGTGTAGCCGAAGTCGCAGGAGAAGGCCGCCACCGCGAGGTCGGGCGCGCCCGATGGCTCCGCGCGGATGGTCCCCTCCCAGGCCGCGTCGCCCCCGGCCCATGGGTACAGCGCACGGTAAGGCACATCCTCCCTGGCGTCGTGGCCAACGATGCGGAAGGTGGCGGTGCGGGACATCGGGTCGATGGGGGCCTTGGCGGCGAAGACCCACTTGTCTCCCCGGCGCATCTCGAGGCGGACCTCCTTGGCGTCGCCCTCGCCGACCGGGGGCATCTGGGCGGTGAGTTTCAGGATGCCGCGGCCGAGGGTGTATTGCGTCCAGAGGATGGGGCCGAAGGCGCGCCCGGGGTGGGCGGCGACCCCATCGCCCGAGGCGCGCAACGCGGCGAAGCGCCAGCTCGGGCGATCGGCCGGCGTATTCGCGTTGCGCTTTGGCGCGGAGGCGCCGATCCCGAAGCACCCGGCGACGGCCTCCGCGGGCACCTCATCCTTGAGGCAGATCATCGTGCGCCCGGGCTGGCTGGCCTCAAGCCTCAGCACGGCCATCTCGCCCTTCGGTTCGACCACCAGGCGGATGCGGGTGGGACGGTCTGCGGGGAGTTTCTCCTCCGACACCCGGCTGCCCAAGACGATGGCGCCATCGCCTCGCATCCCCGCGGCGAGGTGCCCCTCGGGGTAGGCGGCGACATGCAGGGGGTCGTCCATCTTCGACCGGACGCCCACCCAGAATCCACCGAACCACGCCCCGGCGAACTGCGGGTTTGGGGCCCGCCCCTCGAGGGAGACATCCATCTCGATGGCGGCGGGCGCTCCCCCGCGGATCTGCGCGGTGAGGGCGATCACACTGCGGTCGGGGCCGTTGGGTTCGGCGACCAGCGCACCATCCCGGATCGCCCATTCCTGCATGGGATTCGCCCAGCAGTCGGGGCCGACCCAGATCCGGGTGCCCTGCCATTTGGGGGAGAACTCGGCGGCGTCGAGCGTGGAGGCCAAAGAGACCGGCAGCAGGAACAAGGACAGGATGCGCATCGGGGCATTGAATCATCGGCGGCGGGCGGGCGCAAGGGTCAGCGGCGGCCCCCGCCCTTGGCCTCGCGGCGCAGGCGGTACAACCTCTCGGTGAATCCACCATCTTTCATGAATGCCGCGGCCTGCGCCGCGATCTGCCGATCGAGGAGGCTGCATGCCACGGCGATGAGAGTCAGCGCGGCGTTGGCGGCCAATTCGGGGTAGGTGGACTTCGTGGACCTCATGGACTCCGTGGACGGGGGATGTGGTCCATCCTGTCCATGTCGTCCATGGGCTTCCCGAATCCACTCCGCCACGGCGTCGGCCGAGGCGCATCGCCGCGCGATCAGCGCGGCGCGCCGGGGGTCATCGCGTGACCAGCGCGAGAGCCCGCGATGTCGCAGGAAGTCCTCATAATCCAGCCGCAGCTCTTCGAGGCTGGCCCGCGCCACGTTGGTCAGCTTGAGTTCCATCTTTTTGGAGGTGCCGCTGGCCTTGCTGCCCTCGGCGATATTCTGGACGCCGCTGCGCGCCGCCTGGACCATCTGGTCGTGGGTCCGGCTGCGCCTATCGATGTAGCGATCACAGAAACGGACCGTCACGTCATAGCAGAGCTGGGCCACCTGAAAGCTCTTCAGTTTCCGGTACCCGCCATGCGCCGGGACGAGACCCCCCAACGCATCTTCCTTCCCGAAACCCCTTTCCACCACGGATGGGGAGGGTAAATGGGGGGCATGATGACACGCCATATTTTTTTCGGCGCCCTGGTGCTTGGCTCTGCCATATCGGCCCCGGGCGCGACGCTCAAGTCGCCCGATGGGCGCATGGAGTTTGCGCTGGAGGTCCGGGATCTCGATGGCCGCAAGGGCTGCCCGGTGTATCGCGTGCGATGGAAAGGGCGCGAGATCCTCGCCGAGTCGCGGCTCGGGATGGAGATGGAGGGAGGCTTCCTCGGCGAGGGGATCGAGATCGCGAGGGTTTCGCCGAGCAGCCACGATGGGACGTGGCGACCGGTGTGCGGCGAGCGCGCCGAGGTACGCGATCGCTACAATGGCCTGGTGGTGGAGTTCAAAGGGGGCGGCGCATTCTCGCTCGATGTGCGCGCCTATGACGAGGGCGTGGCATGGCGATACCTCTTGCCGAGGGCGCGGGGGAGCGGTCGCGCGACGATCCGCTCGGAGCAGACGGAGTTTCGCTTCGGCGGCGACCATGAGACCTGGGCGGTGTATTCGGCGCAGGGGAAGTACGCCAAGGTCCGGTTGGGCGATGTCAAGAAGGGGTGCGAGCGCCCGCTGGTGGTGCGGCTGTCGGACGATTGCTATGCGGCCCTGGGCGAGGCCGCGCTGGTCGATCACGCGAGGATGAAATTCGCGCCGCTGCCCGGGGTGCCGCACGCGCTGGTGAGTTCGCTGGACGGGGCGGTCCAGGCGCCGCTCCCGCTGGCGACGCCATGGCGCTTCGTGATGGCGGCGGAGAGCCCGGGGCGGCTGCTGGAGAACAACTTCCTGGTGCTGAACCTCAACGAGCCCTGCGCGATCCAGGACACCTCGTGGATCCGGCCCGGGAAGGTGATCCGCGAGGTGACGCTGACGACCGCGGGCGGGAAGGCCTGCGTGGATTTCGCGGCGAGGAGGAACCTCCAGTATATCGAGTTCGATGCGGGCTGGTACGGGCACGAATACGATGACGCCTCCGACGCGCGGGCCGTGAACCTCGACCCGAAGCGCTCCAAGGGCCCGCTGGATCTCCACGAGGTCATCGCCCACGCGAATTCGAGGGGCATCGGCGTCATCCTGTACGTCAACCGCCGCGCCCTGGAGAAGCAACTGGACGAGATATTGCCGCTCTACCAGAAGTGGGGCATTGCGGGGGTGAAGTACGGGTTTGTCAACGTGGGCTCGCAGCACTGGACATCTTGGCTGCACGAGGCCATCCGCAAGGCCGCGGCCCGCCGGCTCATGGTCGATGTGCACGACGAATACCGCACCACCGGCTACGAGCGGACCTACCCGAACCTGATGACCGTCGAGGGCATAGGCGGCGACGAGACCACCCCCGAGCCCGAGCAGACCCTGACGTACCAGTTCGCCCGATTCATCTCGGGCCCGGCCGACAACACCGTCTGCTATTTCGACGGTCGCGTGCCGAAGATGTCCAGCCACGCCTTCCAGTTGGCGAAACCAGTGTGCCTCTACAGCCCGTGGCAATTCCTGTTCTGGTACGACCGGCCATCGGCCGACTCGGGCGAACCCGAATTGGAATTCTGGGAGCGGATGCCGGCCACGTGGGATGAGACGCGGGTGCTGGCGGGCGAGATCGGGGAGTTCTCGGCGGTGGCGCGGCGGAAGGGCGATGCCTGGTTCATCGGCTGCATGAATGGCGCCCGAGGGCGCGAGTTGCCGCTGGCGCTGGATTTTCTTGAGCCGGGAAAGCGCTACACGGCCACGATCTATTCCGACGACCCGTCGCTCGGTACAAAAACCAAGGTGCGGGTCGATAGCCGGGAGGTGGATCGCTCCGCGACCCTCAGGGCGGCGCTCCCCGCCCGCGGCGGGCAGGCGATCCACATCGCCCCGGCGCGGTAGCCCGGTTCCCCCGTGGGGCAGGCATTCCTGCCTGCCATGCGGGCGCTCGGGATTCCCGCGGCAGGCGGGAATGCCTGCCCCACGTCCCTCACTTTTATAGCCACCGCGCTATTGGCAACGGGCGCATTTCCGCGCACATTGGTATAGGAGGTTTTCGTCATGGCAGCGCCCCGCATACGCACCACGGTGGTCGGATCGTATCCCGTTCCCGAATGGCTCATCGCCCTCCCGTCGCAGCAGGCGGTGATCGACGCGACCAAGGTCGTGTTCCAGACGCAGGAGCTGGCGGGGATCGACGTGGTCGCGGATGGCGAGATGTACCGCTTCGACATCAATCACCCGGACACCAACGGGATGATCGAGTACTTCGTGCGGCCGATGTCGGGCATCCGCGCGGATCTGACGCGGGCGGAGATCGAGGATTTCCGGAGGCGCGCGGACATGGGATTCCGCACGGAGCCGGCGGGGGTGGTCGAGGGGCCGCTGGGCGAGGGCACTCTGAATCTCCCGCGAGATTACCGGCGATCGCGGGCGTGCACCCACAGCCCGATGAAATTCACGCTGACGGGACCGCACATGCTCTCCAAGACCCTGCTGGACCGGCACTACAGCAGCGTGACGGAGCTGGCCTGGGTGATCGGCCGCGTGCTGGCGGCCCAGGTGGCGGACATCGACCCGGAGGTGATCCAGGTCGACGAGGCGAATATCACCGGTCACCCGTCGGAGGGGCAGTGGGCGGCGGACGCCATCAACCTGGTGCTCGATGCGGCGACCCGGGCAAAGGAGAAGGGCGTCCACCTGTGTTTCGGCAACTACGGCGGGCAATCGATCCAGAAGGGGCACTGGAAGCAGCTCATCGAGTTCATGAACCGGCTGCGCTGCGACCACGTGGTGCTGGAGTTCGCCTTCCGCGGGTATGACGAGCTGGCCTATTTCAAGGGCGAGCTGGACCCGAGGATCGGGATCGGGGTGGGCGTGATCGACGTGAAGACCAACACCGTGGAGCCGCCGGATCTGGTGGCGCGCCGGCTGGAGCAGGCCGCAAAATTCGTGGGCGCCGACCGGATCAAGTGGGCGCATCCCGACTGCGGGTTCTGGATGCTCAAGCGAAGCGTGAGCGACCGGAAGATGGCCTCGCTGGTCAAGGGGCGCGACCTGTACCTCGCCGCCGGGGGTTGATCGAAGGCGCCATTGCTTTCTGGCGCAACTGGGAGACATTCATCGGCGAATGGCCCGCATCGCGATCCGCGCGTCCGACATCCGCTTCCTGCCGCTGCGGGCGCGGATCCCTTTCCGGTACGGGATCGCCACGCTGACCGCGGTGCCGCAGGCCCTCGTCTTCCTCGATGTGGAGATGGGGGGCCGCGTCTCTCGCGGGGTGGCGGCCGACGTGCTGCCGCCGAAGTGGTTCACGAAGGAACCGGGGACCCCGTACGCGAGGGAGGCGGCGGACATGATCGGGGTCATCCGGGCGGCGTGCCAACACGCGATCGAGGTCGGGGAGGGGGCCACCCTCTTTTCCCTGTGCCGGCAGGTCGCGGCGGCGCAGGCGCGGTGGGCCACCGCGAAAGGCCTGCCGCCGCTGCTTTCGGGGTTCGGGGTATCGCTCGTGGAGCGGGCCGCGATCGACGCGTTCTGCCGCCACCGGCAGACGACCTTCGCGCGCGCGGCGCGGGAGAATCTCTTCGGGATCGACCTCGGGGCGCTGCATCCGGAACTGGCGGGGGCGGGACCGGGAGAGCTGTTGCCCTCGGGGCCGCTGCGGCGGCTGCGCGTCAGGCACACCGTCGGCCTGTCCGACCCGCTCGCCGACACCGACATCGCCGAGGGGGAGCGCGCGGGCGATGGCCTGCCCCATTCCCTGGAGCACTGCATACTGCTGCACGGGCTGACGCATTTCAAAATCAAGGTGCCCGCCGAGCCGCGGGAGGCGGCCGAGAGGCTCGCCCGCATCGCGGCGCTGGTGGAAAAATATCACGGGGAGTACGCCTTCACGCTCGACGGGAATGAATTCCTGCCCGACGTGGACGCCCTGCGGGCGCTGTGGGCGCACCTGATGGCCGACCCCCGGGTATCGGAGTTCATCCGCTGCGGGCTCATCGCGCTCGAGCAACCGCTGCGCCGCGACGCGGCGCTGGACGACGCCACCCGGGATGGCCTGCTCGCGTGGGAGGATCGCCCGCCGATCATCATCGACGAATCCGACTCGGGCATCGGCTGCCTGCCCCGCGCGCTGGAATGCGGGTACGTCGGCACCAGCCACAAGAACTGCAAGGGCGTGATCAAGGGCATCGCCAGCGCCTGCCTGATCGAGCACCGTCGGCGGCTTGGCGCGCGCCAGTTGATTCTGACGGGCGAGGACCTCGTCAATTTTGGCCCGGTGGCCCCGCTGCAGGATATCGCGGTGGTCGCGGCGCTGGGCATCGAGCACGCCGAGCGCAATGGGCACCATTACATAGGCAACTTGCGCGCGTACCCGCGGGCGATCTGGCGCGAGGTGATGGGCCGCCACTGGGATCTCTACCGCGAGGATGGGCTCGGCGGGCCCCCGGTCCTCGACGTGCGCAACGGGGCCCTGGCCATCGGGAGCGCCGTGGATGCGCCCTTCGGCTATGCCGGGACGATCAAGCCGGAATGGTTCCGCCCGATCGAGGACTGGCGGCCCGAGGGCGACGGGACGATGTAGCCTGACGCTCGAGCGTCGGCGTGCGCGCGGGGCCCCTCCGCGGGCGCAGGACTTCCCGGGGGATGCCGGCGCCGCGGTTTCGATTTTGCACTCCGGGCCCCCTGCCCCATAGTCGCCGCCATGTCCGCGCCCGTCATCGAGGTCGAGGGCCTGCGCAAGGTCTTTGGAAAGACCGTCGCGGTGGATGCCCTGTCCTTCCGGCTGGAGCGCGGGGAGATCCTCGGGCTGCTGGGCCCGAATGGCGCCGGCAAGACGACGGCGATCTCCATGCTGCTGAGCCTCGTCACGCCCACCGCCGGACGCATCCGGATGCTCGGCCGCGAGATGCCGCGCGAGCGCGTCGCCATCCTCGAGCGCAGCAATTTCTCCTCCGCCTATGTCAACCTCCCCTCGAACCTGAGGGTCCGCGAGAACCTCATCGTCTTCGCCAAGCTCTACGGCGTGCCGCGCCACCGGGAACGGATCGCCGAGCTGCTGGAGCTTTTCGAGGTGACCGACCTCGCGGGGCGGGTCACGGGGGCGCTGTCCTCCGGGGAATCGACGCGCGTGAACCTGTGCAAGGCGCTGCTCAATGAGCCGGAGCTGCTGCTGCTCGACGAGCCGACGGCGAGCCTCGATCCCGACATGGCGGACAAGGTGCGCCGCATCCTGCGCCGCGTGCAGCGCGAGAAGGGCATCAGCATGCTCTACACCTCGCACAACATGCGCGATGTCGAGGAGGTGTGCGACCGGGCGCTCTTCATGCACCGGGGGCGCCTCATCGCCGCGGGCGCGCCAGCCGAGATCCAGGCGCAGTTCGGCGAGCGCAGCCTCGAGCAGGTGTTCATCAAGGTGGCGCGGGGCGGGGATCTCGTCGAATCGGGGGACGGGGCATGAGCATCCACTGGGGCCGCGTCTTCGCGCTGGTGCTGCGGTACACCTATCTCTACCGGCGCAGCGTGCCGCGGCTGATCGAGATGATCTTCTGGCCCATGATGGACCTGCTGGTCTGGGGGTTCGTGACGGCGTACCTCCTCCAGCTCAAGCCCGGCGCGCCCGGCCTGGTGACCTTCCTGCTCGGGGCGATGATCTTCTGGGACATCATGTACCGCTCCCAGCAGGCCCTCTCGCTCTCGTTCCTCGAGGATCTCTGGTCGCGGAACATCATGAACCTATTCGCCTCGCCGGTCCGGCTGCACGAGTTCTTGGCGGCGACGTTTCTCGTGGGCCTGTTCAAGGTGGCCGTCATCACGACGGTGCTGACCGCGATGGCCCTCGGCCTCTACCAGTTCAACCTGCTGGAGATGGGAGTCTCTCTGGTCCCCTTCTTTGTCAACCTGCTGGTGATGGGCTGGGCGCTGGGCATGGTGACGGTCGCCATAATCCTGCGCTTCGGGATCGGCGCCGAGGCCCTCGCCTGGGCCGTGCCCTTCTTCCTCCAACCGCTGGCCGCCGTCTTCTACCCCGTGGACGTGTTGCCCGGCTGGCTCCAGCCGGTCGCTCTGAGCATCCCCGCCACCCACGTGTTCGAGGGCATGCGCCACATGCTCCAGGGCGGCGCATTCCCCGCCGCCATGCTGCTCCGCGCCGCCGCGCTCAACGTCCTCTACCTCTTCGCGGCGGGCGCCTTCTTCGTGATCATGTTCCGGTCCGCTCGCGACCGCGGTCACCTCGCGAAGCTGGGGATGCAGTGATTCGGGGTGCCTGGTTCGGGGTTCTGGGTCGTTGAATGTTGGTTATCGGGAATTGAATGTCGGTTGTCGGGGGTTGAATCCCGCCATGGACGAATTCGGCGGGCGTGGCAGGTTAATGTCATGAGGCTCTGGGCGGTGTGCCTGGTGTGGGGTTTGGCCTTTGGGGCATGGGCCGGGGAGCGGCGGCCCGAGGATTACGTCCTCGAGGTGGCATTGACGAAGCCGGTCACGCTTCCCGTGGTGGTGGGCGACCGGCAGGCGGGGACCGCGAAACTCGATGCGGGCAAGGTTCTGGAGGTCGTGGACATCGCCGGGGACACCGTGCTGGTGGAGGCGATGGGGACGGTCTCGCCGGTGCCGCGGGACGCCACCGACTTGGCCGGACGCCTCAAGACCGCGGACCTTGCCGGGCCGACGCGCCGAGACCTGCGGGACGCCCTCAGGCACGGCTTCGCCCTCGTCGGGATGACGCCCGGTCAAGTCACCCGCGCGGTCGGCCCGCCCGCCCGCCAAGAGAAGGCCGGCGTTACGATGCGATGGTGGTACCCGATCTACGGCGATGTGCCGCGCGTCAACACCATGACCATCCAGCGCGGGACTCCTGAGACCGCCCCGCATATCGTGCCGGGCGGCTACCGCCTCTTCCGCGGCCGCGACGGCATCGACTACGCCGTCCGGGAACCCCCCGTCTTCTACCCCGGTTTCTTCGGCGAATCCTACCACGTCCGCCAGGAGACCACCGAGAAAGCCATCGTGGGCGAGAAGTTGCTCACCTTCGAGGACGGCCGCCTGATCCGCGTCACCGAGCACCTGCCGGAGCCCTGACTCGAAAATTGGGTCGCGATGTAGGCTGCGCCTTGGCGCACGCGGACGGTGGATTCGGCAGCGTGCGCCAAGGCGCAGCCTACCATTTTCCGTGCCGGTGGTGCCCCGCCTGCGGGGCATGGGATCTGAACTTAACCCCCGCTGGCGTCTCGCAGAGACGCCCCACAAAATTTGTGGGCCGCCTGCGCCAATCGGCAGCGGGAACGAAGTTTCATCATGAATCATCCGGCGCGTGGCCGGTTGGCTACACTTTTCCAGGCCGGTGGGGTCGGCCGGGGATCAGGCGCTTCTCCCAGGCGTCGCGGAGCAGGCGGTCGTGGTCCCGGACGACATCGGCGAACTGGGGGTCTCCGGCGAGGTTCTTGGTTTCCCACGGGTCCGCCTGAAGGTCAAAGAGGAAGCGGGCATCCTCGACCTGGAAATCGCCGACCCGGGAGGGGTCGAAGGCGCTGGTGGCGCCCGAGGCGTCGAGGAAGGGCTCGAGCTCCTTGTTCGAGCGCCGGTAGAACTTGGCGTATTTGAACCGGGGCGTGCGGAGGACCCGTCCGGCGCGCTGGAATTCGGCGTAGGCGTGCTCGCGCCATTCGACGGCCGGGTCGCCCTCGAGCAGGGGGCGCAGGCTGCGGCCGCGGCAGTTGGGCGGGGGCGGGATGCCGGCGAAGTCGCAGAGGGTGGGGACGACATCCACGGACATCGTGAGGTGCTCGGTGTCGATGGCGTTCTCGCGGATGCGCCCGGGGCAGGACACGATGAGGGGCACCTTGAGCGACTGCTCGAAGGGGTGCCATTTCTGGACGCGGCGGTGGCGGCCGAGGCCCTCGCCGTGGTCGGAGGTGAAGATCACGAGGGTCTCGTCGTCGCGGTCCTCAATGGCGTCGAGCATGCGGCCAACGTCGGCATCGACGCGCTCGATCATCCGGTAGTAATCGTAGGCGTAGTTGCGCCAGTGGGCCTCGTCCCAGGCCGTGATGCGCTGCGCGGCGTAGGGATCTTGCGCCTCGAAGGCGTAATCGTGGTTTGGGGGCAACGGGGGCAGGCGATCCCCGAGGCGGCAATGGTCGGCATCGCGGGTGATGACCTTCCCCCCGAGCGGCGGCGTCCAATAGCAGATGTCGTGGGGATTCATCAGCGACGCGACGTAGAGGAAGGGGGCATCGTCCCGGTAGGAGCGCAGGAAAGCCTGCGTGGACTGGGAGACGGCGTAGTCGTTGAAGTCGCCGCAGGAGGTGCCGCCCAACGGGATGACCGCGAACCCCTCTGCGGCGGCCGGACCCTCCGGCGCGGGATAGCCGGCGGGCAGGTGCCACTTCCCGCAGTAGAAACGCCGATAGTCGCCGTGGGAGGCGAACCACTGCGCGACGTTCGGCACGTCGCGGCAGATGCCGTAGTTGTTGACGATGACGCCGGTCTCGACCGCCATGCGGCCGGTCATCAGGCAGCTCCGGTTGGGGCTGCAGACGGGGTTGACCGAGTGCGATTCCAGAAAGGAGACCCCGCGGCGCACCAGGCGGTCCAGGTTGGGCGTGCTGACCCATCGGGGGCCATGCGCGGGATGGGTGAAATGCGCCGCGTGGGCGCCGATCGTGTCGATGTTCTGCTGGTCGGTCAGGATGAACAGTATATTCGGGCGGCGCCCGGGTGCGGCCGCGCGCGCGCGCGGTGCCGCGGCCCCCGCGAGTCCGGCGGCGAGCCCGGCCTTGAGAAATTCCCGTCGTCTCATCGGTTCCGCCATGGCGCCCTCATTTCGGCCGGACCTTCGCCACCTCATAGGCCGCCTCGAAGGTCGCGGCCCGGCCATCGACCTCGCCGAGGATCGCGACCTCGGTGCCGGTGGTGACGAAGAGCAGCAGGCCGGTATCCGCGCGCACCCAGAGATGCCGCGGGATCATCGCGGCACCGGTGTGCAGGAAACCGCGGAGCCGCAGCGCCCCCCCGGCCGTGGAAACCTCCTGCCCGCCACATCCCTCCAGCCGATGCCCCGCCAAAACCGCATCGAATTCGTCCAGGCACGCGAACGACGCGTCGCCGAACCCCCCCGGCAGTCGCTGGACCGCCTCCATGAGCGCCCACTTCGCCGAGAAGGAATCCCCCGCGGGGCGGGCCCGGCGCTTCCCGCCGAAGTCGAGCGTCACCTCGCCCGCCGCGTATCGCCCGCTCGCGGAAATCTCCGTGAACGGCCGCGCCGGTGCATCGCCCTTCGGGGCGATCTTGCCTCCCGCCTCCCAAGACTCCGGCGTCGCCAGCGCATCCTCCCGGCAACGGAATCGCGCCCGCGTGAAGCAGTGCCCTCCCCCATCGCGATGACCGAGGCGCCGGCAGGTCGCGGACAGATCGAATCGGCCCTCCGCCGCCTCGCCGCGGGAGAGCACCAGCTCGCCGGCGGCGCGCGCCGACTTCCCGAGGCTAAAGAGCCGGTAGACCCGCCGGTGCGCCGCGCCCGCCGCGAACTCGCCCGCGGGCGCGCGGTATGTCTCCAAGATCGGCAGTATCTTCCGCAGCGAGAAGTCCATCGCCTCCGACAGCGTGCGCGCCCGAAAGCCCGCCTGTCAAGGGTCCCAGGCTCCCCCGAATCCTCGCGTAAGGCACTACCCGGAGGCGCAACACTTGGAAATGTAGGGCGCGAAATCCCTTTCGCGCCACGGGCAACCGGCAGGACCGTGCGTGGCGCGGATAGGAATCCGCGCCCTACAGAACTTGGCACAGTGACGTGCCTGTGTCCTATACGGTTCGGCGAGGGCACGTCACTCGGGGAGCGATCCTTACGCGGGGATTTGGGGCTCCCCCAGAACGCGCCGCATCATCCCAGGGGAAACTGCATTCCCGCTGCCGCCTGACACAGGCGGCCTACAAAATTTGCAGGGCGTCTCTGCGAGATGCCACCGGGGGTGAAAATGTAGCCGAACGCGCAAGCGTCTGGCGCGTGGGCCCTGGTGGCACGGGCCAAACGCCTTGGGGCGTTTGGCCACGCGAGTTTTCGATTCAGGAACCTGCCCGACTCTTTCCGACAGATTCCTCTGGCAAGCGGCGCCCAAGTGCGCTTCACTGCAAACGGTTTGGGTCAAAACTATGGCCGCCTGGTGGGAAGCGTTGGCGATCGAAAGGCAGATCTTCTACGGGATCGCGATCCTCGCGACGTTCACCCTGGCGATCCAGCTTTTCCTGACGGTCGTCGGGGGACACGACGCGGATGACGGCGGCGAGATCGGCGGCGCGGACGCGCACGGCGGCTCCGGGCATCACGGCGACGAGCCGGCGGGCCTGAAGTTCGTCTCATCGCGGACGATCGTGGCGTTCTTCTTTGGTTTTGGCTGGGCCGGGGCGATCGCGCTGCGCCGCGGCGTGCCGCTTGGCGCGGCGGTGGCGATCGGCCTCTTCGTGGGCGGCGCCATGCTGGTGCTCCTGGCGCTGCTGATCCGCGCGATGCTGGGCCTGCGTTCCAGCGGGACGCTGAATTACGTTAACGCGGTGGGGCAGACGGCGACCGTGTACGTGACGGTGCCCGCGGCGCGCGCGGGCGCGGGGCAGGTGGAGGTTCTGGTGCAAGGGCGATTGCAGACGGTGCGGGCCATGACGGCCCACGCCACGGCCCTCGCGCCACAGGCGAAGGTGAAGGTCGCGGGGGTGATCGACGCGCAGACGCTCGATGTCGAGCCACTGTAGCGCCGGGACCGCGCCGCGGAAACAGGATGACAGGAGGGACTGGCCATGCTCGAGAGCGGTCTTGACTTCGTGATGCTCGGCGCCGGGTGCGTCGTCGCTTTCTTTCTCACGATCTTTTTCTACGCGAGCCGCTTCAAGCGCTGCCCCTCGGACCGCATCCTGGTGGTCTACGGCAAGGTGGGGGGCCGGGGCCTCTCGGCGCTCTGCTCCCATGGCGGCGGCACCTTCGTCTGGCCCGTCTTCCAGGATTACCAGTACCTCGACCTGACCCCGATCCCCATCGACATCAAGCTCGAGGGCGCGCTGTCGCAGCAGAACATCCGCGTCAACACGCCATCGACTTTCATGGTCGGCATCTCGACCGAACCGGGGGTCATGGAAAACGCCGCCGAGCGCCTGCTGGGGCTGTCCCTCGAGCAGATCCGCGAGCTGGCGCGCGACATCATCTTCGGGCAGATGCGCGTCGTGATCGCCACGATGCCCATCGAGGAGATCAACGCCGACCGCGACAAGCTCATCGCGAACATCTCGATGGGGGTCGAGGTCGAGCTGAAGAAGGTCGGCCTCCGGCTGATCAACGTCAACATCCAGGACATCACCGACGAATCGGGCTACATCGACGCGCTGGGCAAGGAGGCGGCCGCCCGCGCGATCAACGAGGCGAAGGTCAAGGTCGCCCAGCAGGAACGCGACGGCGAGATCGGGCGGGCCGAGGCACAGCGCGACCAGCGCATCCGGGTGGCGGACGCCGGGGCCACGGCGGTCGAGGGCGAGAACCTCGCCAAGGTCCGCGTCGCGCAATCGGACGCCGCGCGCCGCCAGCAGGAGGCCGAGGCCGAGCGGGCCGCGTCGGCCTCCGAGAAGGTGAAGGCCGCCCAGGCGCTACAGGAGGCCTACGCCGCCGAGGAGCTCTCGGAGCGCCAGCGCGCGAAACGCGAGGAGGCGACGCAGCACGCGAACATCGTGGTGCCGGCCGAGATCGAGAAGAAGCGCATCGAGACCCTGGCCGAGGCCCAGGCCGAACAGACCCGCCGGACCAAGAAGGGCGAGGCCGATGGCGTCCGCTCCATGATGGAGGCCGAGGCGGCGGGCCTCCTGGCCATACTGATGCGCAAGGCCGAGGGCTTCTCCGAATTGGTCCAGGCCTGCGGCACCAGCCCCGAGGGCGCCGCCCTCATGCTGCTCTCCGAACAGATGCCAAAGCTCGTCGAGGAACAGGTCAAGGCGATCTCCAACCTCAAGATCGACAAGGTCACGGTCTGGGACACCGGCCGCGATGCCTCGGGCAAGAACAGCACCGCCAATTTCGTCTCGGGCCTGATGGGCGCGCTGCCGCCGATCCACGACATCGCCCGCAACGCCGGCGTCCAGTTGCCCGAGTTCCTCGGGAAACTCTCCCAGGATCCGGAGAGGCTCATGTCCCTCTCCCACGAGCTGAACCGCAAGGCCGAGGAGGTGAAGGGCCGCCGCTCTGCGGCGCGCGAGTGGCTCAAGCAGCACCGGGCACACCTGGTGTCGTTCGACCTGAACGCCGACTCGAACATCGACGACGCCGAGATGGAAACGGCGGTGAAGACAGCCATGGACTGGGCGACGCTCATCGGGCGCGGCGCGGGCGGCTGGTTCTACGCGGTCGGGGAAAAGAGCGTCGGCCCGCACACCTGGGAGGAGATCCTCGCCGTCGCCAAGAAGCGCCCCGGCGTCTTCATCGGGCGCGAGGACGCCCCATTCTGGTTGCCCCTCCCCGTCCTCCGGCTCGCCCTCGGCGAAGCGGCGTGAGGACCGGCGCCGACTCGAAAATACGACGTAACTCTCTAGTAACGAAGGGCCTTCGCCCTTCGGCGGGGGATAGGCCGAAGCCGGAAGCGGCTTCGCTACAAATTTTCCGCCCCGGTGGTGCCACGCCCCGCGGGGCATGTAGCCACAAACTTCGCCCCCGGTGGCGTCGCAGAGACGCCCTACAATTTTTGTAGGCCGCCTGTGCCAGGCGGCTGCGGGAATGAAGTTTCCCCCTTGAATGATCCGGCGCGCTCGCGCGCCCGGGGCGGGGCTGACCTGAAACGCGGCAGCGGCGTAGCGGGGAGCCGCCTGTCCGCCTCTGGCGGATGAGCGACCCGTGCGACGGCCGAGTTACGGCGCGTTCTGGACCCGCCGAATCCGCTTTGCAATGGCCTCTCCGGGAGGCTATTATTCCTTGCTTATGTCCCAGAAGACCGCATCCAGTCCGCGCGCGGCGTCAGCCAAGGGCGCCGGCACCGAGGCCCTGAAGGGGGCCGATCTGCTCATCAAGTGCCTGGAGCGCGAGGGCGTCGACACGATCTTCGCGTACCCGGGCGGGGCCAGCATGGAGATCCACCAGTCGCTGACCCGGTCGAAGCAGATCCGCACGGTATTGCCGCGCCACGAGCAGGGCGGCGCCTTCGCGGCCGAGGGTTACGCCCGCGCCATCGGCAAGGTGGGTGTCTGCATGGCGACCTCCGGCCCCGGCGCCACGAACCTCGTCACCGGCATCGCCGACGCGCTGCTGGACAGCGTTCCCATCGTGGCCATCACCGGCCAGGTCCCGCAGCACATGATCGGGCGGGGCGCCTTTCAGGAGACCGATGTGTTTGGGCTCACGATGCCCATCGTGAAGCACAGCTATCTGGTGTCCTCGGTGGACGAGATCCCCCGGGTCGTGCAAGAGGCCTTCCACATCGCGGCGACCGGCCGACCCGGCCCCGTGGTGATCGATATCCCGAAGAACCTCCAGCAGGGCAAGGCATTGCCTTCGATACCCGAGCGGCCGGCGCTCCGAGGGTTCCGCCTGCCGCCGGAACCCGATCCGGCCCTGCTGCACGAGATCGTGGGCCTCATCTCCAGGGCCAGTCGGCCCGCGCTCTACGTCGGCGGCGGCATCATCACCGCCAACGCGTGCGCCGAGCTGCGCCGTTTTGCCGAGGCCACCGGCATCCCCGTGGCCAGCACCATCATGGGCATCGGCTGTTTCCCCGAGACCCATCCCCTCTCGCTGAAATGGCTGGGCATGCACGGGACGGTCGCCGCCAATGACGCCGTCAACGAGGCCGACCTCGTCCTGGCCCTCGGCGTGCGCTTCGACGACCGCGTCACCGGCAACGTCAGGAAGTTCGCCGAGAGCGCGACCATCGTCCACATCGACATCGACGCCTCGGAATTGAACAAGAACAAACCGGTGCACCTGCCCATCCAGG
The DNA here is from genome assembly GCA_964651705.1 of uncultured Verrucomicrobiales bacterium. Classification (GTDB taxonomy): domain Bacteria; phylum Verrucomicrobiota; class Verrucomicrobiia; order JADLBR01; family JADLBR01; genus JADLBR01. Next base: position 17,002 of record CAZYWZ010000038.1, read on the forward strand.
CCGATGTGCTCGCTGCCCTGCGCGGGCTCAACCGCATCCTCGGGGCCACGCCCGTGGATACCGCCCGCTTCCAGAAGTGGCGCGACCACCTCGCGGAACGCAAGCGGCTGCACCCCTTCCGGTTCAAGGATACCGCCGACGTGATCCAGGGACAATATGCCATCGGCCGCCTCTACGAGATCTGCAAGGGCGACGCCATCATCACGACCGGGGTCGGCCAGCACCAGATGTGGGCCGGACAGTTCTTCGACTTCGCCGAGCCGCGCCAGTTCATCACCTCCGCGGGCCTGGGCTCGATGGGCTTCGGCTACCCCGCGGCCATCGGCGCCAAGGTCGCCCGCCCCGACAAGGAGGTCATCGACATCGATGGCGATGGCAGCTTCCTGATGAATATCCAGGAACTGGCCACCGCCCACATCGAGAAGATCGCGGCCAAGGCGATGGTTCTCAACAACCAGCACCTCGGCATGGTGGTGCAGTGGGAGGATCGCTTCTACGAGAGCAACCGGGGCCACACCTTCCTCGGCGACCCGCGCGACCCCAAGCGCATCTACCCGGATTACGTGGCCATGTGCCAGAGCTTCGGGGTCACCTGCGAGCGCGTCTCGCACAAGAAGGACCTCGACAAGGCCATCGAGCGGATGCTCTCCAGCACCGAGCCCTACGTGCTGGACGTCATCATCCCCTACACCGAGCACGTGCTGCCCATGATCCCCGCCGGCCAGACCTACCGCGAGATCATCACCGAGATGGACGGCAGCGGCCCCCACACCGCCAAGCAGACCCTCAAGGCCGGGGAGAACCTCTAGCCTGAAACTTCAGACCACAGATGACGGGGAAGTTGGGGATAATCCATCGTAATCTAGCCGGTTGGGATGCGGTGGCATCCAAGGTGAGGAGGCGGCCCGATTTTGGACTGCGGTGGCAGAGCGCAGCGGCGACACCGCTTTGGCTCCCGGCGGAGCCGGCACCCCCGCCCCAGCGTCAACGCCCGCGCTCCGCGCGATTCCAAAGCGGTGTCGCCACCCCTCGCGGGGTTCTGCCACCGCAGTCCAAAAGGCCCCTCGACCCAATCAGAAGTTTCTCCCTGAATGACGCAGCGCGTTCTGGAAGACATCGAACCCCGTCGCGCGCTACCGGGGCCATCGGCCAAACGCTTGCGCGTTCGGCTACATTTTCCGCGCCGGTGCTCCCGCCCGTCGTGCGGGATGGGCTTCACTTCGTCTCACGCACCAGCACGCGCAGCCGTTTCACGGAGTAGCCGCCGGCGTTGCCGTTAAAGGTCCAGTCGCGGGTGCCGCCGGTGCGCTCATTGGTGGGCGCGCTGTTGCCGATGCCGATGTCGGCCCCGGCCCCCGACTTCCAGTTGTTGATGGCGAAGAGGGTCTGCTTTGCCTCGAAGTTGTGGACCTGCATGCAGCCGTAGCCGTCCTCGGGCGGGGCGTGCTGGTCGCCGAAGTCCCAGAGCTGGGCGCTGGCGCCGGGGATGTTGGCGGTATTCTGCGGCCCGTAGTTGTGGGGCCAGAACTCGATGTTGCAGCCCGCGAGGCCCGCGCCGGTGACAATCCCCTCGGCGTTGGACTCGACGTTCGCGTTGGCGACCTTCTGCTGGAAGAGGGCCTTGGCCGCGACCGCCGGGACACCGATCTTGGCTAGGTCATCGGTGAAGGCGTCCATCGAGACGTACACGTATTGGAGCGGCTCCCCCTCCTTCTGCAGTTCCAGGAAATAGGCGATCCGGTCGAAGGGGCGGGCGATGCGCGGGCGATTGTCGGCGTCGTAGGCGATGTCGCGCCCCAGTTTCGCGAGGTCGAGGTCGAGCGCGAGGGTGTACCCCTTCGCCTCGGCGATTCGCAGGGCGAGAAAATCGCGCTCCGGGACATCCCCGGCCCGGAATGGGCGCGCGGGAAGACCCTCTTTGTTCTGGAGATTGGGCTCGGCGGATTTGTCCCAGGCGAATCGCACGGCGACGGGCTTGGGCACCTTCGGCGAGCGCAGGACCACGGCGTCGCCCTCGATCGTCGCCCCGGCATCCTCGAAATCGGTGTCCTCGCCGATGACCTGGAACCAGTTCGGCGGTTTCCCATCGCGCGAGACCAGCCCGCCGCCGACGTTGTCGAACTCGACGCGCAGGGCGTCGCCCCCGATCACCAGCCTCCGGAACGTCGGTCCCTCCGCCACCACGTCGGCGCGGCCATAGGCCCGCTTCAGCGCCAGCAGCGCGAGACGGCGGCCGACCTCCTGCTTGTTCTTGGGATGGATGTCGTTGTAATCCGCGATGTCGTTGGACACGACCATGCCGGTGTTCGGGATCCTGAGCGCGGCGGCCTGCGCCTCCCAGAATTCGGCCAGGTAGTGCCCCGGCTCATCGCCGTACTTGAATGGCGCGATCTGCACGTAGAGGAAGGGGAACTCCCGGCCCCAGAGCTTGCGCCAGCCGCCGACGAGGGCCTCCTTCTTGGCGGCGTAGAGCATCCCCTCGCGATGGTTGGATTCGCCCTGGTACCAGATCGCGCCGCGGAATGCGAACGGGATCAGGCCATGGATCATGCCGTTGTACAGCGCCGTCGGCTGCTGGTGCGGGCTCGAGGCAACCTGCTCGGTCATGGGTTTCAGCGCCGCGGGGTACGGGGCCAGCGCCGGCGACGGCTTGCCCGAGCCCATCGCCTCTCGCGCCTGCGCGAGCCACGCCTCGACCTCCCGCACGTAGTCCCCGAGCCCCGCCTTGTGCTCGGGCGATGTCGGGTCGGCCAATCGGACCTGTTCTGCGAGTGCCTTCAGCTCGGCCACCGCGTCAAACCCGACCGGCGGCGTCCATGGCTCGATCCGCGTCCCCCCCCACGAGCTGTTGATCAGCCCCACCGGCACGTCCAGTTGCTTGTGCAACTCGCGGGCCATGAAATAGCCGCACGCCGTGAATGCCCCGGCCGTCGCCGGGGAGCAGACCTCCCATTGCTTGGCGCTCGGCACGTCGGCGACCGGAAGGCCCTCGGGCTTCTTCTCCACCTTGAAGTGACGGATCTTCGGCCAGTCCGCGGCGGCGATCTCCTGCTCCGGGTTCGCGCTGGCCGCGACGGGCCACTCCATGTTCGACTGCCCCGAACAGAGCCACACCTCGCCCACGAGGACATCGTCGATGACCGATTCCCGATCGCCGGCGGAACCCCGGATCGTCATCTTCCGCCCCTCCGCGCTGGCGGGCATCGGGTCCAGCCGGATGGACCACTTTCCGTCCCCGGCCGCCTTGGCGCTCTTCTTCTGCCCGGCGAACTCGACGATGACCTCCTCGCCCGGCCCCGCCGTGCCCCACACCGGCACCGGCATGTCGCGCTGCAGCACCATGTGATCGCCGAAGATCCGCGGCAGCGCCACGTCCCCTCGCGCGCCGGCACACAGGACGAGCGACGCGAGGAGCAGGGAAAAACTCGAGGGGTGCTTCATGGCCGGATAGATTGCTGGGAGTGCCGCCGCGGCTCAATGCCAAAACGGCCACGCCGGGGGGACGGCCTTCAATCGGCAGGGACGCCGGCCCCGGCGTCCGCGCGCCACCGGCATGCGGGGCGCCTCGGCCGACCCGGCCCGCGAGGCCGCGGGCCCTCCCAGACGTGCCTTCACTTAGCGCCATTCATGTCTGACCCCAACAGGATCCGACGCGTCCATCCAAAGCGGCGCTTCAACGCCGCGAGACCAAAGGCGTGGCCCTCGGGCGCCTGTCAGCGCCCTTGGGGCGCGACGATCAGGCGGGTTTCCTTCCCTGGCTCCAGCGCGATTCCCATGCCGTCGATCAGGGCCTTCCCATCCCGGGCCTGAGTCTCGCCCGTCCCGAGGTCCCGGATGGCGTACGCGGTCCCCGCCTCCGCCACGAACCATTCGGGGAATTGGTTGATGCGGGGATAATCGATCGGGAGCCGCATGTGGAGCCGGTGGCGGCGTTTGTCGAACAGGATTCTTCCCTCCCAGGGTTTTTCGGCGATGAGGCTGATGTGGATCGCGTCGCCCTCGCGGGCGGCGCCGAACCGGACATCGGCGCGCCAGGGATCGACGGTGATCCCCTGCGTCTTCCAGAGGGCGTACATGAGGGAGGTGCGCGCGGAATTTCCGTCCCCGTGCCATCCCTCGATGATCCCCTGGGGATGCTGGCGCCCCCACATCGTCTTGATCTCGGCGTCGGCCCACTCCATCGCCGAGGCGACGGGCTCGCGATTGAACAGGGTGATCGCGCCCTCGATGGAGTCGGCATAGCCGTCGGCCGTCCCGCTCTGGCACATGCCGCCCTGGCCGGTGTAATGCGCCTTCAGGTTCCCCAGCGCCCCGCGGACCGCGTCGCGGTAGGCCTCCTTCCCATCGAGGAGATAGACCGTGTACAGGCCGTCGTAGTTGTAGCCCCAGTTGTCGGTCAGCTCGGTCCCGTGCTCGCCCGTCCGCGTGTCCACCCGCAGATAGATGAGGCCGTGCTCGTTCCGCGCGATCTCGAGAAGCCGGTCGTACAGCTCGTGGAGCGGGGCCCGGTACGCCTCGCGTTTCTCGGGCGCGGCGTGCGCGCAGGCGACATAGAGCTCGGAGAGCCCGTTGATCACCTCGCAGGAGTGATCGCCGAGGCGGAGTTCGGTCATGTCGCGCGTCGGATGGTTGGTTCCGAGAAGGTAATAGTCGCCGAGGCGGATGGCCCAGTCGAGGTACTTGCGCTCGCCGGTGAACCAGAACAGGCGGGAGCAGGCCTGGAGCAGGTCGCCATTCACCTCAAAATTGAGCGTCGGGATCTTGCCGGACGGGGTGTCGAGGGGCGCGTGCTTCCAGATGTCCTCGATGATCCCGATGGCGCGGTCGCTCCACGGGCTCTTGCCCAGCCATTCGGTGATGGGCAGGAGGCCATCCTTCACGTACTCGGCCCCGTCGAAGATGATCGCGTCGAGGTCGACCGCCTCGCGCCGCCAGGTTCGCTTCGCGAACGAGTAATCGTCCGGCAGGCGGCCGACGCGGCAGGTGAGGCGCATCTCGGCGCGGAGCATCTCATGCATCCTCCCCTCAAAGAGGGGCCGGTCGGTGATCGCGGCGGTGAGCACCATGAAGGGCCAATTGTCCGCGGCGGCGTCGCGCCCGTTCCAGTAATCCACCTGGAGGTTGCGCGGGATGAGGCCGGTGGCGGGATCGGCCCGCGCGAGCCAACCATCGACGAATCGCCGCGAGCGATAGAAGGCCTCGTTCGCCTGGCGCGCGTGACGCTCGGCCCGGCGGAAGGCCGCCTCGACCCGCGGGTCGGCGTCGGGCTTGGCCGGCGCGGGGAGTGGCTTGTCCCACGCCTTGCGCATCTCGGGGAAACCCTCGCCCTGGAAACCGTGCCACGGCGAGCGGCCCGACGACGTGGCCTTGAATTCCGCCTTCGCCCGGTGGCTCGGGCGATCGAGGCCGTGGCGTCCCGGGTCGCCGCCCGGCAGCGTCAGGCGCACCTCGGCGATGAATGCCGCCTTGCCATCGCCGGGCTTCAGCACGATCGCGCAACGGTCGCCCCCCAGGCCCTCGGGGAGCGGCACCCGCACCCAGCGGAAGCCGTCATAGTCGCCGCCCGCGACAATCGGCAAACTCTGCCCGCCGATCTCGAGGACGGCGGCGCGCCGATCCTTCTTCGAACCCCAGTGCAATTCCAGGGCCGCGCCCGGGCGCGGCCTCACATCGAAGGTCACCCGGAGTTCCGAGGCCCCGAGGAAGTGATAGCGCGTCCCGGCGTACTCCCCGTTGCCGACCCGCGCCCAGGCGACGGCGGCGGCATCATCGGGGCCCGGCACGACCTCGCTGGCGTGGGCCGACGCCGCGGGATACAGGAGGAGGGAAGCCAGGATCAGACGGATCGGGCGAGCCCCCATTCGACATCACCCATACTTCTTCGCGGTTTCCGTGGCCTGGAGATCCGCGTGCAACGGACGGAGCGGCTTGATCTTCTCCTTTTTCAACACCTCGTGGTAGGCCTTGACGGCCTCGGCCGGGGCGATCTGGCCATCGGCGATCAGGCGGAGGAACTCGATGAAGGCAAGCGGATGCTCGGAGAGGTTGATCTTCCTGCCGTACAGGGCCACGCGGGCGCCGTGTCTCCTGGCGTCGTGGAGCAACTGGAAGGCGTCCATCGTGGTGCCGGCGCCGCCGCCGAGGATGCCGACGATGAGGTGCGGGTCGTAGGAGACGAGCTCCTCCAGCGGCCCGGGGCCGTTGTAGGGGATCTTGAGAAAGAGCGGCCGCCCGGCGGAGGTCACGCCGGCGAGGCAGCGGATGATGTTGTCGTTGACGAAGGAGCCGACCTTCTTCGGGTCCATGCCGGGATCGACGTTCGGGTTGAAGACCTCGAGGAAGTATCGGAAGCGCTTCTTCTCGGCCTCGATGCGGAACTCGTGAAAGTCCTCCAGCGCGCGGTAGTCCCAGTCGAGATCATTGGTGAAGGTGATCGAATAGAGCCCGAGGTCCGCGCCGAGCAGGGGTTTGGAGTGGTCGGCCTCGAGGCGCCCGTACTTGATGTGGTCGAGCGTGGCGGTGCGGAATGGCCGCGATGGGAGCCGCGTATACTTGCTGCCGCGCACCACCCAGATGTCGGAGGCGTCGTTGGCGCGGGCGGCGGGCGTGATGCGCGTGTTGTCGAAGAGCCGCTCGCGCATGGCGAGCTGCTCGAGGTTGTAGGCCGAGAGCAATACGATATCCACCAGCCCCTGGCGGATGACGGCGCGGATCTGCGCGCGATAGTCCTCGAGGGTCTTGTAGCATCCCTCGGTGGCATTGAAGCCATGGGGGCAGGCGTCGCGGCTCGGGCCGGGCGCGGTGATGCCAAAACCCATGTCCGCATCCTTCGCGTCCGCCAGGATGAATTCCCTGCAGCCGCCCGGGTCGGCATGGATGGCGGCCAGCTTCTCATCTAAGGTCTTGCTCATGATCGTTCGGCCCGCATCTCATGGTGCAAGAGAATGCCGCGGACCGCAAGGGGGTTCGCGCGGCGCCGGAAGGCGCCGCGCCGTCCATGGGGAAACTACGGATCAATTGGAGGGCCGATGTGGACTGCGGCGTGGCAGCGCCGCTTTGGATTGCCCCGAACGGCCGGTGTGTTCCCGCCGCCAGACTATCCAACAGAGCCCGACGAGCCCATCCAAAGCGGCGCTGCCACGCCGCAGTCCAAAATTGGGGGCGCCCCGGATCTCGGTGGCTACAAACGGATTCACAACAAACGAGAACACGATGGATTGTCCCCATCATCCCCGTCATCCGCGGCATGAAGCTCCTGGCTAGATCCCCGCGCCGACGTCGGCGCCGAGCTGCGGGTTCCCGCCGGGCCCGGAGAGGCCGACGGCCAACTGGAGCAAGCGGGCGAGCGCGGCGTCCACCGTCATCTCGTCGGTGCGCACCTCCAGTTCTGGCCGCAGGGGGGGCTCGTACGGGGAATCGATGCCGGTGAACCCCTTGATCTCGCCGCGGCGCGCGCGCTGGTACAGGCTCTTAGGGTCGCGCTGCTCGCAGATGGCCAGCGGCGCATTCACGTAGATCTCGGCGAAGGGCACCGCCGCCGAGCCGCAGATCTCGCGGACCTTCTGCCTCTCCTCGCGGAATGGGGAGATGAGCGCGGTGATGACGACCATGCCGGCCTCGGCCATGAGGCGCGCGGCCTCGCCCGCGCGACGGACATTCTCCGCGCGGTCCCCGGGGCTGAATCCGAGGTTGGAGCAGAGCCCGTGGCGCAGGTTGTCGCCATCCAGGATGAAAGCGGAGATGCCCCGGCGGAACAGGGCCTGCTCGAGCCGGACGGCCAGGGTCGATTTGCCCGCGCCGGAAAGGCCGGTCAGCCAGATCACGGCGCCCCGATGCCCGAAGTGCCTCGCGCGCGCCTCGCGCGTGATCTCGCCCTCGGTCCAGGAGATGTTGGAGCTGGTCACCGCGTCGCGCGTCACCACCGGATACTCGGCCCCGAAGATCACGCCCCCGCCGCCGATCCGGTGATCCAGCATCAGCACGAAGCGGCCGGTCTCCATGACGCGCTCGCCATTGTCGAACGCCAGCGGGCGCCGCGCCCGGATCGTCACCTCGGCGGTGTCGTTGCGCCGGATCTCGTGGCGGTCTTCCGGCGCGACCGCCAGCGTGCTGGAATCCACCACCCGATGGATCTTCACGACCCTCGCGCCGACGACCTGCGTCCCGAGCCGCAGCTCGCACAGCTCGTTCACCGGCAGCGGGCGCTTGTCCAGCCAGAAGATCCGGGCGGTGAACTCGCGCCCCTCGGCCGGGGGCTGCGCCGCCGCGGCTCCGACCTGCCCGCGCTCGACGAAGATCTGCTCCTCGAGCGTGATCGCCACCGATTGGCCCGCGCGCACCTCGGGGGGGGGAGATTTCGCGCCCCAGGCCTCGATCGTCTTGATCCGGCTGTGCTTGCGGTCCGGCCAGAACACGATCTCGTCGCCCACCGCCAGCCGCCCCGCCTCGAGGCGCCCGGCGATGATCCGCCGCGCGTCAAAGCGGTACACGTCCTGCACCACGAGCCGCGCCGGCAGGTCGTCTTGCGCGCGCGGGGGATGGAAGGAATCCAGCGCGTCGAGGACCGTCGGCCCCTCGAACCAGCCCAGCTCGGGCGAGCGGCGCGCCACGTTGTGGCCGAGTTTCGAGGACACCGGGATGAAATGCGCCGGCCGCACGTTGAGCTGCGCCAGAAAATCCCGGTACTCCGACACCACCGCGTCAAACACCTCCCGGCGGTTCCCCACCAGGTCCATCTTGTTCACCACCACGATCACCTGCCGGATGCCCAGCAGCGACAGCAGGTACCCGTGGCGCCGCGACTGCTCCTGCACGCCCTCGCTCGCGTCGATCAGCAGCACCGCCGCGTCCGCCTGCGCCGCGCCAGTCACCATGTTCTTCAGGAACTCCTTGTGCCCCGGCGCGTCGATGATCACGTAGTCCCGCCTCGCGGTGCGGAAGTGGATCTGCGTGGTGTCGATCGTGATGTTCTGCTCCTGCTCCTCCAGCAGGGCGTCCAGCAGGAAGGCGAACTCGAACTCCATCCCCTCCGCCTCCGACGCCTTCCGGATCGCCTCCACCTTGCCCTCCGGCAGCGATCCCGTGTCGTAAAAGATCCGCCCGATCAGCGTCGACTTGCCGTGGTCGACGTGGCCGACGACTACAATCTTGAGGGATTCCGTGATTGCTTGGTTCTCGCTCATAGGTCAAATGTCGGAAGTCAAAGGTCAAAACCACAGGTGGCAGGTCAAAGGCCCTCGGCCCTGCGCCACGGGCCAGATGCGCCGGATACTCGCCCCGGCACGCTGGAAATGACTTTTGCCCTTTGCCATATGCGTTTTGCCCTCGCGGTCGCCCCGGGCGACCGCGTCACATGAATCCTTTCGCCCGCAGCTTCTGCATCGCGTTGCGCTCGTAGTGGTCCTGCGCGCGGCCCGCGCGCTCCGGCACCTTCGTGGTGCGCAACTCCTCGATGATGTCGTCGATGGTCGCCGCCCCGCTCTCCACCGCGTGCGTGATCGGCCAGCAGCCCAGCGAGCGGAAGCGCCGCATCTTGCCGTCCTCCCCCCGCCGCGCGAAGTACATCTGCGGGATCGGGATCTCCTCGCGCTGGATGTACCGCCACACGTCGATCTCCGTCCAGTCCAGCAGCGCCTGCACCCGCACGTGCTCCCCGGGGCCCACCTTCGTCGTGAACTGATTCCAGAACTCCGGCGGCTGATCCTTGTAGTCCCACTCGAAATCCGCGTTCCGCGGAGAAAAATACCGCTCCTTCGCACGCGTCGAATCCTCGTCCCTCCGGATCCCCGTGATCAGCGCCTGCCACCCCCGCTCCGCCATCACCTGCTGCAGCGCCACCGTCTTCAGCTCGTGTGTCACCGTCACCGGATCGTGCGTCTCGTATCCCACCCCACGCGCCCTCGCCTCCTCGTTGATCTTCACCACCAGATCCAACCCATAATGCCCCACCGCCCACGCCCGGAATTCCAGCATCTCCGGAAACTCGTACGTCGTGTCCACGTGCAGCACCGGAAATGGCACCTTCCCGCAAAATGCCTTGTGCGCCATCCACAACAGCGCGTTCGAGTCCTTCCCCATCGACCACGGCATCGCCAGCCTCGGAAAGGCATGGTACGCCTCCCGCATAATATATATCGTCTGCGACTCCAAACGGTCCAAATGGTCCATAGTCGATAGGATTAGTAGATTTTTGTGGCCTTGCAAGAAAATTATGGTAAAACACTCACATGCCGAGTGGGCAGGGCAATGTCCAGACAGATTTGGCGACCGGGGCCGAGGGGGGTACCCGGGGGGCGTTTTTGCACGCTGGGGCACGGGAGTTGGCGGGGCAGTTGGGAGTTTGGAACGGGCAATTGGAGGGGGAGGACGCCTTGGGTCGGGTGGCCTGGGCGCTGGGGCGGTTTGGGGATCGGGTGGTGCTGAGCTCAAGTTTTGGGGCACAGGCGGCGGTGTGCCTGCATCTGGTGACGCGGCAGCGGCCGGACATTCCGGTGGTGCTGGTGGACACGGGGTATCTGTTTCCGGAGACCTACCGGTTCATCGACGAGCTGGCGGAGCGGCTGTCGTTGAACCTGAAGGTGTATCGGCCGGAGCTGTCCTCGGCGTGGCAGGAGGCGCGATACGGGCGCCTGTGGGAGGGGGGGCTGGAGGGGATCACGCGATTCAACGAGATGAACAAGGTGGAGCCGATGGGGCGCGCGCTGCGGGAACTGGGCGCGGAGGCGTGGATCTCCGGGTTGCGGCGGGCGCAGTCTTCGACCCGCAAGGACCTGAAGGTGCTGGCGGTGCAGCCGCCGTGGCTGAAGATCCATCCGATCATCGACTGGACGGACCGCGACGTGCACCGGTATCTGACCGAGCACGGGTTGCCGTACCACCCGCTGCGCGACGAGGGCTATCTCTCGATCGGCGATGTCCACACCAGCCACAAGCTGACCGACGGCATGACCGAGGAGCAGGCGCGTTTCTTCGGGCTGAAGCGCGAGTGCGGCCTGCACGACGGCGCGCAGTCGGACTACCAGATCTAGGCAGAAATTTCACGGTTCTCGGGGTGGCCCATCTGTGACCAGATGGGCTACACATTTCCGCCCCAGGCGAGGGATGCCCGGGTGGGCCGCGGGTTGATTCGGCCGCCCGATCCTTTACGCTCTTATCATGTCCGGCGACCGGGTCTGGCACGCGAAGTGGGAGCGGTTTTTCACGGCGGGGCAGCGCATCCAGGCGAACCACGTGCGCCATCACCCGAATTACCCGGCGCACGACCACGAGTTCATCGAGATCGCGGTGATCGACGGGGGCGGCTGCCTGCATCGCAGCGTCATGGGCAATGCGCGCGCCCGCGCGGGGGACGTGTTCCTGTTCCGGCCCGGCGCGTGGCACGCGTACGAGCAGGTCCGCCATCTCCACCTCTTTAACTGCTGCTTCGACACGTCCCTCCTCGCGCGCGAGCTGGCGTGGATGATCGACCACCCGCGCCTCGGGCCCCTGTTGTGGGCCATCCCGCTATCGCCCCGGCAACGCGGCATGCTGGCCATGCGTCTCCCCCCGGCCGCGCTGGCGCAGTGCTGCCGCCTGATCGAGGCCCTCCGCCGATTGTCGCGCGCCGATCCCGTCGCGCGCTTTCCCGACCGCCTCGCCCTCCTGCTGCAGATCCTCAACATCCTTGCGCGACATCTGCCCGCGACCGGATCCGGGCACCTGGCCCCACACGCCCACCCCGCGGTGGCCGCCGCGCTCAAACTCATCGACGATCATCCGGAGGAGCCGTGGACCCTCGTGTCCCTCGCCCGCCGCGTCGGCGCCCAGCCCGCCTATTTCGTGCGCCTCTTCCACAGGGCCACCGGCCTGCCCCCCATCGCCTACCTCGCCCGCCGCCGCGTCGAGATGGCCGCCGCCCTCCTCCGCCGCTGCGACCTCCCCATCGGCCAGATCGGTGCCGCCGTCGGATGGCCAGACCCCAACCAGTTCAGCCGCCGCTTCCGGGAAAAATTCGGCCTCTCCCCCACCGCCTACCGCACCCGCTTCGCCCGGGTGCGGGATAGGAAGAGGACGAGTGCAATTCTAGCCTAATAAAAAGTCAATCCCGGCCTAACCGCCCGGGGGCCCCCGTGGCAAGATCGCGCCTCAACCCGGAGGTGGTGTTATGGCGACATCGAGAGAGGCCGGAATCCTCGCGGTGGCCCTATGTGCCGCAGGCGCGGCGCGGGCGGCCGACCAGACCTGGATCGACGGCAACGCGAACAACGATTGGAGCACGGCGGCGCCCAACTGGGACGCGGGCGTGGCCTGGGTCAATAGCAACAGCGCGATCTTCGGCGGGACGGGCGAGACCGTGGACGTGGGCGGGACCGTGGTCTTCAGCAACATCACGTTCAACGCGGGTGGCTACACCATCGGCGACGCCGGCGCGGACGGGGCCCTGAACTTCGTCTCCAACGGGACCAGCCGCATCACGGTCGGCGCGGGGCTGAGCGCCGAGATAAGCGAGTCGATCGGGGGAAGGAAGGGGACGGGCCATCAGTTTCGGAAGGCCGGTGATGGGACCCTGGTTCTCAGCGGGCCAAACAGTTTCAGCTTCGCCTCTTCCGGCAGCCTGAATATCTACGTGGATGCCGGGAAACTGGTGGTGAGAAACAATGCCGCCTTGGGCGCGGCGGGCAACTGGAGCCAGGTGCTGCCGGGCGCCACCCTCCGCATCGAGAATGGCATCGATCTCGGCAACCGGTATGTCCAGATCAACGCCGCGCGCCTCGAGGGCGACTCCTCCACCAACCGGGGCGCCCGCTTCCAGATCACCGGGAACAACAGCGTGGTGGATGTCGCCGATGGCGGGCTGCTGGAGAATCTCTCGGCCCTGAGCGGCACGGGGTACACCTGGTCGAAGACCGGGGCGGGGACGCTGCTCCTCCAGGACCCGACACCCAACAGCAATCCGGCCCACACCTACAGCAACACCACCATCGCCGCGGGCACCCTGAAGATCACCAACTCTTTCGGGAAAGACCACGCCACGCTGCGGCCGACGATGCTGGCGTCGAACGGGGCGACATTCGGTGGGGCGGGCACCCTCCACCAGTACAATGTCACCATGCTGGACGGATCGACCCTGGACCCGGGCTTCAGCGCGGGGCTGCTGACCCTCCGGGAGAACCTGACCCTCAGCAGCACGACGACATCCCTATTCGAGATCGGCGGGACCGGCCGGGGCTCCGGCTACGACGCGGTCGTCGTCAGCAACGCGCTCTTTCTCGATGGCGAGATCATCGTCTCTTTGATCAATGGCTACAGCCCCACCTATGGCGATACCTTCGACCTGTTGGACTGGGGCACGCTGACGGATAATGGCTATTCCCTCACGCTGCCGGGCCTGGACGCCGGGCTCTCGTGGGACCAGAGCCAGTTCGGCAGCGCGGGCACCCTGCTGGTCATCCCGGAGCCGCCGGCGCTGTCGCTCGTCTTGGTGGGGCTGGCGGCGATGGCTATCGGGAGGCATCGGCGGGGGGCGAGGACCTCCGGCCAGGAGAGGATGCGATGACAATGAGCAAACGATGGATGTTCCTGGAGCTGGCGGCGCTCGTGCTGGCGGGCGCGGCGTGGGGATCCCCGGGAGAGCCCGCCCGCGGGCAGGGCGCATCCAGCCCGAGCGTGACGCGATACGACGTGGCGGCGTTCGTCTGGCCCTCGTACCACCCCGACGACCGGGCGCGGGGCTTCTGGCCGATGGGCATCGGCGAGTGGGAGACGGTGATGAAGAACGAGCCGAAATTCCAGGGGCACCAGCAGCCCAGGTACCCGCTCTGGGGCTACATCAACGAGGCGGACCCGTACGTCGCCGAGATGGAGATCGCGGCCGCCGCGGACCACGGCGTGAATGTCTTCATCTTTGACTGGTATTGGTACGATGGGTTGCCGTACCTCGAGGGGCACCTGAACGACGGCTACCTCAAGGCCCGCAACAACGACCGCGTGAAGTTCTACCTCATGTGGGCCAACCACGACGTGACGCTGGCCTGGGACAAAAGAAACGCGGATGACGCCTTCACGAGGAAGAACAAGGCGGTGATCTGGCGCGGCGCGGTGGATCGCGAGGAGTTCGAGAAGATCGCCCGCCGCTGGATCGAGAAGTATTTCTCCCACCCTTCGTATTACAAGATCGGCGGCAAGCCGGTGCTGATGATCTACGACCTGAACCAATTCATCGAGGGGCTCGGCGGGATCGACGGGGCGAAGCGGGCCATCGGGTGGCTGCGCGACGAGGTCAAGCGGGCGGGCCACCCGGGCCTCGAGCTGCAGCTCTCGATGCGCCGGCACAGCGACAAGGGCCTCACGGCCGTGGCGGGGGACAGCATCGGGACCCAGAAGGAGGTCGTGGAGAAGCTCGGCTTCGACTCCCTAACCCACTACCAGTTCTGCCACTTCGTCGACGTCAACCGCGACTATAGCGAGGCGATGGGCGACGTGCGGAAAGAGTGGGACACCGTCGCGAAAGGATACGCGGCCCGCTATTACCCGCATGTCTCGGTGGGCTGGGACAGCAGCCCCCGGGCCTTCCGCTTCCGCGGCGCGATCATGAAAAACAACACGCCCGAGAACTTCGAGAAGGCGCTGCGCGAGGCGAAGGCTTTCGTGGACGCTCGCCCGGGCGGCGCCCCGCTGATCACGGTCAACAGCTGGAACGAGTGGACCGAGACCAGCTACCTCCAGCCGTGCACGATGTACGGCTACGGCTACCTCGAGGCGGTGAAGCGGGTCTTTTTGGACGCGGCCAGATGAGCCTCCGGCGGCGGGCGGACCGGAAATTTTCCTGCCGTCGCCCTCCCCGGTTCCGATACAGTGGGGGCATGAGGACACTACTGGCTCTTTTGGCGCTCGCGCTCATGGGGTCGGCGGCGCGCGCCGCCGACGATGTCATGGCCGGGGGCTTCGCGGAGCCGCCGGCGGACACGCGGCCCTGGTGCTACTGGTATTGGATCAGCGACAATCTTTCCAAGGGGGGGATAACGCGCGACCTGGAGGCGATGGCGCGGGTGGGGATCGGCGAGGCGCTGATCGGGAACGTGGTGGACCCGGACACGCCGATGGGCAATGTGCCCCTTCTGTCGGAGGAGTGGTTTGACTGCATGGCGCACGCGGTGGCCGAGGCCAGGCGCGTGGGGGTGAAGATCGGCGTGTTCAACGGCCCCGGCTGGAGCCAGTCCGGTGGGCCGTGGGTCGCCCCGGCGCAATCGATGCGGTACGTGGTTTCCTCCGAGACCCGCCTGAGGGGGCCGATGCAGTTCGAGGGGAAGCTGGCCGCGCCGAAGGAGCCGTTCCAGGACATCGCCGTGCTGGCGTTTCCGGCACCGCAGGCCGACGCGGATGCGGCGCGACCCGCGCGGGTGCGCAGCCTGCCCGAGATGGCCGAGGCGGGGCGCATGGCGGATGGCGACCTCGCGACGGCGTGCCCGTTTCCCGAAGGGGCAAACACGGCCGGCAAGGGCGTCGTGATCGACATGGAATTCGATGGGCCGTTCACGGCGCGCAGCCTGTCGCTCCATCCCGGGGGCGGGAGCTTCTCGGCAAAGTGCGAACTGTTGGCGGCGGACGAGAAGGGGGAATTCCGGAAGGTGCGGGAGTTCGTGCTGGATCGGCGCGGCCTGTCGCGGCCGAAATACGCGGTCAACGTGGGCCCGATGCTGCGCGGGCCCGCGGTCGTGTCGTTCCCGGCAACGGCCGCGCGCGCGTATCGCCTGAAGGTCACGCTGCAGGCGGTCGAGGGCGCGATGGCGGGTTCCGCGGCATCGTCGCCCGAGGCGCCGGGCATCGCGGAGATCGCGCTCTCGGGCGCCGTGCGGCTCGACCACGCGATCGAGAAACAGCTTGGAAAAATGCACCCCACGCCGTTGCCCGATTTCGGTTCTTACCTCTGGCCGGTGCCCGCGGAACCCGATTCGCCGGGGCTTGCGGTCGATGTGGGTCGCATCGTGAACCTCGATGGCAAGATGGGCCCAGGGGGCGCGCTGCGCTGGGATGTGCCCGCTGGCGAGTGGGTCGTGCTGCGGGTCGGCATGACCCCCACCGGCGCGGAAAATCACCCGACGACCGACCAGGGCCGCGGCCCCGAGTGCGACAAGATGAGCCGCGCGGCGATCGCGGCGCATTTCGACGGGTTCATGGCGCGGGTCATCGGGCGGATCCCGGAGGATGCGCGGGAGGCCCTGCGGCACGTCATCATCGATAGCTACGAGGTCGGCTCACAGAACTGGACCGACGGGTTTCACGAGACCTTCCAGCGCGCGTTCGGCTACGACCCTCGCCCCTGGCTGCCCGTGCTGACGGGCCGCATCCTGGGCGGCGCGGATCGGTCCGAGCGGTTCCTGTGGGACCTGCGGCGGCATGTCGCCGACCGCATCGCGACCGAGTACGTCGGCGGGCTGCGCGAGATCGCCGGCCGCCACGGCCTCCGCCTGTGGCTCGAGAACTACGGGCACTGGGGCTTCCCCGGCGAGTTCTTGCAATACGGCGGGCAGAGCGACGACCTCGGGGGAGAATTCTGGATTCGCGAGGGTTCGCCGCTCGCCCAGGCGGGCATCGAGCTGCGCGCGGCATCTTCCGCCGCGCACACCTACGGGAAGCGCGAGGTCTACGCCGAGGCCTTCACCTCCGCGCGTTCGTTCCTGGAGGCGCCGGGGAATATCAAGGCGCTGGGCGACTGGGCCTTCTGCCACGGGATCAACCATTTCGTGTTCCATGTCTATATCCACCAGCCGTGGGACGATCGGCGGCCCGGGGTCAACGCGTGGTTCGGCACCGAATTCAATCGCCACAACACGTGGTTCTACCCCTCCAAGGCGTTCGTCGATTACCTGCGGCGCTGCCATTTCCTCCTGAAGCGCGGGACGAGCCGCGCCGACGTCGCGTATTTCATCGGGGAGGATGCGCCGAAGATGACGGGGGCGCGGCGGCCGGAATTGCCCGCGGGTTATGATTTCGATTACATCAATGCGGAGGTGCTCATGGATCGCGCCGTGGCGCGCGATGGCCGCATCGCGCTTCCCGATGGCCCGTCTTACTCCCTGCTCGTGCTGCCGCCGCTCGATACGATGCGGCCCGAGATCTTGCGCCGCATCCGCGATCTGGTCTCCGGGGGGGCGCGCGTGCTCGGCCCTCCCCCGCGCCGGTCGCCCAGCCTGCGCGGCTACCCGGACTGCGATCGCGAGGTCGCGGCGCTTGCCGCGGAGCTCTGGGGAGAGTTGGCGCAACACGAAGGCCCCGGCCTCGCGAGCCGCGCGTTCGGCAAGGGCCGCGTCTTTCGGGGCGAGGACCTCGCGGGCGCGCTGCGCGAATCGGGGGTCGTCCCGGCGGTCGTCGCCCCGGGCCACATCCTCTGGGCGCATCGCAAGGATGGCGAGGCGGAGATCTTTTTCCTGTCTAACCAGAAGCATGAGCCGGTGCTAGAGGAGGTGGTGTTTCGGGCGTCGGGCCGGGCGCCGGAGTTCTGGGATCCGAACTCTGGCGAGCGCGAGGCGACGGCGTGGTTCGAGGCGAGCGACGGGCGGACGCGGGTCCCCGTGGCGCTGGATGCCGGGGGCTCGGTGTTCGTGGTGTTCCGCGAGGCGGCGAAGGGCCCATCGGTCGCGCGCGTGCTCAAGGATGGCGCGCCCGTGGCGGCCGGCGCCGGCAAGCCGTGCCCCGTGAGGGTGCGGTGCGACGCGGATGGCGGGACGGCGCTTCTCGCGGCGGAACCTGGCCGCTACACGCTTGTCCAGACCGACGGCAATGAGTCGACGATCGATGTCGCGCTGCCGGCCCCGATCCCCGTTGCCGCGCCATGGGCGGTCACGTTCCCTGCGGTGCGCGGCGCGCCGCCGAAACCCATCGCGATGCCGGCCCTGATCTCCTGGTCGGAGCATCCCGACGATGCCGTGAAACACTTCTCGGGAACGGCCACGTACCGGGGCAAGGTCGATCTGCCGCGAGATGCCCTGGGGCCCAACCGTCGGCTCACCCTCGACCTCGGCGCCGTCGAGGTCATCGCCGAGGTGCGCGTCAATGGCAAAGACCTGGGCGTGCTCTGGAAGAAACCCTTCGCGGTGGATATCACCGACGCCGCCCGCACCGGCGCGAACCAGATCGAGGTTCGCGTGACCAACCTCTGGTGGAATCGCCTCGTCGGCGACGACAAGCTGCCTCCGGCAGAGCGCGCCACCTTCACCACCGCGAAGTCTCGCCTCCCCCGCAACCGGCTCCTGCCATCCGGCCTGCTCGGGCCGGTGACCGTGAGGGTGTCGGAGGCGCGGGATTTGTTCCGCGCCCATCGCGACGCCATAGGCGCGCAGATGCCGGCGCCCAAACCCGATCACAGGCCCGGTGTCCCCGCCCGCGCGGGATCCCACAAGGGAAAATTCGATCCCCGCGAAAGGGGCCAGGGATCGGATCCGCGCACCTACGTCGAAGATCCCGGCCACGATTATTTCCGCAACGGCGCGGGGCCCTCGTAAGGGGCGGCGAATCCGCATGCGCCGCTCGGTTGTTATGGATGGGATGCCGGGACAGATTCATGCATGGCGCCTGTGGCTTGGACTCGGGTGTGCGCTGCTGTGCTCGTGTGATCCGGCCCGGCGCGATGCGGGTGCCGACCGCCGGGCGATGGAGCAAGATTTTCTCCTGGTGCCGACAAAGTTTCGGGTGATGCAGTATGTGATGGGGCGGGCGGTGGACATTGACACCGCAGAGCGGCACGGCCTGGGCGGGTTGGTGTGCGCGGTCCGAGGCGACGCGTACTACAAGGGGGAGTATCTCCGGGACGATGCCGAATGGGGGCGCCTGACAACCCAGGTGGCGGAAGCCACGGCGCGGGGCCTGAAGGTCTGGCTCTTCGACGAGCGCGGCTATCCCAGCGGGGGCGCGGGAGACAGGGTCGTCGAGCAATATCCCCATCTGGAGAATATCGGGGTCTATCGGAAGACGGCCGAGGGGCGCGGTCGCACCATGGCGCGGATCGAATTACCGCCGGATGCGCGGCGTTTCGTGGGGGCCGCGGTTTACCCGCGTGATGCGGCTGGGGTTCGGTTTGACCGGCCCGCTCCCGCGACCATTGCGGGGAAGGCGGTCTCTACCGGGGGAATGGATGGCGATTGGGTGCTGTGCGCCTTTGTCGAGCGCGTGGTCCACGAGGGGATACACGCCCAAACGGTCGGGCCGACGTTTGGCTGGAAAGGGCGATACCCGAATCTGTTGGACGCAGAGGCGGTGGCGAGGTTCATCGAGATCACGCACGGGGCATATGCCCGGCACCTTGGCCCGGAACTCCTGTCAAAGGTCGAGGCGATCTATTCCAACGAGCCGAGCCTCAAGCCGCATTGGTTCGCGCCGGGTTCGCGCCCGGGCGGAGAGGCCTATGTCCCGTGGGTGGCCTCGTTGCCCGAGACGTTTCGAGAAATGCACGGCTACGATCTCGTGCCGCGGATGGGCGAGCTGTTTTCGGAGAAGGCGGGGGAGTACAGCCGCTTGCGCCTTCACTTCTACCAGACGGTGGGCGCCATCATGGCGGAGAGCTATGCGGGGCAAATCGCCCGCTGGTGCCGCAGACACGACACGCGCCTCACCGGCCATATCCTGGCCGAGGAACTGATCTGCTATCATCCGTCGCTGTATGGGGATTTCTTCAGACAGATCCAGGGGTTTGACCTGCCGGGTGCGGACATGGCCATATTGCAGCCCGAGGAGCCCGCGGCGGGGCGTTTCATCGGCGTCCGCTTCGTCAGCAGCGCCGCGCGCGCGGCGGGCAAGCGGTACGTGC
The DNA here is from genome assembly GCA_964651705.1 of uncultured Verrucomicrobiales bacterium. Taxonomy (GTDB): domain Bacteria; phylum Verrucomicrobiota; class Verrucomicrobiia; order JADLBR01; family JADLBR01; genus JADLBR01. Next base: position 36,782 of record CAZYWZ010000038.1, read on the forward strand.
AGGCGCTCATGGACCCGATCCTCGGAAAATGGGTGGACGAGACAGGGAAGTTGGCGCGCGCTCCGATCGAGTCCCTGATCCGTTCGGCCAATCTGCTCTTCTACAATGGAGTGAATTTCGTGACCATCTACGGCCCGTGGGACCAGTATCCCGCCGACGAATACCAGCGGTTCAATCTCTGCGTGGGGAGGCTCGCGGCGCTATTGCGCGACGCGGCGAACGAGGCGAGGGTCGCCGCGTATTATCCGCTAGAGAGCTTTCAGGCGCGGTATCGCCCGACGGCGACCACGATCTGGTCGGAGCAAAAGGAGTACTGGGATCTCCAGTCGAGCGTCTGGAATATCGAGCGGACATGCCACGACCATGGCATCGACCATAATTTCCTGAACGCGGATGCGTTATTGAAGTCGCGCCTGCGGGGTGGCGCGATGGCGGTGGGCGGCTGCCGGTACCGGGTGCTCCTGATGCCCGCGATGGGGGTGATCCCGCTGGATGTCCTGAAGAAGATCGTGAGGTTCGAGGCGGCGGGGGGCAGGGTGATCTGGACTGGGTCGCTGCCCCAACTCGGCGCGCGGGAGGCCGAGGATCCCGCGATCGCCGCGATCTTGGCGGCCCGGGCGAGTGTCACAAGGCGCGACGATGTGCTTGCGGCGATCCTTGCGACCGTGCCGCCAGAGTTCGTATTCGAGTGCGCGCCGGAGACGCGCCGCGGGCTGTTGGTGTCGAAGTATGTCCGTGGCGGAGGGGAACTATTTCTGGTGATCAACGACGGCGCGGCGCCGGTGGATCTGCGCGCCGTGCGGTGCGGCGACGAGGCGCGCCTCAAGGTATACGATCCGTTTGCTGGAACGATCTCGGCCATGGATGCCTGGGGCGGAATCGTGATCGGCCCGCGCCGGGCGCTGGTTTTTTCGCCGCAGAAGGGAGAGAGTCGATGATGCGAATGATTTGCGCTTCGGTCTTTCTTCTGATGCATCTCCTGGGCGCCCCCGCGGCCGGGCCTCGCCCGAACATCATCCTCGTCTTGGCCGATGATCTGTCCGCCCGCGACCTCGCGTTGTACGGCGGCCCGATACGGACGCCGAATCTGGACCGCATGGCGCGCTTGGGCGTCGCGTTTCGCGACGCGTGGTCGGCGCCGCTCTGCGGGCCATCGCGCGCCATCCTTCACACCGGCAAGTATCCGCACCACCAGGGTTACTACGAGAACCAGATCACCCCGAAGGTGCCTTTCTTCCGCGACGCGCGGCACCTGCCGCTGTTGAAGATGGCGGCGGGCGCGGGCTACGCGACCGGCATGTTTGGCAAGATCCACCACGGGGGCGATCCGGCGGAGTATGGGGCGCAGGAACACTGCCTGGCGCGCTATTGGGAAGGCTATGATGGACCCTTTCAGAAGAAGACCGAACCGCGCGGGGGCATGTACGCCATCTCGTGGTATTGGCATCCGGGCGTGGTCGTCAATGGCGTCGGACTGCCGACGGGGCCGGAGGATTTTGGCCCGGAGATCGAGTGCGACCATCTCCTGCGATTCATCGACCGGAACAGGGACCGCCCGTTCTTCGCGTATTGGCCCTCGAATCTGCCGCACATGGCCCACGATCCGAAGGCGGACCGATGGTATTACACCGACGTCCCCGAGCTGGATGCCGGGGATCGTCGGACCGGCCGGCGCGTGAAAGGGTCGCTGGCCTCGACGGTCGCATATCTGGATGCCCAGATCGGGCGCATCCTGGCCCATCTCGAGCGTTCCGGGATCGCGGATCGGACGGTCCTGATCTTCACCGCGGATAACGGGACGGCCGATGGCGACAAAGGGAGCTACGACCGCGATTTCGCGATCCGGGTGCCCTTCGTGGCCTCGGGTGGGCCCGTGCGTCCGATCGGCGAGAGCCGCGCGCTGGTCGATTTCACCGACATCTGGCCGACGGTCGCCGATCTCGTCGGCCACGACGGCGCGGCCAATGCCGACGGGAAGAGTGTTGCGCCATTGCTCCTTGGCCAGCCTTTCGTGCCGCGCGAGACGATCCGCATGGCCATGGGCGATGGCCGATGGATCCGCGATGCCGATTGGCTGCTCGATGGGCGCGGGCGGTTTTGGGATACGCGCGGCGCCCCATCCCAGGACGCGTATCGCGACGTGTCCCAATCCGGCGATCCCGAAGTCGCTGCGGCGCGCGAGCGTTTCGATGGCCATCTACGGGATTTTCCCCCTCCCGACGAGGATGACCCGATGACGCGGGATGCGTGGCGGAAGTTTCGCTCCAAGGGGAAGAAACCGTCGAGGGCATCGAATCCCTCCCCCGGCGGGGATGGAAGGTGAGGGTGGCGATGGGTGCATCGATGAGGCGCTTTGCTGGATCGAAGATTCCGGGTGTAGCCACGGTCTTCAGACCGTGGATCTTCCAACGCGCGGCCCATCTGTCACCAGATGGGCTACACCTTTCCGCCCGGGTGGTGCCCCGCCCGCGGGGCACGGGATCGAATCGCCCTCGGGCCGGAGGTGTCCCGTGCCTGGCGCTGATCGCTTGCCTGATGGGCGGTTGCGGCCCGCGGCAACCCGACCCGGAGCGCGTCACCGTCGGCGCGATCCGGTGGGATGCGTGGCACGTGCCCGCCGCGGGTGAGGCGCATGGCGGGCAAGGCGGCCCGGTCAAGGCGATGGAAGCCTCGCTGAACCCGGCGCGCTATCGCCATCGCGCGCCCTTCTTCGCGCGGGTGGACACCAACGACGTGCTCCGCATCGACGGCTACACCCAGGAGATCGTCGATCGCGAGATCGCTTACGCGAAGGCCGGCGGCATCGATTACTGGGCCTTCCTCTTGTACGACGAGGACAATGTCATGAGCCAGGGGCTTTCCCTGTACCTCAAGAGCGGCAGGCGGCGGGACGTGAACTTCTGCGCGATCGCGTCGCCGGGGACGTTCGGCCCCGAGGCGAGATGGCCGGGGGGCATCGCCCGGGTCGTGCGCCTGATGCGGGAACCGGGTTACCAGGCGGTCTGCGGCGGGCGGCCGCTGCTGTACGTTTTTCGCGTCGATGACAAGTGGATCAAGGCGTGGGGCGGACTGGAGGGGGCGCGGAGGTTATTCGACGGGCTCCGTGCTGCGGCGCGCGAGGCCGGCCTCGGCGACCCGTACATGGTGACCATGCAGGATGGGAGTGTCGCTGAGGCAAGGCGCATCGCGGACGCGATCGGCGCGGAGGCGCTCTCGGATTACGCGCGCTCCCGGGGCGAGGCCGGGGCGCCATACTCGCGGCTGACCGAGGTGGCGCGAGCATTCTGGGAGGAGTGCGCCGCGAGCGGCGCTGGCGTCGTGCCGCTGGCGATGGCCGGTTGGGATCGTCGGCCTCGCGTCGAGCATCCCGTGCCGTGGGAGCCCTATCAGAAGCCCGGCGTCGGGATCGACAAGTTTTACAGCGCGCCAACGCCGGAGGAGTTGGCGGCGCACATCGGCGAGGCGATGGACTGGGTCGAGGCGAGGCCGGCCCAGTGTCCCGCGAAGACCGTGATCGTCTACGCGTGGAACGAGCACGACGAGGGGGGTTGGCTCTGCCCCGATCTGGGAGAGGGCGACGCAAGGCTCCGGGCGATCCGAAAGGTGCTCGACGCCCGACGGAGGCGAAGGTAGCCGATGGACGCGATGAGGGGGATCCCCGGCTTCGGGAGCATGCTGGTGGTTCATCCGGCGGGGACGTGGCAGAAGTGACGGGTCACATCGCGAACAGCGCGTAGCTCTGCGCGACGAGCAGCGCCGTCAGCAGGAAGAAGAGGGCCTCCTCGATCGGGACGTTGCCGACCTTGATCCCGAGGGTCTGGGATTCGTCAAAGAACCAGATGCCGTGGCGGATGGCGATGGCGTCGAAGAGGGTCAGGATGCCCCCGACGAGCAGCGCGGCACCGCAGACGGCGACGGGACGGCCGATCCATGCGCCGCCGATCAACCACTGGATCGCGACGACCGGCAGCATCCAGAACAGCAGGTGGATCAGGTAACGGAATCGACGCGGAAAGCGCGCGCGCCGCAGGGCGAGATAGGCCGCCAACCACGCCGCGGCCACGCCGCCCGCCGCGCCCCACAGCGGCGCGATCTTCTCGGATGCCCAGGGGTCGGGGAACCGCGCGGCGAGCGCGTCGGCCAGCAGGCAGACCTGCGCGGTCTCGATGAGGAAGAACGCGCATTCCTCGATCGGGAGGTGGCCTATGCGGCAGAGCACCCGGTCCTTGGGAAAATCCCAGATGCCCTCGCGGACGGCCCAGTCGTCCCAGGGGTAGGTGAAGGCCATCACGATCGCGCAGGTGGCAAGCAGGGCGAAGGTGTCCCCGGAATCCCACGATGGCCAGGCGAGCGCGAGCGCGACCGCCAGGAGGGGGGCATTGAACCTGAGGTGGAAGGCGAGGTACGTCACGGCGGCCTCATCGGCAGATGTCCCCGCGCGCCACCACGCGGAAACCGGCGGCGTTCAGCGCCGCGGCGGCGTATTCCTCCTCCTCGGTGTGCAGCGCGAGGAGGAATTTGCCCGAGTGGCGGGCGAGGAGCGGGAACGCGTAGTCGATGTTGCACTCGGCCTGCAACACCGCGGCCAGCACCCCCTTCAGGTCCGGGGGCCCGGCGATCTCCACCACGATCAGATCCGACTCCGCGAACTGGAGGCCATTGTCCCGGAGCAAGCGGCGCAGGGCCTCGGTGTCGTCCGGGACGCACCGCACGATGGAAAATTCGGCGTCTTCCCGCAGCGACAGCCCGAGCAGATGGATCCCCGCGGCATCGAGCGTCCGCACCAGATCCAACAGCCGCCCCACCCGGTTCTCCAGCAGGACCGAGAATCCGACGATGCGCTCGCCATGGGCCGTCTTTGTGCCGTCGGTCGTCATGGGCGCCGCGCTCCTCACCCAACATGGCTCGCGCGGCAGACGAAGTCAATGGGGCGCCGCGCGCAAAGCCGCCAACGCCTTGGTCTTGAGGCGAGTCTGGCGTGTCAACCGGGGTCGGAAGCGGTGCGGGGACGCACCCCACTCCAAAGCGCGCTGCGCGAAATATGACCGGTGTCCCTCGGCTTAGCAGCGGTCCTTTGGATCTGCGGCATTTCGACCGCAGGTCTCTGGAGTGCGGTGCGTCCCCGCACCGCTTTGTTCCCGTAGGCCCTGCGACATCATGGGAGGCGAGCCGCAGATTCGGCTGGCGCGGCGGCGCGCTCCGGTTAAGTAAGGGGTGCATGTTCAGCATGACCGGATTCGGGAAGGCGCGGGTCCGCGCCGGGCAGGGCTGGCTCGTGGCCGAGATCAGCTCGGTGAACCGCAAGCAGCTGGAGGTGCTGGTGAGTCTGCCGCGCGAATGTTCCGAGCTGGAGAACGAGGTGCGCGAGACCGTCATGCCCGCGGCGACGCGCGGCCGCGTCCAGGTCGCCATCTATTATATGCCGCCTGCCGGGACCGGTTCCGGCAGGATAAACCATCGGCTGGCCGAGGCCTACGCGAGGGAGCTGTCCCTGCTGCGGCGGCGCCTGAAACTCGGCGGCGAGGTCACCCTTTCCGACGTGCTGCGCGCCCCCGGCGTCCTGGGCGACTCCCCCCTCCCCCCGCGCGGCGAACTGGTGCCCGCGCTCCGGAAGGTCACGCGGGCCGCGGTCGCCGACTGGCAGCGCATGCGCCGCGCCGAGGGGCGCCACCTCCAGGCCGACCTCCGGCGCCGGCTGGCGCGGATGCGCGCCGCCGCCGCCCGGATCGCCCGCCGCGCGCCCGCCGTGGTCGAGGCCTACCGCAAGGCGCTCGAGCGCCGGATGCTCGAGTTCGTTCCCGGCGCCGACACCGCCGCGGAATCCTTCCGCCGCGAGGTCTTCCACTTCGCCGACCGCTGCGACATCAGCGAGGAACTCACGCGCCTCAAGAGCCATTTCGCGCAGTTCGCGGCGTTCTTGAGCGGCGGCGAGGGCAACGGTCGCAGGCTGGAGTTCCTCCTCCAGGAGATCCACCGGGAGGTCAACACCACCGGCTCTAAGGCCAATGACGTCTCCATCGCGCGCGAGGTCGTCGAGCTGAAATCCGAGGTCGAGAAAGTCCGCGAGCAGGTCCAGAATCTGGAATGAACAGGATGAACTATTTCCGCCGATCGGGCATCGTCTTCGCGGTGTCCGCGCCATCGGGCGCCGGCAAGAGCACGATCTGCGCCAACCTCAAGCAGACCCCGGATTTTCAATATTCCGTCTCCTGCACCACGCGCCCGCCGCGCGCCGGCGAGGAGGACGGCGTCGATTACCACTTTCTCTCCGAGGCCGAGTTCGTGCGCCGCGCCGATGCCGGCGAGTTCCTCGAGCACGCCGCGTTCAACGGCTTCCGTTACGGCACCCTCAAGTCGACCACCCGCCAGGCCATCGAGGCCGGCACCGACCTCCTGCTGGATATCGACGTCAGCGGCGTCGCCCAGCTCCGCGCCCTCCCCGACCCCTGGATCCGCGAGGCGCTGGTGGACATATTCATCATGCCCCCCACCATCGCCGAACTCGAGCGCCGCCTCCGCAAGCGAGGGACGGAGAGCGACGAGCAGATCGCAGCACGCCTCGAGATCGCGCGCGCCGAAATGGGGCACTGGCGCGCCTACCGCTACACCATCCTCAGCGGCACCATGGAGGAGGACCTCCAGAAATTCCGCGCCATCATCCGCGCCGAGCGCTACCGCTCCTCGCGGCTCACGCTCGAGGAACAGTGAACATGCCCAACGAACGAAAGACCATCCTTCTCGGCGTCACCGGCTCCATCGCCGCCCACAAGGCCGCCGACATCGCCAGCGCCCTCACCAAGGCCGGCCACTCCGTCCACGCCGTACTCACCGAGGAAGCCACCAACTACGTCACCCCCTTCCTCCTCCAGAACCTCACCCGCAACCACGTCATCGTCCGCCTCCGCGATGAATCGCCCGGACGCCCCCCGCACATCGAGATCGCCGACGCCGCACACCTCGCCCTCGTCGCCCCGGCCACCGCCAACCTCATCGCCAAACACGCCCTCGGCATCGCCGACGACGCCCTCACCACCATCCTCCTCGCCACGCGCGCGCCCCTCCTCGTCGCCCCCGCCATGAACGGCAACATGTGGCTCCACCCCGCCACCCAGGCCAACGTCGCCACCCTCAAATCCCGCGGCGCCGAGTTCATCGGCCCCGATTCCGGCATGCTCGCCTGCGGCTACGAGGGCATCGGGCGCCTCTGGCCCGCGGACGGCATCGTCGCCCGCGCCCTGGAGATCGTCGGCGGACCCGTCGCCTGACCACCCGCTGAAGCGAAAACATCCCCGGCATCGCGCGCGGCGCGCGCGGCAAAAAAAAATTTTCCGTCAACCTCTTTTTCTGTTGACGGAATGTCGCAATGGGGACACTTTATTCCCATGGGCAGTTCCACTGAGTGCTGTCACACGCGCCCCTGCGCGAGAAGGGGGGTGTTGTCAGATGCCAGCTAAGAAGAAGAAAGTTGCGAAGAAGAAGAAGGCCGCCAAGAAGAAGCGCCGCTAAGTCGGCGCGCTTCGGCGCACGCTTCTGGAGGGCTCCCGAAAGGGAGCCCTCTTTTTTTGTCCGGATTCCGTTTCCGGGCGCCGCCGGTACAGAGGATGTAGCCCATCTGGTAACAGATGGGACCGGGCGCTCGGCCGGGGCGTCCAAGGTCTGACGACCGTGGCTTTTCGAAAGCAGATCCCATGCCCCGCCTGCGGGGCACGACGGGAGTGGGGTGAAAATGTAGCCCCTCCGGTCACGGAGGGGACGGGCGGCGCGGGTCCACGGCCTCACGGCCGTGGCTACATCTGGAATCTTTGAGTCAGGCCGCGCGGAGGAGTTGGCGGGCGATGAGTGGGCCCTGGTAGACGAAGCCGGTGTAGACCTGGACGAGGGAGGCGCCGGCCTCGATCATGCGCTCGAAGTGCTCGCGGGTGGCGACGCCCCCGCAACCGATGATGGGGAGGCCGCCGCCGGAGCGTTCTTTTGCGGTTCGGACGATGCGCAGGCTGCGTTCGAGGAGGGGTTCGCCGCTGAGGCCGCCGGCGAGCGGGATGGGGTTGGGGAGCGCGGAGTGATCGACGGTGGTGTTGGTGGCGATGAGGCCATCGATGGCGCATTCCTGCGCGGCGCCGACGATCTCCCCGACCTGGGCGTCGTCGAGGTCTGGCGCGATCTTGACGAGGATGGGCTTTTTTCCGGCGCCGGCGGCCAGCGCGTCGCGTTCCACGGTGATCCGTTGGAGCAGGGAACGGATGGCGGCCGGGTCTTGGAGGTGGCGGAGGCCGGGGGTGTTTGGGGAGCTGATGTTGAGGGCGAAGTAATCGGCGCTGGGGTAGAGTCGGCGCAGGCAGGCGGCATAGTCGTCCTCGGCGGACTCGAGGGGGGTGCTGCGGTTCTTTCCGAGGTTGGCGCCGACGGGCATGTCGGCGGCGCGCGGGGCATCGAGGCGCGCGGCGACGGCATCGGCGCCGTCGTTCGGGAAGCCCATGGAGTTGACGAGGGCGCGCTGCCGCGGGAAGCGGTGGATGCGGGGCTTGGGGTTGCCGTGCTGAGGCCGCGGGGTGACGGTGCCGACCTCGACAAAGCCGAAGCCCATGGCGTCCCAGGCGGGGAGCGCGACGGCGTTCTTGTCGAATCCCGCGGCGAGGCCCACGGGATTGCGGAACTGCAGGCCCCAGAGCGTGACGGGGCAGAAGGGGGGCGGCGGCAGGAGCGAGCGGAGGGTTTTTGCGGCGAGAGGGTGCCTGAGGGCCACCAGCGCCACGTCGTGGATGAACTCGGGATCCTGGGTGAAGAGGATGGAGCGAATGGCGGGATACAGTCTCATTATTTTCCTATGCAGAAGGCGCTGAATAGACGACCGAGGATATCCTCGGTGGTCGTGATGCCAATGATATCCGTGAGGGCCGTCAGCCCCTCGCGGAGGTCGATCGCCGCGCATTCCAGCGGCAGGTCGCGGCCGAGGCCGGCGGCGGCCCGGCGGAGGGGAGCGACGGCGCGGCGGAGGCAATCGCGGTGTCGGGCGTTGACCGTGACCAGGGATTCGCCGGTCGGCGGACCGGACCAGACGCGCTCGGCGATCGCGCGCTTGAGGGCATCGATGCCCTCGCCGGTGACGGCCGAGACGCGCGTGCCCCCCGTCTCGCGCGCCGCCGGCAGGTCCGACTTGGTGGCGACGGCCAGCGTGCGCGAGCGATCGCACTGCCGCGCGATGGCCTCCTCCTCGGGCGCGGGCGGCGCGGAGGCGTCGGTCACGAGGAGGATGAGTTCGGCATCCTCGAGCGCGCGGCGGCTGCGGCGGACGCCCTCGATCTCCGCGGGCTCGGAGGTCTCGCGGATGCCGGCGGTATCGATCAGATGCAGGGGGATGCCCTCGACGTTGATCCATTCCTCGACCGTGTCGCGGGTGGTCCCCGGCAGCGGTGTCACGATGGCCCGGTCCGATCCGACCAGGGCATTGAGCAGGCTGGACTTGCCCGCGTTGGGGGCGCCGGCGATGACCGTCCGGACGCCCTCCCGGAGTATGCGCCCTGCCCCGGCGGTAGAGAGCATGCGCTCGATCTCGTCGGCCTGCGCGTCGAGGCGCCCGCGGAGGGCCCCGGCGGCGGCCGGCTCGATGCCCTCGTCCGGAAAATCGATGTGCGCCTCGATCTGCGCCAGGACATCCACCAGGGTCTCGCGGAGGCTGGCGACGGCGCGCCCGAGGCGACCCTCGCGCGCGGCGTGAGCCGAGCGGAGCGCGAGGTCGGTGCGCGCGGCGATGACATCCATGACGGCCTCGGCCTGCGTGAGATCCATCCGGCCATTGAGGAATGCGCGCTGGGTAAACTCGCCCGGGTGCGCGAGGCGGGCCCCGAGGTCGAACGCGGCATCGAGAATCCGCCGGGCGATCAGGGGGTTGCCATGGCAGCCGATCTCGGCCATGTCCTCGCCGGTATAGGACCGCGGCCCCCCGAAGATCGTGACCAGGGCCTCGTCGAGCAGCTCGCCCCGGTGGCTCAGGCGCCGCACGGTCGCGACCCGGGGCGGCGGAAGAGGGAGGCCCCCGGAGAACGCCCTTATTATATAGTGGGAGCGGGGCCCGCTGATCCGTATCAGGCCGACGGCCGATGTCCCGGGCGGGGTGGCCGGCGCGGCAATCGTCTCGACCGCAGGCTCTTCCGCCGACTCGGAAAATGATTGCAACGGGCGTTTTTCGACTCTATTCATCCGGTGGTGCCGCTTTAAAGCTCTAACGGGAGAATTCGAACATGGCAAACATCGCTGACAAGTATCCGGAAAATGCCGCTGGCAAGTTTTACGTCGACAACCAGTGCATCGACTGCGACCTGTGCCGGGAGACGGCCCCCGAGAACTTCCGGCGGAATGAGGATGGCGGCTACTCTTACGTCTCCAAGCAGCCCGAGAACGCGGACGAGGAGAAGCTCTGCCAGGAGGCCATGGAGGGCTGCCCCGTCGAGGCCATCGGCAACGACGGTGCCTGATCGGCGCGGCCGGGCCGGCCCTCGTGTGAGGGCCCCAAAACGCCTTCCCACCGACGACGACTACCGCCAGCTCTGCGGCGTCGGCCCGGATGCGCAGTGGGCCAGCGGCGAGGCGAAGCCCATCGGGCTCGTCCTCGGAAGGCTCCTCGAGAAACTCAAGCTTGAGGAACGCTATCGGCAGGCGGAGATCCAGGCGCTGTGGCCCCGGCTGGTTGGCGAATTCAACGCCCGGCACTCGCACCCGGATTCCCTCCGCCGCGGCGTCCTCGTCGTCCGGGTCACGCATGCCTCGCTCCGCCACCATCTCGAGATGATGCGCGTGGAACTGGTCCGGCGCTTCGATGCGGAACTCAAGTCGGGAACCGTCCGCGAGATCCGCTTCGTCGCGTGAGCTAGACTTCATGCCCCGCACGCGGGGCACCACCGGGGAGGAAAATGTAGGGCGCGAAATCCCTTTCGCGCCACGGGCAACCGGCAGGGCCCTCGTGGCGCGGATCGGAATCCGCGCCCTACAGGCCGATCCCGTGGCCGATTTTCGAGTCAGGCCGCGGCGACCAACCCATCGAGCAACCGTGCCATTGCCCGATTGGCCTCGGCGAAACGATGGCCGTGGGCGAGCATGGCGCGGGCGTCCTGGATGAAGGGCCCGGGGGTCATTTCGTCGGCACAGTTCTCGATGAGGTTTCGGGCATTCTCCGGGGTGGTCTCGAGATGGAATTGGAGGCCGACGACCCTCGCGCCGCAAATGAAAGCCTGATTTTCGCACGCGTCGGTCGAGGCGAGCCGCGTGGCGCCGGCTGGGATGCCGAAGGTTTCGCCATGCCAGTGGAATGCCACGAGGCCGTCCTCGATCGCGGCGGCGGGTCCTGCCGTGGGCGCCCCCGCGCTCCGGCGGAGGGGGAACCACCCGATCTCGCGGTGGGGGCTTCGGTTCACCGCCGCCCCGAGTGCCTCGGCAATGAGCTGCGCTCCCAGGCAGATCCCCAGCACGGCCTTTCCCGACGCGATGGCCTGCCGGATGGCGATTTTCTCTGGGCCGAGCCACGGGAGGCTGCCCGCGTCATGGACGCTCATCGGGCCGCCGAGCACCGCCAGCATGTCGAATGCCCCGGGCTCCCCCGCGCTGGCCCCGTCGAAGAGCGGGGCGATCTCGATGCGGTGCCCCCGGTCGCGCGCCCAGCCCGCGATGCTCCCCGGGCCCTCAAAGGGAACGTGTTGGAGGACGCGGATCCTCACGGGGTCTCGGGCGGGCGGATCTGAAACCGCTCCACCCGCAGCGCGCGCCCGGTGCCCTCGTCGATCTCGACAAAGGCTCCGCTGAGGCGGACATCGTTCTGGCTGAGGTGCCAGCGCTGCGGCAGGAGCGTGAGGTAGCGCTCGACGACCGCGGGGACATCGCGGCCGATGACCGAGTCGTAGGGGCCGGTCATCCCGACGTCAGTGAGGTAGGCCGTGCCGCCAGGCAAGATGGTCTCGTCGGCCGTGGGGATGTGGGTGTGCGTGCCGAAGACCGCCGAGACGCGCCCGTCGAGGTGCCGGCCGAAGGCGACTTTCTCCGAGGTGGCCTCGGCGTGGAAGTCGACCAGGATGCAGGGCGTCTCCGCGCGGAGCTGCTCGATGAGCGGGACGATGAGGCGGAAGGGATTGTCCAGCTCGGGTTTCATGAAGGTGCGGCCCTGGGCGTTGATGATGGCGAGGGTCTTCTCGTTGCCGCGGACCACGACGTGCCCCGCGCCGGGCGTGCCATCGGGGTAATTGAAGGGCCGGATGAGCCGCGGCTCGGTGGCGAAATAGGGGAGGATCTCTTTCTGGTCCCACGCGTGGTCGCCGAGCGTGATCGCGTCCGCCCCGTGGCGCATCAGCTCGATGGCGAGGCGCGGGGTGATGCCATTGCCGCCGGCGGCATTCTCTCCATTGATCACGACGAAATCCGGCGCGAAACGCCCCTTGGCCACGGGCAGCAGATCCCGGACCGCGTTGCGGCCCGGCTCTCCCACCACGTCGCCTATGAAGATCACCCTCATGTCGCCGACGCAGTTGTGGCGGGAAATGGCGCGGCGGTCACGGAGATTTTGTCAGTGGGGGCCGATGGGCTTCGTCCGCCGGCCCCCGCCGGGGATGTTGCGTGCCTCCCGTCCCAAAACGTGCCATCATCCGGGCATGCCAGAGGAGATAAAGACGGCGGTCCGCGACAAGGCGCTGCAGATCAACATCGACGGCACGCGCCACGGGACCTTTGCCGAGATCGGCGGGGGGCAGGAGGTCGCGAGGTGGTTCTTTCATGTGGGGGGCGCCGCGGGGACCGTGGTCAAGACGATGTCGGCCTACGACATGGCGGTCTCGGATGCGATCTACGGGTCCTGCGCGCGGTACGTCAGCCGCCAGCGCCTGGGCGCGATGCTCGACCACGAGTGGGGATTGCTCCTGGAGCGCCTCGAGGCGAAGCGCGGCGACAAGACCCGGTTCTTCGTCTTCGCCGACACGGTGGCCACCCGGAGCTACACCAGGGCCGAGGATGGCCGGGGCTGGCTCGGGATCCGCTTCCAGACGGAGCCGCGGGGCGAGCCCTCGGAGATCCTCATTCACGCGCGCATGTGGGATCGCGACAACGCGGCCCAGCAGGAGGCGCTCGGCATGCTCGGCGTCAACCTGTGCTATGGCGCCTGCTACCTCAGCGGCGACCCCGTCCGGCTCATCGGCTCGCTGATGGACAATCTCACCCGCGACCGCATGGAGGTGGACACGATCAAATTCTCCGGCCCGGTTTTCGCGGGGGTCGACAACCGGCTCATGAGCCTGCAGCTCGTGCACCAGAGATTGACCAACGCGGCGCTTTTCACGGCCTCCGGCGAGGTGGTCGAGCCCGCGGAGGTCCTCTACCAGCGGCCGATCCTCATCGAGCGCGGCAGCTTTCGGCCGGTGACGAACGTCACCCTGGACATGATCGATGGGGCCCTGGCCGAGATGGGCCAGGAACCCGAACTCAAGGATCAGGAACCGGTCGTCCTGATGGAGATGACGCTCCGCCACCTGCTCGCCACGGGGACCTCCATCGATTTCGCCGACTATCTCGCCCGGGTGGACACCCTCAGCGCCCTGGGCAAGATGGTGCTGATATCCAATTATTCCCGATTCCACAACGTGGCCATGTACCTCCGCCGCTACACCCGCAACCTCATCGGCATGGTCCTAGGCGTCCCGACCCTCGAGAAGATCTGCGACGACACATTCTATGCCGATCTCGAGGGCGGCGTGCTCGAGGCATTGGGGCGCCTGTTCCGCGGCAGGGTCAAGCTGTACATCTACCCCTGGAAGAACCCGCAGACCGGCGAACTGGTCACCGCCGAGAGCTTTCGCGTCGCGGCGGGATACGGGCACCTGTACGCGCACCTCCGGGAGAATCGCTTCGTCGTGCCGATCCGCCGCTTTCGCGAACGGGAGCTGTCCGTCTTTCCGGGAGACGTGCTCGAGCGCATCCAAGCCGGCGATCCCTCGTGGGAGAGGATGGTCCCGGCACCCGTCGTGCCGGTCATCAAGAGCCGGGGATTCTTCGGCTTCGGCGGGCATCCGGGGCCCCGCCACGGCGGAAAAGTGTAGCGAAGCCAGACAGACATCATACCCCACGTGCGGGGCACCACCGGGGCGGAAAATGGTAGGCTGCGCCTTGGCGCACGCTGCCGAATCGACCGTCCGCGTGCGCCAAGGCGCAGCCTACATCGCGACCCAATTTTCGAGTCAGCGTCGGGGACGCGCCGCGCCAATCCTGTGGGAACTTCGGACAGGGGCGCGGGCGCTGGCCCGGACGCGCGGGTCCCGGCTCCGCCGGGAGCCAAAGCGGTGTCGCCGCTACGCTCTGCCACCGCAGTCCAAAATTGGGCCGCCTCCTGACCCGCCACTTGGGTGGGCAGGTTCTCGGCGGCTGCCAACGGATTCACAGCCAACCAATGCGCGATGGAATATCCCCCTCATCCCCGCTATCCGCGGTTTGCCTCCTCCGGGGGCTTCCCGGCCTGCTCCCTCAGTTTTCTCCACCGGGCGAGGCGCTCGGCGATCTCTTTCTCGAACCCGCGGTCGGTGGGCTCGTAGTACCTGCGGGGTGCGGGCAGATAATCCTGGTGGGCGATGGCCTCGGGGAAGTCGTGGGAGTACTGGTACCCCGCCCCATGCTCGAGGCGGCCCGCGCCCTTGTAGTGGGCGTCGCGGAGATGCTTGGGCACCTCGAGCGTGACGCCGGATTTCACGTCGGCCAGCGCGGCGTCGATGCCCTTGTAGGCGGCGTTGCTCTTCGGTGCGGTGGCGACGTATACGGCGGCCTCGGCCAGCGGTATCCTCGCCTCGGGCATCCCCACGAATTCCACCGCCTGCTGCGCCGCCACCGCGACGCCCAGGGCCCGGGGATCGGCCATGCCGACGTCCTCCGCGGCGCAGATGACGATCCGGCGCGCGATGAAGCGGATGTCCTCTCCCGCGTAGAGCATCTTCGCCAGCCAGTACAGGGCGGCGTCGGGATCGCCGCCCCGCATGGCCTTGATGAATGCGGAAATCGTGTCGTAGTGGGCATCCTCGTCGGCATCGTAGACCACCGCCTTGCGCTGGATACATTGCTCGGCGGCCGCGAGGTCGATGCGGATCACGCCGCCCGCATCGGGCGGGGTGGTGAGCGCGCCGACCTCGAGGGAGTTGAGCGCCTTGCGCGCATCGCCGTCGGCCTGCTCGGCCAGGTGGCGGATGGCGTCGCCCGTCGCCTCGATGCGCAGCTGGCCCAATCCGCGCTCCGGGTCGGCCAACGCCCGGCGCAACAGGCCGGCCAAGTCGTCGGGCGAAAGGGGTTCCAGCTGGAAAACCTGGGACCGTGAGACGAGGGGCGCGTTGACGTAGAAAAAGGGGTTGTGCGTGGTCGCGCCGATGAGCCGGACGACGCCGCTCTCGACATCCGGCAAGAGCACGTCCTGCTGCGCCTTGTTGAAGCGGTGGATCTCGTCAATGAACAGGATGGTCTTGCGGCCCGCATTGGCGAGGCGATTGGCGGCGGAGGCGACCGTCCGCCGGATGTCCGCGACGGAAGATTCCACCCCGCTCAGTCGCTCGAAGTGACAGGACGTCGCCCGGGCGATGATCTGGGCCAGGGATGTCTTTCCGGTGCCCGGCGGGCCGAAGAGGATGATCGATGTGATGCGGTCGGCCTCGATGGCGCGCCGCAGCAGTTTGCCGGGCCCGAGGATATGATCCTGCCCGACAAACTCGTCGAGGCTCCTGGGCCGGAAGCGGGCGGCGAGGGGCGCCGCGGCGGCGCGGGCATCGGGCGCCCCGGATTCGGGGGGTGGCGTGGCGCTGCCAAAGAGATCGTCCATGGGGGCGGGCTCGTGGGAAGTATCGGGCATCGGGCCCCCGCCGGCAAACAGGATCGCCGGCTGGGGGGCGCGCTAAATCGAGAATTCGACGCAGTGTTCGCCCATGCCCCAAACCGAAGGGCGAAGGCCCTTCGCCACGGGCGCCCCTTCATGTAGCGAAGCCCCTTCGGGCTTCGGCGCGCGCTGGCCGAAGAGCCCACCTCGCGGGGCATGCGATCTGACCAGAAGTCACGGGATGTGGCTAATCTCCCCAACGCCATTGTCCTGGGTCCCCAGGACCAGAAACTTTGGCGTTTCGCAGAGGCGCCCTACAAAATCTGTAGGCCTGCCGTGCCAGGCGGCGGCGGGGCTTGCCAGGATCAAGGTCCGAGCGCCGGGCTTGGCTAAGTCCGCCGGGCTGCTAGCTTCGTCGCGTCAGGAGGATGGCATGAAGGTCTTGATCGTATACGCGCATCCCGAGCCGAGGTCATTCAATGGGGCGATGCGGGACTTGGCGGTGGACACGCTGCGTGGCGCCGGGCACGAGGTGGCGGTCTCCGATCTGTACGCGATGAGGTTCCACCCGGTGGTCGGCCGGGGCGATTTCACGCGGGCGCACAACCCGGATGTCTTCAAGCTGGGCATCGAGCAGGGGCGCGCCGAGGCGGCGGGGACGTACGCGGAAGACATCGTCCGCGAGCACGAGAAATTGAAATGGTGCGATACCCTGATCCTCCAGAGTCCCCTTTTCTGGTTTTCCCTCCCCGCGATCCTCAAGGGCTGGGTGGATCGCGTGATGGGCGTGGGGTTCGCGTACGGGGCGGACGCGTGCTACGAGAACGGGGGCCTGCGCGGCCGGCGCGCCATGCTCTCCCTCACCACCGAGGGACCGCCTTCGGGTTTTGGCCCGCGCGGCCGGCATGGCGATATCGAGCTGATCCTCTGGCCCATCCAGAACGGCATCCTGCGATTCGTCGGTTTCGATGTCCTGCCGCCCTTCATCGCCTGGTGTCCGGCGCGCCTATCGAACGAGGAGCGGGTCGTCTACCTGAAGGAGTTCAAGGAGCGCCTCCTCGAGATCCCGGAGACGCCGCCGATCATTTTCCACGACACGGGCGATTACACCGAGGACAACGTGCTGAGGCCGGGCATCGCGCCCCGCCCGCGTTTCCAGCAGGCGGCCGGCGCGGTGGCGGCCAGGCGGTGATCTTTGGGCTTTTCAGGCGGGCGCGCCGCAGGCGGTTGCGGGCGAGACCGTTCCCTCCCGAGTGGGATGCGCTGCTGGCGAGACGCTGGGGCACCTACCCGCTGCTTCCCGAAGAGGACCGGCGGGAACTCCAGGGGCACGTCTGGGTCCTCTTGAACGAGAAGCGCTTCGAGGGGTGCTCGGGCGTGGAGGTCACCGACGAGATGCGCGTCCTGGTGGCGGCCCAGGCCGCCCTGCTCCTCCTCCATCGCGAGACCGACTATTTCCCGCGGCTGGTGGCGATCCTCATCTACCCGGACTCGTTTCGTTCCCCGCGGCAGCACCATGACGAGATCGGCGTCATCACCGAGCACCACGAGGTGCTCGCCGGAGAATCCTGGGATCGCGGCACGGTCATCCTGGCGTGGGACGAGGTGCGGCGCGGCCTGCGGGGGCATGGCGACGGGTACAATGTGGTGCTCCACGAGTTCGCCCACCAGATCGATTGCGAGAATGGGCCGGCGGATGGCTTTCCCGGCCTCTCCCGGCGCCAGGCCCGCGCCGAGTGGGCCCGCGTCATGAGCGACGCCTTCGAGACCCTTGGCCGCGACTCCGACAGGGGCCGCTGGACCTTCCTCGATCCCTATGGTGCCCAGGATCCCGCCGAGTTCTTCGCGGTCGCGACCGAATCGTTCTTCGAGTGCCCGCGCGACCTGCGCCGCGAGATGCCGGAAGTCTACGAGCAATTGAGGCGATTCTATCGCCAGGACCCCGCGGCGTGGGGGGGCTGACCCGAGACGTCAAACCGCGGATGACGGGGATGCCGGGGATAATCCATTGCAAGCTTGATCCCGTGCCGTCCGAGGGCGGCACCACCGGGGCGGAAATGGTAGGCTGCGCCTTGGCGCACGCCGCCGAATCGAACGTCCGCGTGCGCCAAGGCGCAGCCTACATCGCGACCCAATTTTCGGGCTAGATCCCGTGCCCCGCAGGCGGGGCAGCACCGGGGGTGAAAATGTAGGGCGCGAAATCCCTTTCGCGCCACGGGCAACCG
>CAZYWZ010000039.1:0-28473 GCA_964651705.1 uncultured Verrucomicrobiales bacterium
ACCGGGGCGGAAAATGGTAGGCTGCGCCTTGGCGCACGCCGCCGAATCGAATGTCAGCGTGCGCCAAGGCGCAGCCTACATCGCGGCCAATTTTCGAGTCAGCCCCGCCGCCGGCGCGGGGACGCGCCGCATCATTCATGTGGAAACTTCGCGTCCATCGTAGCCGCCGACGTGAGGAGGCGGTGGTACCAAGTGGCTCGAATCCGCCTCCTCACGTCGGCGGCTACCAAAGCGGTCGCAAGTGTCTTATTTGCAGCTTATTATCTGAACCATGCCCGTTATCCGCGGTTTGAAGTTTCTGGCTAGTCCCATGCCGTCCGAGGGCGGCACCACCGGCGATGATAACCCCGACCCTTCTCGCCGAGCCAAAGCGGCGCGAGGACGCCCCGCACTCCAAAGTGCTGCGCACGACATGGGCTCGCGTCCCGAGACTTCGCAGGCACCCCGGCCGGCCTTGTCATCCGCGTCCCATGCGGGTAGGAAGATCGGCGTGGATCTGCGGTGCCATTGGATCGCAGGCCTGATGTGGGGTGC
Organism: uncultured Verrucomicrobiales bacterium; assembly: GCA_964651705.1. Lineage (GTDB taxonomy): Bacteria > Verrucomicrobiota > Verrucomicrobiia > JADLBR01 > JADLBR01 > JADLBR01. The sequence goes on from CAZYWZ010000039.1 coordinate 535, forward strand.
TGCGACGCTCCCCGCCGCGATGCCGGCGGCGGAGGCCACGCTGCCGCACATCGTCCTGGTGCTGGCCGACGACATGGGCTGGGGCGACCCGCGGTGCTACCAGCCGGAATCGAAGATCCCCACGCCGAATCTCGACCGCCTCGCCGAAGAAGGGGTGCGTTTCACCGACGCCCACACGCCTTCGAGCGTCTGCACGCCGACCCGCTACTCCCTGCTCACCGGGCGCTATGCCTGGCGCACGCGATTGAAGGAGGGCGTCCTCGACGGCTTCGACCCGCCGCTCATCGAATCCGGGGAGGACACCCTCGCGAGCCTGTTGAAGCGGGCAGGCTACCGCACCGCCTGCGTCGGCAAATGGCATCTCGGCATGCGGTGGCACGATCGCCGGGGCACACCGCTCGAGGATCGCGGCCCGCAGCGCTTCCGCTCCGGGGACGATGTGGACTTCACCAGGGAGCTTTCCGGCGGCCCGCCCGATGTCGGCTTCGACGACTTCTTCGGCATTTCCGCCTCGCTCGACATGAGTCCCTATTGCTACCTGCGGGACCGCAAAGTGGAAACGCCGCCAACCGGGCATCACGAGGAAATTCCCGACACGATTTTCCTGAACGGCGTTTCCGGGCCCAAGGCGCCCGGCTTCGACATGCACGGCGTGCTGTCGCGATTCGGGGATGAGGCCGTCGCCATCGTGAGAAGCCACGCCGGCCGCACGGAACCGCTGTTCCTGTACCTCCCCCTGAACTCCCCCCACCTGCCGGTCGCGCCGCGCCGCGACGCCAAGGGCAAGAGCGGGGCGGGTGACTACGGCGACTTCGTCTGGGAGACCGACAGGGAAGTGGGGCGCCTGCTCGACGCCCTGGTGGCGGCGAAAATGACGGAGAACACACTCGTCATCTTCACCAGCGACAATGGCGGGCTCTGGCACTGGTGGGACTTTCCCGCCGCCGACGATGGCGGCAAGATCCCGCAGACCCCCCGCGGCGAATACGTGAGGCGGTTCGGGCACCAGAGCAATGCCGCATGGCGCGGCACCAAGGCCGACATCCACGAGGGAGGGCATCGCGTGCCCTTCATCGTGCGCTGGCCCGCGAGGGTGAAGGGCGGCATCGTCAGCGATGCGCTGGTCGAACTCACCGACGTCTTCGCCACCGTGGCCCAGATCACCGGCCAGACCCCGGTGGGATCGTCCGGCATGGATAGCTTCTCGTTCTTGCCGACCCTGGAGGGCAAGGCCACGGGGACGCGACCCTTTGCCGTGCACCATTCGCTGCGCGGGATGTTCGCCCTCCGTCAGGGAACGTGGAAACTCGTCGAAGGCCGAGGTTCCGGCGGCTTCACCAGACCGCAACAACTCAAGCCCAAACCCGGCGAACCGCCGGGCCAACTCTACGACCTCGCCACCGATGCCCGCGAGCAAACCAATCGCTGGCCGGAACTTCCCGACCGCGTCGGGGAAATGCGCGCCCTGCTCGAAAAGATAAAGCAGACCTCGGCGCGCCAGGCGGCGGGAACCGAATCGCGCGCCGGGGGGATTCCTCCGGTCGCGCGGCCATCTCCCGACCGTTGAGGGCCAGCGCGGCGGAACGGCCATTCCCGGCTAGCCGGGCCTTTCGCCCCGCAACCCTTTTGGCTTGCGACCGTCCCCCGGTGCTCCAAAACCACCCCATGAGACATGGACTGACATTTTCACCGGCGGCTTTGGGTCTGGCATGCGCGCTGGCGGTGCCCTTGGCGGCACCGGCGGCCGAGGGTTTCGTGGGCGCCTGGGCGCTGACGATCCCCGGCGGCGCGGCCGGCTGCCTCGAGATCATGAAGGAGGGCAGCGTCTACACCGGCCGCATCCTCTGGGGCGGCGGCAGCGTCCTGCCCCTGGCAAGCGTCAGCGTCGAGGGCGACAAGCTCACCGTGACCCGCGTCCGCGAGATCAAGAAGAAGGACCCCTCCGGCGCGACCCGGACCGAGAAGGTCACCGATACCATCACCGCCAAAGCCACCGGCGATGACCTCGCCCTCGTGCTCGAAAGCCCGGGCCCCAAGGGTGCCGTCAATCGCTCCGAATTCACCGGCAGACGCCAGCCCCCGATTCCCCCCAGGCCAGACCTCGCCAAGGTGAAGTTCGTCGACCCGATCCCATTGTTCAACGGCAAGGATCTCGCGGGCTGGCGCCTCGTCAAGGATGACGCCCCCAACGGCTGGAGCGCCCAAGATGGCGTCCTGATCAACCGCCCCACCCAGGAGCCCGGACAGCCCAAGAAACGCTACGGCAACCTCCGCACCGACCGGGAATTCGAGGATTTTAACATCTCGATGGAGGTGAAAGTGCCAGAGCACGGCAACAGCGGCGTCTACCTCCGCGGCATCTACGAGGTGCAGGTGGCCGACTGGTTCGATAAACCCGTGGACTCCCACGGCATGGGCGCCGTCTACAGCCGCATCGCACCCATCAGCAACCCCTGCAAGGCCCCCGGCGAATGGCAGACCCTCGACATCACCCTCGTCGACCGCCACGTCACCGTCATCCTCAACGGCGCCAAGATCATCGATAACGAGCCCGTCCCCGGCTGCACCGGCGGCGCCCTATGGTCCGACGTCACCCGCCCCGGGCCCATCTACCTCCAGGGCGACCACGAGGCGGTCGACTATCGCAACATGGTCCTCCGCCCCGTCGTCCGATAACATGCCAGCCCCCGCCCAGCCCAGGCGCGTCGCCATCCTCGGCTCCACCGGCTCGATCGGCACCAGCGCGCTCAAGGTCGCCCGCGATATCCCCGACCGCATGCGCGTCGTCGCCCTCGCCGCAGGCAAAAATCGCGAGCTCCTCGCCGCCCAGGCAAACGAATTCCGGCCCGCACTCGCCTGCATCGCCTCCGGCGCCGACGCCGACTGGCTCCGCGCCAATGTCCCCCCAGAGACCCGCGTCGTCTCCGGCCCCGCCGGCCTCGTCGAGGTCGCCGCCGCCACGGACGCCGACCTCGTCCTCGTCTCCATCGTCGGCACCGGCGGCCTCCAGCCCGCGCTCGCCGCCATCGCCGCCGGCAAGGACATCGCCGTCGCCAGCAAAGAGATCCTCGTCATGGCCGGCGAGATCGTCATGCGCGAGGCCGGCCGGCAGGGCGTCCGCGTCCTGCCCGTCGACTCCGAGCACAATGCCATCTTCCAGTGCCTCGAGGGACATCCCGCCGAACACGTCAAGCGCCTCATCCTCACCGCATCGGGCGGCCCTTTCCGCCGCACCCCGAAGACCGACCTCCGCGGCGTCACCCCTGCCCAGGCCCTCAAGCACCCCACCTGGGACATGGGACAGAAGATAACCATCGACTCCGCCACCCTCTTCAACAAGGGCCTCGAGATGATCGAGGCCAAATGGCTCTTCGGCGTCCCCATGGAAAAGGTCGATGTCGTCGTCCACCCCCAGAGCATCATCCATTCCATGGTCGAGTTCGTCGATGGCTCCGTGCTCGCCCAACTGAGCCACTCCGACATGTGCTTCCCCATCCAGTACGCCGTCACCTACCCCGACCGACTCCCCAATACCCTCGAGCCCCTGGACTTCGCCAAACTCGGCACCCTCGCCTTCGAGGCCCCCGACGAAGACCGCTTCCCCGCCCTCCGCCTCGCACGCGAGGCCGGCTCCCGCTGCGGCACCCTCCCCGCCGTCCTCAACGCCGCCAACGAGGTCGCCGTCGATCGCTTCCTCTCCGGCGCCGCCCCATTCCCCGCCATCTGGGAAACCGTCGAGGCCGTCATGCGCGAGCACCGCGTGGTTGAAGGCCCCGACCTGACCGCTATACTTCTCGCGGACCGCGAGGCCCGCCGCCGCGCCCAAGAAATCCTCGCCGCGCGGGCCTGACCGTTATCCAAAAAGTTAACTGACATGGAAATTCTTGCCGACAGCCTCGCATTGCCCCTCGCCGCCGCGGGCGACGTCCCCCTCGCCCAGTGGCTGGTCTGGGGCGCGACCTGGGTCGCCGCCGTCCTCTTCCTGGCGTTGACGATCTTCGTCCACGAGCTGGGCCATTTCCTGGCGGCCCGGTGGCGGGGGCTGGTGGTGGATCGTTTCTCGATCGGTTTTGGGCCCCGGCTCTGGGCCAAGAAGATCGACGGCGTGGACTGGTGCCTCTCGGCGATACCTCTGGGCGGCTACGTCTCGCTGCCGCAGCTCGCCCCGATGGACATGATCGAGGGATCGGCCGCGACCGATGGCACCAAGATCCCGGAGGCCCACCCGCGCGACAAGATCATCGTCGCATTCGCGGGGCCGCTCTTCAGTTTCCTGCTGGCCCTGGCCACCGCCGCGCTCGTCTGGATCGTCGGGCGACCCGCGCACGAGGCCGAGGGTTCCACCGTCATCGGCTATGTCTTGAAGGACAGCCCCGCCGCCACGGCCAACATCCCCCTCCTGCCGGGCGACAGGATCCTGGCCATTGACAACCGGCCGGTCACCGGTTTCGGCGGGTCCGGCGACGGCGTGATCGAGGCCGTGGTATTCAGCAAGGGCGAGAAAATCCAGTTCGACATCGAGCGCACCCTCGATGGCGGGGTGCAGGAACTGTTGACGGTCCGGATCCGCCCCCGGAAAGACGAGATCACGGAACTCCGGGAGGTCGGCATCATGGCCGCCGAGCGCATCCTCGTGGCCAAGGCACTGCCCAACTCCCCGGCCGAGGCGGCCGGGATCCGGCAGGGCGACGAGCTCCTCGCCCTCGACGGAAAACGCATGTTCAGCCGCATGCAGGTCGTGGACACCATCGCAAAAAATGGGCCCCGGCCCATCGATCTGCGCTTCCTGCGGGATGGCGCCGAGGCGACGGCGCGGCTCACCCCCGAGGTCCCCTCGGGCACCGACGAGCCAAAGATCGGCATACAGTTCGACCCGCCGCCGCCCGTCATCGTCCGCCCGTCTCCCTTGCGGCAGGTCGCGGAAAGCTCCGCCGCCGTCTTCAAGGTCCTGCGCGCCCTCGTGGATCGAAAGTCCGAGATCAAGCCGCGCCACATGATGAGCCCCGTCGGCATGGTCGATAGCTTCTCCCGCCTGCTCGATATCGATATCCGCCTCGTCCTCTGGTACGCCGTGGTCATCAACGTGAACCTCGCCCTGCTCAACATCCTGCCCATCCCCGTGCTCGATGGCGGCCACATCGTCTTCTCACTCATCGAATGGGCCAGGCGGCGCCCGCTCCCCGGCCAACTCATCCACGGCCTCCAGTCCGCCTTCGCGATGCTGCTCATCGCGTTCATGGTCTACGTCATGTTCTACGACACCCGGCGCGTCGTGCGCCAGCGAATCGAGGAACACGAGATGCGCGAGAAAGCCCGCGAGACCCCGACCATCGAGTTTCCCCCGGAGCCCGAGCCCGCCGCCGAGAACCCCTGAGGAACCCATGAGATATTGCGAAAGCCCCTTCCAATACCGCCGCCGCCAGTCCCGCGAGGTCAATGTCGGCGGCGCCCGCGTCGGCGGCGCGAACCCCATCGTCGTCCAGTCGATGCTCACCTCCGACACGATGGACACCGAGGCCTGCGTCCGCCAGACGCTCGCCCTCGTCGACGTCGGCTGCGAGATCGTCCGGATCACCGCGCCCACCAAGAATGACGCCGCCAACCTCAAGAACATCCGCGACGCCCTGCGCGCCCGGGGCGTCACCGTCCCCCTGGTCGCGGATATCCACTTCAAGCCAGAGGCCGCCATGGAGGCCGCCAAATGGGTCGATAAGGTGCGCGTCAACCCCGGCAATTACGCCGACAAGAAGAAATTCCAGATCAAGGAATACACGCGGGAGGAATACGAGGCCGAGGTCCTCCGGACCGAGGAGGCCTTCGCGCCGCTGGTGATCGCCTGCAAGGAGCGCGGGATCGCGATCCGCATCGGGACCAACCACGGCTCGCTATCCGACAGGATTCTCAACTATTACGGCGACACCCCGCTCGGCATGGTCGAGAGCGCCATGGAATTCGCCCGGGTCGCCCGCAAGCACGATTACCACGGCCTCATCTTCTCGATGAAGGCCTCCAACCCCAAGGTGATGATCGAGGCCTATCGCCTGCTCGTCGCGAAACTCGCCGAGGCCGGGCCGGACTGGAATTATCCCATCCACCTCGGGGTCACCGAGGCCGGCGAGGGCGAGGACGGACGCATCAAGAGCGCCATCGGCATCGGCGCCCTCCTCCACGACGGCATCGGCGATACCATCCGCGTCAGCCTCACCGAGGACTCCCCCCACGAGATCCCCGTCTGCCGCATGCTCGTCGATCAGGTCGCGGCACTCTCCCGCAACCAGGCCGACCTCTCGGGCCTCGCGATCGACGAGCCCCGCGATCCCTTCTCCTACAACCGCCGCCAGACCGACCGGGCCGAGATCGACGGCGTCGGTTTCGGCGGCGAGGAGACGATCCGCGTCGTCGTCTCGCAGGCCGCCTGGGACCAGCTCGCGGGTCGCATCAAGCCCGGCGCCGACGTCCGCCCCGAGGGCATCTACGAGCGCATCGCGCCCGCCGAGATCGATCCCCTCGAGGATTTCCCGAAACCCGAGACCGGGCGCCTCGTCACCGTCGCCGATTCCTGCAAGGCCAACCCCATCGCCGCCTTCCGCATCCTCGCCGCCAAACTGCACCGCCTCGGCGCCCGAAACCCCATCCTCCTCAAGGATGCCTTCGCCGCCGCGCCCCCGGACGCCGACCCGCGGCGGGCCCTCGTCGCCTCCGCCACCGTCCTCGGCTCCCTCATCTGCGACGGCATCGGCGACGCCATCCACATCCGCCGCGAGCCCGGCGCCGGCGCCGCCCTGCGCCTCGCCTTCAATATCCTCCAGGCCGCCGGCTCCCGCTCCTTCAAGACCGACTACGTGGCCTGCCCCAGTTGCGGGCGCACGCTCTTCGACCTCCAGGTCGTCACCGCACGCATCAAGGCCCGCACCGCCCACCTCAAGGGCGTCAAGATCGCCATCATGGGTTGCATCGTCAATGGCCCCGGCGAAATGGCCGACGCCGACTTCGGCTACGTCGGCGGGGCGCCCGGCAAGATTAACCTCTACGTCGGCAAGACCGCCGTGAAATTTAACATCCCCGAGACCGAGGCCGTCGACCGCCTCGTCGACCTCATCCGCGAGCACGGCAAATGGCAGGACCCCGAACCCGCCGAGACCGTCGCCGCGGACAACGCCTGACCGACCGCCGCGCGCCGACGGCGGGGCTGACTGACTCGAAAATTGGGTCGCGATGTAGGCTGCGCCTTGGCGCACGCGGACGTTCGATTCGGCGGCGTGCGCCAAGGCGCAGCCTACCATTTTCTGCCCCGGTGGTGCCCCGCGCGCGGGGCACGGGATCTAGCTAGAAATTTCCAGCCGTAGCCGCGGTCGCCAGGCCGTGGACCCGCGCCGCGCGGCCCCTCCGTGACCGGAGGGGCTACAGCTTTCTGCGCCGTTGACCCCGCCCTTCGGCCGATGCGCCGCACGCCTCACCCCGCGCCGTCCCGCAGCGCGCGGAACATCGCCAGCAGGTTCTCCACCGGCGTGGGGCCCTGGATATTGTGGATCGTGTTGAACACGAAACCCCCGCCCTCGTTGAAAATCGCCACGCGCTCCCTCACCTCGCGATACACCTCCTCCGGCGTCCCGAAAGGCAGCGTCCTCTGCGTGTCCACCCCGCCACCCCAGAATACCAGATCCCTCCCAAACTCCCGCTTGAGCCGGACCGGGTCCATCTCGGAGGCCGAGCACTGCACCGGATTGAGCACGTCGAAGCCCGCCGCGATGAAATCCGGGATCAGCCGATAGACCGAGCCGCACGAGTGGATGAAGGTCTTCCAGCCCACCCTCTCGTGGATCAGCCGGTTGATGCGGCGGTGAAAAGGCTGGAACAGCTCCCGGTACGCCTCGGCCGAGATGAACGGCCCCCGCTGCGTCCCGAAGTCGGTCCCCGTGATCAGCGCCACGTCCACGCTATCCCCGAAAATCTCGAATAGCGTCTCCAGGTTCCTCTCGGCGATCGCGCATTGCCGCTCGAATATCTCCAGCACGTATTCCGTCCGGGCGACCGTCGAGATGTACCATTCCTCGATATCGCGGATTCCCTTCGGCCGCTTCAGGAACGGCGCCGGCACCAGCGCGATATCGCCAAAGCCCGTGCCGGGGATGACCAGGATCCGCCCCGCCCCGGGATTCCGGTCAAACCATTCTCGGCGCCCGCGATAATACGCGATATCCGCCTCCGACAGCGGCCCGAACTCCTCGAGGTTGTCCTCGACATTCAGGTGGTCGTCATCGATCGGCGGCTGCCGCACGATCGAATCGAAAAAATATCCCCCCTTGGGCATGCGCCCGCTAGCGGGCACGGAGGTGTCTCCCTCGGGGTAGATGAGAAGGTCGCCGCTGGCGGGATCGATCGTGGTGTTGAACGCGCCGGGCACCAGCACCTCCGTCCCGTCGAACAGCGTGAACGGTTTCCAATCCCGGCACTCGATCCCGAATATCGTCTTCCTGGGCAACGCCCCGATCACGTCGATGCCCAGCGCCTCCCGCAGCGCGTCATCCACCTCCCCCAGCATCTGGTACGGCTCGCACACCTTCACCCGCCACGATCCCTCCCCCAGCACCGCGCGCCTCAGCCGATCCACCGCCGACACGTGGACGCCCGTCACAAATGTCGCGCCCACGTCCACGCACACCCGGTCCGGTTGCCGGTGCCCCAGCGTCGCCCGAAATCGCTCGCGAGATGTCATGCGCGGAATCCTCCTGAAAGGCGATTATGCATCTCGCTCATCCCGACGTCCATTCCAGACGTTCCGGAGCCACGCCCCAGACTTGGCGAAAGCCCTGGCATAAGGTATAATTTGAGCCATATTTAGCCGTGTTGATAAATTGAAGGAAGACCCCATGGAACCCACCCGCCTATCCCGCCGCCAATTTCTGGCCCGCGCCTCCGCCGCCGCGGGCGCCGCCCTGCTGCCGCAACCCGCGGCCTGGCCCGCCGCGCCCGCCAAGGGCACCCACGCCGACCTGATGACGCTCGGCAAATGCGGCGTCAAGGCCTCGCGCCTGGGATTCGGCACCGGCAGCAACGGCGGCCGCGTCCAGCGCGACCTCGGCCAGGACGCGTTCACCGAACTCTTCCGCTACGCCTTCGACAAGGGCATCCGATACATAGACACCGCCGACAACTACAAGACCCACGGCATGGTGGCCGAGGCCATCAAGGGACTCCCCCGCCAAGAGCTGTTCATCCTCTCCAAAATGCCGTGGCGCAAGGCCGGCGTCTCCGACAGGCCGATGGAATCCATCGAGCGATACCTCGAAGAACTCGGCACGGACTACCTCGACTGCCTCATGATCCACTGCGCGACGGTCAACGACTGGCACGAGCAACTCAAGGACATGATGGCCGTCTTCGACGGGGCCAAGAAGAAGGGCATGATCCGCGCCACGGGCGTCTCCTGCCACGGCTTGCCCGGCCTGACCCGCGCCACGCTGGTCGATTGGGTCGATGTCCACCTCGTGCGCGTCAACCACAAGGCCCACCGCATGGACGGCCCCTCCGAGAAATTCACGGACCCCGGCGACTACGAGGCCTCCATGAAGGAGATCCGGGCCATGCACGACAAGGGCCGCGGCGTCCTCGGCATGAAAATCATCGGCAACGGGGACTTCACCGGCCCCGAGGATCGCGAGAAATCCATCCGGCACACCATGACCTGCGGCTGCGTCGATGCCGTCACCATCGGCTTCAAGAGCAAACAGGAGATCGACGAGGCCATCTCCCGGATCAACGGCGCCCTGGCCTAACCTCGAGAATCCTACATCCTCGCCGCCGAGTCCATGTGCAGCGCGCGCAACAGGCGCCGGATGTGGTTGATCGAAATCGGCCTTTCCCCAGATTCCCACGCCGCGAATGTCGCCGGCGTCACGCCCGCCAGCGGTCCCATCTCCTCCGGAGAAAGCCGCCGCTTGGCGCGCAGCTCGCGCAACCACAGCGCGCCGGCGATACGCGCCAGCGGCCTCACCTCTCCCGAATTGTAACGGGCCCAAAGCCCCTGCGACATCAGCAGCAGCGCGCCGACATCGTTCCGCCCCTCGCGCACGATCCCCAGCAGCAGCGAGCCAAACGGCAGCTCGTCGCCCGCGTAATGCCGGCCCGCGGCCAGGTCCACCGTGATGCGCAATTCCACCTTCTGCTCCGATTCCACTCTGCCCACCATCCTGCCCCGCCAACCGCAAACCCGCCACCCGAGAATCCGGCAATATGCCGACCTGAAACTTCAAAGTCGGGATCACGCTGCTGGCGGGAATAGTTCATTACGATCCGCGATTCCTCGTGAGTCCAGTGGTGGCCGACGAGGCGAGGAGGCGGCCAGCTTTATGGACTGCGGTGGCAGAGCGCAGCGGCGACACCGCCTTGGCTCCCGGCGGAGCCGGGACCCGCGGCCCAGGGCCAACGCCCGCGCCCCGATCGCCAGAGGTGATCCGGCTGCGACTCCATAGCGGTGTCGCCACCCCTCGCGGGGTTCTTCCACCGCAAGTCCAAAAGGCCCCTCGGCCGCATCGGAAGTTTCCCCATGAATGATGCAGCCCGGCTTGCGCCAGGCCTCCCCAACCCCATAACTTCCTCATGCGCACCTTCCCGCGACGCCATCTCCTCCGCACCGGCCTGGCCTGGTCCGGCACACTCCTGATCCGACCCGCCCCCGCCCGCGCGGCCGCAAACGCGCGGGCCGCGATCCAGATCGCCCACGACGAGATCTGGAGACGGCTGATCGACAGGCACGGGATCCTGCTGGATTTTAGCGACCTCGATGGCTCGGTCATCATCCCCGAGCCCGAAGAATGCCGCCTCGGGAAGCCGAACGCCCTCGGCTGGTGGAGCCCCATCGAGAACGGCGCCTTCTTCAACGGCCTTTACATGGATGCCGCGCTCGACCGCTGGCGCGCCTCGCGGTCCAAGGCCGATGCCACCAAGGCGCAGCGGCTCGCCGACGGCCTCATGCTGCTGGCCTCCTTGGGCGAGGTGAAGGGCTTCATCGGCCGGGGCGTCGCCACCGATGGGCGCTCCCACTACCCCATGGGATCCGACGACCAGGCCCTGCCCTGGTTCTACGGCCTGTGGCGCTATCTGGAGTCCGGACTCCCGGACGACGGCGCGCGCGCCCGCATCGCGGCCAAACTGCGCGAGGTCGCAGAGGAAGTCCTCCGCCTTGATTGGAACCTGCCCGCCGAGCCGCCCTTCAACACCCGCGGCTGCTTCCGCGAATTCTTGTTCTACCAGGCGCCGCGGCTTCTCTTCGTCGCCAAGATGATGTCCCGGCTATCCGGCGACCCGAGATGGGAATCCACCTACCGGTCCGCCCTGGACGAGAGAGGGGGGCCCGACAACGCCAGCCGGCTCGAATTATGCGAGCGGGGCATGGTCTATGACCATGGAGGCGGTGGGCGCCGCCATTCCTGGACCACCAGCAACTGCGTCGCGGCCATGCGCGCCCTCTGGGAGATGGAGGAGGAGGGCCCCGTCCGGTCGGCCTTCGCCCGCGGGCTCGAGGCCAGCGCCGCCGTCGCCATGGAGAGCGTTCCCGACGCCCATAAATTCGACAACGATCACGAGCCCGCCTTCGACCCGGACTGGAGAAAGCTCAACGCCCTCTGGCGCCCTCACTCCACCGCGACCGAGGCCCAGGAGATCGCCGCCGCACAGATCAGGGAACTCGGGAAACTCTCCCCCCGCCGCGGGCAGGAACTCTCGGGGGCCCGCGAACCCCTCTTCGCCGCCTGGATCGCCACCCTCGCCCCAGACCCCGCCGCGCTCCGCCGCCGCGCCCCAGAACTCCTTCGCGCCCTCGCGCACTTCCGCTACGACCGCCTTCGCTACTCGCAGTTCTTCCCCGCCGAGTCCGCCTGGTGGCGACTGGAGGCCGCCGGCGTTTCCTGAGCCGGATCGGCCATCATGTATCCCGCGCTCCTCACCGTCCGGATGAATCGGGGCTCCTTCGCGTCATCCCCCAGCTTCTTCCTAAGCGCGGAAATGTGCACGTCGATCGATCGGTCAAAGACGTCGTAATCGCGTTCCCGGATCTCCTCCAGGAGGCGCTCGCGGGTCTTGACGCGCCCCCGCGCTTTCGCCAGAGACGCGAGCAGGTCAAACTCCACCGGCGTCAGCACCAGGGGATGATCGCCCAGTACTGCCGTCCGGGCCCCCGTGTTCACGCGAAGCGGCCCCACCACGATCTCCGCCGGGACACGCTCCGCATCCGCGCGCGGGGACGATCGGCGCATCACCGCCCGAAGACGGGCCAGGAGCTCCCGGGATGAAAACGTCTTCGGCAGATAGTCATCCGCCCCCATCTCGAGCCCGACGATGCGGTCGGCCTCGTCCCCGCGCGCGGTGAGCATCAGCACGGGGACGTCCGACTTCGCCCGGATGCGCCTCAGGACCTCGAAACCGTCCAACCCCGGAAGCATCACGTCCAAAATGACCGCATCCCACCTCTCCCCGGTCGCCCGCGCAACGCCGTCCGGCCCCTCGTGGCTCGCCTCCACCGCATAACCCATCGGCCCAAGGTATTCCCCGATCAGGCGACAGAGTTTCCGGTCGTCGTCTATGAGCAAGACGCGCGTCGAACCCTCCCGGCCTGCGATTTCTCCTGACATGGACAAGGCGGACGTCCTGGCTCACGCCCGATCGCATACCATACCCAAGACTGCCCGGGCTTCCAAGCCCAAGAAAATTTGATCGCGCGCGCGGGTCTGCCCCATGCCATGATCCGCCAATGATGGCCAAACCCCTCACCGCATCCCTGCTGGCGATCGCTTGCCTTTCTCAGAATCCCGCCCCCGCGACGCCGCCCGCCGAGGTTACCGCGACCGAGATCCGCGTCACCGCCCGCGACTATCGCGCCACCTTCGCGCGGGCCTCGGCAGATTTCTCCATCGAGCTCAAGGGCAGCCGGGGGCAGTGGTTTCCGATCGCAAAGAGTCTGGATCGCGCGGAATTTGGCATCTCGGGAGGAGGTGCCCTCGCCTTGTCGTCATCGGTCCGCGCGGATACCCGGCACGAGGTCAAAGGAGGCTGCGCGGTCGTTGGGCGGACCATTCTTCTCGGGGCGGACATCCCCGCGGCGCTCGAGGTCCATTTCCTCTGCGCGGACGAAGGCGTGCTCATCCGGACGCAGTGCTTGCAGCCCGGCGGGGGAGATCCGAGGATCTGCTGGGCGCTTCCCCGGATCCCCCTCGATCTCAACCTGTGGGACCAGTACGCGTTCTGGGACCCCAAAGGCAAATGCCGAGCGGGGAAAATCGCGACCCTGGGCGAACAGGATCGCTACGCAGGAGTCTCGCCCTGGGGCCGGACCGGAGATACCGCCGATCGCTTCAGCCCAGAGCATCCCGCGCTCTTCATCGGCGCCTCGCGCGAGGGAATCGGCCTGGCCGCGGTTTTCCTGCGATACGAAACCGACTGGGCAACGTGCCACGGGTTCATACAGCGCCACACGCCCCACAGCCTCTTCTTCTACCCTGGAATCGCGCCAACCCCGGCCGCCGACCCCGGCCTCTGGGCCTGGCTCGCGCCATTGCCCATGGAGGAGCGCGCGAGATCACAGCAAATAGCCGCGTTGCTCACGCTCGGGGAACGCCACATGGCGGAGTTCGCCCGCATCGCCCCACCCGCCGATCCCCGGTGGCTCCGCCCGATCCCCGACTTCCCCGCCGAGTTGCGCCGCGACGCTCCCGTGACCGACATCCAAGACGCGATCGTCTATACCATCAACGAGCACATCGATTCCGACCGCGGCATCCGCGCCGCCAGGAAGGCGGGTTCCGATGTGCTGGTCCGCGGCTGGTTCAAATGGCGCGACGCGCAGGATTGGGAAGCCCAGGCGCACCTCGTGCCGCGCGCCCACGCCCTCGGGGCCCTGTTCGGCGGCGGCGTCACCTGCAGCGCACTCTACCATGGCGAGAATGGCTTGCCAGAAGAGCGCGTGCTCGACATGGCCACGCGCGGCCCAGACGGAAACCTCGCCGACGCGTGGGGCGAACCGGGCACCCGCCACGGCACCCTCTCCAACCCCGCATACCTCGAGTACGTCCTGTCTTTCTGCAAACGCCAGATCGACGCCGGCGCCGATTACCTCTTCATGGACGAGATCAATGCGGCCCTTCATCCCAACGAGGGATTCGATGATTACTCCATCGCCGACTTCCGGACGCACCTGATGGAAACTTATGGCCGGGGCAAAGGCTGGGGCCCCCGCGACCCCCGCTGGCGCGAGACCTTCGGGCAGGAGATTAGCGACCCCCGCATCTGCCCCGATGGCACGATCGCCACCCTAGACTATCGCGCCTTCCTCATGGCCCGCGGCATCGTCGAAAACCCGCGCGCGCCCGCCAATCCCTTCTCCCAAGACTGGACCGCCTTCCGGAGAGAGCGCGACGACAGGGCGTGGAAACACATGACCGCCATGATCCGCAAGCACGCCAGCGAGAATGGGCGCACGGTCCTAATCAGTGCCAATGGCCTCGCCCGTTACGTGGACTTGCAGGTGCTCGGGGTGTGGGGACTATGGAAGGCGAAGGACGGGAGAATCGACCTCTCCGAAAGCCTCGTGGATCAATGGTCGGGCACCGTATCGGCGGGACGCGCGCTCGCCGGCGCCCGGGTGCCCATCGTTTTCTTCCATGACTGGGGTTTCGGCGGTTTCCCGTGGATCCGCGACGTCCCCCCGCAGGAGCGAGAGCTCTGGATCCGTGTCCGCGCGTCGGAGATCTACGCCTCCGGCGCCTTCTTCGCGTTTCCGGTCAATGGCCCATGGGGCAATGATGCGATGACAGACGGCACGATACACGAGATCGCCCGCCAGGCGCGGTTCTATCGCTCACACCGCAACCTCTTCCTTGGCCCGAAGTTCGTCGGGTCCGATGGGCTCGAGACCCCCGCCGCCGACCTGAGCCTCGCGCTATGGAAACGGCAGGATCCCCCCGCCCTGATCCTCCACGTCATAAATCGCCAGGCCAAGGACTCCCGCCCCGTGCCGCGGACCGCTGTTGACGTCACACTGCCCACCCCGCTGCTGCCGCAGCAGATCTCCGTCGTCTCCCCGGATTGGGACGGCGCCCACCAGGCAATAGCGCGCGCCGAGGGCGGCCGGTTGCGCGTCACCATCCCGTCGCTCGACGCCTATGCCGTCGCCACCCTCGATTACACCAGACTCCCCGATGTCTCCCTCGGCGGCCCTCGCATCCGCCCGGCCCTCGATTGGTCCTGGCCCGGCGCACCAACCATGGTGATCGGCCCGGACGGGTTGCCCCGAAACGGCATCCCGGCCGCATTCCTCCATGGCGATCTCCACTCCCATCTCGGGACACCCCAGCAGTTCCAGGTCCACTTGCCACGGGGCGGCCGCCTCCGCATCTGCATCGGCGCCGTCGCCACCCTGGGTGCCAGGATCGAATGCCAGATCGATGACCTGCCCCCCATCCCACACGACCTCCCCGACCTCGACCGCAAGAACGATCCCGACGCCAGAGAGTATGACCGCATCCTTGTTTTCGATATCCCCACGGGCCCCCACCGCATCACCATCCGCAACACCGGCGGCGACTGGGCGCACGCCTCATGGTACGCCTTTGACGGTGAGATCGCGCCTTAACCCGGATTGTTCACGCGCGGGCTGACCCATCCAAGCCAGAGATTAGCGCCGCGTCTCGATGAGCCGCGCCAGCCTCGCCGCCAGCTCCTTGGGCTGGAAAGGCTTCGGCATGATCACCAGCGACGACACCGCACGGGCGCCGGCGGCGACCTCGTGGCTCAGATACCCGCTGATCAGAAGGATCGGCGTCGCGTCGCCCGACTTCCGCAGGGCGTTGGCCACCTCGAGACCATTGATGCCACCCAGGGTGTAGTCCAACACAATCGCGTCGTACGGTGCCGGCTGCGCCGCGCAAAGCGCCAGCACCTCCTCGCCGCCAGCGAGCACGTCCACCTCGTGACCCTCCGTCACCAGCGCGTCGCGCAGCAAGGTCCGGATGAATGGCTCGTCGTCCACCACCAGAATCCTGGCCCCCCGCGACGCCGGCTCCGCCCGCAGGCCGGGCCCGGCATTCGGAAACCCGGCGGCCGGCACCCGCTCGGCCTTGGCTTCCCCGGATTCGTAAACGGGTTGTGTGTCCGCGTACGGGTCATGCGCGGGAACCGTGTCGGAGACCGTCACCGGCGCGCCGCCCGACGACAGCGCACGGCCGCCCCCCCGCAGCAGGTTAAACACGATGTCCGCCGCCTGCGTCGCCGATTGCCGCGACGAGCTCACCGCCTCGATGATCTGCGTCAGCGAATGCGGCAGCGTCTTCCCCCTGCCGGCGATCAGCGCCAGAAGATTGTTGAAATCGTTGATGATGCTCCCGGCCGCCGTCAGCAACTCCTCCACCTGCATCCGCAGATGCTTGTCCCGGTCCAGCGGGCTCTGCTCGCCCCCGGGGTCCAGAAACGTCATCTTCAGAAACGAGATCCGCCCCTCGTCGCTCCGGTAGAAATCGAAGACCACCTGACTCTCGATGAGCACACCGCGCTTCCCCGACACCGGAAACATCTGCCAGACCGCCTTTCCCTCGTGCCAGGACCGCTCGATCAGGTCCGTGACCTCGTCGGCCTTGCCGTGGAACAAGAGGAATATCGGGTCGCGCCCCACGACCTCGTGGCGCGAGTAACCGAAGGCCCTCGTGAAGGCGAGGTTGCAGTGGATGACGGGCACGCCCTCCGACCTCACGTCGCAGATGACCACCGGGTCCGTCAGGTAATCGACGGAGTGGCCCAGCAGCTTGTCGAACCCGAAGGCGCTGTTCATCGCCGCATCGGCGCGCGTCGACTGCGTCACGTCCAATGAGACCCCGTAGAGGATCCCGGACTCCTCGTGGCCCGCCTCCACCTCCGGGTCGAGATGCAACAGGAACCAATCCACCTCCTCGACCCGCTGCAGCGCCACCCGCCGGACGATCCGCCGCCGTTTCACGAATGCCTCGTCGAGGCACCGCCGGAAGTCCAGCCCGGTCTCGCCCCCCATGAATTCCTCCACCGCCCTGCCCTCGATGCCGGCCGCCGGCAGGTCGAACTGCTCCCGGAAACGCTGGTTCGCCGCAAGGAACACGTGCCGCCCCTCGTCCCGCGCCACCGTGAACAGGCCCGCGCTGCACCGCTGTTCGAACATGCGGAGCAACTGCGAGTCCGTGGCCTTGGATCCGAACAGCGCCATGTCAGTGGAAAGTCTTCACCATGGTCTCGACCATTTCCAGCAATTCGTTCGGTTGAAAGGGCTTCGTCAGCACCTTCACCCGCCCGAGAGAAAGCGTCTGCTCGGTCACCTGGGGCCCGAGGTAACCGCTGATCATGAGCACCGGCATGGACAGTCCATGCTGCCGCATCACCTGGAGCACCTCCAGCCCGCTCAGGCCACCGAGCGCGTAATCCATGATCACCATGTCATAGCCACCCGCTTCCGACTCGATCATGGCCAGGGCATCCTCCCCGCTCGCCGCCTGCCCCGTCCGGTAACCCACCACCGATAGGGTCCGCTCGATCATGCTCCGGATGAAGGGCTCATCGTCCACCACCAGGATCCTGGGCGTCTCGCCCGACTCCTCGGCCCGCTCCTCCTTTTCTGGCTCGGCCCGATCCGTCGGCAGGACTTCCTCGGCGGTCGCCGCATCCGACGGGCCCGGGCGGGCCAACTCCCGCACCGCCATCGCGGTGTCGATGGGCGGGGCCACCCGGATGGCGCGATCCAGCGAGGTCTCCGCCGCGACCTCGGGCGGGGGCGGCGGCACCCCCGGCTTTTCCTCCGGCAACCCGAGATCCCGGGGCGCCGGGAGCCGGCGCGTCATCCGGAGGAGATTGATGACGATATCCGCCGCCTGCGTCGCGAGCCGCTTCGAGGTCTTGATGGACTCGATGTTCTCCTGCACCTGCGCCGGGAGCAGCGGCGCGTTGCCGATGATCACCGCCAGCAGGTTGTTGAAATCGTTGATGATGCTCCCGGCCGCCTGGAGCATGCCCTGCAACTGCAGGCGCCTATATTGCCCGGGGCCGGCGTCCTGGGCCACCGCCGCGGGCTGCCCCTCCAGCGGGAGGAACGTCACCTTCAGTTGCGACTGGGTCCCCCGCTCGAAACGATGGAAGTCAAAGACCACCTTGCAGCGCAGCGGCCCGCCATCCCGCCGGTCGGCCTCCGTGATCTTCCAGACCGGGCGCTGATTCTTCCAAGAACTGTTGATCACCTCGCGGATCGAGACCGCGGCACGGCCAAAAAGCAGGAAGACCGGATCCCTGCCGATCACCTCGGCGCGGGTGTAGCCGAAGGTGCGCTGGAACGATTTGTTCGCGTAGACGACCATCGGGGTGTCATCGACCATGTCGCAGATCAGCACCGGCTCGTAGAAACGGTCGGTGGCATGGATGAGATAGCGGTCGAAACCCTCCGCCGCGCTGATGTACGACTCGGCGCGCGCCAGGTCCGTCACGTCCACCGACACGCCCTTGACCATCCCGCCGGCGCCGGCCTCGCCCGCGGTGGCCGCGAAGGTCACGAGCACGCAACGATCCCCCCCCGGACCCGGCACCGTCATGCGCCGCGCGACCGACCGCCCCTTCTCAAGGGCCTCGCGGCAACAGCGCTCGATGTCCCTGCCGGAGTCGCCGGGCACCATCGAGACCACCGCGGTGCTGTCGCGCGCCGCCCCCGACGGGATCTGAAATTGGGCCTCGAAGGCCGCGTCCGCCTCGATGAAAGCGAATACCCCAGCGCTCTCCCCTATGGTGAAGTGCCCCGCTTCTCCGCCGAACGAGACGCCGGATCGCATCGAGACCGGTTCGAGGTCTTCGTCGCTCACGTCATGGCCCTCACCACGCTATTATGGTGGCACGCCAGGCCCCTCCCCGCAAGAGGGCTGTGGGCCCCAAAACCTCGCGTAAGGCAGCACCCTGGGGCGCAACGATTGGGGATGTAGGGCGCGAAATCCCTTTCGCGCCACGGGCAACCGGCAGGGCCGCGGTTGGTCGAAACCGGATTTGGCAGAGGCCGGCAACCCCTCATTCGCCCGGGTCGCGCAGCCCCATGCCGCCCAGCCCGGGCGTTTCGGCGGCGCGCGTCCACCGCTCGTCCGACTCGGGCCGGACGTACGCCTCGCGAAGATCGAAAGTGGCATCCGCGAACAACTGCGTCATCCGCCCGAGGGTGAAGGGCCCATGGGTCCGGTACTTGTCGAACACGTAGTACACCTCCTCGGCGTCGGCCAGGCCATCGTCGATGGCGTCATCTTCACGCCCCTCCCCGTGATCGGCGTCCCGGCGCTCGTCCGCCATCGCCAGTTGCGCGGCGAACTGCGCCCGCGTCAGGGGTGGCGCCGCCAAACGCATCGCCTCTAGGGCCGCCGCCCCCCCGGCCAGCGCCCGCCGCGCGCGCCGCCTGCCTCCGGTCCCCTTGGCCTCGGGCAACTCCGCCACGCCCCCTTCGGCAATCCGTTCCAGCCGGGCCACCGTCGCCCCCGTGATGCCCAATTCCCGCGCCGTCTCCCGCAGCACGTCCGCATCCACCCCGAGATCCACCAGCCGCCCCGCCGCGATCTTTGCCCCCTTCTCGCACCGCAGCCCCACCAGCGCGAATACCCGATAGATGATCAGGCGGATGTTCTGCGGGTTGACCCGCAACCCGTGATCCGCCGCCACGAGACATCGCCCCAGCCTCCCCAGATTGAAATTCGCCCGCGCCACCTCCACCCAGATCGCGTCCGAGTTCGGCAGCAGCCTCGCCGCCCGCTCGATGTAGTCCGCGCTCCGTTCCAGATCGTCCGCCCGCGCCGCCAGGTCCGAGAGCACCCAGTACCCGTCCATGACAAAGGGATGCGCCCGCACCAACCGGCAGGCGACGTCGTACGCCTCCTCCCACCTCTCCAGCCGAAAATACGCCTCCGCCAGAAACCGCAGCCCCTCGGGATGGTCGGGCGCCAGATGCAGCAGCTCCCGCGCGGTCCGCATCACCGCGGGCCAATCCCCATCATCCTGAAAATGCCCCAGCCAGAAGAGGAGCGAATAGGGACCGTCCTCCGCCAGGATCGCGTTGCCGCCAGATCCGGGCGCCGAACCGCCATCGCCATTTCCTCCGCCGCGCACCGCCCCAGTCTAGACCGCGCCCCCGCTCCCGCAAGCCACCAGCATGTCGTTTGGTCCTTGGCAACCCCGCTGGTCCTGCTATGCGGAATGCCTGCCGATGAGCAACCAGTTCGTCCCCTTCCTGATCCAGCTGGTCTTCGCGGCCGCCGTCCCCCTCGGGGCCTTCGCCGTCGCGCTGCTGCTCGGCCAGCGCGCCAGGCGGTCCCCCGCCAAAGATACCCCCTACGAGTGCGGCATGGAGCCGCGCGGCGCCCCCAACCCGCGCTTCTCCATCAAATTCTACCTCGTCGCCATGCTCTTCATCATCTTCGACATCGAGGTCGTATTCTTCTACCCGTGGGCCGTCGCCTTCCGCGAGATGGCGGGCCAATCCTGGTCCATCCTCTGGGCCATGCTCTTCTTCACCGGCCTCGTCGTCGCAGGCCTCGCCTACGAATGGAAAAAGGGCGGGCTCGACTGGAGCCGCTGAGACACCCACGAGGGGAGGGTCCCATGTCCGACGCGATGGAGAAACGCTACAACGAACGCCTGGCGCGCTACACCACCGCCATGCGCAACGAAACCCCGGACCGCGTGCCGATCCGCCCATTCGTCGCGGAATTCACAGGCGTCTACTCCGGCCACACGCCGCAGGAACTCGCCCACGACTACCGCATCGCCTTCGACTCCGCCTGCAAATGCGCCGCCGATTTCGACTGGGATGCCGTCGTCGCCAACATGGTCTACGTCTGGACCGGCCTCGCCCAGGCCCTCGGCCTGCGCTACTACGCAATCCCCGGCATCGATATCCCCCCCAACACCGGCTTCCAGTACCGCGAGCCACCCGAGGACCAGGCCTTCATGAAGGCCGACGAGTACGACCAGCTCATCGAGGACCCCACCGGGTTTCTATATAACATCTGGCTCCCCCGCGTCTCCGCCACGACCACCCCCATCGGCGAACCCTCCACCTTCGCCAACAACCTCGCGCTGGTGAAAGGCGGCATGGCGATGTGGAACTACTTCATGGACTTCGGCCCGCAGGTCGCCCGTCTCCGCCGCGAGTCCGGCACCGTCTCCGCGATCGCGGGCATCCTCAAGGCGCCCATGGACATCATCGCCGACAAGCTCCGCGGCTACCTCGGGCTCGTCGAGGACCTGTTCGAGCGCCGCGACAAGGTCATGGCCGCCTGCGAGGCCCTCGCCCCGCACCTCCTCCACGTCGCCAAGACAACCGCCGACCCCGCCGGCCAGGTCCCCGTCGGCTACTGGATGCACCGCGGCGGCGTCCCCTTCGTCTCCCCGGAGGTTTTTGAAAACGTCTACTGGGCCACCCTCAAGCCCATCATCCAGGAACTCTGGGCCGCCGGACACCAGACCCTCTTCTACGCCGAGGGCAACTGGGATCACCACCTCGCGAGTTTCGCCGAACTCCCCGACCGCAGCATCGTCTACCACGTCGACCAGGGCGACCCCATCAAGGCCAAGAAAGCCCTCGGGGAAAAGTTCTGCATCTCCGGCGGCGTCCCCAACACCCTCCTTTCCATCAAGACCCCAAAAGACGTCCGCGCCCACGTCAAAAAACTCCTCGCCGAGGTCGCACCCGACGGCGGCTATATCATGGACGCCAGCGCCATCGTCCAGAACGACGCCACCGTCGAGAACGTCCGCGCCATGACCGAGGCCACCCTCGAATTTGGCGCCTACAGCCGCGGCCACGCGAAAGCGACGACCTCCGGCGCTCCAAAACCGCTGCCCGCCGATGCGAGGGCCGGCGCCTTCCTCCCGGGCCCCGCCCCAGGCAAACCCCAGCCCGGCGAATGCCTCGCCTGGGAAAAACAGAGGGCCACCCTCCCACCCATCCAGGGCGACCCCAAGCTCTGCGAGCGCATCTGGAAAGAGGTCGACGCCTTCGGCAACTGCTTCATCTGGCAGCTGCTTTTGTCGTTCTAGGTCAAATCGCGAAAGTCAAAACGCAAACCCACAGGTGAAACATCAAAGGTGTCGAGCCCGGCCGAGAGCCCCGCAAGGAAGAGAACCTTTAAGCTGCCACCTGTGGTTTTGACCTTTGACCTCTGCCCTTTGACTTAGTGATGACAGCCGCATCCCCCGCCGCATCCGCCCCCGCCCTCCTCGAGTTCCTCCGGCTTCGGCAGGCGCCCCAATTCGAAAGTCTTTGAGACGAAGCGCCGGACCGACATCTGGAGGTTGTGGGCCTCCTCCCTGGCGTCGAGAAACCCCTTGGCGACCGGGTGCTCGAACACGCGACGGCGCAAGCTGTCGAACCCGTCCATCTCCTCGTCGGTGATCGGTTGGCCCATGCCCTGCTGCCGGGAAAGTTCCTGGTGCCGCTCGACCAACGAGTCGTAGAGGCCCTTGGCCTCGGAGTCCGCCTCGAACGCGCTCACCCGCTTCTGGATGGCGATGAATTCCGGCTGCGAGATGATCGTCTCGCAGAGCTCGCGGGTTTTGCGCATCACCAACGTGTCTTCCTGTAATGTCTCCATCGTCAGCATCCTCCGTCTGGCCCGGGAGAAGCTCCTCCCTCGTTTCGTCGGCCGGCCGGTAGTATGCCGCCATCGGGGGGAATTACAAACCCGCACCAAAAAAATGTGGCGCGCGGGATGCAGGATGCGCGAGACGGTGTAGCCTTCTCGCCTGCATGGGCCAGAAGGATCTTGAACCGGGCGCGACGGGCCGTGACCCCGCCGCCCTCAACCGGCGCCTCGGGCTCTGGCTCTTCGCGTCCTACCTCGCACTCTACGCGGCCTTTGTCTATCTGACGTGCTTCCATCACCCCCTGATGGCGGAGGGGCACGTGATCGCCGGCGTCAACCTCGCGGTCCTCTGCGGCTTCGGCCTGATCGCCGCCGCCGTCGCGCTCGCCATCATCTACCTGTTCGCCTGCAGACCCGAGCCGGATGCCGGAAAGGGCCGGGAAGCGTGATCCACGGGAGCTCCCCGATCGCCATCGCCATATTCGCGCTGGTCGTGGGCGCGGTCCTGGGGCTCAGTTTCTGGCTCGGGCGACGGGCCCGCGGAGCCAAGGGCTACTTCGCCGCGCACGGCGAGATCGGCTGGTTCGTCAATGGCGTCGCCTTCGCCGGCGATTACCTCTCGGCCGCCTCCTTCCTCGGCATCTGCGGCATGATCGCCTTCTACGGCTACGACGGATTCCTCTATTCCATCGGCTATCTGGCGGGGTGGGTCGTCGCGCTTTTCCTGATCGCCGAACCGGTCAAGCGCCTCGGGCGCTTCACGTTCGCCGACGCCCTGGACAGCCGCTTCCAGAGCCGCGGCATCAAGCTGGCCGCCGCCATCAGCACCCTCGTCGTCAGCGTCTTCTACCTCATCCCCCAGATGGTCGGCGCCGGCGCCCTCGTCCGCCCGCTCCTGGGCATCCCGCACGAATACGGCGTCCTCATCGTCGGCGTGGCGGTCACCGTCATCGTCGTCACCGCCGGCATGGTCAGCACCACCTGGGTCCAGTTCATCAAGGGCGCGATGCTCGTCGCCTTCTGCCTCGGCCTCGCCATCGCCATCCTCGCGCGCGGGTTCTCCGTCACCCCCAGGGAATTGGCCCTCGCGCCACAGTCTATCACCGCGACGACCGACGGGCAGAGGTTCGTCAACGGCAGGCCCCAGTCCGCCGGCGATCCCCAGACCGGCGCCGGGCGCAACGACCTCCGCCCCGTGGGCCATGTGGTGGCCCTGCCCGGCGGCGCGGAGACCACCGGCCCCCTCGGGCCATTGGAGTACCTGTCGGTGCTGCACGACAGCGAGGTCGCCGTCTGGCGCACCAAGACCAGCACCTCCGGGGACGGCTCGCGCGTCACCACCTACACCCCATCGGCCGTCCGCGGCGCCGACCTCCTCGTGCCCGGCGGAAGCCCCACCTTCCAGGGAGTGCGCTCCGAGCGCTTCTCCGACAAGTTGGACTTCATCTCGCTGATGCTCGCGCTCTTCTGCGGCACCGCGTCGCTGCCCCACATCCTCATCCGCTACTACACCGTCCGCGATGCCGCCGCCGCTCGAAAGAGCACCGTCGTCGGCATCGCGAGCATCGGCGCGTTCTACATCCTGACCCTCTACCTCGGCCTCGGGGCCATGACCAGCGGCGCACTCGATGTGACCAACTCCAACATGGCCGCCCCGCTCCTCGCCCGATCGTTCGGCGAGTTGCCCTTCGCGCTCGTCAGCGCCATCGCCTTCACCACCGTCCTGGGCACCGTCAGCGGCCTCGTGCTCGCCGCCAGCGGCGCCGTCGCCCACGACGTCATGGAGAACGTCCTCGGCATCCGCCTCAAGGAACACGCCAAGGTCGGCGCCGCCAAATGGGCCGCCATCGCCGTCAGCATCGCCGCCATGTGGCTCGGCATCAAATTCGAGAAACTCAACGTCACCTTCCTCGTCGGCTGGGCCTTCAATGTCGCCGCCAGCGCCAACCTCCCCTCCCTCGTCATGCTCCTTTTCTGGAAAGGCACCACAAAGCGCGGCATCGCCGCATCCATCCTCGTCGGCATGGCCTCCTCCCTCGCATGGCTCCTCCTGACCCGCGACGCCTTCGAACATGTCTACGGATTCGATGCCGCCGCCGCCAGGCAGATGGCGCTCGTCCCCTTCAGCCAGCCCGGCATCGTCACCATCCCCCTCAGCTTCGCCGTCCTGGTCGTCGTCTCCCTGCTCACGCGCCCGCGCTTGCGCCACAGCCAGTGAACCGCACAAGCGGCAACTCGTAGCCCATCTGGTCACAGATGGGCCACGCGTTGGAACATCCAGGGTCCAACGACCGTGGCTACACCCGGTATTTTCGAAGTAGATCCGTCATTGCCAAGGGCACGAGCCCACAAAATTCACGGGCGCGCCATTTTGGCGCTAATCGGAATGGCGCTACATGCGGTTGGGATTTCGTATCGATCTCATAAATAGCATGTTATGACCTTACGAGAATCGTCGAGACGCTGGCACGAAAGATGATAAAATCACATCATGGGTGGTACAACAACTGACCACCTCGAAAAGAAATTGGAACGCCCATGGACCTGAACCGACTGACAGAGAAAGCGCAGATGGCGCTGGTGGAGGCGCAGGGGATCGCCACCCGCCTGGGGCATCAGGCCGTCGATGTGGAGCACCTGCTCGCGGCGCTGTTGCAGCAAGCCGAAGGGCTGGTGCCACGTCTCTTCGAGCGCGCCGGCGCCCCCGTGCAGGCGCTGCGCGGCCGGGTCGAGCAGGCGCTGGATGCCCTGCCCCGCGTCATCGCCTCGACTGGCCCGATGGCCGGCATCGCGGTCACGCAACGGCTCAACCAGCTCCTCGCCCGCGCCGAGGATGACGCCAAACGCCTAAAGGACGAGTTCATCTCCGTCGAGCACCTCGTGCTCGCGATGTTCCGCGAGCCATCCGAGACCGCGGTGGCGAAGATCTTTCGCGACCTAAAGATCACCGAGGGCCAACTCCTCCAGGCGCTCACCGCGGTCCGCGGCAACCAGCGCGTCACCAGCCAGAACCCCGAGGCCACCTACGAGGCCCTGGAGAAATATGGCCGCGACCTGACCCGCCTCGCCCGCCAGAACAAACTGGATCCCGTCATCGGCCGCGACAACGAGATCCGCCGCTGCATCCAGGTCCTCTCCCGCAGGACCAAGAACAACCCCGTCCTCATCGGCGAGCCCGGCGTCGGAAAGACCGCCATCGTCGAGGGCCTCGCCCGCCGCATCGTCGCCGGTGATGTCCCCGAGAGCCTCAAGGAGAAGCGCATCGTCGGGCTCGACCTCGGCGCCCTCATCGCGGGCGCCAAGTATCGCGGCGAGTTCGAGGAGCGCCTCAAGGCGGTCCTCCACGAGATCGCCGCCGCCGGAGGCCAGATCATCCTCTTCATCGACGAGATCCACACGATGGTCGGCGCCGGCAAGGCCGAGGGCGCCATGGACGCCGGCAACATGCTCAAGCCCATGCTCGCCCGGGGGGAACTGCACTGCATCGGCGCAACGACCCTGGACGAATACCGCAAACACGTCGAGAAGGACGCCGCCCTCGAGCGCCGCTTCCAGCCCGTGCTGGTCAACGAGCCGAGCGCCGAAGACACCATCTCGATCCTCCGCGGCCTCAGCGAGCGCTACCAATTGCACCACGGCGTCCGTATCCAGGACGCCGCGCTCGTCGCCGCCGCCACCCTGTCCCACCGCTACATCTCCGACCGCTTCCTCCCCGACAAGGCCATCGACCTCGTCGACGAGTCCGCCGCGAAACTCCGCACCGAGATGGAGAGCATGCCCGAGGAATTGGAGGGCCTCCAGCGCCGCATCATGCAGCTGGAGATCGAGCGCGAGGCATTGAAGAAAGAGAAGGACAAGGCGTCGCGGGAACGGCTCGCCGATCTCGAGCGCGACCTCGCGGAGCAGAAGGCCTCCCGCGACGCCCTCAAGGCGCAGTGGGAGGGCGAGAAGGCCGGCATCGAGGAGGTCCGCGGCCTGCGCCTCGCCCTCGAGCACGCCCGCAACGAGATGGACAAGGCCCAGCGCGAGCACCGCCTCGACCGCGTCGCCGAATTTCAGTACGGGCGAATCCCGGACCTCGAGAAAAAAATCCGCGACAAGGAACAGGAACTCGCCGGCGCCGACGGCTCCCGCCGCCTGATCCAGGAGGAGGTCACCCCAGACGAGATCGCCGAGGTCGTCGCCCGCTGGACCGGCATCCCCGTCTCCCGGCTGCTCGAAGGGGAGAAAGAGAAACTCCTCCGCCTCGACGAACTGCTGCACCGCCGCGTGATCGGGCAGGACGAGGCGGTCCAGGCCGCCGCCGATGCCGTCATCCGCGCCCGCTCCGGCCTCAAGGACCCCAAGCGCCCCATCGGCTCCTTTATATTCCTGGGCCCCACCGGCGTCGGAAAAACCGAACTCGCCCGCGCCCTCGCCGAGGCGCTCTTCGACAGCGAGGACGCCCTCGTACGCATCGACATGTCCGAGTACATGGAGAAACATGCCGTCGCACGCCTCATCGGCGCGCCCCCCGGATACGTCGGCTACGAGGAGGGCGGCCAGCTCACCGAAGCCGTCCGCCGCCGCCCCTACGCCGTCATCCTCTTCGACGAGATCGAAAAGGCCCACCACGATGCCTTCAACGTCCTCCTCCAAATATTGGACGACGGCCGCCTCACCGACAGCCAGGGCCGCACCGTCGATTTCAAGAACACCATCATCATCATGACCTCCAACATCGGCAGCCCACTGCTCCTGGAGAACGTCAGCGACCGCGGCGAGATCAGCGACGGCATCCGCGACCGCGTCCTCCGCGAGATGCGCGCCCACTTCCGCCCGGAGTTCCTCAACCGCGTCGACGACATCGTCCTCTTCAAGCCACTCACCCTCGCCGAGATCGAGCGCATCGTCGAACTCCAGTTGGATCTGATCCGCAAGCGCCTCGAGGCCCGGTCCATCTCGCTGCACCTGACCGACGCCGCCCGCGAGTTCGTCGCCCGCCAGGGCTACGACCCCGTCTACGGCGCCCGCCCCCTCAAGCGCTACCTCCAGCGCGAGATCGAGACAGCCCTCTCCCGCAAGCTCCTCATGGGCGACATCGCCGACGGCGCCAACGTCACCGTCGATGCCAAGAATGGCGCCCTCGTGTTCGACCGCAGGACGTCGTAACCCCGGTCGCCAGACCGTGGTCCCACCAGCCCTGCCGCCCGAACCGTAGCCACGGTCGTGAGACCGTGGTCCCGCCAGCCCTGCCGCCCGAACCGTAGCCACGGTCGTGAGACCGTGGTCCCGCCAGCCCTGCCGCCCGAACCGTAGCCACGGTCGTGAGACCGTGGTCCCGCCAGCC
>CAZYWZ010000039.1:28573-54219 GCA_964651705.1 uncultured Verrucomicrobiales bacterium
CCAGCCCTGCCGCCCGAACCGTAGCCACGGTCGTGAGACCGTGGTCCCGCCAGCCGCCTGCCACTCGAACCCATCTGTGACCGGATGGGCTACGCACGACAGATGGGCCACGCTCGGCGCACGTCATGGAGTGGCCCCACCCCGGCAGAGTTGTTGCGCCGCCGCGTGAATCCTGTACGGTCCCCCAAAACTCGCTCGCCCACCGTGCCTGGCGCATTTCGATTCGGCGGCAAACCGGAGACCGACAGCATGAGACGACTTTTCATGACCCTCGTGGCGCTGGCGGCGGGGTCCGGACCGGCCCGCGCATTCGACGGCGCAAAGTGGATCTGGTCGTCCCCGGAAAAGTCGCAGCCGGAGGGCACGGTCTTTTTCCGCGCCGCCATGGCCGTGACCGAGCAGTCGCAAATCGAGTCGGCCGACCTCGTCGTGACCGCCGACAATTTGTACGAGGTCTACCTGAACGGAAAATTCGTCGGCGAGAGTTCGCGCAACCCCAACGACTGGAGCAGGCCGAAGCGCTTCGCTGTCGCGGCACTGCTGAACGCCGGCGACAACACGATCGCCGTCGGGGCGGCCAACACCGCCCCAGGCCCGGCCGGTCTCTTGATGAAACTCGTGGTGAAATTGGCCGACGGACAGGAGGTGGCGCTCGCCACGGATTCGGCTTGGAAGTTCAGCCTCCGCGAGCAGAGCAACTGGCAGCAGCCCGACTTCAACGACCAGGCGTGGAAGAACGCCGGCGTCGTGGCGAATTTCGGTGACCCGCCCTGGCGCAAGCTCGCGGCCGCAGCCGGCGCCCAGAAACCGGGGGCCCGAGAGGCTCCCGCCCCGGAAATCGGCGTCCCGCCTCCCGCCGATTTCCCGTGGCCGGAGGCGGTCATTTTCGTCGGCGACGACTGCAGCCTGTACCGGGGACAGGCGGGCGACGGCTACCAGAGCCTGAACGTCACGATCTTCAACCCGCGCAACTCGCGCTCGTTTCCCGAACACGACCTCCCCTCGCCGATCAAGGTCGGCCGAAAGTTGTTCGTGCTCAGGCCTCGCGAGGATCCGCGGTTGCTCTACGATGCGGGGAAAGGCGCCATCGGTTCGCCGAGCGTCTCGTTCGACGGGAAATGGATCTATTTCTCGATGGTCCCCGAGGGCGGGTCGTTCTTTCACATCCACTGTCTCCCCGCCGAGGGCGGGGAACCGCGGCGGCTCACGGACGGGCCTTTCCACGACATCGATCCCGTCGAGGTGCCCGATGGAAGGATCGTCTTCACCTCGACCCGGATCGGCACGTTCGAGGAATACCACAGCCCCCCCTCGCGCGCACTCTTCGCGATGCGGCCCGACGGCACCGATATCCGGCCGCTCACCCACACCTTCATCTTCGACAACGAGCCGGAAGTGCTCGCCGATGGGCGGATCCTCTTCATTCGCACCGACAACTTCTTTGACCGCGGCAAGGTCGAGACCCTGCTGCACGCCATCCATCCCGACGGCACGCACGGCTACACCGAGTTCGGCCTCGAGCTGGGCCCCGAGTATGGAAACCGCCTCCGCGCCTTCAGCTGCGGCAGCCCCGCGCCCATGCCCGATGGCCGGGTCGCTTATCTGACCGCGTCCGGCATCGCCATCGGCAAGCTCGGCTGCCCGCAGGGCGACATCCAGCACCTCCCCGTCGAGGCCGGCGATGTCGCCGCGTTGCCGGACGGTCGCCTCCTCTGCACCGTGCCCCGAAAGACCCCGCCCGCGAAAATCTCGGCGAAACGGAAACGCGCGGCCACCGGTTACAGCTACGAGAAAATCGGCGTGATCGATCCCCGGATCAAGGACCCGCAGCCCACCATCCTTTTCGATTCGCCGGAAGCACCCCTCCATTCGCCGGTGTTCCTGGGCGCGCGGACGCGCCCGCCGCTCGTGCCGCAAAACGTTGGGCCCGGTGACGAGGATGACCCGGAGGCGACGGGAATCCTGTTTTGCCAGGATGCCCGCTACACGCTGAACACGACCGCCGGATGGCCGCACGTGCGCGCGATTCGCGTCATCGGGAGCCGCGGCCTGAACTACCGCTCGTCGCACTCCTACATCGTCCACGCCGGCACCGACGCCATCGAACTGGGAACGGTGCCGCTGATGCCGGATGGCTCGTTCGCGGTCGAGGTGCCCGCCGACATGGCCGTCGCCTTTCAGGCGGTGGACGCCGAGGGGCGCAGCGAACTAAACGAGATGTCCTGGATCTATGTCCGCCCCAATGAGGTCCGCGGCTGCGTCGGTTGCCATCAGCCCCGCCAATCGGCGCCGGCGCCGGCAGGCGGCCCCATCCAGGCATTGAATGAGCCGCCGCTCAAATTGCTCGGCAAGGGCGACCCGCACCGGTTCCGCGGCAACAACGCCGCCGTGACCGGCCTGATGGAGCTGCAGTTTGACCGGTTCCGAGAAATCGCCGGCATCAACCGCCACCGGCACAGCGTGGCTTCGCTCATCGCCCAGCTGGGATCGGAGGACGACGGCCTGAGAACCACGGCGGCGCAACGGCTCGCGATATTCCGCGACCCCGCCGCCGCGCCCGCGCTGGAGGCACTGCTGCGCGACGCGTCGCGCGAGGTCCGGGTGGCCGCGGCCTTCGCGCTGGCCGCGTGCGGAACGCCGAAGAATGTCCCGGCATTGGACGCCCTGCGCCCAGGGGATTCCGCCATCGTCGCGGAGGCCGCGAGAATCGCTATCGAGAACCTCACGGTCCGCCCGTTCGAGCCCGGCGACCGAGACGCGGCCCGTCGCGCCGCCGTCGCCATGGGCCGCTCCGGCGCAGACCCGTCGCCCCTTCGCGATCACTTGGCGGGCGAGCGAATGAAAAACCCGTTCCCCGAATGGCACAAGGCGCACCGCGGCGACGGCAAACGATTCAACTCGCTGGCCGAGGTGAACCCGCGGACGATCCAGGCGGTGGCGCGCGCGCTCGGCT
This sequence comes from uncultured Verrucomicrobiales bacterium, assembly GCA_964651705.1. GTDB lineage: Bacteria > Verrucomicrobiota > Verrucomicrobiia > JADLBR01 > JADLBR01 > JADLBR01. The sequence goes on from CAZYWZ010000039.1 coordinate 31,527, forward strand.
ACCTCAAGGATGCGCCGTCGGTGCCCCTGCTGGCGGAGACGATCGCCCGGCACTCCTGCCCGACCAACGGAAACCTGTTTCTCGCGGAGGCCGCGGTCGAGGCACTCGGGCGAATCGCCTCGCCCGAGGCCGAGGCGGTGTTGTGCGGGGCGTTTTCCGCCCTCGGCGACTACCAGCACTACGCGCAGTGGTACGGAGACCATCCCGCGCTGATCGCATGTCACTCGTCCCCGGTTCATTATCTCATCATGGAGGCGCTCGACGCGCTCGGCTCGACCCGGGGGAACGTCCCGAAACTCATCGAATCGGTGCCGACCGATTTCGACCGGGGACTATTCCCGGAGAACGACGACCACGAGGAACTCACCGGTCGCATCATTCGACGCGCCGGCGCCGGGGCGGCGGTTGTCGAGACCTGCCTGGCGATTCTCGGGGATGCGTCCGCGAGTCGCGCCCCAGAGATCGAGGCGGCCATCGGCAAGGTCCACGGCGCGTGGGGCGGCACGCCGACCCCGGAAATTCGCGCGGCGCAGATTATCTCGCTCGCCTGCCGCGACGCGGCATACGAACCCCGCATCCGCGCCGCGTTCGAGCGCTACCGCGAGAGACCAAACCCCATCAAACGGGTCTTTGCCACCGGCATCCCGGTGGTGGACGCCCTGCCTGCCCGGCATTGGGTCTGCTTCTATCTGGCGCGCCTCCTTGGCTACCTGGGCCAGCCGGCCTCGGTGGACACGCTTTTGGCATCGCTGGAGAAATTCCCGGCGGAATTCGCCGGCGGTTCGCCTGACCCGCTTGGCCCCGGCGTATTGTTCCTGCACGACGACCTGACGCCCTGCTGGCGCGCGTGCGCCGCGTGGGCGCTGGGCCAGATCGGCGACAGGCGCTGCGTCCCGGTCTTGCTGAAAACGGTCGGCGATTTCAAGAACGCGCCGGACACGCGGAACGCGGCGGCGGTGGCGCTGTCGCGGTTGGGCGCGCGGGCCGAGATGCGCAAGCTGGCCGCGGGTTATCCGGACTTTTCGACGCGAAAAGTGCTGTTGCGATAACCGGCCGCCGATCGTTTTCGACGTCCCCCCGGGGGAGAGGCGTGGGGACGGCGCGCCCGGCCCGTGCCCACATACGCGCTTGGCTACGCGCGGGCGCCCGCTATAGTGCCTCCAACCCGAAAGGAGCACACAATGAGACATTCCCTCCACCCCCTCTTCGCCGTTTTATCCCTCGCGCTCGCCGCGTGTTTCGCCACCGCGGCCGACATGGTCCCCCTATTCGATGGCAAGAGCCTCGAAGGCTGGGAGGTCAAGAGCGGCACGGCCACCTACAAGGTCGAGGACGGCACCATCGTCGGCACCACCGTCGAGGGCAGCCCCAACACCTTCCTCTGCACCAAGAAGACCTTTGGCGACTTCGTCCTGGAATTCGAGGTCAAGTGCGACCCCGAGCTAAATTCCGGCGTCCAGTTCCGCAGCGAGTCCTACGACCAGGACACCGAAGTCGAGATCGAGGGCAAGAAACGCAAGCATCCCGCCGGCCGCGTCTTCGGCTATCAGGTCGAGATCGCATCCAATGGCAACGCCGGCCGCGTCTATGACGAGGCCCGCCGCGCCCGCTGGCTCGAGACCGGCAAGGCCCCCAAGGACGAGTCCCCCGAGGAGGCCGACAAGGCCACCGCCGCCGGCCGCGCGGCCTACAAGGTCGACGACTGGAACCAGTACCGCGTCGTCGCCCAAGGCGACCACATCCAGACCTTCATCAACGGCACCAAGATCGCCGACTTCAAGGACAACATGACGGCGAAGGGCATCATCGGCCTCCAGGTTCACGGCATCAAGAAAGGCACCGGCCCCTACTCCGTCCGCTGGCGCAACATCAAGATCCGCGAGCTCAAGCCCGGCGAAACACCCTGACTCGAAAATACGCCGTAACTCGCTAGTAGCGAAGGGCCTTCGCCCTTCGGCGGGGGATAGGCCGAAGCCGGAAGCGGCTTCGCTACGATTTTCTGCTCCGGTGGTGCCCCGCGTGCGGGGCATGCTGTCCCACCTCAACCGTCGCACGGCAAAGCCGGGCCCCGGCGGACATTTTCGTCGCCCATCCCACCCCCTGCGCTACCATGCTCCCGACCTATGAAGCGCCCCCATCCCCGCCCCTCCTCTCCCTTATTCCTCTTCCTCTTCCTCCCCTTCGCCGCGACCGCCGCCGAAACGAAGTCCGCCGCCCCAAAACAGTACCCCCCGAAAGGCATCGAGATCCCCGCCGCCGCGCGCTCCGATCTCGAGTCGGGCCTCGCCCAGCTCCGCCGCGAGATCGACTCCCTCCGATCGCGCCTCCGCACCAACCCAAAAAATCTCGATCTCCTCCCCGATGTCGAGATCTTCCACAAGGCGGTGGAATTCACCCTCGCCGACGAGATGTTCCACAAGCCCGAGGAATTCGGCTACGCGAAAGAACTGCTCAAGATGGGCATCGAGCGCGCATCCCAGCTCGCCAAAGGCAAACCCGAGTGGACCACTGCCACCGGCCTCACGGTGCGCGGCTACGTGTCCCGCCTGGACGGCTCGGTCCAGCCCTACGGGTTGGTCGTGCCCAAATCCTACAAGCCCGGCGCCCTGAAGAAGCATCGCCTCGATTTCTGGTTCCACGGCCGCGGCGACACCCTCAGCGAGGTCGCCTTCCTCCGAGGCCGCCTCAACGCCAAACTGGAAAACGAGTTCGCGCCCGAGGACGCCTTCGTCCTCCACCCCTATGGCCGGTTCATGAACGCCTACAAATTCGCCGGGGAGGTCGATGTCTTCGAGGCCCTCGAACACGCGAAAAAGAACTATCCCATCGACGAGGACCGGCTTTGCGCGCGCGGCTTCTCGATGGGCGGCGCCGCCGCGTGGCACCTCGGCGCGCACCACGCGGGCCGCTGGGCCGCGGTCAACCCCGGCGCCGGGTTCGTCGATGTCTGGAATTATCAGGGCCTGGAGGCGAAGGAACCCAAGCCCCCCTCCTACGAGAGGAAGCTCTTCCACCTCTACGATGCACTGGACTACGCCGCCAATTTCTTCAACACCACGCTCGTCGCCTACAGCGGCGAGGAGGACAAGCAGAAGGCCGCCGCCGATCTGATGGAGGCCGCGCTCGCCGCCGAGGGCATGAAGATGACCCACATCATCGGCCCAAAGACCGGCCACAAGTACGAGCCCAACGCCAAGATCGAGGTGGCGAAGCTCGTCGATGCCGCCGCCGAGAAGGGCCGCGACACCAGGCCAAAGAAAATCCGCTTCGTCACGTACTCCCTCCGCTTCAACCGCATGGCATGGCTCGCCCTCGATGCGCTGGAGGAGCACTGGGACAAGGCCACCGTCGATGCCGAATGGTCCGGGAGCACCGCCCGCCTCGTGACGACGAATGTCGCCGCCCTCACCTTGGATCTCCCCCCAGGGACCGCCATCGCGATCGACGGCAGCGCGATCAAAGGCGGCCCGGGCCCGCTCTCCTTTGCCAAGCAGGGCGGCCGCTGGGCCCGCGCCACGACAACGGCCAACACCTTCCCCCCGCCGAAACAACATGGCCTCCAGGGCCCCATCGACGACGCGTTCATGGAGCCCTTCGTGCTGGTCGAACCCACCGGCTCGCCCATGAACGCCGATGTCGGCGCCTGGGCCACCGCCGAATTCGCTGACGCCAAGCGCCAGTGGCGCCTCCAGTTCCGCGGGGAACCGCCCGTTAAGAAAGATCGCGAGATCACTCCCGCCGATATCGCCGACGCCAACCTCATCCTCTTCGGCGACCCGAAAAGCAACAGCCTCATCGCCCGCATCGCCGACAAACTCCCGATCAAGTGGTCATCGACCATATCCGCGGGGGCGAAATCCTTCCCCGCGAAATCCCACGTCCCGGTCCTGGTGTACCCCAATCCCCTCAACCCAAAACACTATGTCGTGATCAACAGCGGCTTCACCTTCGCCGAGGTCGGCGGCCAATCCAATTCCCAGCAGACGCCCAAACTCCCCGACTGGGCCGTCATCGACATCACGGTCCCGCGCCCCGACCGCCTCCTCAAGGGCGTCGCCGCCGCCGACTTCTTCGACGAGCAATGGCGCATCCCCCTGGGGAAGTGACCGGTCGCCGCCGACTCTCCCGCAGCCGAACGCGCCAAGCGTTTGGCCCGCCCCGCCAGCGCCGCCGCACCACTCGCTCACGCTCGTGGCCACATCCCGTATTGGCCCGTTCCCAAGCTCCGGCTTGGGAACGAACTGGACCCCGCACAGAATATCCTTGCCGCACCCGTCTCTTCCCGAAACCATCAATAGCATGAGTCCCACGAGATGCGTCGCCACCGTGCTGGCCATGGCCATCGCCCACACCTTCGCCGCCTTCGCCGCGCCGCCCGACCGCCCCAACGTCGTCTTCTTCCTCGTCGATGACCTCGGCTGGCGCGACCTCGGCTCCTGGGGCAGCACCTTCTACGAGACGCCCAACGCCGACCGCCTCGCGCGCGAGGGCATGCGTTTCACGAGCGGCTACGCCGCCTGCCCCGTCTGCAGCCCCACGCGCGCCAGCATCATGAGCGGCAGATACCCCGCCCGCCTCAAGACCACCGACTATTTCGGCGCCGCCCAACCCGACATATGGAAGCGGAACACCCGCCTGCTCCCGGCCGCCTATCTGGAACAACTCCCGCTGGAGGAGACGACCCTCGCCGAGGCCTTCAAGGAGGGCGGCTACGCGACCTTCTTCGCCGGCAAGTGGCACCTCGGCCCCGAGGGCTTCTGGCCCGAGAATCAGGGCTTCGATATCAACAAGGGCGGCTGGTCCAAGGGCGGCCCCTATGGCCCGGGAAAATATTTTGTCCCCTATGGAAACCCGCGCCTCGCGGATGGCCCCGAGGGCGAGCACCTCCCCGACCGCCTCGCCACCGAAACGGTGAACTTCATCGAGACCAACAGGGACAAGCCCTTCTTCGCGTACCTGTCCTTCTATTCGGTCCACACCCCGCTCCAGTCCCGTCCCGACCTACAGGCGAAATACGAGAAGAAGGCCGAGTCCGTGAAGCGCGACGGACCCGACTGGTTGCCCGAGGGCAGCCGCGAGGCACGCCAAGTCCAGGACCACGCGGTCTATGCCGGCATGGTCGAGGCGATGGATGCCGCCGTCGGCAAGGTGCTCGGCGCGCTAGATCGCCTCGGCCTCGCGGAAAAGACCGTCGTCTGCTTCATGTCCGACAACGGCGGCCTGAGCACCTCGGAGGGCTCGCCCACGAGCAATGTCCCCCTGCGCGCGGGAAAGGGATGGCTCTACGAGGGCGGCATCCGCGAGCCCTGGATGGTCCGTTGGCCCGGCGTCACCGCCCCCGGCAGCACCTGCGACCACCCCGTCATCAGCACCGATTTCTATCCCACCCTGCTCGAGATCGCGGGCCTGCCGCCACGACCTTCCCAGCACCTCGACGGCGCCAGCATCGTCCCGCTGCTCCGCCAATCCGGCGCCCCCGATCGCGATGCCATCTTCTGGCACTATCCCCATTACGGCAACCAGGGCGGCGCACCCGGCGGCGCGGTCCGCTCCGGCGACTGGAAACTCATCGAATGGTACGAGGATGGAAAAATCGAACTCTTCAACACCCGCGAGGATATCGGAGAAAAGACCAACCTCGCCGATAAGGAACCCGAGCGCGCCAAGGCCATGCTCGAAAAATTGCGCTCTTGGCGCAAGCGGGTCGACGCCTCCATGCCCACGCCCAACCCCGCCCACGAACCCGCCGGACCCGACGGCCGAGCGCCCAATCAGCCGCCCAAGAAGGCCGGGAAGAAAAAGAAGGCGGGGTGACCCGGCCGTGGGGCAGACATTCTTGTCTGCCGCGCGATCCGCCCCCTCAAACCTCCCACCCCTTCCGCGCCGGGGGCCACGCCACCAGCTTCCTCGCCTCATCGTTTCCGAGGATCTCCTGGCGCACCGGATCGAGCCTCAGGTCGCAATTCAGGTGCAGCGCGATGTTGCCCAGTTGCATCACCTCGGTCAGCAACCCCGCATACGCAAAATGCGACCGCGCCTTCTCCTCGCCACGGATCGCCCGGATCCAGTTCTCCAGATGCCCGCTCCGCTTCTCGGTCATCTTCGGCAACGCCGCCGCCATCTCCTGCGCCTTTGCCTCGGGAATGATCCGTGGCGTGCCCGCGTGGGATGACATCATCGCGGTGGCCCTGCTGCCGATGACCAGGCAGCCCCCGCCCTTGCTGCCCATCTCGCGCCCCTCCTCCAGCCCGGCCGGGCGTTCCGGAGGAAAATCCGGCCCCTGGCACCATTTCAACACCACCTCTTTCCGCCCCGGCTTCGCCGGAAACGTGTACGTCAGCCTCGCGCTCTTGGGGAACGAGAGCTTCAGCGGCCCCGTGCTCTCGATATGCACCTTGCTGGGGTAGCCCAATTCAAACACCGTCCACGGCGCGTCCATGTTGTGGCAGGCCCAGTCGCCGAGGGCCCCGTTGCCAAAGTCAAACCAGCCCCTCCACCGCGAGGGATAATACCGGGTGCTGTGCGGCACCTCCTGCGCCGGGCCCAGCCACATGTTCCAGTCGAATCCCGCCGGGACCGGCTCCGCCGCCGGCCGCGCCGCATCATCAAAACTCCAGTCCGAATTGCACCACGCGCGTAATTCCTGGATCTCGCCGAAGACGCCCGCCTTCGCCCACGCCCCCAGCATCGCGATCCCCGCCCCCGAATGCCCCTGGTTGCCCATCTGGCAGACGACCTTGAACTTCTTCTCCGCATCGACCAGATCGCGGCACTGCGCGATGTTGTGCGCCAGCGGCTTCTCCAAGTACACGTGCTTCCCCAGCCGCATGCACCACTTCCCGCAATAATGGTGCGTGTGGTCCGGAGTGGAGATCACCACCGCGTCGATCCCCTTGCCCAACTTCTCCAGCATCTTCCGGAAATCCGTGAACCTCGGCACATCGGGGAGCTCCTTGTACGTCGCGCCGGCGCGTTTCTCGTCCACATCCGCGAACGCCACGATATTCACCGCCTCGTTCCCCGCCAGCCCCTTGATGGCGCTGGACCCCTTGCCCCCGGCGCCGATGAACGCCACATCCACCTTCTCGTTCGCCCCGAATACCGGCCTCGGCAAAATCATCACCCCCGCAAATGCCGCCGCCCCCGATTTCAGAAAATCTCGCCTGCCGATGCCACGCGTCGCGCCCATCCCGTCATCTTGCGCGGACGGGAAGACCGATGCCAGATTTAACCGTCGCCGGGGGCGGATGGACGTGGCCGAATGCGCCAAGCGTTTGGCCCGCCTTTTTGGCCGCGCGCCCGGCCACATGTCTTCCCCATGAAATCTTTTCCATCTCTCCGGATTGCCCTATATTCCCCCATGAGAACGTCGCGCATCACCCTCCTCACCCTCTTGGCCCTCGCGCCGCTCGGTTGCTCACAGAAGGCCCCCACACAGCCGGAGCCTCTCCCCCTCGAGCACATCATCGTCGCGCCCGATGGCCGCGGCTTCGTTGCCGCGGAGAGCCGGCGCCCCTTCCGCCCCTGGGGCATGAACTACGGCAACGCCGGGCGCCTCATGGAAGATTTCTGGGACACCGATTGGCAGACCTTCGCCGACGACTTCCGCGAGATGAAGGCCCTCGGCGCCAACGTCGTCCGCGTCCACCTCCAATACGGCAAGTTCATGCGCGCCGCCGACCAGCCGGACCCGAAAGCCTTCGAACAGATCGCCCGCATGCTGCGGCTCGCCGAGGAGACCGGCCTCTACCTCGATATCACCGGGCTCGCCTGCTACCGACCCGCCGATTGCCCAGCCTGGTACGACGCGATGGACGAAAGGGCCCGCTGGGATGCCCAGGCACGGTTCTGGGCCGAGGTCGCCAAGACCTGCGCCGAAAGTCCCGCCGTCTTCTGTTACGACCTCATGAACGAACCGGTCTCGCCCGCCAAAAAGCGCGACCCCGGGCAGTGGCGATCCGGGAAACTGCTCGGCCAATACGATTTCGTCCAAGCCATCGCCCTCGACCCCGCCGACAGAAAGCGCGAGGACATCGCCGTCGCATGGATCCGCCACCTCACCGCCGCCATCCGCCAACACGACCCCCGCCACCTCATCACCGTCGGCTGCCTACCCTGGTCCCAGAAATGGAAGTTCCTCTCCGGCTTCGTCCCGGAAAAGATTGCCCCAGAACTCGATTTCCTCAGCGTCCATATCTACCCGAAAAAAGATGCGCCCGACGAGGCCATGGAATGCCTCCGCCAGTTCGCCGTCGGCAAACCCGTCGTCATCGAGGAAACCTTCCCACTCTCCTGCGGCCCAGACCGATTGAAGGACTTCCTCCTGGCCTCGCGCCAGTTCGCCTGCGGCTGGATCGGCCACTACGACGGCCTGCCACCCGAAGCATTCGACGCAATGAAACGCGAGGGCAAGATCACCATGCCCCAGGCCGTCTACCGCTCGTGGCAAAAATTGTTCGTGGAACTCGGGCCGGAGATGATCGACTGACTGCGCCGATCCCGAGAATGGAGTCGGCATCGCAATTCTCACTAGCCAGGAACTTCCTGTTGGTCGGGGTTGCGCGCGTACTCTCAAGGGCAACGCAGGAGGCGACCCACTTTTGGACTGCGGTGGCAGAGCGCAGCGGCGACACCGCTTTGGCTCCCGGCGAAGCCGGGACCCGCGCACCAGGGTCAACGCCCGCGCTCCGATCGCCAGGGGCGACAAGTGCGCGGATCCAAAGCGGTGTCGCCATCCGGCCGCCGCCGGATTCTGCCTCCGCAGTCCAAAAGGCCCCGACCCCCTGGATCCACTCCCACGCCCTCTAGACAATCGCCCAACCCGCCATAGCCTTACCCCTCCACGCCACGCCATGAACGCAAAATCTCCAGCCAAGATCCTCGCCCTCCTCCTCCCCCTCGCCCCGGCGCGCGCCGACGACACCGCCGCGCGATTCCACCAGATCCTCGACGAGGAATGGGAATACGCGATGCGCGAGAGCCCGGTCTGGGCCTCGATGCTCGGCGACCGCCGCTACAACGACCAGTGGGGCGACGGTTCCCTCGCCGCCGCCGAACGCCGCCACCGGCACAACCTCCAACTCATCGCCCGCCTCAAGCAGATCGACCGCGCCGCGCTCCCCGAGGCCGACAAGATCCACTACGACCTCTTCCTCAAGGACGCCGAACTCGACGCCGAGGGCCATGCCTTTCGCGGCCATCTCCGCCCCATCACCCAGCTCGGCGGCATCCAGACTTCGAATGAGATCGCCGACTCCCTCCGCTTCGAGAGCCCCAAGGATTACGAGGACTGGATCGCCCGCCTCCGCGCCCTCCCCGAGCAGATCGACCAGGACATCGCCGTCATGCGCGAGGGCATCACCACCGGCATCCTCCACCCGAAAGTTGTCATGGCCCGCGTCCCCGGCCAGATCGCCAGGCAGCTCGTCGATAACCCGGAGGACAGCCCATATTTCAGAATCTTTGAGGACTTCCATCGCGACATCCCCGAGGCCGACCGCGCCCGCCTCGCCGCGGCCGCCCGCGACGCCATCGGTTCCCGCCTCATCCCCGCCTATCGGAAACTCGCCGACTTCTTCGAAAAGCAGTACCTCCCCGCCTGCCCCGGGCAGGTCGGCCTTTGCCACCTGCCCAACGGCAAGGCGTGGTACGCCTTCGCGGCCAAGCGCTCCACCACCACCGACCTCACCCCGGAGCAGATCCACCTGATCGGCCTGCGCGAGATCGCGCGCGTCCGCGCCGAAATGGAAAAGATCCGCAACGAAGTGAAATTCGACGGCACCCTCGCACAGTTCTTCACCCACCTCCGCACCGATAAAAAGTTCTTCCCCGCCTCCGCCGGCGCGATCCTCACCAACTACCGCGCGCTCTCGCGCACCATCGACCCCAGGCTGGTCAGGCTCTTCCGCACGCTCCCCCGCATGCCCTACGGCGTCGAGCCCATACCCGACACCTCCGCCCCCGACGCCCCCGCCGCCTACTACCGCGGCCCCGCCGCCGACGGCTCCCGCGCCGGCACCTTCTTCGTCAATACCCACATGCCGGAGACCCGACCCATGTGGGAAATGGTCGCCCTCACCCTCCACGAGGCCGTCCCCGGCCACCATCTCCAGATCGCCCTCGCCCAAGAGCTCGGGGATCTGCCCAAGTTCCGCCGCTACGGCGGCTACACCGCCTACGCCGAGGGCTGGGGCCTTTACGCCGAGTTCCTCGGCGAGGAACTCGGCCTCTACGACGACCCCCACGACCGCATGGGCCGCCTCACCTACGACATGTGGCGATGCATCCGCCTCGTCGTCGATACTGGGATACACCACATGGGCTGGTCCCGCCAGCAGGCCATCGACTTCTTCAAGGAGAATGCCCCGAAAAAGGAAACCGAGATCACCAACGAGATCGACCGCTACATCGTCTGGCCAGGCCAGGCCCTCGCCTACAAGATTGGCGAACTCAAGATCCGCGAACTCCGCGACGCCGCCCGAAAGGAACTCGGGGGAAAATTCGACATCAAAGCCTTCCACGATGCCATCCTCATGGCGGGCTCCATTCCCCTCGACGTCCTCGAGCGCCGCGTCAACGACTGGATCCAATCCGCGAAGAACAACCCATCGCCCACCTCCCCGATGTAGCCCAGCCGGTCACGGCTGGGACCCGCGCCACGCCCCGCGGCCCATTTTTTAGAACGGGCGTGGAGCGTGGGCGGGCCGCCCCCACCCGCACATCCCCCGTCACCCGATCGATCCGAAACCGCCCCGCCGCCACTATCGCCTCCTTCTTCGCCCTAACCAACCGCTTCACCCGCCACTCCACCTTCGCCGCCAGCGCCTTCGGCCCGATCCGCTTCCGGAACACGACCCCCGCCGGCGCGTTGCCGCGCAAGTAACGCGCCGCGCGCGCGCCCCCCGACGCGTGCTCCAGAAATCGACGCGCCACATCGGTCGTGATCCCCGTGTACAGCGCCCCCGTTTTCGTCCGCACCATGTACAGCCACCAGGCGCGCGCCTGCCCGCCCCGCTCTCGTTCGGCCAAACCACACGACCGCCTCGCCATGCGAATAGCTTAATCGCCGACCTGAAACTTGGAACCACGGATCACCTTCCTTTGGGAGGGACGCCGGCCCCGGCGTCCGCCATCCACCCGCGCGCCCCGTTGCCGTGGCCGGCGCGGCCCGCGAGGCCGCAGCCCTCCCAAGCATCGCTGGACTGAGCGCCAGCCCTTCCCGACTTCGTCAGTTCCCGATGAGACCGCCGAACTCCCAGTTGGCCATCGTTCCTCCGACAGCCACTATTTTCCTCAAGAGCCAAGAAATTTCCCTTGACGCATTCCGCCCGCGCCGCTTTCCTGCGCCCGTGCTCGGGATTTTGGGACCGGCGTGTATGGCGCTGGCGTTGGGCGTCGCCCCTTCGGGAAGACGCGCGAACGCCAATGGCCCATCTGTCACCCCGGCGCAGGACCTGCCACCACCCGCAAGCGCCGACGCCCCCGCCGACCTCCTCCTGACCACCGGCTTTGGCGCATTCAATGCCGCCCGCCATCCCGAGGCCGCGGACGCCTTCACGAGATTCCTCTCCCTCTATGGTTCCAGCCCGGAGGCCAATGCCGCCCGACCGCGCATCCTCCCCATGCTCGTCGCCTCGCTGCTCGCCACGAAACAACCCGACGCCGCCATCCCCCATATACGGGATTATCTCGCGCGATTTCCCGATGGCGAAAACCGCCCCGACATGTCGCTCTGGCTCGGGACCGCGCTGCTCCAGACCGGCGACGCCGCCAACGCCCGCGCCTCCCTCGATGACTTCGCCCGCGCGTGCCCGAATCACCCCCAGCTCTCGCACGCCCAATTCCTCGCCGCACTCTGCGCCCAGAAAGAGGGCAACCTCCGCGAGGCCGAGACGCGCTTCGCCGAGATCGCCTCTTCGGCACACGGCCTCGATTCCGAGCGCGCCGCCCTCATGCGTCTCCATTGCCTCATCGGGCTCGGCAACGACGCCGATGCGTTCCGCCTCCTCGAATCCATCCGCCGTTGCGACCCGCCCCCCACTTGCCGGGCCCTTCTCGCCACCCTCGCGCTCACCCTCGGCGACCGCTTCCTCGAGAAGGGCGAGGCCGCCACCGCCTGGCGCTGCCTCCTCTTCATCCCCAGCCGCGCCCGCATCCTGGCGAAACATGAGGAGTCCCTCGCCCGGTTGGCCGATGGCACCCCGGGCCGCGCCGCCCCGCCCAGCGCGAGCGCCATCCGCGCCGCCCAGCGGCGCGAGGCGCTGCTCGCGGAAATGGCGGCCATCGAGTCCACCAAGGACTTCGACGCCGCCCGCCTCCTCCGCCTCGCCCACGCCGCGATGGCCCTCGGCCGATTCCGCGAGGCCGCCCTCGCCGCGCAGGAGGCCGCCCTCGCCGCACCCGCGGGAACCGCCGCCCCCGCCGCGCGCTTCATCGCCATCGCGGCCTGCGCCGAAGACCGACGATGGTCCAGCCTCCTCGACCGCCAGCGCCTCTTCGCGCGGGAACACCCCAAGGACCCTCGCCTGCCCAAGACCGAATTCCTCGCGGCCCACGCCCACCTCGAACTCGGCGACTTCGACGCCGCCCGGCGCTCCTTCCTCGACCTGGCCCGCGAACAACCCGCATTCGAGGAGGCCGACCGCGCCCTCTTCCTCGCAGGCTATGCCGCGCTCATGCTCCAGGACAACACCGGCGCCACCGAGATTTTCGAGCGGATGCGCTCCCTCCACCCCGGCAGCCCGCTTGCGGAACAGGCCCTGCACTGGCGCGCCATGGCCGCTCTCTTCGCCAAGGACCACCCCCTCGCCATCGCCAGATTCGAGGAATACCTCGCCGCCTATCCCTCCGGCGCCTTCAAGGCCGACGCGCTCTACCGCATCGCCGCCGCGCGCTACGCCATGCGCCAGCGCGCCGAGGCCCGGAAGGCCCTCGCCCGCTGGCTGAAGGACTTTGCGGGCCACCCGCTCACCGACGAGGCCAAGGCGCTCTACGGCGATGCCTGCCTCGCCGCCGGAGACATCGACGAGGGAATCGACGCCTACCGCACCGTCGGCAAGGGCCAGCCCTCCCTCCACCAATACGCGCAATTCCAAATCGGCAAGGCCCTCGCGCTATCCGAGCGCCACCGCGAGACCGAGGACCACTTCCGCGCCTTCATCGATGCCCATCCCACCAGCCCGCGCCTGGCCGAGGCCTACGATGCGCTCGCCAGGGCGCTCCGCCACCTCGACCGCGCCCACGAGGTCCCCACACTATACCGCAACGCCATCGAGCGCCTCGGCGATGACCCAGAGAACCGCACCGTCGAACCCCTCCTCCTCACCTGCGCGAAAATCCATAAATCACCCGCCGAGCGCACCGCCCTCGAACACGACCTCTCGACCCTCGCCTCACACTCCCGCACCGCCGGGCGACGCACCCTCGCCGCCCGTTGCGCCTGGCTCCTCGCCCGCCTCGCGAAAAAATCCTGCCCCGAGACCACCCGCGCCGCCTACCTCGGGCTCGCCCGCGACGTCCCGCCCAAACTCCTCCCGCCCGCAATCGCCATCGAGATCGCAGAGCACCTCGCCGATTCCGGCCACATGGCAGACGCCGAACCCCTCCTCCGCCACCTCGCGGACTGCCCCGGCACGCCGGAGTGCCACCGCGCCCTCGCCGCACTCGGCATCCTCGCCGCATCCCGCGGCCAACCCCAAGAGGCCCTCGCCCTCTTCGAGACGTTTGAAAGAGAAGGCGCCAACTCCCCCTTGCTCCCACGAATCCTCGAGGCCCACGCCGATATCCTATTCGAACAAAAACGGCACGCCGAGGTCACCCCCATCCTCGAAAGAATCCTCAAGGCCCCCGGCCTTCGCGGCAACGCCGCCGCCCGCGCCCTATGCCGCCTCGGCGAAATCCAGGAGGCGCTCGGCCATCCCGAGAAGGCCATGCCCTACTATCAGCGCGTCTACGTCATGTACGGCGGCCACCAGGCCCCCACCGCCAAAGCCTACCTCGCCAGCGGCATCCTCTTCGAAAAACTCAAACTCTGGGACAGCGCAAAGAAAACCTACGAGGAATTCCTGAACCGCCACGACCTCGCCTCCCGAGAAGAATATGGCCTCGCCAAAGAACGCCTGAGATCCCTCCCATGACCCACACCAAAACCACATCCCCCTTCCTCTTCCTCTTCGTCTTCGTCCTCTTCGTCTTCCTCCCCCCCGCCCCCGCCGCCTCGCCACCCGAAGATGTCATCACCCTCCAGACCGGCGAAATCCTCTCCGGCCACATCCTGGGCACCCGCGACGGCAAACTCCGCATCGAGCAGCGCATCGGCCAGGGCCGCGCGGAGATGGCCTTCTCCCCAGAGCGCATCGCGGCGATCCAGTTCGCCTCCCCATTCGACCCCGCATCCCTGCCCGATGATTCCGCCGACCGCCTCCGGCACCTCGAATCGCTATGGGATGCGCGCGCCCCGCTCGCCTCGATCGATGGATCGGGGGCCGATGCCATCGCCTGCGCCATCGCCTCGTGTCTCCTCGATTCCGGACGCCACGCCGATGCCCTCGGCTTCCTCGAGAAATTCTCCCCGCGCGACGAATCCTCCCGCAACCGCCTCGACGCGCTACGCGCCCGCGCCCTCGTCACATCCGGCGCCCTCCCCGAGGCCCTCGCACTCGCCAGAGATATCGAGCGCCGTTCCCCCGAACCCGCCGCCATCGCCCCACTCGCCCTCGCCGCAGGCGAACTGGCCCTCGCCCAGACCAATGCCGACCTCGCCGCCGACCACTTCCTCCGCAACGCCATCCTCAACCCAGAATCGCCAGAGGCCCCCGATGGGCTCTGGCGGGCCGCGCAAATCGCGCTCTCCCAAACCAACTTCGCCGATGCCCGCCGCTGGCTCGGAGACATCGCGCGCGATCACACCAACTCCCCCTTCTGCGCGCGCGCCCAAGAGGCCATCGCCCAACTCCCCGGAGACGGACCACCGCCCGCCATCACAGATGACAAACCGACGCCCCAGAACCCATGAGCACGCCCCGAAACCCAAACTGCCCAGCCTCGGAAACACCCGTCCAAACGCGTGAGGCAGACATTCCTGTCTGCCCCCGGGAATCACGGTCGAGAATGGCCCTCCGTTCGCGCGCTTTCAGGGCCTCCAAACGGCAGACACGAATGTCTGCCTCACCGTTCACACCCCCCTGCCTCGCCGCGGCCCTCGCATTCACCCTCTCGACCGCCGCCCTCGCCGCACCCGAAAAACCCGCCGAGGAAGCGCAGGTCAAGCGGCGCCTCGAGGAGAAACAGAAAGACAAGTCCCTGCTCGATCTCTATCTCGTCGGCGGCTGGCTGATGCACCCCATCGCGGCCTGCTCGCTCGGCACCGTGGCGGTCGGGATCCACGCGTGCCTGCTCACGATGCGGCGGCGCCTCGCCTCCCCGCACCTCCTCCCGCACCTGCGCCACGCGCTGGCCTATGGCCGGATCCAGGAGGCCTACGACCTGTGCAACCAGAACCCCGGCCTCATCACCGACGCCCTCGCCGCCGCCCTCCTCAAGACCGATGCCCCCACCGGCGCCGAGGCCCGCGCCGCCATGGAGCAATCCGCCGGCGACTCCCTCGCGCACGAGGAAACCCGCTGCATGTATTGGATCAATTACCTCAATGTTTTCGCCACCGTGGCCCCCATGCTCGGCTTGCTCGGCACCGTCACCGGCATGATCCAGGCCTTCGATACCCTCGCCTCCGGCCAGACCGAACCACAGGATCTCGCCGGTGGCATCAGCGAGGCCATGCTCACCACCGCCGGCGGCCTCATCGTCGGCATCCCCGCCATGCTCCTCTACCTCCTTTACCGGAATAACCTCCAGAGCGCCGTCACCGACGCCCAGCGCACCATAGCGCCAATGCTCGACGCGATCGTCGGCGAGGACCCCAACGAGAGCCCGCCACGGCGAGAGACCGAGCCCAGGCCCGACGCCCAACCGGAGCCCGCCCCTTCGTGAGCGCCGCAAATTCCCTCCGCGGCCGCCGCCCCGCGCACGAGGCCGCCTCCTTCCAGCTCGCCCCCATGATCGACATGACCTTCCTCCTCCTCATCTTCTTCATGGTCACCACCAGCATCACGAAACAGCAGCGCCTCATGGACGTCCGCCTCCCGGTCGCAAAGAACGCCACCGTCCCAGATGACGTCTCCGACCGAGACGTCCTGAACATCGATGCCACCGGAGCCATCTTCATCGGAGACCGCCCCGCGCCGATGCCCGAGCTGCGAGAATACCTGCGGCGCCGCTATGTCGAATTCCCGCCCCTCCGGCTCTACATCCGCGCGGATCGCGGCACCCCCGCCAAGCGCATCAAGGAGATCGTCGCCGCCGCCGCCGAGGCAGGCGCCATCGACATCATCTTCGCCTCCCACCGCCAGGACGGGCCCTAGCCATGCCACCCATCGCCCGGCGCGGACACGACCCCATCGAGATGCCGATGGGCCCCATGATCGACATGGTCTTCCTCCTCCTGGTCTTCTTCATGGCCACCGCCCGCGCCGTCAAGCCCGAGGCCGACCTCGGCCTCAGCCTCCCCGGCACCGTCGAGCAGGATGCGCCCGTGGACCTCCCGGACGAGCAGCGCATCCACATCCTCCACGATGGAAGGATCGTGCTCAACGATACCGAGATCGATTCCCCCGCCTCCCAAGACCTGACGCAACTCCGCGCCGTGCTGGGGCGATTCAAGGAAACTTGCGTCGCGAACCAGACCGAGGCCCTCGTCACCCTCCACGCCGATGATGCCGCGACCCACCAGCGGATCGCCGACGTCATGGGCGCCGCGGCCGCGGCCGGCATCGTTGGCCTCACCTTCGCCACGGAAGGCGACGATGAATAGAGTCGGTTCGCGAACTTGGGGTGGTAGCCACGCTCGTCAGAGCGTGGATGCGCCGAAACCGGAGGCCGTCCGGCCTCGAATCCACGGTCAAGGCGAGCTGCCGCCACGAGGTCTTCCCACCCCACCATCCCCCCGCGCCCGCCGCGGCGCCCTCTCCGCGGTCCTGCTGCTCAGCATCGCCCTCCATGCCGCCGCGGCCGTCGCGGCCGCGGCGTGGATCGTCGCCCGCTATCTCGCGCCTCCCCCCGCCAAGTTCGAGTCCCGCCGAGTGGTCCGCATCGAACCCGAGGCCCGCGAGCACCAGATGGCCATGGCCGCGTTCGAGGCCGCCGCCCCATCCCCCGCCTTCGATCACCGCCTCACCACCAGCCGATTGCTCGACACCGGCCTCCCCGACCTGCCCAAGATCCCCATCGAGCAGATGATGCCCATCGATCCCTCGGCCATCGTTGCCGAGGGGGCACTCTCCCTCGCCGGCAAAGGCCTCGCAGGCCTCGGCGCCGGAATCGGCGCCGGCGGCCCGGGCGATGCCATGAGTTTCTTCGGCATCCGGGATACCGGGCGCTCCGTCGTCATCATGATCGACGTCTCCGGATCCATGTTCCTGCGCCTCGGCGAGGCCTCCTTCAATGCCGTCAAGGAACAGGCCGCCGCGCTCATCTCCAGCCTCGGGATCAACAGCCGTTTCGGCATCGTGGCCTGGAGCGGGGGCGCGGGCCGGTGGAAGGAGGAATGCATCCCCGCCACCGACGCCAATAAGGCGGAGGCCATCGCTTTCATCCGCGATGGGCTGTCGGCCAACGCCTACCGCCGCCTCGATTCCCTCTGCCGCCATGTCCTCCGCGAGGGCCCCGGGGGCACCCGCCACGACCTCGCCCTCCGCCAGGCATTCGCCATGCGCCCAGAGATCATCTACATGCTCTCCGATGGCAATGCCCTCATGGGCGAGGCCGTCATCCCTACCGAGGACCTCCTCGCCCTCGCCCGCGACCTACAGCGCTCCCTGCCCACCCCCGCGCGGCTCCACACCATCTACTTCATGACCGGCCCAGACAAACCCGCCGAACGCGAACTCCTCCAGGACATCGCCGGACGCAACGGCGGCCGCTTCACCGACTTCGACGCCAAGGCCCTCGCCAAGAACTAATGGCTATTCCTTCACCGTCCCGATCACCCACTCCGTCACCTGCACCCGCGAGGAACGCTCCTCCTCCCTCCTCGAGCGCAGGCCCCCCAGATACTCCGTACCCGCATGAAAAGCATCGGGGACCCACACATCCCCAGCCTCCACTTTCCCCAAATCCTTGACCTTCGCCAGATTCCGCAGCACCGCACGGACCCACCACCCGTTCGACACCTGCCCTTTGCGAATCGTGATGACGATCTCCAACGGATCCGAAGGATCGCCCGGATCGGACGCCTCGTCGCCCACGTCGAGATTCCTGACGTCGGCATTTCCGTACCGCCGCTCGTCCTTCGGGATGGCGTACTTCGCGATAAGCCGATACCGGTTGCCGTTGTTCGGTTCGCGCATCAACACGACGTCCAGCCCTTGCCCGTCATCGCCACCGGCATTCTTTAACCGGAACAGGATGATCTGGCGCGGCTGGTGCCACGTGCGAGTCCCGAGCCCATCGAAAGAGAATTTCACCCGCGCCTGCAGCATCTCCCCGGGCGCGAGGGGCACCGCTTTCTTGAATACCACACCCGGGCCCTCCGGCGGCAGATCCTTGCCGAAGATGATCGACCCGCCCCCGGGCGCCACCGACCACGACATGCCCTGGAGCCGCTGCCAATCCGGATGATTCCCGAGATCACCCTCGTGATAGCCCTGCTCCTCGGTGAACCGCACCACGTGCAACGGCGCTCCGGTCTCCGTGGCCGCCGGGGCTGCCGCCTCGCCCCCCCGGTCCTTCGCCGGCGCCACGACCTGGCCCGTAGCGCCCTGCGTGCCAGCCAGCACGTCGCGCCCCTGGCGCATCTTGAGCGCCAGCCAGATGCCGCCCCCCAACACCAGCAATACCGCGCTCGTCACCACCAGCCACTTCAAGGACCAGGCCATGTCCCGCTCCGCTCCGATGACATCCTCGGCCCGCGGGGGCGCCACCTCGGGCGCCGTGAGCGCCTTGCGCTGCGCCGTCTCCAGCGCCTCGATCAACTCGAAGTAACTCTCGAACCGCTTGCCCGGCTCCCGCTCCAGGCACCGGTTGATAATCCATGCGGTCTCCTCGCTCAGGTGCGGCGCGAACGCCTTGACCGACGCCTTCTTCGCCTTCAGGTGCTTCGCGGCAAGCGCCGAGGCCGATTCGCCCTTGAAGGGCGGCCTCCCCGCGGCCGCATGGAATAGCGTGGCCCCCAGACTATACATGTCGCCGCGGAAGTCCTCCGGCTCGCCCGCCAATCGTTCCGGCGGGATGTAGTACGGCGAACCCCACGCCGAACCACTCCCCCGCAACGCCTCCTCCGCGGGCATCGCCAGCCCGAAATCCACCAGCTTCGCGCGCCCGTGCGCATCGAACACGATGTTGCCCGGCTTGACGTCCCGGTGCAGCAGCCCCTTGGCGCTCGCGGCCTGCAACCCCCGCGTCACATCCAGCGCGATCCGCAGCACCTCGCGCTCACCCAGCGGCCCCCCCTTCATCCGCGTCGCCAGGCTCCCGTGGTCGAGATATTCCATCACCAGGAAGTGCGTGCCCCCCTCCTCAAAAAAATCGTAGACCTCGGCCACGTTCGGGTGATTGATGCTCGCCGCCACCCGCGCCTCCCGCCCCAGCTCCTCGACCAGCCCGGCCTGCCCAAAGAGGTCCGGCCGCAACATCTTCACCCCAACGACCCGGCCCGTCACCGAATCCACCGCCTCGGCAAAACTCCCCAGCCCCCCGCTCGCAACCTCCCGCAAGAGCTGATAATGCCCCACCAGCGAACCCGGCGCCACCGGCATGCCACATGTCGGGCACGCCATCTGCGGCCCCCACTGCCCCCCATCCACCTGCCAGTTGCCCCCGCAAGACGCGCACCGCGCGTGCCGGACGCCCATCTGCTGCCCATCGCCTTCGGAACCCACGCACCCACTCTACGGCCTCCCCGCCCCACCCCGCAAGCATCCCCGCGTAAAAATCCTCCGCGACTTGGCGACGCCGATGGTGTTTGATGATAGAGATACCCTATGAAACAGAAACTCTGGATTCCCGCCGCCCTCTGGGCGGTCTCGTTGGCCCTCGCCTTTGTCGCGGGCCGCTCCGTCGGCCCGGGCCAGGGCGACCCCGAGAGCCGCGCGGCCACCGGGGGTGTCACCTCCGGGTCCGCCGCCGCCCCGGGCGCCAAGAGCGGTGCCTTCGCCGGGGGCCCCGCCGCCTCCAAATCCTCGATGAAACCCGCCGAGTTCGCCAAGGAACTCAAGGCCGCCCTCGAGGATCCCGACCTCATCCAGCGGGGGCTGCGGCTCATGAAACTCCTCGAGGGCCTCAACCCCAAAAACCTCGATTCGGTGCTCGCCGCCTTCGGCGAGATCGATGGCAATTCCTTCGAGAACCTCGAGGCCTATCGCCTGCTGGTCTACGCGTGGAGCCGCTTCGACCCCAAGGCCGCCATGAGCTACGCCGTCGAGAACCTCGGCATGCGCAGCCTCTTCATCGCGCAACCGGCACTCCGCAACTGGGTCAAGGGCGATGCCGATGCCGCCATGGCCTGGGCCCAGGGCCTCGGCGGCAACGAGGCTCAGTTCGCCGTCGGCGGCGTCCTCTACCAGATGGCGCAGGACGACCCCGCCGCCGCCGCCAAGCGCCTCGCCACCCTAGAGGGAGGCGCCGCCAACCCCCGCTACGCCGAGATGATCGCCCGAGAGTACGCCCAGCAGGACCCGAAGGCCGCCGCCGCTTGGGCCCTCTCGCTCACCGATCCCCAATCGCAGAATCAGGCCCTCGAGCGCATTGCCCGCGAATGGGCCGAACAGGACCCCGCCGCCGCCGCCTCGTGGGTCGCCCAGATTGCCGGACAGCACGACATGGCCGAGGCCGCCCGCCGTGTCGCCCAGCAGATCGCCCAGCAGGATCCCGCCAAGGCCATCACCTGGGCCAACCAATTGCCCCAGGGCGATGAGCGCGTCTCCGCCATCGCCTCCGCCGTCGGCGAATGGGCCGAAAATGACCCCAACGCCGCCGGCAATTGGCTCAACAACAACGTAACCGCCGGGCCCGACGGCGACCGCATCATCAGCTCCTACGCCAGAAATATCGCCGATCAGGACCCCGCCGCCGCCGTCCAATGGGCCGGTAGCATCTCCGACGAGGGCTACCGCACCCGCGCCACCGTCGAACTCGCCCGCAACTGGTACCGCCGCGACCAGCAGGCCGCCGAGGCATGGCTCCAGACCGCCCCCCTTTCCGAAGAACAAAAACGCGAGGTGTCTCGCCCCAGCCGCTTCGGCGGCCCGGGCGGTGGCCCAGGCGGCGGCCCCTTCGGCGGATTCGGCGGCCGCGGCGGGCCCCGCTGACTCGAAAATCGGCCACGGGATCGGCCTGTAGGGCGCGGATTCCCATCCGCGCCACGAGGGCCCTGCCGGTTGCCCGTGGCGCGAAAGGGATTTCGCGCCCTACATTTTCACCCCCGGTGGTGCCCCCCGCGCGGGGCACGGGATCTAACTCGAAAATACGGGTTGTAGCCACGGCCGTGAGGCCGTGGATGCGTCGGCCGAGCGCACGGGCCCATCTGTTATCAGATGGGCTACATTCTCCCCTCCGGCGGCCCCGGACCCCGCGCCCCCAAAAAAAATCCCATTGGCTAGAGCCGTTTTGGGCATTATACCAATCGCCATGCTGCGCCTCTTCAGTGGGCTATGCACGCTCGTGGGGTTCTTGGTCCTGGTTGCCGCGGGTCTCTTCTTTTTCCGCGACCGCCTCACCACCCGCCTGCTCGAAAGCGCCGTCGAGCGCGAGACCGGGCTCGTGTGGACCGGCGGCTCCGCCGAGGTCAACCTCGCCAAGGCGACCATCAGCGTCAAGGGACTCGAGCTGGTCAATCCCGGCCACTTCCCGGAGCGCCGCTGCCTCGATATCCCGGCCGCCACGATCGAGTTCGACCTCGAGCGGCTCCAGTTCGGGCACCTCGTCGCCCGCCGGGTCACCCTCGACATCGATCGGCTCGTCATCGTCCGCACCGCACTCGGCGAAATGAACCTCGAGCGGATCCGGGCCCTCACGCTCTCGCCCGACGAAAAGCGCCCCGGCGGGAAATCGTCTGTTCCCCCCGCCCAGTTCCTTATCGAGCGCCTCGAGATGGGCGCGGACCGCATCGAGGCCCTCGACTTCACCGCCTCCCCAAATCCCCAGCCTTTGATCAACGAGATCAAGCTCTCCGGCCTCGTTTTTACCAACATTTGCAATGGCCGCGACCTCCAGCGCGCCGTGTTCAGCGCCATCCTCCAAGCCGCCTCCGTCAAACTCCCCGGCTTCGATGTCGAGAAACTTGCATCGCTCTCCCCGGCGCCCTCCCGGATGGAAACCCCGCCACCCGCCATGAACCCCATCCTGCCCACTCCCAGCGACCCCACCGCAACGGCCCCTTCCCCCAAGAAGCCCTCCGGCCCATCGCTCCCCGTCGATGCGCCCGCCTTCCCCGTCCCCGCCTCGCCGGAAAATCGCTGACTCGAAAATCGGCCACGGGATCGGCCTGTAGGGCGCGGATTCCCATCCGCGCCACGAGGGCCCTGCCGGTTGCCCGTGGCGCGAAAGGGATTTCGCGCCCTACATTTTCACCCCCGGTGGTGCCCCCCGCGCGGGGCACGGGATCTATACTGAGCGTCATAAATAATTGCGCATACTCGACGGT
>CAZYWZ010000040.1:0-53498 GCA_964651705.1 uncultured Verrucomicrobiales bacterium
AGGAGGCGGATTCGAGCCACTTGGTACCACCGCCTCCTCACGTCGGCGGCTACGACGCACGCGAATTTTCCCCTGGATGACGCGGCGGGTTTTGGAACACATCGGCGCCCGGATGCGCCCCACCCCCCAATCCAGACCCCCAAAACCAGATTGCATCCCGCCGCAAAATCCCCATAGTCCGATCTTGCCAAATTACTTTACGTATTAGCCGAATTAATACATGGACGACCGATCCATCAGCGACCTGATCTACGTGTGCGCCTTCTGCCTCGGCGGGCTGGCGTTCGCGATCGGTCCGGTGGTGATCGCGCTGCTGCTGGCCGCGCGCAAGACGCGGCAGACGGTCAACAAGGCGGGCCAGTACATCGAGTGCGGCATGGACCCGATCGGCGACGCGTGGATCCGCTACAGCGCGGTATACTACCTTTACGCGCTGGTGTTCGTGGCCTTCGCGGTGGACGTGCTCTACCTGGTGCCGGTCGCGGTGATATATAATCGTGTCTTTCCGGTGCGCGATCTCGTGGAGCTGCTAATTTTCGTTGGGATCCTATCCCTGGTGATCGTCTACGCGTGGAAGAAAGGAGTCTTCGAATGGAAGCTCAAGAGAGAGTCCCCGGGCCCGGCGCCAACGGCGCAGGCTGCCCCGACGACCTCGCCCAGATAGTCCGGTTCGCCAAGCTCGACGACCTGCTCGCGCTGGGACGGGCGAACTCCCTCTGGCCGCTGACCTTCGGGCTGGCGTGCTGCGCGATCGAGATGATGGCGGCCGGCGCGTCGCGCTTCGACATCTCGCGTTTCGGGGCGGAGGTCTTCCGCCCGTCGCCGCGCCAGGCCGACGTGATGATCGTGGCGGGCACCATCAACAGGAAGATGGCCCCGGCCGTGAAGACCCTCTACGACCAGATGCCCGAGCCCAAGTGGGTCATCGCCCTGGGCAACTGCGCCATCTCCGGCGGCCCGTTCGTTTTCCCCGGGCAGTACTCCGTGGTCGAGGGCGTGGACAAATTGTTCCCGGTGGACGTCTATGTGCCCGGCTGCCCGCCCCGCCCCGAGGCCCTGATCGAGGGCATCCTGAAACTGGAAGAGAAGCTCACCGGCAAACGCCGCTGGCCCGAGGTGAAGCCGGAGTGAAGGTCTCCATCGAACAGCTCGCCGAAGCGTTGTCCCGGCTGTGCCCCCCGGCGCCAGGCGCACCCGCGCCGGCCCCCGCCCCCGCAGAGGGCGAGGCACCCCAGCCCGCACCGCCGCCGCCCTGCCAGATCGTCGATTTCGCGAAACGCGGCGTCCACCTCGATGCGGCGGTCCTCGCGGACAAGGTCGTCGCCGCCGCCGAGATCCTCGACGCGCACGGTTTCGGCATGGACTGCGTGACCGGAGTGGACTGGATGGCCGACGGCCAGATGGAGGTCGTGTACGACTATTTTCACCCGCACGGACCCTGGCGCGTCGCGGTGCGCGCGCGCATCCCGCGCGACAACCCCGAGATCCAGACCGTCTCCGCGATCTTCCCAGGCGCCAACTGGCACGAGCGCGAGACCCACGACTTCTTCGGCATCCGATTCCTCGGCCACCCCGACCTCTCGCCGCTCCTGCTCCCGGAGGACGCCGATTTCCATCCCCTCAGGAAGGATTACGCCCCGCAGCCATGAACCGACCCCCGCTCGAGCTGGTCAAGGGCCCCGACGAGACATTCATCCTGAATCTCGGCCCGCAGCACCCCGCCACCCACGGCGTGCTGCGCATCAAGCTCACCATGGACGGCGAGTACGTCGTCCGCGCCGAACCCGTGCCCGGCTACATCCACCGGATGCACGAGAAGATGGGCGAGAACCGCACCTGGAACCAATACCTGCCCAACCCCAGCCGCGTCGATTACCTCTCGGCCATGGCCTACAGCCACGCCCACGTCGCCGTCGCCGAGCGCGCCGCCGGCCTCGAGGTCCCGCCCCGCGCCGAGTATATCCGCGTCATCGTCTGCGAGCTCAACCGCGTCTCCAGCCACCTCGTCTGGCTCGGCGCCTTCCTTCTCGACCTCGGCGGCTTCACCCCGCTGCTCTACGCCTTCGACGACCGCGAGATGATCCTCGACCTCCTCGAGGGCATCACCGGCTCCAGGCTCACCTATTGCTACCACCGCTTCGGTGGCGTCTGCAACGACGTCGATGACACTTTCATCCGTGGCACGAAGGCCTTCGTCGAGCACATGCGGCCCCGCATGAAGCTCTATCGCGACCTGGTCACCGACAACATCATCCTCCGCAAGCGCCTCACCGACATCGGCCACATCAGCGCCGACACCTGCCGCAGGTACGGCGCCACCGGCCCCGTCATCCGCGGCTCCGGCGTCCCCTACGACGTCCGCAGGAACGAGCCCTACTCCGCCTACCCCGATTTCGACTTCGAGATCCCGGCCTTCCCCGAGGGCGACTGCATGGCCCGCTATCTCGTTCGCATGGAGGAGATCGTCCAGAGCCTCCGCATCGTCGAGCAGGCCATCGGCCGGCTCCCCGATGGCCCGCACATCGCGCCCAAGGTCCCCAAGGTCATGAAAGTCCCCCCGGGAGACTGCTTTTTTGCAACGGAGGCGGCGCGCGGCCGCTTCGCGATCCGCGCCGTCAGCGACGGCAAGGAGATCCCGTACCGCATCAAGCTCCGCGCGCCCTCGTTCTCCAACCTCAGCCTCTTCGAGGAGGCGAGCCAGGGGATGATGCTGCCCGACGCGCTGGCCCTACTGGGCAGCCTCGATCTCGTCATCCCAGACATCGACCGGTAGCCCCATGATGAGCTTCCTCGAGATCGAGCCCATCCGGATCGCGCTCTACGTCGTCGGCGCCCTCGCCTTCGTCGGCGCCAACGCCGCCTACCTCGTATGGGTCGAGCGCAAGGCCGCCGGCCGCTTCCAGCGCCGCGCCGGCCCCACCGAGGTCGGCCCCGCCGGCCTGCTCCAGCCCGTCGCCGACGCCATCAAGCTGATGTCCAAGCAGATCATCGTGCCGCCCGGCTCCGACGCCCTGCTGTTCCGCATCGCGCCCGTGATGGTCATGGCACCGGCCCTCATGTGCTTCGCCACCATCCCGTTCTCCGACTCCATCGCCGCCCGCAACATCGACGTCGGCCTCCTGATGATCTTCGCCTTCGCCTCCATCAACGTCATGGCCGTCATGCTCGGCGGCTGGGCCTCCCGCAACAAGTACGCCATCATCTCCGCCGCGCGCGTCGTCTCCCAGAACGTCGCCTACGAGATCCCCATGCTGCTCACCGTGATCACGATGCTCATGGTCGCCGGCACGCTCAACCTCCACGAGATCGTCAAACAGCAGGAGGCCGGCTTCTGGGCGTGGAACATCTTCCGCCTCACGACCAACCCCCTGATGCCCGTCACTTTCATCATCTTCTTCACCTGCATGCTCGCCGAGACCAACCGCGCCCCCTTCGACATGGCGGAGGCCGAGAGCGAGCTGGTCGCCGGCGCCTACACCGAGTACTCCGGCATGGGCTTCGGCGTCTTCTTCATGGGCGAATACGCCAACATCGTCATCGGCTGCGCCGTCGCCACCGTCCTCTTCCTCGGCGGCTGGGGCAGCCCCGTCGGATTCCTCCCCGGCATCTGGTGGTTCCTCGCCAAGATGTATTTCCTCATCTTCGCCGTGATCTGGATCCGCTGGACCTTCCCGCGCACCCAGTTCTACGGCCTGCTCAACCTCTCCTGGAAGATCCTCATCCCCATCTCCCTCGCCACCCTCGTCCTGACCAGTGTCTGCATGAAAATACCGAGGATGTTCTGAGTATGAAGAATATCATCCGAGACAGCGTCGCGGGATTCAAGACCCTCGTGGTCGGCATGCGGATAACGATCGACCAGTTCTTCAGGCGCCCCGTCACCGTCCACTACCCGCACGAGGCGCTCAAGATGCCCGACCGCTACCGCGGCCACATCGAGCTGGTGCGCGACCCGGAGACCGGCAATTCCCTCTGCATCGCCTGCAAATCTTGCGAGAAGGCCTGCCCGAGCGACTGCATCTTCGTCGATGGCCTCAAGCGCGAGGGGGAGAAACGCAAGTCCGCCACGGAATTCACCCTGGACTTCACGAAATGCAGCCTCTGCGGCGCCTGCGTCGAGGTCTGCCCCACCGACGCGCTGCGCTTCACCAAGTCCTACAACCTCGCCAGCACCGAGAAGCAATCCTATTTCTTCGATCTCATGAAACGGATGGAGGAGCAGAAGAAATGACCGCGTTCCCCTTCGGGCCGGCCATCGCCGCGGCGATCTTTCTCGCGTTCTGCGCCATCACGGGCGCGGGCGCGGTCATCGCGGCGCTGAGCAAGCGCATCATCCGCGGGGTCTGCGGGCTGGCGCTCTGCTGCATCGGGCTCGCCGGGCTGTTCTACTTCCTCAACAGCCCGTTCCTGGCGCTGATGGAGATCCTCATCTACGTCGGCGCGGTGTGCGTCACGATCGTCTTCGGCATCATGCTCGCCGAGCCCGAGGAGGTGCTCGAGGGCGAGTCGCGGCGGAGCGCCCTGGTCTGGGGCTCGTGCGCGCTGCTCGTCGGCGCGGCCTTCTTCTTGGCCCTCTCGCGCATCGGGCTTTCCCACCCCTGGATCGAGCCCGCCTCGCGGGCCGACGGGAGCGTCGCCGCGATCGGCGTCGCGCTGCTGACCACCTACAGCATGGCCTTCGAGGTCATCTCGCTGGTGCTGCTGGTGGCCATCCTCGGCGCCCTGGTCATCGCCCGCGCCGGAAGGAGCCGCGCGTGAACCCCGACGCCGCCAGGATCCTCTACGAGCGCCCCGGCGCCTACCTGATCATGGCCGCCTTCCTGTTTGCCTGCGGCATCTATGGCCTCCTGCGCCGCCGCACCCTCATCGGCATGCTCATCGCCGGCGAGCTCATCTTCGCCGCCGCCTCCCTGAATTTCATGGCGCTCAATCGGTTCTATTCCCCCGACCCCGCCGCCGGCCAGATCTTCGTCCTCTTCATCATGGGGCTGGCCGCCGCCGAGATCGCCATCGCGCTGAGCATCGTGATCGCGATCTACCGGAACTACCGCTCGATCCGCTCGCGCGAGATCTCGGAGCTGGAGGGCTGACATGGGAGACGCCGCGGACATCCGATTGCTGGTCGCCATCCTCGCTCCCCTCGCGGGCGCCGGGCTGATCATGGCGGCCGGCAGGCGGCCCAACCTCCGCGAGGCGTGCTCGTTCCTCGCCGCCATCGCGCTGTTCGCGGCCACGGCCTCGCTCGTCCCCGACGTGCGCGCCGGCGAGGTGCCCGCGCTGACGCTGTTCCAGCTGTTGCCCGGCCTGAGCTTCGCGCTGCGCGCCGATCCCCTCTCGATGCTCTTCGCCCTCTCGGCCTCATTCCTCTGGGTGGTGACGGTGTTCTATTCCGCGGGCTACATGCGCGGCCTCAACGAGCACGCCCAGACGCGGTTCAACACGTGCTTCGCCCTGACGCTCTTCGGCGCCATCGGTTGCGCCTTCGCCGCGAATCTGCTGACGCTGTACCTGTTCTACGAGATCGTGAGCGTCTGCACCTACCCGCTGGTCGCGCACCACCAGGACGAGGAGGGCTATTCCTCCGGCCGCAAGTACCTCACCTACCTCACGGGCACCGCCAAGGGCCTCATCCTGCCCGCCATGGTGCTGATCTACGTCCTCGCCGGGACGCTCGATTTCGCGCCCGACATCCGGTCCGGCATCCTCCCCGCCGACGCCAATCGCGCCGTGGTCACGATCCTGTACGCCTGCTGCATCCTGGGCTTCGCCAAGAACGGCGTCATGCCGCTGCACAACTGGCTCCCCAGCGCCATGGTGGCCCCCACCCCCGTCAGCGCCCTCCTGCACGCGGTCGCGGTCGTGAAGGTCGGCGTGTTCTCCACGGTGCGGGTCATGCTCTACGTCTTCGGGGTCGCCAAGATGGACGCCCTGAACCTCGGGCTACCCACCGCCTATTTCGTCTCCTTCACGATCGTGGTCGCCTCGATCGTCGCCCTCAGCAAGGACGACCTCAAGGCCCGGCTCGCGTATTCCACCGTCAGCCAGCTATCCTATATAATACTGGGCGTCGCGCTCCTGACGCCCGCCGGGATCGAGGGCGGCCTGATCCACATCACCAACCACGCCTTCTCCAAGATCACCCTGTTCTTCTGCGCGGGCGCCATCTACGTCGCCACCCACAAGAAGAAGATCTCCGAGATGTCCGGCCTCGGCCGGGCGATGCCATTCACCTTCGGCGCCTTCGCGGTCGCCTCCCTCAGCATGATCGGGGCACCGCCGGTCGCCGGATTCGTCAGCAAATGGTACCTGCTGAACGGCGCGTGGGACGCCCGATCGATCGGCATCATCGTCGTCCTTCTTTCCAGCACCCTCCTCAACGCCGCGTATTTCGCCCCGGTCGTGTACCAGGGTTTCTTCGGGAAGGCGCCCGATGGCGATGGCGGCCATCGCGAGGCGCACCCCTCGATGGTCGTTCCCCTGGTGATCACCGCGGCCATCTCCGTGGCCATCGGGCTCTGCCCGGATTTCTTCATGCGATTTGCCGAGGCCATCACCCCATGAGACTCCTGCGCGTCATCCAGTTCCTGCGCGACCACCTGAAGACGGTGGTCCGCCTCTCCCTCGTCGCGCTGGCGCTCCTGGTGCTGCTGGACGCCGTCCCCGCGATCGTGGACAAGGGACACGCGCACACCGGCGCCGAGCACATCCCCGGATTCTGGGCCCTGTTCGGTTTCGCCGGTTGCGTCATCCTCATCATCGCCTCCAAGTGGTTCGGCCACCTGGGGATCATGCGGCCGGAGGATTACTACGATGAGTGAGTTCTGGCTGCACCCGGCACTGATCCTGCTCCTCGGCGCCGCCCTGCTGCCGCTGGTGCCCGCCCGCCTCAAGAAGGCCTACCTCCTGATCGTGCCCGCGCTCGCCTTCGCCCGCGTCCTCGGCCTGCAGGACGGCACCTTCGGCGAGGTCCGCTTCCTGGAGTGGACGCTGGTCTTCGGGCGCGTCGATGCGCTCAGCTCGGTCTTCGGCTACATCATGGCGCTGACCTGCGCCATCGCGACGCTCTACGGCCTGCACGTCAAAGAGGATGCCCAGCACGCCGCGGCCTGGACCTACGCGGCCGGCTCGCTCGGGGCGATCTTCGCGGGGGATTTCCTGACGCTCTTCCTGTTCTGGGAGATCATGGCGTTCTCGTCGGTCTTCCTGGTGTGGTTCCGCCGCAGGCCGGAGTCGCTCGCGGCGGGATTCCGCTACCTCCTGGTGCACACCGCCGGCGGCCTCTGCCTGCTGGCGGGCATCATCCTGCACTGCAAGGGCGGCGGCCACGGCTGGGCCTTCACCGCCTTCGACGTGCACCACCCGACGCCCGCCGCGTGGCTCGTGATGATCGGGTTCATCCTGAACGCGGCCGTGCCCCCGCTCCACGCGTGGCTCCCCGACGCCTACGCCGAGGGGACCTTCAACGGCTCGGTATTCCTCTCCGCATTCACCACGAAGACCGCCGTCTACGCCCTGTGCCGCGGTTTCGCCGGGATGGAGATTCTCGTGCCGCTCGGCGTCATCATGGCCCTCTACGGCGTCGTGTACGCGGTGCTGGAAAATGACTGCCGCCGCCTGCTCGCCTACCACATCATCAGCCAGGTCGGATACATGGTGGCCGGCGTCGGCATCGGCACCGAGATGGCCATCAACGGCGCCTGCGCGCACGCCTTCGCCCACATCCTCTACAAGGGCCTGCTCTTCATGGGCTGCGGCGCCGTCCTCCACATGACCGGCCAGAGCAAGTTCACCGAACTGGGCGGCCTCTACAAGCGGATGCCGTGGGCCTTCCTGTTCACGCTGATCGGCGGGCTGTCGATCTCCGCGTTCCCGCTTTTCAGCGGCTTCGTGAGCAAATCGATGATCGTCGCGGCCAGCTTCGAGGAGCACAATCTCTGGGCCGGCTTCCTCCTGATGCTCGCCTCGGTCGGCACCTTCCTGCACACCGGGCTCAAGGTCCCCTACTTTATCTGGTTCGGGAAGAACAACTGCAAGCCGGAGACATGGGAGCGCGCCGCCGAGCCACCGTGGAACATGAACGCGGCGATGACGATCGCCTCGGCCCTCTGCATCTTCATCGGTTGCCACACGCCATACCTCTACGCGATGCTCCCGCATCCCGTGGATTACCACCCGTACACCGCCTACCACGTGTCGGAGACGCTCCAGATCCTGCTGTTCACCGCGGTCGGTTTCTTCCTCCTGGTCAAGAAGCTCGAGCCCGAGCCCACCATCAGCCTCGACACCGACTGGTTCTATCGCATGGGGGGCCGCCTCTTCCTCCGGTTCGCGAAGCGGCCGGTCCAGGCCTCCGACGCCGCCGTGGGCGAGGCGTACCGCACGGCCGGCCTCGGGCCCCTGATGTCGGCCGCGCGCGGCATCGGGCGATTTGATAACAACGTGATCGACGGCTGCGTCGATGGCATCGCCAAGGTCGTCGCGGGCATCGGCGCCCGCGTCCGCGGCATCCAGCGCGGCCCGATGCAAGAGACGCTCGCCCTCACCTTCGGGGCCGCCGCGGCCATCGTCATCGTTTTCCTGATCGTATCGAGGGCCATCGCGCAATGACCGACCCCACACAGACCGGCGGCTTCCCCGCCCTCAGCCTCCTGATATTCGCGCCGCTGGCGGCCGCCGCGGTCGCCGCACTCCTGCGCACCGACCGCGCCCTCCGCTGGTGGACGCTCCTGTTCACCCTGGCCAACGCCGCGCTCGCACTGCCGCTGTATTTCCGGTTCGACGCCACGACCGCCGCCTTCCAGTTCGTCGAGCGCCACCCCTGGATCCCCGCGCTCAAAATCGAGTACCGCCTCGGCATCGACGGCATCAGCCTCCTGCTCGTGCTCCTCACGGCGCTCGTGATGCCCATCTGCGTCCTGGCGTCGTGGCGCTATATCGAACGCCGGGTCAAGGAGTTCATGGTCTGCCTGCTGGTCATGGAGTCCGCCATGATCGGGGTCTTCTGCGCCCTGGACGCGATCCTATTCTTCGTGTTCTGGGAATCGATGCTGATCCCGATGAGCGTCATGATCGGCGTCTGGGGCGGGCCGCGGAAGATCTATGCCGCGGTGAAGTTCTTCGTGTACACGATGTCGGGCTCGGTGTTCCTGCTGGTCGCGCTGATCGCGATGCGGCTGAAGACCGGCAGCTTCGACATACCCGGGATGATGGGACAGGGCTATCCGGTCGGCTTCCAGATCTGGGTCTTCCTGGCGATGGCGATCTCCTTCGCGATCAAGGTGCCGATGGTCCCCTTCCACACGTGGTTGCCCGCCGCGCACGTCGAGGCCCCCACGGCCGGCTCCGTGCTGCTGGCCAGCATTCTTTTGAAGATGGGCGGGTACGGTTTCTTGCGCTTCTGCCTGCCGATGACCCCGGACGCCACCGCGATCCTCATGCCGTGGGTGGCCGGGCTCTCGGTGGCCGCCATCGTCTACGGCGGGTTCACCGCCCTGGCCCAGTCCGACCTCAAGAAGCTCGTCGCCTACTCGAGCGTCGCTCACATGGGCTTCGTCACGCTCGGCATATTCACGATGACGAAGGATGGCATCGAGGGCGCCATGCTCCAGATGATCAACCACGGCGTCACCACGGGGGCGCTGTTCGTCGCCGTCGGCATGCTCTACGAGCGCCTGCACACGCGCGACCTGGACCAATCCGCCGGCGTCGGCAAGCACATGCCCATCTTCATCACGTGCTTCGGCATCTTCGCCCTCTCTTCCCTCGCGTTCCCGGGAACCAATAGCTTCATCGGGGAGTTCCTGGTGCTCAAGGGCAGCTTCGAATACTCCCTGTGGCTCACCGCCCTCGCGGTCCCCGGCGTCGTCCTCGCCGCCGCGTATAACCTCCGCATGCTCCAGCGCGTCGCCTGGGGCGGCACCCGGAACCCCGAGCACAACGGGCTCCGGGACGCCGACCTCCGCGAGACCTTCGCGCTCGTCCCCCTGGTCGTCTTCGTCCTCTGGCTCGGCCTGAACCCCGGGCCCTTCACCCGGGTGCTCCACGCCAGCGTCGACCACCTGATCGCGCAGGTCGTCCAACACTGATCCCATGGCCTTCCTCACCGAATCGCTCGTCCTGCTCGGCGCCCTCGCGCTCTTCTTCGTGATGCTCGGAAAGTCGCGCGTCCGCCAGGCCCGGCTTGTCGCGCTCGGCACCTCGATCGCCGCGGCGGTCGCCGCCGCCCTGGCGCTCGGGCAGGAGGCGACGCTGTTCGACGGCGCCTACCGCGTCGATCTCTTCTCCCAGATCCTGAAGCTGGCTTTCGCGATCGGTTTCATCGCGGCGGTCCTGATGAAGGGCGGCCTGCCCGACATCCGGGAGGAGCTGAGGCCGGAGTACTATTTCTTCCTGACCGTCAGCGTCAGCGGCCTGATGATGCTGGTCAGCAGCATCGACGTGATCACGCTGGTGGTCTGCCTCGAGCTCTCGGCCTTCCCGCTTTACGTCCTTGTGGCCATGCGGCGCGAGCGCGAGGGGCAGCGATCGCAGATGGAGTCCGCCATCAAGTACATCATGTTCGGCGTCGCCGCCAACGGCATCATGCTCTTCGGGTTGAGCTACCTGTTTGGGTTGACTGGCACCACGTCGCTCGAAGAACTTGCGCCGCGGCTCCAGCCATTCCTGTCGTCGCCCGTTGCGCTCGTCGGCCTCGCGATGGCCTTCTGCGGGCTGTATTATAAACTGGCGGTCTTCCCATTCCATTTCTGGACCCCCGACGTGTACCAGGGCTCCTCGAACGAGACCGCGGGCCTCATCGCCTCGCTGCCGAAGATCGGCGCGGTGGCGATCCTGGTCCGCTTCGTGTCCCTGGCCGCGCCCGGCGACCCGACGATCGTCGCGTTCATGGCGGTCCTGGCGGGCGCCTCGATGTTCTACGGCAACCTCGTGGCGCTCATGCAGGACGATTTGAAGCGCCTGCTTGGCTTCTCCGGCATCGCCCACGCGGGGTACGCGCTGCTGGGTTTCGTCGCCATGGATGGCGACGGCTATAGCGCGGCCATGTACTACATCTTCGCCTACGCGCTGATGGTGATCGCGTGCTTCGTCCCGATCTGCCGCATCTCGCGCGACGGCGCCAATGTCCCCATGGGGGACCTGGCGGGACTGCACCGTCGCTCGCCCATGCTCGCCATCACGCTCGGCGTCGGCGTCTTCGCCCTCGCCGGCATCCCGCCATTCGCCGGATTCACCGGCAAGCTCGCGCTCCTGAAGGCCGCCCTGAACCAAGGACACCTGCTCCTGGTCATCGTCGCGGTCGTCAATACCGTCATCGCGATCTACTACTATCTCGCCATCGTCCGCGAGACATTCTTCCGCGACCCCGAGGACCGGCCAGACGTCGCCGTCGACGCCGCCACCCGGGCGCTGTGCGTCGCGCTGATCGCCGGGATCCTGGCCTTGGGCATCCTCCCGGAACCGATCCTCGCGGCAATCCGGTCGTCGCTCTGACCCGAGACTCCCCCCAGGCTGGCGTCTCGCAGAGACGCCCTACAATTTGTTGCGCTGATACGTCGTGAGGCAGACATTCTCCCGCCAGAGGCGGGCGAGGAGGCGGCCCTGTTTTGGACTGCGGCGTGGCAGCGCCGCTTTGGATTGCGCCGAACGGCCCGGTCTACGCCCCCATCCAAAGCGGCGCTGCCACGCCGCAGTCCAAAAGGCCCCTTCCAGAATTTCCGTTTACATCTCTGGCCCGCCTCCCACCATGGATGTGGCCGTGGAGTTCCCAGCCTTCGTATTGATTCTCGTCCTCTTCGCGGCGATCACCATCGTCGCGGGCGTCTTCTCGTATCGCGCCGAGCGCCGGCGGCGGGAGGCGCTGGCCGCAGCCGCCGCGCGCCTCGGATTCGCGTTTTTCCCCGACCACGACCGCGAGTTGGCCGCCGCCTTCCAATGGCTTGGCGCGCTGGCCAACGGCACGAACCGCTACGCCTACAACATCCTCCGCGGCCAATGGCGCGGGCATCCCGCCATTGTCTTCGATTACCACTATCAGGTCACCCGCAATACGGGAAAGAGCTCCAGCACCACCCATTACCACCTTTCGGTCTTCGCGCTCACCCTCCCCGTGTCGTTCCCCGAACTGCGTATCGTCCCCGAGGACTTCGGATCCAAGATCGCCCAGGCCTTCGGCTGGGAGGATATCGACTTCGAGTCCGCCGAGTTCTCGGGCGCGTTCTCGGTCCGCTCCAAGGACCGGAGGTTCGCCTACGACGTCTGCCACCCGCGCATGATGGAATTCCTGCTCACCCACCGCGACCTGCGCATCGAGATCGAGGGCGACACGCTCGCCACATGGTCTTCGGGTCGCCTGCGACCGGAGACCGTAGAACCCGCGCTGGATCGCATCGCCGGCCTGCGCGGCCTCTTGCCCAACTACCTATTCGCGGAGCAACAGACCCATGCCTGACTCGGCGCTCCTAGCCCTGGTCCCGTTCGGCCTGCTCGCCATTCTCGCGCTCTGGGTCATCGTCCAGTTCAATGGCCTCGTTTCCCTCAGGAATCACATCCGCGAATCGTGGGGCAATATCGACACGGAATTGAAGCGCCGCTACGAGCTGATCCCCAACCTCGTCGAAACCGTCAGGGGCTATGCCGCGCACGAGCGCGAGGTCCTGGCGCGCGTCACCGATCTCCGGGCCCGATGCGTCGCCGAGGCCGGCCCCGTCGCCGACCAGGCTCGCGAGGAACGCGAGCTCGTCGGCGCCCTCCAGCGCCTCCTCGCCGTCGTCGAGAACTACCCCGACCTGAAGGCCGACCGGCACTTCCTCGAACTCCAGCGCGAGCTGACCAACACCGAGGACCGCATCCAGGCCGCGCGGCGGTTCTACAACGGCAACGTCCGCGACTACCGCAACCGCTGCGAGACCTTCCCTTCGAACTTCGTCGCCTCCGCCTTCGGATTTGCGCCAGAAGGCTTCTTCGACGTCGAGCCCGCCGTCCGCGAGGCACCGGGGGTCGCGTTTCGCTGATCGGTCTTCACGATTGCCCATCGCGGCGCCTTCCCATAGGTTTTTCCTCGGCATCGGGGAGGAGGGGACAACATCTGACGCGTCACCGTCCCCGCAGATCGTAGCAGATCACCCGGGGCCCGGCCCCGCCCAGCGCGTCGTCGGCATTCTGCATCAGGTACAGCAGCCCGCGGCTGATGGCGGGCGGGGTCCATGTCTGGGAGGCGATGAAGGGCTGCGCGCGGCTGAGCACGCGGCAGCCTTGGGGCGAGAGCTCAAGCCAGAGGAGGCTGCCCAGCTCCCCCAGGCACAGGAAGGCCCCGTCGGCATGGATGAGATTCCCGCGGCAGACGCCGATGCGCTTCGGGCCCCCACCGAGATCGATCTCCCATCGCATCGGGTCACGCCAGCGCTCGGCACCCGTGGCCGCGTCGACGCAGGCGAGCTTCGCCTCCCCCTGATGCTGTCCGTCGATGCCATAGAGATATCCGTCGTGGAGAACCGGCGTGATGAAATGCATCCCGAAGGCCTTGTTGGCCCACGCCACCGAGGGCTGAAATCCCTTGGAAAAGCGGACCAGGGCACCGCCCTCGGTGTACGACTCGGATATGAAAACCGCGTCATCGCCGACGGCAACCGGCGTGGAGGCGTTGACCGAATAGACGATCTTGGCCCGCCACGGCAGCGCGCCATCGACGCGCCCGGTCGCCGGATCGATACAGAGGAGGCCGCCCGTCGGTGGCTCGCTCTCCGCACCCGCGAAAACGATGATCCGGTCGGCACCATGAAGGCGGGCGACGATCGGAGAGGCGTAGCTGTTGCCCCACTCGCTCAAGGCGCACCAGACTTCCTCGCCAGTCTCCCGATCGAAGGCGATCACCGAACGCCGGTCCGACCCGCCCGCGTTGACGATCAGCAGGCCGCCATACGCCAGCGGCGAAGAGCCCAGCCCGAAGAAATTCTCCGGCACTTCATAATCGGCCCGCAGGTCCCTTTTCCAGATGACCGCACCGTCCTCCAGGTTCAGGCAGTGCAGGATCCCAGTCACCCCGAAGGTGTAGACGCGGTTCCCCGCGATGATCGGGCCATTCCTCGGCCCGGGGCTGTAATTGAACCGATCCTGAAACTCGACCGGATAGGCGACGCCCCAGAAGCGCCTCCCGCTCTCCGCGTCCAGGCACTCGATGGTCTCTTGTCCGTCGAGCCGATGGAACAGGATCAGCCGGCCGCCAACGATGGCCGGAGAGGCGTACCCGTCCCCGCGCGCCACCTCCCAGACCTTGGCTGGCCCTTCGGGGGGGAACTCCTTCAGCAATCTCGTCTCGGGCGTCCGGCAATCATCCGAGGGCCCCAGAAACCTCGGCCAGTCCGCGACCCGGGCACCCTCGGCCAAGGGTTTCGGCGGCGCGTGGAAGGTGAGGCGATCAAAGCCATCCGGGCCTGCACCGGAGGACACGCCCGCAAGAAAGCCCAGGCCCAGCGTCACAAAACACGTCCGATACGACATGGAGCGAGAGTATACACGCATCGCCGGATTTCGCAGCCTCCGGCATCAGGGTTCCGGAAGGCACTGGCT
Organism: uncultured Verrucomicrobiales bacterium; assembly: GCA_964651705.1. Classification (GTDB taxonomy): domain Bacteria; phylum Verrucomicrobiota; class Verrucomicrobiia; order JADLBR01; family JADLBR01; genus JADLBR01. The sequence goes on from CAZYWZ010000040.1 coordinate 14,566, forward strand.
CCCGCTTGGATAACTCCCGACGTAGCCCATCTGGTCACAGATGGGCCGTTCGGGCACAAGCCCCGGGGCAGGGCCAGCGTCGTGGCCCATCTGTGACCAGATGGGCTACATCCTTCGGCAACCGGCCCGATTCCTGACTTGCCACGCACCTCTCCACAGCGTGTGATTTCCGCATGCGCACATTGGCTGTCTTGGCCGCCGCGTCTCTCCCATGGACAATCCCCGCATCCGAACCGTCGCCGCACATCCTCTGGTATCCCGCACCGGCGAGCAACTGGGTCGAGGCCCTGCCGATCGGCAACGGCACCCTCGGCGCCATGGTGTTCGGCGGGATCCGCGAGGAGCGCCTGCAGCTCAACGAGGACACCCTCTGGTCCGGCGGGCCAAAGGACTGGAACAACCCCGACGCCAAGAACTGGCTGCCCAAAGTCCGCGAGGCGATCTTCGCGGGCCGTTACGCGGAGGCGGACGAATTGTGCAAGAAGATGCAGGGCCCCTACAACCAGTCCTATCTGCCCCTGGGCGACCTGCGCATCACGTTCGAACTGCCGGGCGAGGCCTCGGAATACCGCCGCGAGTTGGACCTGGACCGCGCCATCGCGACCACGCGATTCAAGGTCGGCGAGACGACTTTCACCCGCGAGGTCCTCGCCAGCCACCCGCAGCAAGTGATCGCGATCTCGATCGCCTCCGATGCCCCCGGCCGGGTCACGTTCACTGCCACGCTGGATAGCCAGCTGCGTTTCTCGGTCACGAACGCCGCACCCGACCGCATCGCGATGCGCGGCCGGTGCCCCGCGCACGTCGACCCGAACTACCTTCGCGACTCCACCAACGCCATCATCTATTCCGAGGGCCCCGATGGCGAGGGGATGCGCTTCGCCGTCCATCTGCGCGCGGTCACCACCGGCGGGCGCGCCGCGGCCACCCCGGAGGGAGAGCTGCGCGTCGAGGGCGCCGATCGCGCCATCCTCCTCCTCGCCGCCGACACCAGCTTCAACGGCTACGACAAATCCCCCGGGCGCCAGGGCGTGGATCCCGACGCCGTACCAAGCCGCCAGACCATGGCCGCCGCCGTCAAGTCGTGGGACCAACTCGTGGACGACCACGTCACCGACCACCAGAGGCTATTCCGCCGCGTCTCCCTGCTGCTGGGCACCACCCCGGCCGACATGCCCACCGACAAGCGCATCCTCCGCTACGCCGAGGCCGACGACCCGGCCCTGGCCGCCCTCGTGTTCCAGTACGGCCGATACCTCCTCATCGCCAGCTCCCGCCTCGGCACGCAGCCCGCCAACCTCCAGGGCATCTGGAACGACGAGATGCGCCCCCCCTGGAGTTCCAACTGGACCCTCAACATCAACAGCCAGATGAACTACTGGCCCTCCGAGAATTGCAATCTCTCCGAGTGCCACACGCCCATGCTCCAGTTCATTCGAGACTTGGCCGCCAACGGCAGGAAGACCGCCCAGACCAACTACGGCGCCCGAGGCTGGGTCGCCCACCACAATGCCGACATCTGGCGCCAGTCGGCCCCGGTCGGCAACTACGGCAAGGGCGCCCCCACCTGGGCCAACTGGGCCATGGGGGGCGTGTGGCATTGCATGGATCTCTGGGAACACTACGCCTTCTCCCAAGACGACAACTTCCTCCGGGGCTTCGCCTACCCCATCATGCGGGGTGCCGCCGAGTTCTGCCTCGACTGGCTCGTGCCGGATGGCAAGGGCTACCTCGTCACCGCCCCCTCTTCGTCGACCGAAAACAAGTTCCGCGCCCCGGACGGAAAGGTCGCGGGGGTCGCCATGGCCACCACGCAGGACATCGCGCTGATCCGGGACCTCTTCGCCAACTGCATCGAGACATGCGAGATCCTCAACATGGACGCCAATTTCAAGAAGCAGCTCGAGGAGGCCCGGGCGAAACTCCCCCCGTACAAGGTCGGCGCCCGCGGGCAATTGCAGGAGTGGCACGAGGATTTCGAGGAACCGGAGCCCCACCATCGCCACCTGTCGCACCTCATCGGCGCATTCCCGGGCAGGGACATCACCCCCGAGGAAAACGCCGCCCTCGCCGATGCCGTGCGCCGCTCCCTCGAACTGCGCACCGACGAGAGCACCGGCTGGTCCATGGCCTGGAAAATCAACCTCTGGGCCCGCCTCAAGGATGGTGACCGGGCGCGCAAGATCCTCGGCAACCTGCTTCGCCTCACCGGATCCAGCCTCACCGATTACCGCAGGGGCGGCATCTATCCCAACCTCTTCGACGCGCACCCACCCTTCCAGATCGACGGCAATTTCGGCGCGACGGCCGGCATCGCCGAAATGCTCCTCCAGTCCCATCGCCGCACCCCCGACGGCAAAGGCCATGTCCTGGAACTCCTGCCCGCCCTACCCGCCGCATGGCCCGAGGGCCGGGTCACCGGCCTCAGGGCCCGGGGGGCCTTCGACGTCTCCATCGCGTGGAAAAACGGCGAACTCACCTCCGCCGAAGTCCGCTCGCTCAAGGGAAAACCCCTGGCCATCCGTTATGCCTCAAAGACCCTCACCCCGACCATCCGGGCCGGCGAGGTCTTTACCCTCAACCCCTGACCCGAAATTTCAAACCGCGGATAACCGAGATACCGAAGATAGTTATCTGCAATTGAGTCACTTGCGAATTTTTGGGTAGCCACCGATAGCCTGCCCGCCCGCATGGCTGGCGAGGAGGCGGCCCTGTTTTGGACTGCGGCGTGGCAGCGCCGCTTTGGATTGCCCCGAACGGCCCGGCATGCTCCCGCCGCCAGACTCTACAACAGGACCCAACGCGCCCATCCAAAGCGGCGCTGCCACGCCGCAGTCCACATCGGCCCTCCAATTTTTCCACATGAATGACGCGGCGCGTTCTGGAGAACATCTCGCCCCGCCACGCAACGGCGGTGTAGCGGGGAGCGTGAGCGACCCGCGCGACGGCCCGGTTACACCGCGTTCGGGAGGCCACCAACCATTTGCACTCTCCGAAAAACACCTCATTATTGCACCTCGCCATTAAATGACTGACGCCATCAAAAGCCCGGCTTCCCCCGCGGCGAAGTGGACCCCATCCCGCCGCGGTCTTCTCGTCCTGGCGATCGCGCAGGCCGTCTCCCTCCTCGGCCTCACCGCGCTGGCCGCCCGGCTGGACCTCCCCTTCCTCCGCGCCCAGGCCGTCTTCTTTTTCTGGTCCACCGCGGCCGCCGCCAACCTGCTCCTCTTCTCCCTTCGCGGCCCAGCGCCGACGACATCGGCCACCACCCGAGCGCGGTTCGTCCGCGCGCTGGCATCGGCCCTCCCCCTGATCCTGTTGTCCCTCGGACTCCTGGGCGCGTTGATGTCCCTGTACCGCTGCGGTTGGCTGGGCCAACTCCCCCTGCCCCCCGACCGGCCGGAGACGGTGCGGTTGGCCGCCATCCTCGGCGGCGTCGCCGCCTTCATGCTCTTCTTCTTGGGTCGGTGGGCGCACTCGGTGCAGCGAGCCCATCCTGACGCCACCCTCAAGGGCGCCATACACCTCAATTGGTTGGGCGTCGCCATTCACCTCCTCGGGCCCGCCGCCCTCTTCTTTTACCTCTACTCCGGCATCGACGGCACCGCATGGGCGGCCTGGGCCGTCGCGCTCGTCACGCTCGTCCTCGTCATCGAAACCGGTCTCACCTGCCTCGCCGAGATCTATCGTCCTCCGGCCAGCCGCGGCCAGTCGCCCATGGGCCAAAGCTCCCTCCTCGATTGGACGTTATCGCGATCCAACCCCATCCGGCGCATCGGCCAAGCGATCGAATCCACCTACGGCGTCAAACTGGGCGAGATCTGGGCATTCCGCTTCCTCGGCCAGATCTTCGGCCCCCTGGTGCTGTTTGGCGCCCTGATGGTCTGGGCATCGAGCTGCCTCACGGTCGTCCCCGCCGAAAGCGAGGGGGTCCGGATGCGCCTGGGCCGCTTTCAGGCCGATCCGCTGGAACCGGGCCTGCACGTCGGCTGGCCATGGCCCTTAGAACAGATCCGGATCGTTCCCACCCGCCGGATCGAGACCATCCACATCGGCTACGAAGAGGACCTCGGCGGGCCAATTCTCTGGGACCAGCGGCATTACCGTGGGGAGAAGAACATGCTCGCCGGAAGCGGCGAGGAACTGCTCACCGTCAGCGTGCTGATCTATTATCGGATCGCCAACCCGGTCACCTACCTCCTGCGGGCCCGCGGGCACGGCGAGGCCCTCACGCACCTGGCCTATCGGGAACTGGTGCACGTCCTGGCCGCGAGAGAGAGCTTCCGGGTCATGATCGGGGAGCGCGAGGAGATCGCAGAAAAGATGCGCTCGACGCTCCAGGCCGCCGCCGAGCGCCTGGGTTTCGGGGTCGAGATCCTGTTCATCGGCCTGCGCGACATCCATCCGCCGGTCGATGTGGCCCCGGCGTACCAGGATGTGATCAGCGCCGAGGAGGAGCGCCACGCGATCGTCTATGGCGGACACAAGTACCGCGCGCTGAACGTTCCCGCCGCGGAGGCCACCTCCAACAAGAAGCGGCTCGACGCCCAATCCAACGGCCAGGCGCGCATCACGAAGGCCACGGGTGACGCGAACCGGTTCCGCGAGATCGTCTCGGCCTTCCACGACGCCCCGGAGTTCCTGCGCGAACGGCTCCGGCTCGAGACACTCGAGGAAATCCTCCCGGGCCGCCCCAAGGTCGTCATCGACGGGGACACGCCGCCGCCCGCGCCAGCGCTATTCTACCTCCCCCTGGACCCCGGATATTCGGTGATGCCGCTTCTGGATGAAGCGCCCGCCACCATGGAGTGACCGCACACATGAAAAAGAGAGACCTCCTGTTCCGCATCCTGGTCGCCGCCGTCATCGCGATCATCCTCGCCTGCGTCATGCTCTCGTTCCAGGTCCGCGAGGACCAGATGGCCGTCGTGACCCGCCTGGGCAAACCCGTCCGCGTCATCGAGGCGGCCGGCCTCTATTTCAAATACCCCTGGCCCGTCGAATCCGCCCGGATCTTCGACCGCCGCATCGCGGTCTTCGAGAGCCGCCCCTCCGAGGCGCTGACGCGCGACAAGCGCAACGTCATCCTCTTCGTCTACGCGGCCTGGCAGATCAAGGACCCCCTCCTGTTTCTCCAGAGCGTCGGCGATGAACCGAACGCGCGCCAGAAGCTCGACGGCCTGGTCACCGGCGCAAAGAACACCGTCCTCGGCCAGTACGATTTCGCCAACCTCGTGTCGACCAACCGCGCCGAGGTCAAGCTCGAGGAGATCGAGAAACGCCTCACCGAGATCGTGTCCGAGCGCTCGGAAACCGCGTTCGGCGTGGCCGTCCGCCAGGTGGGCATCTGCCGCCTCGGGCTGCCGGAATCCAACACGCGCTTCGTATTCGAGCGCATGCGTGCCGAGCGCGCGCAGATCGCGGAGCACTACCGCTCCGTGGGCGCCAAGGAGGCCGACGACATCCGCGCCCGCACCGACGCCGAGACCACCGTGATGGTCGCCGAGGCCGAGCGCGCCGCGGCCGAGACCACCGCCAAGGCGGAGGCCGAGGCCGCGCGTCTGGTGGCGGAGGCCTACCAGCGCGACCCGGAACTCTACGGGTTCCTGCGCAGGCTCGAGGCCCTGAAGCGGATCGGCGACGTGAACACCACGCTCATCCTGGACACGAAGACGCCCCCGTTCGACGCGCTGCGCATGCCCGTCGGGAGCAAGGCGCCCAAGCCAGAGCAGGCGCCGGCGGAGGCGGCACCCCGGCAGGAGTGACCATGGCCCGACAAGACAAGATGACCCGATCCGCGCCCTCGGCGACGCTCGAGGCACTCCGGGCCTCCATCGGCGTGCTCCGCTGGGTCCTCATGCTGCTCGTGGTCGTGTACCTCGCATCGAATGTCCGCGTCGTCGGCCCGAACGAGAATGGCCTCGTCCTGCGCTTCGGCCGATCGACCGGGCAGATCCATCCGCCCGGCCTCCTCGTCGCGATGCCGTTCCCCATCGATCGCGTGATCAAGGTCCCGACCCGCACCGTCCAAGAGATCCAGCTCGACGACTGGGCCGCCCCGGCGATGCCCGCCACCGCCCAAGAGGCGGCGGACGCCCCCGGGGGCGCGCCCGCGCCCGAGGCCCCGCCCATCAAAGAGACCCTCCATCCCGTCGATGATGGCTACCTCCTGACCGGCGACGTCAACCTCGTCCATGCCAGCTTCTCGGTCCGCTACACCATCTCCGATCCGCGCGCCTACGCGCTCAACGCGAAAGACACCGAGCACCTGCTGCGCGAGGGACCCCGGGCCGAGAATCCCCAACCCCTCTTCCGGGCGATCTTGCGCGACGCCGCCACGGAAGCCGTCCAGTCCATCGGCGTCGACGACGCCCTCACCAGCGGGCAGGAACGCCTCCGCCACGAGTGCCTCCGCATCGCGCAGGGCAAGATCGATCGCCTCGGCCTTGGCCTGGCGCTCCAGGCCTGGGAGATCCGGGAGATCGTCCCCGCGCGCCAGGTCCTCCAGGCGTTCGAGGAGGTGGTGAGCGCCAAGGTCGAGGCGCGGACCCTATCGGAAAAGGCGAACGCCTACCGGCAGGCGAGGCTCCCCGAGATCGAGGCCCGCGTCTTCCGCATCGAGCAGGAGGCCGATGGCCTCGCGCGGCGCATCGTCGAGAGGGCCCGCGGGGAGGCCACATCCTTCATCGCCCAGTGGGAGGCCGCCCGGGAGAACCTCGACGCCTTCCGCATCCGGCGGCACATGGAGATAATCGAATGGGTCATGCGCCGCACGTGGTTGCCCGCCGTCAATGCGGGACAGGGCCTTCCCCTGCAGCTGATGATCCGCCCCCCCGCTCATGACCCAGAGCCAATCACTGACTGAGGCGGCGCCCGCCGCCGACCCTGGCGCGCAGCGCGCCCTCGCGCGACGCCTGGTCTTCCTGTCGCTCGGCGCCGTCCTGCTGCTCACCGGCGGCATCCTCCGCCTCGTCCGGCCCGATCAGGACTCGCTGGCCTCCGTCTTCGGCATGCTCGCCATGCTCGTCCTCGGGGCCCCCGTCTTCTGGGATGCGATCACCTCCATGCGCGTCCACGGGTTCGAGGCGACGCGCTTCTACATGGACCAGTTCATCGCGCTGGCCCTCGCCGCCTGTTTCGCCGCGGGCGAATACTTCACCGGCTCGATCGTCGCGATGGTCCTCATCGTGGGCGAATTGCTCGAGGAGCGCAGCATGATCGGCGTCCAGCAGGCCGTGCGCGACCTCCTGAGCCTGACGCGGGTCTTCGCGCAGCGCCTCGCCGACGGGGGCGAGGAGAGGGTCGATGCCGCCACGCTTCGGCCGGGGGACACCGTTCGAGTCCGGCCAGGCGACACGATCCCCGCCGATGGCACGATCGCGCGCGGCAGCTCGACCATCGACCAGGCCAGCGTCACCGGCGAGTCGCTCCCCGTCGATGTCGCCGAGGGCGACCGCGTCTACGCCGGCACCGCGAACCTCACCGGATCGATCGACGTCTCCGTCGAGCGCTCCGGGGCATCCACGCTGATCGGCCGCGCCGGCCAGATCGTCCTCGAGGCGCAGCAGTCGCGCGCCCCCATCGTCCGGCTCACCGAGGAATACGCGATGTACTACACGCCCATGGTGTTGCTGCTCGCGGGCTTCGTCCTCTTCTTCACCGGCGAGATCCAGCGCGCCATCTCGGTGATCATCGTCAGCATCCCGTGCGCCTTCGTCTTGGCCGGGCCCTCCACCATGATCGCCGCGCTCGCCACCGCATCCCGGCTCGGCATCCTCGTCAAGAGCGTGCGATTCTTCGAGGTCGCCAGCCAGGTCGACACCGTCGTCTTCGACAAGACCGGCACCCTGACCCACGGCCAACTGAGCGTCGCCGCGATCCGGCCCACCGACGGGTTTGGCGAGGACGAGGCCCTCGCGCTCGCGGCCGCCGTCGAGGGCCACTCCCGCCATCCGGTCGCCAAGGCCATCACTCACGAGGCCCGCCACCGCGGGTTGCCCATCCGCGACCCGGAGGCCCTCCGCGAGGTCGCGGGCCAGGGGATCGAGGCCCGCGTCGAGGGCCGCCGCATCCGCGTCGGGCGGCTCAGCTGGCTCAAATCCGAGGGGGTCGCGATCACCGGCGCCCACCACGACGAGGCGGGCACCAGCGCCCTCGGCGTCGCCGCCGATGACCGCCTCGCCGCCATCGTCTGCCTCAGGGACAACCTCCGCGACGAGGCCCGCAACATCGGCGAGCGCCTGCGGGACCTCGGGGTCCGCCGCTTCCTCATGGTCACCGGCGACCACCGCGACGTCGCCCAGCGCATCGCCCAGGAGGTCGGCTTCAGCGAGGTCGTCGCCGAGACCCTCCCGGAGGAAAAGCTGGAGGTCGTCAAACGCCTCAAGGAAGAGGGCCACCACGTCGCCGTCGTCGGCGATGGCATCAACGACGCCCCCGCCCTCGCCGCCGGTGACCTCAGCGTCGCCATGGGCGCCCTCGGCAGCGACCTCGCCATCCAGACCGCCGACGTCGCCCTCATGCACAACGACCTCCACCGCCTCCCCACCCTCATCCGCATCTCCCGCCGCGCCCTCCACCTCATCAACCAGAACCTCCTCTGCGGCCTCATCTTCATCGCCGCCGCCATCATCGCCTCCGCCTCCGGATGGGTCAGCCCCATCGCCGCCGCCTTCATCCACGAGTTCAGCGCCTTCTTCGTCATCTTCAACGGCGCCCGCCTCCTCCAGTTCGACGAGCCAAAGGCCTGACCTGAAACTTCCCCCGGTGGCGTCTCGCAGAGACGCCCTACAAATCTTGTAGGCCGCCTGTGTCAGGCGGCGGCGGGAATGCAGTTTCCACCGGAATGGCGCGTCCCCGCGCCGCCGGCGACGCTATCCCCCACGCCCCCGTTTCATATTGCCGCAGGCGCTGGATCGCGCGATAAAACCTAAATGGAACCTTCCCTATCGCCGCTTTTCCGCCGCTTGGCCCCCCTGTGCGCCGCGGTGGCCGGATGGGTGATCACGTGTGCGTCTGGGCGCGGGGCGGCGGACGGGCTGGGGGCGGGCTTTGTGGACCCTCCGGCGGCGACGCGGCCGTGGGTGTACTGGTATTGGATCAGCGACAATGTGTCGAGGGAGGGGATCACGCGGGATCTGGAGGCGATGGCGCGGATGGGGATCGGGGAGGCGCTGATAGGAAACATATTTTTGGACGACGTGGAGAAGGGATCGGTGAAGGTGCTGAGCGACGAGTGGTGGGGGATGGTGGAGCACGCGATCCGGGAGGGCGGTCGCCTCGGCGTGGACATCGGGATGTTCAACTGTCCTGGCTGGAGCCAGTCGGGCGGGCCATGGATCACGCCGGGGGAATCGATGCGGTATCTGGTCTCCGGCGAGGTGCGCGCGAAGGGGCCATCGAGGTTCGAGGGGAAACTCCCCGCCCCGGCGGAGGATTTTCAGGACGTGGCGGTGGTGGCATTCGGTGCGCCGGCGGCCGATGCCGAGGCGGTCTCGGCGCTCCGGCCCAAGGCGACGAGCGCGCCGGCGGCCGGGGGCATCGCGGCGGTGGTGGACGGGGATCACACGACGGAATTCGCGTTACCCGAGGGCGCGGGCCAGGGGGCGGCGGCGTTTGCCATCGACATCGATCTGCCCGAGGCGTTCACGGCCCGGAGCCTGGTGTTGCACCCGGGGCAATCGGCATTCGCCGCGGACTTCGAACTATTGGCGTTCGCGGGGGACGGCTCCCTCCGATCGGTGCGCGCGTTCGCGGTGGACCGATCCAACGTGAATCCGGGCATTGGCCCGATGCGATATGGGCCCGTGGCCATCGCCTTCCCCCCGGAGCGCGCGAGGCGCTTCCGGCTCGTGGCAAAGAACGTGAGGGGGAGGGCCAGGCTGGCGGAGATCGACTTGCGGGGAGGCGCCCGCCTGGAGCGTTTCGTCGAGAAGCAGTTGGGCAAGATGCACCCGACCCCACTCCCGATGTGGGACACGTATCTCTGGCCGCCGGCAACCGGGCCGGAATCGCCCGACTTCGCGGTGGTGCCGGACAAGGTCATCGACCTGACCGACAGGCTGCAACCCGATGGCACGCTGGCGTGGGACGCGCCCGCGGGGGAATGGGTCATCCTGCGCATCGGGATGGCCCCCACGGGCGCACGCAATTCGCCCGCCTCTCCCGAGGGACAGGGCCTTGAGGTGGACAAGATGAACCGGGCCGCAGCCAAGGCCCACTTCGACGCCTTCATCGGGAAAATCCTCTCCCGCCTCTCCCCCGACGAGCGCAAGGCCTTCAAACACGTCGTGGCCGATAGCTATGAGATGGGGTCACAGAACTGGACGGATGGTCTCGCGGATCTCTTCCGGAAACAGTATGGCTACGACCCTGTCCCGTGGTTGCCCGCGCTGACGGGCCGGGTCGTCGGGGACGCCGACCGATCCGACCGTTTCCTCTGGGATCTGCGTCGCCTCGTGGCCGACCGGGTCGCCAAGGATTACGTCGGCGGCCTCCGCGATGCGTGTCACGCGCACGGGCTAAAGCTGTGGCTGGAGAATTATGGCCACTGGGGATTCCCCGCGGAGTTCCTCCAGTATGGCGGCGAGGCGGACCACGTCAGCGGGGAATTCTGGGCCACGGGAGATCTGGGCAGCATCGAGCTGCGCGCGGCGTCTTCGGCGGCGCACATCTACGGGAAACCGATCGTCTCCGCGGAGGCGTTCACCAGCGTCCTGAAATTTGAGAGCACGCCCTGGTCATTGAAGCGCCGCGGCGACTGGGCGCTCTGCGAGGGCATCAATCACTGGGTCTTGCACGTCTACATCCACCAGCCCTGGGAGGACCGTCTCCCCGGCGTCAACGCGTGGTTCAGCACGGAGTTCAATCGCCACAACACGTGGTTTGATCAGGGCCGCGCCTGGATCGACTACTATCGGCGCGCCCACTTCCTGCTGCAGCAGGGCGAGCACGTCGCCGACGTGGCCTACTTCATCGGCGAGGACACGCCCAAGATGACCGGCGCCAGAAAGCCCGAACTGCCGCCGGGGCATGACTTCGACTACATCAACGCCGAAGTCATCGAGGGCCGCCTGGGGGCCGAGGGCGGCCGCCTGGCGCTGCCGGGGGGCAAGTCGTATCGCATCCTGGTCCTGCCCGATCTCGATACGATGAGGCCCGCGGTCCTGCGCAAGATCCGGGATCTCGCGGCCGGCGGAGGCGCCATCCTCGGCCCGCCGCCATCGCGCTCGCCGAGCATGCAGGGTTATCCCGACTGCGACACCGAGGTGCGACGGCTCGCCGAAGAGCTATGGTCTGGGCTCGATGGCAAACTCGCGACGCGGACGGCTTTTGGCAAGGGGACCGTCTTCCGCGGCACGGATCTCCGCACCGCGCTGGACACGCTCGGCGCCGGCCCGGACGTCGCCGGCATCGACCCCGCCCAAATCTTGTGGACGCACCGCGCCTCCAACTCGGCCGACATCTATTTCCTCTGCAACCAGAGCGACCGCGCCGTGACCCGCGTCGCGGAATTCCGCGTCCCGGGCAAGGCCCCCGAGTTCTGGGATGCGGTCACCGGGCGCATCACGCATCCCGCGGCATTCGCCCAGACGCCGGGCGGCATCCGCGTGCCCGTCACGCTTGAGCCCCGTGGCTCGCTGTTCGTGGTCTTTCGAAGCCCGGTGTCGGGCGCGCCCACCGTCGCCGAGGTCACGCGCGAAGGAAAGCCCCTGCTGCAGACCGCACCCTTGACCGAGCCTCCCGGAATCGCCCCCGGCGCGCGCGACACGGAAAACACCTTCACCATGGCGGGATGGGTCCGCCCCGCCGCCGAGATCGCGCTCCCAGCCGAGGCCAATGCCGGCGCCCAGACCCGGCTCGCGCGTAACGACGCGGTGTTCCCCGTCCACGGCGACACGGCCTACCCAAGCGGCGGCCGGGCATGCGCCGGCATCTCGGTCGGCAACAACGGCGCCTGTGTCTACGAGCACGCCGCGAACTACTTCGCCCCGCTCTTGGTCCACCCGGCCACCATCGATGACTGGACCCACGTCGCCGTCGTCTATCGCGACGGTCGGCCCGCCCTCTTTCTCGACGGAAAGCTCGCTCGCCAAGGACTCCAGAGTCAGAAGATCGTCCACTCCTCTCTGGCCGCGGGCGGGCGCGGCGGCGGCGCCTTCAGGGGCGAGCTTGCCGAGTTCCAGCATTTTGATCGCGCCCTCTCGCAAGAGGAGTTGGCCACTCTCGTCGCGGAACGGCCAGGGTCCGGCGGCGGCTTTCCCCCGCCAATCACCCTCAGCCGCACCGCCGATGGCGCCGTCGAGGCGATGGTCGCCGCCAGCGGCACATACGCCATCCGCTTCTCCGACGGCGCCACCCGACAGCTCCAGGTCAATGATGTCCCCGCACCCCAGGAGATTCGCGGCCCATGGGATGTCGCGTTTCCCGGCGAGCGCGACAGGCCCCCCGCCATCTCGCTCGAGAGGCTGATGCCGCTCGAGACGCACCCCGATCCCCGCATCCGATACTTCTCGGGAACGGCCTCGTATTCTTGCCAGGTCTCGATCGACGCCACGCGCCTCGCCGATGGGCGTCGACTCTTCCTCGACCTAGGCCGCGTCGAATCCATCGCCGAATTATCGCTCAACGGCAAGGGCCTCGGCACCCTGTGGAAACCACCGTTCTTGGCCGACATCACCGGTGCCGCAAAACCCGGCACCAACCAGATACAGATCCGCGTCACCGGCACCTGGAGCAACCGCCTCATCGGCCATGTGAAGTTCCCGGAGGGCCTGCCGGGTGCCGCCGGCGATGCCACCCCATTCCGACCCCATCTCACCGCCGACATCAAACTCCGCCCAGACGCGCCGCTCTCCCCATTCGGACTCATTGGCCCAGTCCGGCTCATCGAACTCAAAACGGAGCGGCTCGATCGCTGATCCATCACCCCCCGAACCGCCCTTGAAATTCACCCCGCGATCACACAATGTGTGATCGATGGATCGTGAGGGAAGCCTGCCCTATTCGCACTTTGCCCCCGCCTTCCGCGCTGGCGCGGAAGATGTCCGCCGGCAGCACGATCTCTTCCTCTCGAAGGCCGCCCTCGCCCCCGTCCTGGACGCCGTCCCCTTCTCCGTGATCGTCTTAAACCACTGGCGGCAGATAATTTACGCGAACAAGGCCATGATCGCGCTCGTCGGCCAGAAGGATCTGGACCAGATCTTGGCCCGCCGCCTCGGTGAGGTTGTCGGTTGCGCGCACGCCATCGAGGCGGTCGGCGGCTGCGGGACCACGGAGTTCTGTCGATATTGCGGTGCGGTCCACGCGATGCTGCGAGCCATTGAAGTGCGTCGTCCCGACGTCCAGGAGTGCCGCATCTCGCGCGCGCCGGATGGCGAGGCCATCGACCTTCGCGTCTGGTCGCGGCCCATCGTGGTCGAGGGTGAGGCGTTCGTGGTCTTCAGCCTGCTCGATATCGCCGCGGAAAAGAGGAAGGAGGTTCTCGAGCGCCTGTTCTTCCACGATATCGCCAACACCGCCGGCGGCCTGTCGGGCATCGCCGAACTCTTGCCCAAGGCGGAGCCGGCCAGGGTCCTCGAGCTCGCCGGCATGATCCACCACTTCTCGCGGCAACTCGTGGACGAGATCCGTGCCCAGCGCGAGCTGATGCTGGCGGAATCCGGGATGCTCACGGTCCACCCGGAAGACGTGGACATGGGAGAATTCCTCGGGGGCTTGACCGAGGGTTACCAGCATCACGTCAGCCTGCGCGGCAAGTTCCTCCGCTACGAGGCGCCGGAGTGTCCGGCCCGGGTCGTCACCGACCGCGCCCTCTTGGGTCGCGTCGTGGGGAACATGCTCAAGAATGCGATCGAGGCGACACCGCCCGACGGCATCGTCACCGTCCGATGCATCGCCGGGGACGGCGCCGCCGAGGTGAGCGCGCACAATCCCGGGCACATGCCTCGCCACGTGCAACTGCAACTGTTCAAGCGCTCCTTTTCCACCAAGGGCGAGGGCCGCGGGCTCGGCACATACAGCATGAAGTTGCTCGGCGAGCAATACCTTAAGGGCAAGATCGACTTCCTCTCCACGCCCGAGGCCGGGACGACGTTTCGCGCGCTCTTCCCCTCGTTGCCCAAGAGATAGCCCGCGGCCACACCGCGGCATGGCGGGATTTGGCTGACTTCTCCCGCGGCGGCGCTACGACTTTCGCATGCGCGTCCGAGCTCCGGCGGGCCTCGCCCCGATCATCGCAACACTCCTTGCATCGGTCGCCCCCCTCGGCGCGGCCAGCGCCGCCCCCGGCCATCCGGCGCCCCTCCTGTTGGGCGGCGCCGGGGGCGTCTATTTCCTCGCCGATGCCGGCCCGCTCGTCGTCGAGGTCTTCAAGCGCGACCGCAATCGTCGCGGCTCACCCGCGGAACTCCGCGCCATCCTGTTTGGCCCGGATCGCCGCGTGCTCGCCGAGGCGCGCATCCCCGATGACGGCCTGCCCAGGGGAAAGGGCATGGGCCCGATCCAGTCGGCCACCCTCAGCGTCACCCTGCCCGCCAAGGGCGTCTGCGGGTTGATCGTGACGGTCTCGCAAGACCGATACGGCGACGAGGCCCTCTGGGGTTTCCGGTCCAACTGCCCCAAGCAGGTCATCGAGACCGCCCGCGGGCACCGGGACGAGCGCCACCAGGAACCCATCATCCTGCGCAACGATGAGGACGCCGCCAACGTGTGCTTCCTCCCGCGGAGGGGCGCCATCGCCATCGAGGTGCAACACGCCGGCCACGGCGACTCCGTCCGACTGCTCGACTCCTCCGGCAAGACACTCAAGACCCTGCCGATCACCGGCGGCAATGCCGCGGCCCAGATCGCCGCAGACATCCCCCGCGACAGCGGGCCTTGGAACCTCGTCATCCCCAAGGGCGAGTCGGTCCTCCACATCGATGGGGTCACCCGATGGGACAAGGGCGACCCCTTCCCCGACATGGCCTGCTGGTCGCCCCGCCCCGACGCTTGGTTCCCGTTGCTCGAAAACCATTGGCTCCTCACCCCGTATCGAAAGATCCTCTACCGCGAGCCCGGCGCCCGCGACCGGGTCACGTTTCGGCTGTCCAACGGCGCCTCCCGCGAACGAACCATCAACCTTTCGGTCGAATTCCCCGAAGCCGAGTGGCCCGCCAGCCTCGCGCGGGAGAGGGTGACCCTGCCGGCCGGCAAATCGACCGAGGTGACGCTCTCGTTCGTCGCGCCGCCCGACGGCAAAAGGCGCGCCTGCCATCTCCGCGCGACGCCAGCCGACGATCCGGACTTCTCGACTTTCTCGACGCTCGAGATCCATGGTGGCGCCAGTCCCGCCACTCGTCCCCTCCGCCTCCCTCTCACACTTCGGCCATTCGAGCACGAAAACGAACAGTTCGGATACCTCCCGGATTACCCCCGCGGCGGCGAGATCTATTTCGACCTCGGGAATCGGCCTTTCACGCTCGATGGCGGCCACCTCGCCACGACGTGCCCCGGGGGCTGGACGAACCTCCCGATCCTTGCCGCATCGGGTTCCGCCGTCCCGTCGCCCGAGCGCCAACCCTTCTCCCCTGTCGGGACCAAGATCGCCTTTGACCGGACCAATGGCCTGTACCTCTTGGGATCTGCCGGATCACGGCGCGCCCTGCTCCACTCCCGCGACGGCGGGATGACCTTCACCGCCTGGGCCCTGCCTCCCGGAGAGGCCCGCGCCAGCAGCTTCGACATTGAACAGTTCTCCGGTCATAATGTCCCCGACGGGCCACCGCCGATCGCCCGATATTCGCTCACCGCCACCGACCCGAAACTGTTTTGGCGGCGGGTGCACGATATCGAGCTGCTCCTGCCGTCGACCGACGGCGATCGCATCCACTTTGCCGCGCCGGTGCTCATCTCCACGCAAGGGATCGGCCTAGCCATGCACTCGGGAATCCCGGCGACCCTCGCGTCCCGCGGTGACCGGACGCACATCTGCTGGGGCGAGGCCACGGATCCCGCCGCCCCCGTCCCCGGAGTTCCAGCTTTCGTCGCGACGTACGCCCGTGGCACTGGCCTGACCGGCCCGCCCGCGCTGATCGGCTACGGCGCCCCGCCGAACGACATCCACAACACCCCCACCCTCACCATTGACGGCCGTGGCACATTGCACGCCCTCGGCGGCACCCACGGGAAGCCCTTCCCCTATGCGGCGTCCCTCGAACCCAACGATGCCGCCCGCGGATGGACCCCGCCATCCGCCACCGGACCCGACCTCCCGCAGACCTACATAGGACTCGTCTGCGGCCCCGACGGCACCCTCCACGGCGCATTTCGCCTCTGGCAGCGCAACCGGGAACCGTTTCCCCTCAGCCACCACGCCACGCTCGCCTACCAGCGCAAGAGGCCCGGCCAAGATTGGGAGATGCCAAAGGTCCTGATCGTTCCCCCGTTATCCGAATACAGCGTCTTCTATCACCGCCTTACCATCGACCGAAAGGGGCGCCTCTTCCTCTCGTATGATTACTGGTCCACCTTCTGGTTCTACCGCAATGATCACGCCGGCAGGCGCCGTTCCCTCTTGATGTCCGACGATGGCGGCGACTCGTGGAGACTGGCAACCACGAGCGATATCGATGACCGGCCCGGACATCGCGGACCATAGCGGCGAGCGCGGGTCATCATTCGTACACCTTGACCAGCTTGACCTGGGCCCCTTCGGGCCCGGCGCAGCCGAACCCGACGCGGTTCACCCCGCCTTCCAGGCGCGGCGGCGGTTGGCCCAGTTGCCCCTCGTTGACTTTCTCGCGATCGGCCGACAGCACGACCCATCTTCGCCCATCGCGGCAGATCAACCGCTGCCCCGGCTCCAAATCCACGGGAAAACGCGTCGCCTGCCCGCGGATGGTCAGGACCGGCGACCGCATCGCCCCGATGAGCTCGATCTCAAGCCTCGCGCGTTCCCCGGGGCGCACCATCACCTCCCACGTGTCCTCGTCGCCATCCTGCCCCGTGATGACGCGTGCCATCTCATGCTCGCGGGCCAGATGTTCCCAGCCGATCTCCCCGGAGGGCCTCTTCGCCCCGAAAGGCTCACCGCTCGCGCGGATCGTCACTTCGGCCCGCGCCGGCGCCCCCGCCTGCGGCTCGCACGCGAATTCGAGGGGACTGGCGCCCCCCTTCAGTTCGGGCCACTCCGCCGGGGAGGGGGTTCGAACCCGCGCCAGCAGGTCGCTCTTCTCGTTATAGTGGATGCACCGTCCCCCGGAGTCCAGTTCCAGAAAATCCCCGGACTTTAGGGTGACCGGCAACACGATGGTCCGCCCGCCGGCGGCGAGCGAGGGATTCTTCATCTCGGTGGCACGGATCGCCAGGGCCTCGATGGGGGACAAGACCACGTCCGTGGCCTGCCCCGGGGGCAGATCATTGAGGTAGAGATTGATCTCCGAGACATGGGCCATATCCAGCGTGTTACGGTAGAGCTCGTGCGTGCCATTATAGGGCCAGGAGCGGTCCCCCATCTTCGCGACATCGCGCTCGCGAATCAGCAACGCCACGTACCGCCAACCGGCGAAATCGAGCCTCACGTAGTGATCCGACAGCGCGCGATGGTATTCCCTCGGCGTGCCCACCTGCACGTTGAGGAGGGCGCCCTTGCCATCCCCCTTGACCCAAAACCCCAGCGCGCCGGCGCCGGCGAGACTCCGGTACGGCGGCGCGAACCCGAGGCTCGCCCGCGCCCACGCGCCGGCCGACGGGTTGCCCCGATTCTCCGCACGGAGCCACAAGTTGGACCCTCCCCCCCGCGAATCCCCGGACGCCTCGCCCAGCACGAGCTTGACCCTCTCCGACGCCGTCGACACCCGGAATGCCGCAAGGTCCCCGCCATCCGTGACGCGCATCCGGTTCGTGCTGTCGTACGGGACGGCGGAATAGAGCGCCTCGATGCGCGCGGACAACGGCTGGGGCGCGAAGGGATTCTGGACCACCCAGCGCGCCGAACCGTCGCCGGGCCCCGTGACACGATGATCCGACATCGCGACGGGCGTGAATCGCCACGCCCCCTCGCGATCCTGCCGGAGGCAAAACTCGTCGCCCGGCAAGGCCACCCGAGCAAGGGTAGGCACATCGAAGTATCGCGCGAGCCGGAGCCGCTCGTACCACCCCAGGAGCGTAATCTGGTCCTCGACATGCCTCGGCAAAGGGCGCCGCGAGACATCGACGCCCTGGACGGACATCGCCGAATCGAGCCCGAGATTCTTTGCCGCGAAGTACTCCATCTCATCCAGGAAGTGCCCCCTGGCCTGCGGCGTCGGCCCGCGGGGCGCCCACCAGCCCATCTGCGGCTCGATCAGGTCCGACGCCCGATACCGCGACGACGCCGCGACGTGCCGATCGTGAAAGCGCTTCGCCGCCCAGACCGGGTGATCCCACGCGCCCAGCCGCGAGTGAAACCACCAGTTGTGCGCCCCGTGACAACTCGCCTCGACCAGCACCTCGCCGCGCAGCCTCCGGAAAATCGCGTGACGCATCGCGTCGATCCCGTAGCGGTCCATCATGCCCTCCGACCCGTCGAAGTAGATCTGGTCCAACCCGCACGCGTTGAAGACGGCCGCGATCCGATCGGCTAGCTCGCCCGCCAGCGGCGAATCCGGCTCGGGATAGAAGGCGAGATATCGCTGCTGCAAGTAATCGGCGCGGTCTCCCGCCGCGTGGGCCGCCGGACGTGTCTTGAACGCCCCGCGCTGACACTTCGCGAAGGCGTATGGCGGGTCATCGACGATCTCGGAGTACTGCACGATTTCCGATCCGATGCGGATCGCGTTGCCCCGGCCCGAATAGGTGAAGACGATATCGTGGTCTCGCGATGGTCTCTCGTTCACGCGGATGACGGTGTCGGTTGGAGAAACCGGCCTCGCCAGCGTATAGCTCGCTGCGGCGATGAGGTGGGGACTCGCCTCCGGCGTGACCCACGGGTCGCGGGTGTCGATGCATCCCGTCAGCGTGTGGATGCCGGCCTTCAGCCCCGCCGCGTGTATCCGCGCCACCGAGTCTTTCATGTCCGCGAGGCCATTGGGAAAGAGATTGGTCCGGATCCCGTAGTGCCCGAGCGTGCTCCACCAGCCATGGAGATGGATGTGGGTGAATCCCCCCCGACGCGCCAGATCGATCCAGTCGTCCGTCGCCGGGTGCGCCAGGTTCGCGAAGAGGTACGAGCCCCGGCTGGGGCCCGCGCCCAGGGACCACGGCCCCCCCAGCGGCGAGACCGGAACCCCGGCCTCCTTCGCCATCGCCCGGAGCATCCCCGGCATCGCGGATTTCGGGCCGGCAGCGAGACCCGCGCGCCATCCCGTCAACCCGCGCGCCGAGGTCGACCACGCGCGCACGCTCGCGGGGTTGCCGCCGCAAGACATCTCCACCGGCAACTCGTACCCCCGGAGACACACCCCATCCGCGTCGTCCGAGAGCATGTTGGCCATCGCCCCCCGGTGGATCGCCGCCACCGACGGCACTTCAAAAAATGTCAGGGCCTCGACGCCGGGCAACGACAGGGACCGCGCCGAGACGGAAAAGAACTCCTCGCGCGCCCCGATCTCTATCACCGCGGCACCCTTGCCGCCGCCGAATTCGAAAGTCACCGCATCGCCTTGGCGCGAGGCCCTCCTCGCCGTCAGGCGGCGCCCGTCCTCCATGCGCGCCGAGACGAGGGGATGGGGCCCGGGCAGCAACTCCCGGCCCGAGGGCTTGCTCCGCAACGAGGCGATCCGACCCCGGGTGTCGATCTCCAGTATCGCGTGCCGGTTCTCGAAGGTCCCCGCCAATGAACGCGGCAACTTGCTTTCGTCGACCAGCGCGTAGTCCGCCGTCGCCCTCGAGGGATCAACGGCAAGGCGGGCGACCTCTTCCGCGGAAAGTGCCCTCCCATAGATCCGCACCTCGTCCAGCAACCCGTGATGGGAGATGGACCCACCCCACGCGCCCAATCGCAGCCCATCGGCCCCCAGCGGATGATGCCATGCCCCCTTCCCCGCGGCCCTGCCATCCACATACGTCGTGATGTCAGGCAGACGGAAAACGGCGCACAGGTGAACCCACTGCCGGCGGGGCAAGGGCCCCAGAAAGGACACGCCCACCTCGGACCAATCGCTCCCGGGAAGGCCCGCGCGGTGCCCGGGACGCCCCATCCGAAATGTGCAGCTCTCGTCCTTGACGAAGAACATGAAGCCACCGGGACTCCATGTCCGCGTCGTGAGCAGGTTCGGATAACGTCCGGTCCCCTCCCACGTGGCCCAGAGCGATACCGTGAATTCCCTGGCGCCATCCAAACCCGGGACGGGCGGGATCTCGATCGAAGCGTTCGTGCCCGCCAGATGCGCCGCGACCCCGAACGCGCCCGTCGCCCATCCCACGTTGGCCAGCTCCGCCTCGATGCCGTTCGTCGAGACGTCGGAGGACAGGACGCCCGCCCCCTCGTCCAAAGGCAACCAAAGCAGAAGGGAGCCGTCGGACGACACCCCCCCGCACCCCGCGGACGACAGCGCCGCCAAGAGGAAAGCGCACCACAGGACCCGCCTCATTTCCCCCAGTATAGGTCGCGCCGGGAACGAGCGCACCACCTTTCGCAACCCCTACCGCTAGAGATGAAGCCTGAGGGTTGCGCCGTATTTTCGAGCTATCCCGTGCCCCGCGCGCGGGGCACCACCGGGGGTGAAAATGTAGGGCGCGAAATCCCTTTCGCGCCACGGGCAACCGGCAGGGCCCTCGTGGCGCGGATGGGAATCCGCGCCCTACAGGCCGATCCCGTGGCCGATTTTCGAGTCAGCCCTCCGCCAAACGCTGCTCCGCGCGCTTGCGCTTCGTGTGGTCCAGGATCTTCTTCCGCATGCGCAGGCTCGATGGCGTGGCCTCGACGTACTCGTCGCCGCCGATGTACTCCAGCGCCCGCTCCAGGCTCATCTTCAGCGGTGGCTCCAGCTGGATGCCCTTGCCCTCGCCCTGCGACCGCATGTTCGTCAGGTGCTTCGCCTTACACGCGTTCACGATCATGTCTTCGGGCCGAGAGTTCTCCCCCACGACCATCCCCGCGTACACCTCTTCCCCAGGGCCCACGAACATCCGCGCGCGCTCCTGCAACTGGTCCAGCGCGTAGGCCGTCGACACCCCCGGCTCCAGGGCGACCAGCACCCCGCTCGGTCGGGTCGGGATCTCCCCCTTGAATGGCCCGTACTCCTTGAACAGGTGGCTCATCACCCCCGTGCCGCGGGTCAGGTTCAATAGGTCGGTCTCGAAACCGATCAACCCCCGAGTCGGGATCACCGTCTCAACCGTCACGCCATGCGGGTGGTGCTCCATGTTCACCACCTCGCCTTTGCGACCCGCCAGATTCTGCAGCACCGAGCCAAGGAACTCTGCCTCCACATCCACGTAGAGCGTCTCCATCGGCTCGAGCCTGTTCCCCGCATCGTCTTTCCGGAAAATCACCTCGGGCCGGGACACCATGACCTCGTAGCCCTCCCGGCGCATCTGCTCCACCAATATGGCGATCTGCATCTCGCCGCGCGCGTGCACTTCGAAAACCCCCGCCTGCTCGGTATCCTCCATGTCGATCGAGACGTTGTTGCGCGACTCCCGCAGCAGGCGCTCCCGGATGTGCCGGGCCGTCAGGAACTTCCCCTCGCGCCCCGCCAGCGGCGAGTCGTTCACCACGAATTGCATCCGGATCGTCGGGGGATCGATCTCGACGAACGGCAAAGGGTCGCGTTCCTCCGAATCCGTGATCGTCTCGCCGATCAGCGCGTCCTCGAATCCCGCGATCCCGACGATCTCCCCGGCGCCCGCCTCCTCCACCTCGACCTTCTTAAGCCCCTCGTGCGAGAACAGCGCCGAGCACCGCGCCTTCTCCCTGCGCCCATCCCGGTGGATGCAGACGATCTGCTGGCCGGCGGCCACCTTCCCCCCCAGCACCTTGCCGTAGCAGATCCGGCCCAGAAAGTCCGAGTACTCCAGGTTGCAGATGTTCATCCGAAAATACCCGGCGTCGTCCGCGCGCGGGGCCGGGATCTTCTCGACGATCGTCTCGAACAGCGCGGTCATCCCCGACGCCCTCACCTCGTCGGTCACCGCGCCACCCCACTCGCGCACCGCGTACCCGTCGCGACCCGATGCGTAGATGATCGGAAAATCCAACTGGGCATCGGTCGCGTGCAATTCCAGAAACAGTTCGAAGACTTCGTCCAGCACCTTGTGGGGATCGGCGCTCTCCCGGTCGATCTTGTTGATGACGATGATGGGCTGCGCCCCGGCCTGCAGCGCCTTCCGGAGCACGAACTTGGTCTGGGCCTGCGGCCCCTCCCAGGCGTCCACGACCAGGAGCACCCCATCGATCATGCTCATGGCCCGCTCGACCTCGCCGCCGAAGTCCGCGTGTCCCGGGGTGTCCACGATGTTGATGTGGAAGCCATTCCACCGGAAGGCGGCGTTCTTGGCACGGATCGTGATCCCCTTCTCGCGCTCGAGATCCATCGAGTCCATCACGCGCTCGGCGACCTGCTGGTTGTCGCGAAATGTCCCCGACTGCCTCAGGAGCTGGTCCACGAGCGTGGTCTTCCCGTGGTCGACGTGCGCGATGATGGCGATGTTCCGTATGTTTTGCATTTGACCCCATTAGAGGGACCGGGGGCTTTATCAGGCCTAATGGTTTAATGCCAGCGGGAAAATCCACGGCCTGATGACCCTGGCCAGGCCCGGAATTCCCGAGCTAACCCCGCCACCGGCGCGCGGTGGGCTAGATGGTTTCCAGAACGCGCCGCATCATTCTTGCGGGAACTCCTCCCCGTGGCGCACGTCATCGCTGTCGGGGTTGGCGCGTGGGCCCTGGTGGCACGGGCCAAACGCTTTGTGGCGGTCGGCTACGGGAATTTTCGAGTCAGATCCCGTGCACCGCATGCGGGGCACCACCGGGGAGGAAAATGGTAGGCTGCGCCTTGGCGCACGCTGCCGATTCGAAGGTCCGCGTGCGCCAAGGCGCAGCCTACATCGCGACCCAATTTTCGAGTCATCCCCCGCACTCGATGGCGGGGGGCGGTAACGCCCGCACGATCTCCTCGAGCCGATAGCCGAAGCCCGGGCCGCGCACCGTGGACCAATCGACCCTGCCGCCCCTCCGCTCGTAGAGCCCGGCGTGGACGGCGGCCTCCGCCGCCGAGGCGGCGGGGTAAAACTGCGTGGCGTTGGTCTCGACCCCCATGATCGTCCCCGCGTGCGCCGCCAGAAGCACGTGCGGCACCTGCGCGAGCATCGGGTTGGTCAGGTCCTGGACCATGAGGGACATCCCGTGGGCCTTCGCCCAGCAGGCGCTCAGGAGGGCGCCGGTCTGGGTCTTGCACGTTTTTAACGCGACGCCCGACCACCCCAACTGTCGGCCCAGCCTGACGAGCCGCCAGTCGTGGGCGCTCTCGTCCAGGAAGAGGGGCTTTCGGCCGGAGAGGCCCCGGACATCGATGGGATTCGCCTCGATGTCGTAGGGGAAAGGTTGCTCCACATACAACAGCATGCCGTAGGCCCTGGGGTGCTCGTCCCGGAGGCGATCGAGGATCGCATTCACGTAGTCCGGGTCCTTCACGGTGCAATTGAAGTCGGCCGTGAGCCATTCGACACCGCATTCGACCGCGATGGCCCCGACCCGCACCAGCCGCCCGTAGTCCCATTCGGCATCATTGCCGCGAAGCTTCACCTTAAGGCACGAGAGCCCGTCGCGACGGATCCAATCCCGCAATAGCACCGGATAGCCATCCCGCGGCTCGGATCCCGTCAGCTCTTCGGGCTCCAGGGGATCCAGCCCGCCCACCAGATGCCAGGCCCGCAGGGCGCGCGGCGGATCGGAGACCAGAAACCCCTCGGGATACCGGCCCGAAAAACTGACCCGTGGGCTATCCGTTTCCGTCAGAAACGCCCCCAGATCCCGATTCATGTGGCCGGCTCCGTAGAGCCCGTAGATCGGTTGGCCCACGAGCCGCCCGTAAGCATCGTGCAGGGCGACGTCGAACGGCGAGCAACAGACCAGCGCGGCCAACCACGGCATCGGGCCGGCGGCGGGATCATCCGCCCCCGGAAATCCGGACAGGGCACTCGCCAGTTCCGTTTCGAGAAAATCGTGGCCCACCTCCATCGGATGACCGGACGACCCGAAACCCGCCCACCGCCGCGCCAGCGCGAGGCAGAATTCGCGCATCGCCCGGTGCCTCGGTTCATACGCCGCGCCACTGGGCCAAGTCCACTGGACGCTGAGCGGCGTCTCGCCCCAACCCTCCGCCACCCGCCCCCCCGCGTCTTGCACCCGAAGGCACACCCGGGCGCACGTCACCGACGTCAGCGTCTCCGGCCCGAACTTCAGCGGCATCCTCGTCTCAACCGGCAAAAAGTATACCGAGGCCCCGATCACCCTCACGTCCGTTGGTTTCGCCATATTCCCCCAGAGGCTACGACCCCGATCCCCCGGGCGCCAGCGCATACCATCCTCGACTCGCGCGCCGCAGGGGCTATCATGGCCGCGCAACGAAAGGCGAGCGCCATGGGATATTACACTGCCATCAACTACTGGGTCCTGGGGGGATTCGACGGAAAGAAGCCTCCCGCCGAGGCGATCCAAGACGCTTCGGCCATGGGCCTCGACGGCGTGGAACTCAGCTTCGGCGACTGCCTCAAGCCAGGCATCACGGCGAACGAGTGCGCGGATATCGTCGCCGTCGCGCGCCGCCTCGGGGTCGGCCTGCGCACGCTCGCCACCGGCCACTACTGGGCCTGCTCCCTCGCCTCGCCCGACCCGGAAGAGCGCGAGCGCGCCATCGCCTTCACCCTGCGCTATATCGAGACCGCCCACGCGCTCGGCAGCGAGACGATCCTCGTCGTGCCCGGTGCCGTCGATGTCGCCTGGGATCCCTCCCGCCCCGTCGTCCCCTACCGCGCCGCCTGGGACAATGCGGCGGCCTCACTCCGGCAGTGCCTGCCGCTCGCGGAATCGCTTGGCATCAACATCGCCCTCGAGAATGTATGGAACAAATTCCTCGTCGGCCCCATCGAGTTCCGCCAGTTCATCGACCAGTTCGGCTCGCACCGCATCGGCGCGTACTTCGACATCGGCAACGTCGTCATCGCGGGCTATCCCGAGCACTGGATCGAGATCCTCGGGCACCGCATCAAGGCGGTGCACGTCAAAAACTTCAAGCGCCAGGACTGTGGCGGCGTCCTCGCCGGCTTCGGCGACGACCTCCTCGAGGGCGACGTCAACTTCGATGCCGTCAGGGCCCAGCTCGCCGCGGCGCGCTTCGATGGCCCCATCACCGCCGAGATGATCCCCTTCTGCCGCCTCCCCGACATGGTCCTGCCCGACATGGATCTCGCCAGGAAGACCGCCGCGGCGCTGAAGCGGCTCTTTCCCTGACTGACTCGAAAATCGGCCACGGGATCAACCTGTAGGGCGCGGATTCCCATCCGCGCCACGAGGGCCCTGCCGGTTGCCCGTGGCGCGAAAGGGATTTCGCGCCCTACATTTTCACCCCCGGTGGTGCCCCGCCTACCGGCCGCCCGGTCCCATGGCCTCCGCCAGCACCTCCGAGACCCCGGTGTTGTCCACGTACGGCCCGCGGACCGGATCCTTGCCCACCGCCTTGGAAGAGAATCGATCCGCCCCAGCGCCTCTCGCGTATACGGGAACAAGGCTATTGCTGTGGGTTTTCGAGTGGTACCTCATGCCCGGCACGCGACCCTTCCCGAGATCGACGATAGGATCGAAGGCCTTCGCCTCCGAGTCCGGTCCCCAGATCAGCCCGGTCTCGTGATCCGCCGTCAGCACCAAGAGCGTATCTTTCCAACTGCTCCTGGCCTCGACCCACTGCACCACCGCCTCGACCGCCGCCACGAAGTCCATCTGTTCCTGGATCATGCGGCCCGCCTGATTCGAGTGGTTTGCCCAGTCGACCGCGCCACCCTCAACCATGAGGAAGAAGCCCTTCGGGTTGTCATCCAGCACGTTGATGGCGCCCCTTACCATGAGCGGCAGGTCCGGCACATCGGGATTCACCGGCGTATCTTCGGCGGGATCGTCCTTCTTCTTCCCCGACCTCGCCTGCCGCAGGGTCGTGCCGACCTGCGCGGTCCCGAGCACCCGCGCGGGCGTCGGCCCCGAAACCAGCGCCTCGAACTCCGCCTTGGTGGACACGGGACGGAACCCCCGATACATCGCGCCCCCCTTGGCCCGCGCCGCCTCGATGGCCTCCCACGTCGCCTCGCCACCCACGTACTTGCAGTCGCGCTGCTTGGCTGACGGACGGCCATCGTTATCGAAATCCGGATTTCCCGCGCCCATGATCACTTCGAGCACACCGCCATCCAGCATCGCGTTGGCGATCTCCTCGTAGTTATCCCGCTCCGCGTTGTGCGCGTGGCTGAATCCCGCCGGAGTCGCGTGCGACCACTGCACCGTGGTGACGACGCCCGCCGCCTTGCCGGCGGCCTTCGCCCGCTCCGCCATCGTCGGCGAGATCGGACCGTTGCGATCGCTCCAGTTGATGGCGTTGTTATATGTTTTCTTGCCCGTCGAGAGCGCGGTCGCCGCCGCGGCCGAATCGGTGTATGTCTTGCAGAGCCAAGCGTAGGCGTCGGCGCCCCCCCACGCCTTCGCCGGGTCGTAGACCACCGCGGGATCCTGCTCGCCCTTGCCGGACGGTTCCTTCTGGGTCGTCAGCGGGAATGTGCTGCAGGCGAGCCTGACCCACCCCGCACCATCGTATACCTGCGCGCTCTTGGCCCGGGCGGCATCCCATCGTCCCTGATACATGCTCGCCGCATCCCACGCGTTGAACCCCGCCCCATCCGCGATCATCACGATCACGTTCTTCGCCCCGGCCATCGCCTGCGGCGACGCGCCCAAGGCGCAGGCCGCAATCGCCATCGCGCCACACCATGCTCTCGGCATCATATCTGACCTCCTGTCTTGTTGGAAATGACCTCGGGCGCGAATCCCTCGCGACGCCGGCGCCCACCTTCAGGGCACCTTGATTTTCACATCCCGGAACCAGACCCGGTGCCCATGATCCTGAAAGCCGATGTGGCCCTTCCGGGGCATGGTCTTCCAGGCGAACTTGAACTTGTTCTTGGTCCCGTCGGGATTCAGACCCGGCGTCACGAATTGGTCCTGGTCCATCTCGCAGATCTTCTCCCCATTCAGTTCCACCGTGATCATCGGCCCTTTGCAGGTGATGACCATGCGGTTCCACTCCCCGACGGGCCTCTCGACGTTCTTGCTCGGGGCCACCATGTCATAGAGAGCCCCGCAATCGTGCTTGCCTGGCGTCGCCACGCCCACGCTGTCGTAGACCTGCACCTCGATGCCGGTGTGCACGGCGTTCTTCAGGTCCGACCACCGGATGAAGACGCCGCTATTGCACTTCGCCATCGCCTCCTTCTTGGTCTTCGGATTCACCTTCGGCACCGGCGGGGAAACCCTGAATTCTAGGGACAGCACGAAGTTTTCAAACTGCTCCGTCGTGTGCAGGTATCCGCCCTTGTTCACCAGGCACGCGATCGCCCCATCCTCCACACCCCATCCCTCCGCCTTGCCCGTCGTGGCCCAGCCCTCCAGCGTCTTGCCATCGAAAAGGGGGCGCCAGTCGCCCTTGCCACCTTCGGCAGAAAGGACGGGGCCAGGCGCCACAAGGCAGGCCGCGGCAAAAAGTGCAATCGTCCCAAGGGATCTCATGGCATTTGTCCTTTCGCACGGGCTCCCGACTGGCCGGGAGCACCGGGGCACGTTAAGGCACCGCATGCCGAAAGGCAATGCCGCACCGGGAAACGCGCCCCTGCCCGTGCCGGCGATCAAGCCTCCCTGGATGACTCGTGTTTTGCGGACCCGCCAGAGGTCGGTTCGGCCCAGCATCCGGTGCGTCCTCCACGGTCGATGGATCGGCCCATCAGCCAGGATTGCCAAAACGTCCATCCCACCAACAGCGCCACCGCCGCCTTCTGAAGCAAGGGCATGGCCGGTCTCGAGGGAAGTCGCCCCCCATCGATCCCTATACGGATCATGATCGCTGCGACCACCACAATCCCCAATACGCCAAGCGTCGCCCCCCGAGAAACCGCCGACTCAAACCGCCTGCCCGAGGCAGCCAAGGAGACCCCCACGGCCAGGCAACCGCTCACGCAAGTCATCGAACAGAACGAGTCATGGATGCGCGGGTATCGGTCGAAAGGGGTCAGGCCAATCCCGGCAATTCCGACCGACATCAGGAAACCGCAGAACCAAACGATCATCCTCCAAGAGGAAGGCTCCACAAACGTTGCGCGCGCCGGCCAGAAAAACATGCCATAGAGAATCCCACAGCCCACCAACCCGCCATTGAACAACATGGAGGCCCACGGATTGGCAGTGCCATCGGGAGTCCGGGCGCGCCCCAGGGCGCTCAAGAACTCCATCGAGAACGAGTACCCCCTACCCGCCGGGGGACCAAGAACCTGCCCGGGGTAAAAAAGCATCGCGAGAACAAATGCCAACACCAGCGGGACCCCCAGCCAGAACACCGCACGCCGGGCGACCCTCACCCTGGCCGCCGATCTCCCAACCTCCTTCTCCGCACGCACCATCTATCGTGAATCGTTACCAGACCACGCGGCGCTTTGGAAGCCCTCCGGCAGACGGCCACTTTCGCAAGCGGCGAATCGTCGACCCCCTACGTCACGATCCCGAGGGCCTTGAGTTCCGCATCCCACGGCGCCCGATAGGGGCGCACCAGCATCGCGTTCGCCTCCGGGTCGCCGACGATCTCCTCCTTCTCCGAGTTCCAGACGACCTTGCGCCCGGTGCGCAGTGAGATGTTCGCCAGATGGCACGATGTGGCCACGCGGTGCCCGGTCTCGGCGTGCACCGCGGGATCCCGGCGCGACTTGACGCAATCGAGAAAGTTCCGGATGTGGCTGACGTAATCGGCCTTCGCGTCGCCGGTGTCATCCTTGACCCCAGCGGTCCACTTCTGCCCCTTCTCCTCCTCGACGGGTTGCGGGCCGCCGACGGGATGCCCGCCGATGATATCGGCAAAGGTGTTGATCGGATGGATCTTCGGGTCGGGGATGACCTCGTACCCGTTCCTCCCGACGGTCATGAGGCCCCTGGTGCCATAGAACACCAGGCCGCCCATCCCGACGCCACCCTTGCCCGCGGTCGCCTCGCGATACTGCACCACCACTTGGAAACCGGGATATTCGAAGATCACGTCCTGCGTGTCCGGCGTGTCGCAGATGTCCTTGAGGTAACGCCGCCCCCCATGGCTGTAGACCGACGTCGGTGCCTCGACGCCCATGAACCAGTGCACCAGATCCTGCGAGTGCTGCCCGAGGTTCGTCATCTGCCCCCCCGAGGTATCCCAGAACCAACGGAAGTTGTAGATCCCACGCAATGGGTTGTACGGACGCTCCGGAGCCGGGCCGTTGAACATCTCCCAGTCAAAATCCGACGGCGGCGCCCCGTCCGGGGGACTGCCCAACCCCGGCATCAGATTGCGGAAATAGTTGGACTGGATCGACACGATCTCCCCGAGCTTGCCATCCCGGATGAATTGCCGCGCCCGCTGGAAATTCGACCCCGACCGATTCTGCGTCCCGACCTGCACCACGCGCTTGTGCCTGCGGGCGACCTCGACCATCCACCGCCCCTCTTTCACGAAGAGGCTGAACGGCTTCTCCACGTACACGTCCTTGCCCGCCGCGCACGCCATCATCGTCATCAGCCCGTGCCAGTGATCCGGCGTGGCCACGACGACCGCATCGACCTCCTTGCTCTCGAGCATCTTCCGGAAGTCGGGATATCGCTTCGCCCCGCCGCCCGACAGCTCGACGCCCAGATCCATGCGCGGCCCATAAGTCTCCGATATGCCGGCGATCTCCACGTCGGGCTGCGCCACGAAACCGCGCGTCAGGATGCGCCCGATTAGGCCCACGCCGATCACGCCGACGCGGATCCTCCCGTTCGCGCCCATCACCCGGCTCGCCGATAGCGCCGTCAGCCCCATCGCGCTCGTCTTGACAAACTTCCGGCGCGTTATCACCCGCCCAATGCTCCACTCACCCTGTCTCATGCCACTCTCCTTTCTTGGGCCACCATCGTCCGGCCCCTTGCCCGTCGCTTTCCGCACTTGCTTTGAAATGGCAGATCCCGGCTACCGGTTACCTGACCGCACCATCGCCATTCTTCCGCCGCCTCTTCTCCCTGTCGGCCGATTCACCCCCGGCGGAAACATACATGGGAATCGTAAAATCATTGGCCCACCCCTCCCGGATTCCTCCCCCCGGATTCCGCGGCGGACAGTCCCTCATCAGCAACTTCTTCGTCTTCCCGTTCGAGGTCTCTTCCACCACGACGTCAAACTTGTTCGGACCATTCGAAAGTCCGACAAAACAGAGGCCGGAATCCACGTTCCGCAGGACGGGGATCTCCGGTGAGAAGTCGTGCCCATGCTCGTTGCAGATGCCGCCCAATACCTCCAGCCGGCCGCCGTTGATCACCTCGAAGTTGGTCATCCGCCCTTCCACCTTGTAGCCGAACACCCACATGTCGGAACGGTTGCAGGTGAAATTGGGGGACATTTTCCATTCGGTGTTCATGAAGCGCACCCAGAACCGGCCATTGACAAAGACCCTGTCTGTCTTGCCCAGGCCATTACAGTTGTTGATGAACACCTTCGCGCCAGGCCGCTCGTTCTCGTTGGCGTAATTGCAATGCAGGTGACTCAGAACCAGCGTCCGCGGGGCCCGGTGGCGGATGTTGGTGCCCGACGACGTCCCGAAATCCTCCAGAAATAGGGCCTGCGCCGAAGCTTCCGAAACGGACAGCACCCCATTCACCGAACCATAGAAGGCCATCATTCGTTGCACGGTGGCCGGGATCTCCACCGGCGCACCCAACCTGTAAACGGCCTTCGGAAAATAGACGACCGGCTTTCCCGAGGACAGCGCGGCCTGCACGGCGGCGGAATCATCGGTCTTCCCGTCACCCTTGGCGCCGTAGGCATCCACGTTGGCCCATTTTGAGAGATCCGCCTCCCATGGCACCTCCGGCGTTTCTTCGATCGGCAGCTCCAGCGACTTCTTCACCTGCCCCTCGCGCAAGCTGAGGACCTGGCCATTGACGTACTCATCCACCCTCAAGGCGGACACAGACGTCTTCCCGTTCTCGGCGATGGCCGCCTGATAGTTCGGCGTCTCGAGATCGCGCACGAAAACGTTGCCCCCTTTGGCATCAATCGCCGGATGGGCGGATGCCTGGCCCTCAAAGCGGCTATCGAGGACCACGGCCTGCGCCGCGCAGGTGGTGATCTCAAGCGCGGGCACGCGGTTGACGGAATGAATCTTTCGCAAGGAGGCGGAACACGCATTCAACTGAATCCCGGCCTTCCCCTGGTTCTTGAGGGTGGCGTATTCAAAGCAGTTGTGCGTCATGTGATAGGGCGTCATGCGTATCCCGTAATCGAATCCCTCCACGGTGATGTCGTCATGGAAGCCCATGCTCGGAGACATGCGGATGTCGATCCCGGCTATCCCGGCACCGTCTCCAGAAATGACCGAAACATTGTGCATCCCGCTATTGTTCGCACCGCCGAAGTCCAGACCGATGGCCGCAGGGTTGCCTTTCCCGGTGTTAATCGTGATGTTCCGAACGGCATTGTAGGCCACCGCGTTGTTCAAGTCCGCTTTCCCAAAGGAGACCACCGGTTTGGGAGACCGTTGAAAACCGGGGCAGTCGTCCTTCAGCCGAATAGTGGTCTTGTCCCGGTCCTGCCCGAAAAAGCGGATGCGCACCAGCCGCTCAAAGATCCTCTGTCCGGAGGCCACCCCTTTGCCGCCCTTGGCGGGCTCCGGATACTTTCGCCAAGGACCGGAATAGACGACCGTATCGCTCACCAGATAGGTGCCGTTGGGCAAATAGATGATGTGTTCACATAGCGGCGATTGGGGGCCCGCGCTTGTCCACTCGTGCTTGTCCATCTCCGCCAGCACAAAATCGTAAGCTTTCACCAGGGCGGCGGTGTCATCGGCCCGGCCATCGCCCTTGGCGTTGAACGGCGGCTTCGTTACGTCGATCACCCGCCCGCCTTTGCCGGCATGCAGGAACACGTCGGGCGGGTAAACGCGATCGATGCTCGGATGTCGGTCGCCCATGGCCCACGTGGCGACAGGGACCAGTGTGATGGCCAGCAACACTGCGGCGAGATTGGAAGTTCTGTGATTCATTCATCCACCTGTTTTACGTCGCGCGAACCATGAGGTTCCACGATAGAAAAGCCTATCCCTGGAGCCCGGATCGGCTCGCCCCAGCTCTCCACCGAGCAGGCGGGGCCGTAGATGCCCACGGCCCCGAACTCGCGGATGTCGAAAGTCATTCCCGCAGGCGCGGCACTCGCATGCGTGACGAGCGCCATCGCCGCGAATATGGTCGCCCGTATCCGCAGGAGGCGGTCCCCCCATTTTCGGAGCGCGAGGGCAGCCGGATTCATAACCTCCTATCCACTCCCCGGCCATCGGGATCAGTCACACCGCCGGATATTCCCACGGTTTCCGATACTCCCTTCGCAGCAGCGCATTCGCCTCCGCGTCACCGGGACATTCCTCTTTATCGCCATCCCACTTCACGCTGCGCCCCAGTTTCCAAGACAGCATGCCCAGCAGGCTCAGCACCGTGGAGTGGTGGCCGATCTCGATGTCGCAGGTCGGGCGTTTCTTCTCCCGGATCGCTCCGATGAAGTCCATCCACAGCTCGGGCACGTTCTGTGCGCCCGGCTTGTGCAACTGCGGCTCCTCGTGGATCTCCTTCTCGCCTTTCTTGGCGGGATAGAACGTCCAGCCCTCCGCCCAGCCCACGTGAAGCACGCCGTTCGCACCAAAGAAGTAGCAGCCGATCTTGGCCTTCTCCTGATCGTTGCCCGCGTACTGACGGTGCTCCCAGGTGGCGACGCAGTCGCCGAAATCCCAATGCACATCGAGCGTATCCGGCGCGTCCGGCACGGTCGTGTTCGGCGGCGCGCTCTCCGGCGTCGGCTCGCGAAGGAAGATCCCACCCACCGCACTCACCGATTTCGGGTGCCTGTCGTCGCCCAAGATCCACTGGATCTGGTCGGTCCAGTGCACCCAGTCGCCGATCTGGCCGTTGGCAAATTTCAGGAATTGCCGCCACTTCTTCGGGTGATAGGCCGGGTTGTAGGGCACGAGCGGTCCCGGCCCGCACCACATGTCCCAATCCAAGGTCGCGGGCGGGTCCTGGTTCGGCGCCGGGGGCTCGGGCTGACCCGCCCCCGCCGCGCCCGCCACGAACGCCCGAACCATGCCGATCTTGCCGAGTTTCCCCTCCTTCACGAACTTGTGGGCGGAGATCCCGTGCGGCGTCACGCGCCGGTGCGTGCCCACCTGCATGACGCGGTCGGCCGCGCGCGCCGCCTTCACCATCGCCCGCCCCTCCAGGATCGTGTGCCCCACCGGTTTCTCCACGTAGACGTGCGCGCCAGCCTCCACCGCCGCGATCGCGATCAGCGGGTGCCAGTGATCCGGCGTCGCCACGATGCAGATCTCCGGCTTCTCCTTCGACAATAGCTCGCGGAAATCGCGATACCGCTTGGGCGTGAGTCCCGACTTTTCATTCACCAGTTGCATCGCGCTGTCGATCATCTCCTGGTCCACGTCGCAGACCGAGGTGATGTCCACCGTCCCCGATTGCATCGCCATCTCCCCGATGACCTTCCCCCACCAGCCGCTCCCGATGATCGCGGTCTTGTGCTTTTTGTCCCTTCCCTGCGCGCCCAGGATGCGGGGCGCACCGAATGCCACCGCCGAGGTGCCCGCGGCACACAGGAATTCACGACGTCCGATTGCTCTCATGCGTTTTCCTCCAGTTGGTTTTCTGCTCAGATGCCCAATCGCTCTCGCGCGTACCGAATGCTTCGCTCCACGTTGTGCCGCTCCAGCGCCAGTTGTTCCGCGGCGCCAAGTCTGGAGACCTCGGAGAGCGGCTCCCTCGCGCCCTTCGCGCGCACCAGCGCCATCGTACGCCCGATGTCCTCCTGGCGCAGATCGGCAAAGGTGGCCCGATACCCCGGCGTCAGCGCCGGCACCAGGATCGGATCGCGCGTGATTACCTCGAGGTTGAAATGCGCCTCTGGCCGGGCCTTGCGGATGGCGTCGACCATCGGGGGCAAATCCAATATGCCCTCACCCAACGCCACGTCGCAGATCCAGAATCCCTCGGGACAGGCCCGCACGGCGTGGTCCTTGATGTGCACCGTCAGCGCCCACGGCGCCAGCGCGCGCACCGCATCGAGCGGGTCCTCCATCAGCGCCAGATTATTCCCGAAATCCACGCAGGCCCCCACGAACTCGCTGTCCAGCCGCCGGAAGACCTCGACCTTTTCTGCGGCGCGGTGGTCCTTGTGATTCTCGACTGCGAGGCGCACGCCGATCCGTCGCGCGACAGGCTCGGCGCGCTCCAGGGAAGCCAGCCCCGCCGCGCAGGCCTCGACGAACGCCTCGCGCGTCTTGAACTGCTCATACCGGCGACCCGGCAGCATCGTCGTGCGCGCCACCGTCGCCCCAGCCTCCCTCGCGGCGACCAGCTCGCCCTCGAATCGATCCAGGGTCGCACCATCCTTGGGCAACCCCACTATCGCCTCGACGTGCATCCCATGCCGCTCCGCCGCCTCCCGCACCGCACGTGTCGACCCCGCCGCCCGCGCGCCGAACGGGAATTGCATCCCGCCCGCCCCGAATTCCCGGCAAGCCTCAAGGAACACCATCGGATCGGACAGGTCTCGATCGATCGTTCCCGCCTTTCCCGCCTTTCCCGCCTTCTGATGGATGCCGAGCGAGTACGTCACCAGCCCCATCCCCGTGCGCGACGATTCCCCGGCCACCGCAACTCGGCACCCCGCTGTCGCCCCGAGCCCCGCCATCGCCGCGTGGCGCAAAAACTGCCTCCGACACATCGAGGCCGTTCCGCCGCCACAGTCTCCCGACTCCCCGCTCACCATCAGGGCCTTTCCCCTTTCGGCCGCGTCGCCAGCGTCCTGAGCGGCGGCGCGATCGGCACCGCCGCCCACCACGTCTTGCCCACCCGTATTTCGTCCACCCATCGCGCGGCCTCTCCGTCGTTCGTCAGCAGGAGGAGGTCGAGACGCGCCGCCGAATCGACCCCCCGGCTAGCCAAGTCCCACGCCGCCGGTTCCGCGGCATCGATCTTGGCCCCGGGATCATAGATCCTCAAAAAGATCTCGTCCTCCCCGCGCTTTCGCGCCGCAATCTTTGCCACCCAGAGCTGCAGCGAACCTTCGGTCGTCTCCTCCGGGGCCACGAAACGCACGCCATCGCCGAGATCCACTCGGGGGCGCCGGTCACCCCCTTCGCCGAAACTCACGCAATTGCCCCAATACCGTGACGAATCTCGAAGCGTGACCCTGAACCCCGATTCCCGCTTGGGCGCGGATGCCAAGATGTCGCCCCGCGTCAGGAAGCTCACGAAATATACCCTGTCGTCGCCGAGATCGATGGGTTCGGCCATGGGACGGATGCGGAAAAACCCCCCACCCGGCGCCCGCAGCATCGTCCCCCGGATGGCCGGCAACCAGGGTGCGTCAAAATCGCGCTCCACGACCACCATTCCCGCCGGGCCATCGACATCTCCCCGGCTGACTTCCTCCCCTTGGCGCAGCCGCCAGGGGCCGGCCCAGCCATAGCCTCCCCCGGCCTCGGCCTCGGCCACCCCGCCCAACGGATAATTGAAGCCCTCATAGGCCATCGGCTCATCCTCCGTCGGCGGACGAACCCGGCTCAACAAGTCAGCGAAATCCATCGGGCGCCTCGTCGCCGCGCGCGCAATCGGGGCGCCGTCCTTGTCGAGGCGAATGCCCTGTCCCGCCTCGAAACGGCGGCTCTGTCGCGCGGCATCACGGTGTTCGACCTCGCCCTCGATCACGTCCAGTTCGGTCGTGCCAGACCGCTCCACCCGCAGGGAGAATTCTGTGCCCAGATCGATCATCTGGCCAACGGGCGTCCGCACGGTGAATCCGCTCGCCTCGCCCTCGGCGCGCACAACGACCCGCCCGTACCGCAAGCGCGCGCTGCCCCGCGTCTCCAATTCTAGATCCACATCGCCGTCGAGGATCACCGCGGCCCCGCCGTCGAAGCGCAGGAGTGCCGTGCCCTTCCCCATGCGCAACGGGCCCGACCCAAGGCGCTGCCCCTCGATGGGCCGCATCCCGCCAGAGCCCCACGCGCACCGGTCCGCAAACAGCAGCGTCGCCACCGAGGGCGACAGGGCCGACGTCTTGGCCCGCGCACCCGCGGCCCCGGGGCCCAACCCCCATCGCTGCAAGCACACACCGGCGAACAGGGCCACGCAGGCGACCGCGGCGTACCGCAACCACACCAAAGACGGCGTGGATCGCCCGCCATGACCCGAATGCCCCGATAGCACCCGCAGCCGGCTTACCACCCCAGCCACGAACCCTTCCCGATCGCGCCGCAGCGCCTCCACCGTCGAACGCACGAAGGCCTCTGGACGCTCCGCCACCAGGACACGCCCAAGCAACCGATGCATGCGATAATCGTCCACCGCCCGTTTCCCCAGCCCGGCGTCTGCCGACAGCATCGCCTGAAGCTCCGACATTCCCTCGGGACCCAGCCGCCCCTCGAGGAAATCGGCCCACAGTGCATCGAACCGCTCGAACTCGGCCATGGCTACGCGCCCCCCTCTGCCGCGAGCTTCCTCTCCACGCACGCCCCGAGTTGCCGGCGCAACACAAACAGCTGCTTCTTGATAGCGGGCACCGATCTCCC
Source organism: uncultured Verrucomicrobiales bacterium (assembly GCA_964651705.1). GTDB lineage: Bacteria > Verrucomicrobiota > Verrucomicrobiia > JADLBR01 > JADLBR01 > JADLBR01. Next base: position 51,406 of record CAZYWZ010000040.1, read on the forward strand.
GGTGCGCCGCGCCATCTCCTCGACGGGAATCCTCTCGTCATATCGCCAGGCCAGCACCTGGCGTGCGCCATCCCCGAGTTCCCGCACGCACGCGCGCAGGTGCTCGACCCGTTCCGCCCATGCCGCCGGCGCCTCCCGCGACTGCCGCTCCAACTCCCTATCCAACCACTCCGGGGCAAAACGGCTATGATAATCCGCGATCCGCCGCAACCGCGTCGCCTCGGTCATCAGCTGATAGCGCGCGATCGTGAAAAGCCATGCCCCGAAATTGGTCCCCGGACGAAACTCGCCCAGCCGCCGAAACGCCTGCACGAATGCGTTCTGCGCGACGTCGTCGGCGTCGGCCCCAGGAGGCGCGTGCGCGATCGCCCAACCGCGTATCCGCCCCTCGTACGCCCGCACCAGGGATTCAAAAGCTCGCACATCCCCCTTTCGGGCTCGGCGGATCAGCGCGGCCTCGTCGCGCGAGTCTCCGCCGCATGAACCTTCTGTCGCCATCCGCCCTAGAATGGCACATCCCCCGCAGAAGTTGCCCGAAAATCGCTCCCCGGAGGAATCTGTCGGACAGAGTCCGACAGATTCCTAGCGCCCCCCCGCCTCCACCCGCGCCAGATGCGTCTTCGTGCGCAGGTAGAGCGCCTTGCCGGAGACCGCCGGCGATGCCCAGAACCCGCCGGGCAGCTCGCTGATGGCCAGCTCCTTGTATTCGCGGCCCGGCTCGATGACCGTGGTCTTCCCCTGCTTGCTGCAGAAATACAACCGGCCATCGCCGCAGATCGGGGAAGATGCGTGCTTTCCTCCGATCGTCTTCTTCCAGATTCGCTCGCCGTCCTTCGGGTCGATGCATGAGACGACGCCATCGTCGGTGACCATGTACAGCAGCCCATCCACCAGGATAGGCGAGGCGGTCCTGGCCACGAAAGAGTCCATGCGCCAGAGGATGCCGGTGTCGGTCACATCGCCTTTGCCGTCGGCGCGAACGGCCAACAGCTCCGTCTTGCCAAAGCCCGTGATGAAAAAGGCCACGCCATCCTGATACAGCGGCATCGGCGCGGCGGACCAGGCGCTCTCGAAGCGGACGCGCCATAACTCCTTGCCGGTTCTCGGGTCGTAGGCATACGCGGCCTTCGCGCCCGCGCTCAGCAGCTGCGGCTCGCCCTTGACCGTGATGAGAAACGGCGTGCTGTGCGCCTTGCGGCGGTCGCCCTCGCGGACCATCGGGCTGGGATCATCCTGGTCATTCCATTCCACCGATCGGTCCGTCTTCCAGACGTCCTTGCCAGTCATCTTGTCGAGCGCGAGCAGGTACTGGAGGTCCACCCCATCCATCGTCAGGATCACGAGGTTCTCGTACAGGAACGGCGTCGAGGATGGCCCCCGATAATGGCGGCAATGGATGTCCTCCCGGCGCCAGATCTCCTTGAAGGTCTTCGTGTCGAGGCAGGCGGTCCCGTACGTGCCGAAATGGATATAGGCCCGGCCCGGATCGAGCACCACCGAGGGCGTCGCGTACGTGTTGTGCCCCGCGGCGTTGTAGAGGGACTCGGGCTCGTCACAATGGAATAGTTTCTCGTTGAACAGCACCTTGCCGCTCTCGGCATCCACGCAGATGGCATAGAAGTCGTGCCCGTCCTCGGTGGCCGTCGTCAGCCACACCTGCCCGCCCATCACCGTCGGCGTCGACCACCCCAGGTGTGGCACCTCGATCATCCATTTGACGTTCTTGGCCTCGCCCCACTCCAGCGGCAGGCCGATCTTCTTGCTGTCACCCGGCGCGCTGACATGCCCGTCATGAAACGGGCCGCGGAACGTCGGCCAGTCGGCGCGCGCGGCGGCCGGGCCGGCACAGATCAGTCCTGCCACAACCACGACCAACAGCCCGCGGCACAGAGCCCTCTTCGCGGCAACCGCCGCCACCGGTCGTTCGGGCCTCGAGTCCCCACGAATCGTCGCTGCAGACATCCCGGGAGCAAAGCACGCGAACCGCCGGAGGTCGAGGCGGATCGTTGGGAGCAGACGGATCGCCGGGTGCGCGGCCGGGCCAACGCCATCATGGCTGACTCGAAAATTGGGTCGCGATGTAGGCTGCGCCT
>CAZYWZ010000041.1:0-52882 GCA_964651705.1 uncultured Verrucomicrobiales bacterium
GCCCTGTTGGAGAGTCTCGCGGCCGGAACACACCGGGCCGTTCGGGGCAATCCAAAGCGGCGCTGCCACGCCGCACTCCAAAATAGGGCCGCCTCCGCGCCGACCACGCGGATGGGCAGGCTCTGGGTGCTTGCCCCCGCGTTCGCAATGACCTCAATTCCAAATCCTTATCTAAAGAATCCAGGCGATCCCCAGTTTAAGGTATCTGCTTTGCCCGAAAAAACGCCCATTTTCGGTTGCATAAGGCATCACGACGGCCGATATTGTCCCAAGAAATACGAATTAATTAACCTTGGCGACCGCTTCGCGGTTCTCGCCTGGGCGCAAAAACCCGACGGACTTGGGGGCGGGGCGCAAGTCACCCTATGGGAGGGAGCGTCGGTATGAAGATAAAACTAATCATGACCTTGGCGGCGGGGTTTGTACTCGCGGCCGGGGCTCAGGCACAGAGCATCATCGATTCATTCGAGACGTGGCAATTCGCGAAGGTCGCCTGTTGTCCGTGCGCCTCGAACTGCGTCAGCACGTCCGCGCCCGAGGCGTTGGGGGGCGAGCGGGATCTCGGGGTCGGGCGACTCCAGGGCAGCGCGATGGATTCCCTGTTCGGCGACGTCTGCCTGACGTTTCCGAATACGGCGTCGCTATCTTGCGGTCCCGGGGTGCTGGGGTGCATGCACATCAGCTATGATGGGCTCGACAACTCCATCGCCATCAACCCGACGGGCCTTGGCGGCGTCGACCTCACCGAGGGCGGGGCATGCAATGCCTTCGTGCTGCTCACGACGTCCGACCTCGGAGCCAACGTCGACGTGACCGTGTATCAGGATGCCACCCATTACTCGTTCGCGGAGATCGCGATCGCGGCGGACCCCACCTTCACGTTCGCCGAAACGGTCCTGCCGTTTGCGCAGTTCGTGCCCATCGGGCCCGAGGGCGGGGCCGACTTCACCCAAGTCGGGGCCCTCGACTTCGTCCTGTGCAACGGGCCGGCCGGCGCCGACATCGGGATGGGCATGATCCGGACCGCCCACGACGGATCGCCCCGGAGCCGCGGCTTCTGGACCAACCACGAGGCACTCTGGCCCACAGATAGCCTCGTTCTCGGCGCATGGACGTACGGAAAAGCCGAACTCCTGACCCTGCTCAAGACGCCCGTCCGGGGAGACGCCAGCATGTCCCTCGCCCAGCAACTCATCGCCGCCAAACTGAACCTCGCCGCCGGGGCTGCCCCCGAACCGATCGCCGACGCGATCGCCGAAGCCGATGCCCTGCTGGCCCAGTGCACCGGGCCGTTGCCCTACGCGGTCACGGCCCGCTCCGCCCTGTCCGCGCCCATGCTCGATACCGCGGCCACCCTGGAGGCGTGGAACACCAGCGCAGAATAGACACCCCAATCGGCATCACAGCCTGACTGACTAGAAAATTGGGTCGCGATGTAGGCTGCGCCTCGGCGCACGCGGACGGTGGATCCGGCAGCGTGCGCCCAGGCGCAGCCACCATTTTCACCCCCAATGGTGCCCCGCGGCCGGGGCATCGGATCTGGTTTGATACGTCAAACCGCAGATCATGGGGATGACGGCAATAATCCATGGTCATTTAGTGGGTTGTGAACCCGATGGTGACCGCCAAGAACCTGCCCGCCCAAGTGGCGGGCCAGGACGTCGCCCCAGTCGGAAGTTTTCCCAGGAATGACGCGGCGCGTTCTGGAAAACATCTAGCCCCGCCGCGCTTCGGCAGCAGGGCTAGCGCGTATTAAGATCGGTCAATTTTTTTAAACCATTTGCCCTCAATCTGTTAAACTCAAAACAGAACGCTCGAATCGGGCGGGACCCCATCCGGACACGCACGCAAGCGTGCCCGAATATTAAGAATCCCCCAATTCTTCCGAACTTCCTCTATATCAAAGTCTTAAGATTTTATGAAAAAACGTCCACCGGCTTGCAATCTGGGCGTCGTGATGCATTATTAGATCCATAGATTGCCCATGAATTGAAACTAATGACCGCGCATCTATTTGGGGACCGATCCCCGTCGCGGCAGGGGCAGAGGAGCCTTTAAGACGAGGGCACGAGAGAGCAAAGAGCACGAAAGGGACACGGAAGATGAAGACGAAGATAGTGACGGTGATGATGGGGTTCGCCCTCGCGACAACCGCGATGGGGCAGGGCACGATCGATTCGTTCGACACGTGGCAGTTTGTCCAAGTCGCGACGCTACCCGGGGCGACGAACACGCAGTCGCAGGCGGCGGCCGAGGCGCTCGGTGGCGAGCGGGATCTCCGTGTCCACCGGGTCAGCGGGGCCATGGATTCTCTCTTTGGCGACGTCGGCCTGACGTTCCCGAACGCGGTGTCCCTATCCTGCGGGCCCGGCGTCGTCGGCAGCATGCACCTGATCTACGATGGTTTCGACGGTGACGATGCCGTCAACTACTCGGGCCTCGGGGGCCTCGACCTCACCGGGGGCGGGGTATATAATGCGTTCAAGTTTGCCACGACATCGGACCTGGGCGCGAAGGTCACCATCACCGTCTATGAGAGCGAGACCCGGTACTCGGTGGCCACGATCGATGTGGCGGCCGATGCGACCTTCACCTTCATCGACGCGGTGGTCGGGCTATCCCAGTTCACCGCGGCGGGACCCGACGGCGGCGCGGACTTCTCGAACGTCGGCGCCGTGGAATTCGAGATCGGCGACGGCGCCGCCGGGGCCGACATCTCGGTGCGCATCATCGGCATGGTCGATGACCCCAATTTCGACCCGCCCCCGCCCCCGCCCTCGACCAGCTACGACTTCGACCCGAAGACGCAGGGCTATTGGAAGAACCATGAGGAGGCATGGCCGGTCGACAGCCTCACCCTGGGCGACACCACCTATTCCAAGACCCAGCTGCTCCAACTGTTCTGGACGCCGACCAAGGGCGACCCGAGCATGATTTTGGCCCATCAGCTGATCGCGGCGAACCTCAACATCGCCAGCAACGCCGATCCCACCGAGATCGCCGATGCCATCGCGGCCGCCGACAGCGTTTTGGCGAGCTTCCCCGGCACCCTCCCGTTGAAGGTGTCCAAGAAAGACAGCCGCGCCAGCCTCATGATTTCCCTCGCCAACGAACTCGACATCTACAATAACAGCAACCTCTAACAGAAATTATAGGCGTTGACCTCCCCCAAGAAATAGCCTATCTTATGGCCGATCGATCATTCTGGGAGGAGATCTAGTGAGCACTCGAGTTGTCGGCGTCTCGCGATTCTGGGCCGCGGCGGTCTTCGGCCTCGCGGCCCTCAATGCCCCCGCCGCCTATGTCTACGTGGACACCTTCACCTCGCCCACGCAGACGGTGGAGGTGGCGGGTGGGGGACCCGCTACCACCTTCCAGTACACCAACTCCACGGTGGCGGTCGGCGGCGAGCGGGAGGTCCTCCTGGCGCGGACGAATTCCAGTAGCCTCATTACCTCGTTTATCGCCTCATCGCTCACCAACGGGATCACGTACGCGTCACCCGCGACGGCCTATGGATTCGCGCGGTTGACCTACGACGGGATCGACGGCACCAACGGCGCCGACAGCATCAATTTTGGAGGGCTGGCGAGCTTGGACCTCACCGATGGCGGCAACAATGACCGTTTCCACGTTCGCGGCGGTGCCGACGTCGCCGGCGGGCAGTTCATCATCACCGTGTACTCGTCCGAGACCGACTATTCCGTGCAGGCGCTCGCCGTCCCAGGCACCGGTATTGCCGACCCAGTGAACTTCACGAATTTCTTCTTCACCTTCGCCGGGATGACGGACTTCGGCAATGGCGCTGACTTCGCCAACGTCAACGCCATCGTCCTGGAACTCAACGGCCTCTCGCAGGCGGGCGTGGATTTGGGCGTCAACCTCTTCGTCGCCATCCCCGAGCCGACGGGCTGGTGGATCGCATCCGCCCTGGGCGCCGTCGCCCTGCTGCGCCGTCGCCTGATTCGAAAATAAGACGTAACTCTCTGGTAGCGAAGGGCCTTCGCCCTTCGGCCGGCGGCCTAGGCCCACGCCGAAGCCCGAAGGGGCTTCGCTACAAATTTTCCGCCCCGGTGGTGCGCCGCGTGCGGGGAACGGGATCCAGCTAAAAAAATTCCAGACGTAGCCACGGCCGTGAGGCCGTGGACCCGCGCCCCCTCCGTGACCGGAGGGGCTACATTTTCACCAGCGGTGGTGCCCCGGCGGCGGGGCATGGGATCTGGTTTGATCGAGAATCGCCATAGCCAAACGCTCGCGAGTTCGGCGACCTCCTCCTGTTCCTCATTGCCTCAGCCCGTTGCGCCGCCCCTGTGCGGCGTGGATTTCAGGCCCGCGAAAATCCCCGCCCCCTCGAACCGCGCCCGGTCACCCAGCCCGCGCCCGATCCGGAGCACCTCGTTCCATTTGGCCATTCGCTCGCTGCGGCAGAAGGACCCGACCTTCAACTGCCCGGCATCGGTGGCGACCGCGAGGTGCGCGATGAAGGCGTCCTCGGTCTCGCCGGAGCGCGCCGAGATCACCGGCAGCCACCCCGCGGCCTGCGTCTCGCGGATCGCCGCGATGGTCTCGGTCACCGTGCCGATCTGGTTCAATTTGATCAACACCGCATTCGCGCACCCGCGCCGGATACCCTCGCGGATCCGCCCGAGGTTCGTGGTGAAGAGATCATCGCCGATCAGTTGGATCCTCTTGCCGATGGCCCGGGCGACTTTCTCCCACCCCGCCCAGTCCGTGTCGGCCATGGGATCCTCGATCGAGACAATCGGGTACTTCTCGCACCAGCCGATCATCAGCGCGGCGAATTCGTCGCTGGTGAACTCTTTCCCCTCGAGCCGGAACCGGTACTTGCCGGTCGCCACGTCGTAGAGGTCGCTCGCCGCGATATCCAGCGACAGCGAGGCCTCCTTGCCCGGCGTGTAGCCCGCCCGCCCGATCGCATCGAGAAACACCCCGAACGCCTCCTCGTTGGTCCCGAACTCCGGCCAGTAGCCCCCCTCGTCGGCCGCCCCGAAATACTTGCCCCGCTCGCGGAAGATCTCCCCCGCGGCGTGGAATACGTTGGACGTGATCTCGAGGGTCTCCTCGTACGTCCGCGCGCCGGTGGCGATGACCAGAAAATCCTGGATGTCGATCCGCCAGTTGGCGTGCGCGCCCCCGCCGATGATCTGGATCTCGGGCAGCGGCAGCAGCGTCCCATCGCCGAGATGCGCGTGCAGCGGCACGCCCCTGGCACGCGCCGCCGCATCCGCGGCCGCCATCGATACCCCGAGGATCGCGTTCGCCCCCAGCCGCGACTTGTTCTCCGTCCCGTCCAATTCGACAAGCAGCCGATCCAGCCCCTCCTGATCCGACGCGTCGCGCCCCACCACCGCAGCCGCGATCTCCCCCCCGATGTTCGCGATCGCGCGGAACACCGACCTCCCGCGAAATCGCGACCGATCCCCATCGCGCAATTCCAGCGCCTCGTATTGCCCCGTCGAGGCCCCGGAAGGCACAAGGCCGCGCCCCACGACGCCCCCCCGCAGCACCACCTCCGCCTCCACCGTCGGGTTGCCCCGGGAGTCGAATATCTGAAACGCGCGAAGGGACTGGATCTTCATGGTTGCCGCCGGATCTCTAGCGCCCATCCAGCGGATTTGACCAACGCAGGCCGGGAAAGCGCGCAAAATCCGCATCGGTGGAGCAGAGTTCGCACCCGTGTTGGATCGCCAGGGCCGCCAGGTGGGCGTCCGTGGTGAGGTTCCCCGCGGCGCCGACGCGCCGCAACAGGGATGCCGTCAGTTCCCAATGTCCATCGAGCGGCTCGATCACCCGGACGCAAGGTTGCCGAAACCAGGACGACACGCACCCGAGCGCCTCCTCGACTCCGAGCGGTGGGCTCACGATCCGCGGGTTGGTCATGATCCGCACGAACCCGAACGATACCGCCCAAGGAATCGCCACGGGGGTAACCCCCGACAGATGCCCATCCCACCACTCGCGCAACCGACCATGCTCCCTAGAGCCTCGGCTCAACGCATGCACCGGGATGTTGACGTCAACCAGGATCATCCGCGGCGCCCCACCTTCGCGAAATCCTCGGCCTCGTCGGCGACCTGCCCCAGCTTGTATGGGTCAATCCCCGGCAGGATCGTCACGTCGAGCGCCTTCGTCCTATACAGCGCCCGCGAGGGCGGGCTCTCGATCGCGCGGATGCCCGCGCCCAGGGCCTCGTTGACAACCGCCTTGAACGACGTGCCCCTCTTTCCCGCGATCCGCTTCACCGCCCGCACCAACTCGTCGTCCAGCGTCAACGTCGTCCTCATGCCACCCCAAACTGCCATGCATATTGTGGGACGTCAAGATGCCCACATAAAAGCATCATGATGCTCCACCGGGACCCCAATTGGCGTCACGCCAAGCCCCCCGTGAGTACGCCCCAAGCCCGAGAGATCCCCACCACCCCCTCCCGCCACAGCCCACCGGGCAGATGCTCCCCCACGAATTCCCGCACCGCCTCCCGCTTCCGCTCTTCCGTGAGATATTCCACCGGCGACTTCCCGTCGACGCGCGCCAACATCTGCATTAGCAACTGCCTCGCGGTCCTCAAATCCAGATCCCCCAAAAGGTCGGCGCCCAGCGCCCCGCGGTAGGCCTCCCACGCCTCCGCCGCGAGACCCAGAAATGCGCCGCGCATCGCCGGGTTGTGCAGCGCCTTCAGGTGCAGGTGATTCAGCAGGAACGCGGTGTCGAATGCCGGTTCCCCAAACCACGCGACCTCGCAATCGAGCAGCACGATCCGGTCTGCCGCGACCAGGATGTTCTTCGGGCTGAAATCCCCGTGCACCAGGCACAGCCGCGTCGCCTCCATCCGCGCGGCCTCCGCCTCGAACAGCTCGCGCATGCCGGGATGCCGTTGCCCCGTGGTCAGCAGGTAGGACTCGGTCCTGAGCTGGTGGAAATTCGCCGTCGTATCGAACTCGGTCAAGAGTCGCGGATCCCCCCAAGAGCGCCTGTGCACCTCCCCCAATAGGGCCCCGGCTCGCCGCGCCGTCTCGCGATCGGCCCGCCCCGCCAGCATCTGTGCCTTCCAGTTCTCATAGCCCTCCCCGAGGAACTCCATCGCGAAGAACCCCGCCCCCGCATCCGAGTGGAGAATGCGCGGCACCGCGTCCGGCCGGAATCCCGCCACGTAGCGCATGTACGCCTGCTCCGTCGCGTTGCGGCTCACGTCCGCATACCAGTCGTCCTTCACCCGCAATTTCGGCAGCGCCTGCTTCACCACGACGCGACGCCCCGCCTGCTCCAGCAGCCAGATATCGCAGGAGACCCCACCGCTCAAAGGCCGGCTCTGCACCTCCCCAGCACCCATGACCCCCGCACGTCGGAGCCTCTCGATAATCTCTGTGATGGGGCGCGGGGCGTCCATGACCTATTGGCGGACACCATAGCATGCCCTGCCGAAGAGGCACCACCGAGAAGAGTTCGTTCACGCGCCGGATTATTCAGGGCGAGACTTCTTAGGCGTCGTAGCCGCCGAGGTGAGGAGGCGGAGTCCCACGTGGCGCGCATCCGCCTCCTCACCTCGGCGGCTACGGGAATTTTCGGGTCAGACCCTCCACAAACTCCCTCGCCCGCCTCGCCTCCGCAACCAGTTCCGCGCCCACCACGGGCTTCAGGCACTCGATCACCAGCGGCCCGCCGGTGAATCCACCCTCACGCAACTTCGCCAGCACCGCAGGGAAATCCACCTGCCCGTCGCCCGGCGTCACCGCCACGTTCTTCGGATGCGCGTAATCCTTCACGCACAGGCCCGTCACCAGCCCGGCCACCGCCCCGGCATCCTCGGCCGGATCCCGCTGTCCATCCGAATAGAACAGGATATTCCCGGCATCGTACCACACCCGGAAAGCCGGATGGTTCACCTTCCTCACGATCTCGCCCAACTGCGGCCCGGTCGCATTCAGGCCCCCGTGCGGCTTCAGGACCATCTCGACGCCCTTCTCGGTCGCGTAGGCACAGCATTCCGCGACGGCCTTGTAATAGGCCTCCTGGACCTCCGGTTTACCATTGCCGCCCAAGAGCAAGCTCGGGCACCCGCACGCCACGCAGTTGTCGATCAGGTGCCGCAGCCCCGCGATCCCCTCGTCGACGGACTTCGCCGCGCGAAAATCCCCACCGTAGATCGACACCACCGAAAGCCCGCGCGCCTTGGCCTCCCCGCCTATCTTCGCCGCCTCCTCCTCCGGGGTATCCACCGAAACTACGAGCGCCGGCTTCGCGCCACCCTGGGTCAACATCAGCCCCGCATGCCGGTACCCCGCCGCCGCGATCCCGTCCAGCGCGACCCGATAATCTTCCTTCACCCATGGCCTCGTATAACAGCCAATCACCCACTCGCCACGCCCCGGCCCCCCGGCACACCCGCACGCCACGCCAGACACCATCGCCCCGGCAACTCCCAGAAACTCCCTCCGGCTCATCGTCCCCTTCATGCCTCCACCTCCATTGCCGCCCGAGGTATCCCTATCGCGGGACCTGCGGGCAGATAGATATTATTCACAATGACTGTTGTACATATTACAGCGCCTCGCACCCCGCCTGTCCAGAGGCTTTACCGACCCCCACCCCAATTTTCGGCCGAGCCCCGCCGCCGCCCGCGGGCGCCGCATCATTCATGGGGAAACTTCATTCCCGCTGCCGACTGGCACAGGCGGCCTACAAAATTTGTAGGGCGTCTCTGCGAGATGTTCTCTCTGGGGGAAGTTTCAGGTCAGGCCCCAGCCCCGGACGACTGCCCGCCACCCTCAGGAGGGTGAGCGGGTGGGGACCCCGCGAGGCACCAGTTCCTGCGCCGCTTTGCCACCGTTGGCCTTGACCCCGAACGCGAACCCGCCCCAACCTTGATCGGAAACCCCCAACCCCGGAGATCCCCATGGAACCTCAACCGCCCCCGCCGAGCCACAAAGACCAGCGAGTTGGATTGATCCTCTTCGGCGCGCTCGGCATCGTCGCCGCCGCCCTCTGCGGCCTATTCTGCCTTTTCTATGCCGCCATGATGGCGGGCGCGTTCGGCGAGGCGGCGAAGCAGCCGTACTCGACGTTCCTTCAGGTGGTGGGATTTTATGGCGGCGCGTGCGTCGCATTCGCCTGGCTCGGCGTCGGATCGATCCTCTGTCGCCGCTGGGCCCCCGCCCTGATCGTCGCGGGAGCGTGGCTTTGGCTGGTCTCGGGCGCGATGGGCCTCGTCGCCCTCATTGCCATGCACGGCGCCTTCGACCACGCCATGCTCCAGGCCATGAAAGAATCGGGGAAAGAACTCCAGCCGGGCCTGCTGCAGGCGATCAAGACGGTCATGTTCTCATTTTTCGCCTTCGTCTACCTCATCATCCCCGGCGTCCTCCTCGCCTTCTACGGCCGCCGCTCGATCCGCCTCACGTGTGTGGCCCGCGACCCCAGCCCGCGCTGGACCGACGGCCTGCCCACCCCCGCGCTGATCCTCGGCCTCATGCTGGCCCTGGGCGCCGTCTGCCTCATCGCCGCCGCCGCCAACCCCGCCTGGCCTTTCTTCACCACCCTGCTCAAGGGAGCGCCCGCCCATCTCGCCGTCCTTCTTCAAGGGGTCCTGCTCGCCGTCGCCGCCTGGGGCGCCTTCCGATTGAGGCCCTGGGCCTGGTGGCTGGGTCTCGTCCTTCCCCTCCTCATGATGGCCTCCTTCGCCGTTTTCATGCGCAACGCGGGAATGGCCGCCTACCTCGACACTTTCGTCGCCAGCGACGAGCAGCGCAAGGCGCTCGAGGGCTCCCCCTTCCTGGAACCGCAAAACTGGGGCTGGTTCATGATCGCCTACCCCGTCGCCTTCGTCGCCTTCATGATCTGGGTCAAGAAGCACTTCTGCGCCAAGGCCCCTGGCGCCTGACATGAAACTTGGAACCGCGGATTTCGCGGATCGCGCGAATATTTTTTTTATTCGAATGGGTTGCGCCGACGGCCCGTGAGGCAGACATTCTTGTCTGCCCCCGCTGGCTCAGGGCCGCCGACGCAGGCGGGAATGCCTGCGCCACGGGCCGGGTTTCCCCCTGAATGACACGGCGCGTGCCCGAGCCGTCGGCCACGCCAGTTCGCAAATTCCGCGTGTAGCCACGGCAACCAGGCCGTGGGCCCTCGCCGCGCGGCCCCTCCTTGGCCTGAGGGGCTACATTTTCCGCCCCGGTGCTGCTCGCCCGCGACCCGTCATCGGCTCCCCTCGCGCATGAGCCGTCGTATCGGTTTGAGATACACCGTGTCACTCCCACCCATGCACCCCTCGTCCACCCCGCACACCCCGAACACCCTATCCCAGATCCGCTCGAAGCAGTGCGCGTGCAGATCGTCCGCCGCCGCCAGTTCCAGCGCCCGCTCATAAAATCCCCTCGGCCGGGATCTCACGCACCCCGCCGTCACCGCGAACTGCCCGCCCGGATAGAATCGCACCCGCCCCGGGCACGACACGCCAAACAGCGCCGCGTGCACCTCGTCCACCGGCAACTCCCGCCCCTCCGGATTGCCGCCCCACGGCACGAACAATCGGCGCCCCCGCGGATCGTCGGTGTCGATGATGAATCCCAGCCAGATGAAATCCTTCACGCGCCTCACGCCGGAGGCAATGGCGCGCAGCACCCGATGCAGGTCATGGGCGTGGTCGAACGGATGCCCCTGGCAAAAGACCGTCACCGGCGCCAGCGATTCGTACCGCTCGACAATGTGCCAGAGATAGGTGTGCGCCTCCCGTCCCACGTTGGGCAAAGGAATGCCAACGGTCCCCTCCGGCATCCCGCCTCCGCCCCCCTTGTCGTACACGGACACACGCACGCAACCCGGAACATTCCGTACCCACGCGATGTCCTCGCGATACCGCGCCACCACCAACTCCACCGACTCGCCCACCGGGCCCAGATTGACCCAGGGTCGCCCCAAATCAACCCCGCGCCGGCGACGGGGCCGACCCGCGCGACTCCCAGACATGGCCCATGGGCTCGTCTGCTCGTTCCCGAACTCCGGCTTGGGAACCGGCCAACACCATCCCGACCGATTTTGACCTTCTGATGGCACCGATTAGAATTTGTCATGCTGCAGAGATGCATGCCGCCGGCCATGGTGTGCCTGACGCTCGCCGAGATTGCCTGCGCCAGTCACCTCGAGACCGCGGGTTTCCTCGACCTGCAGGCCCGTTACGGCACCAACCTCGCGACCGGCGCCGGCGTCACCGTCGCCCAAGTCGAGGCCCCGGAGGGGACCAACTACCTCGCCAACACCAATCTGTTTCTCGGCAAGACCTTCACCCCGCTATCCGGCGCCTCGGGCTTCAGCGGCCACGCGACGACCGTCGGGGACCATCTCTACGCGGGAAACTCCTTCGCGCCGGGAACGACCAACATCCTCGCCTACGAGGCCAACGGTTTCGTCTATGCGGACTGCCTGCGTAGCGGCACCGCAAATGCGCCGCTCAGCCCATTGCCCGCGCGCGTCCTGAATCAAAGCTGGATCGGCGGTGACCCCAGCCCTCCCACATCCGCCGCCGAAGACGACATACTCCAGCGACTGGATCACCTCGCCGACAACTTCCGCGTCACGGTGATCGCAGGAATCAACAACGGAGACGGGCCTCTGGATTACCCCCTCGCCTCGCAGGGCTACAACGCCATCGCCGTGGGCGTAAGCGCAGGCACCAGCCGATCGGGTCCCGCATTCGCGCCGGTGTCCGGCCGAACGAAACCGGACATCGTGGCCCCCACGGATCTCACCAGCTGGGCCGCGGGGCTTGCCTCCGGCGCCGCCGCCCTCCTCATCGACCGCGCGCTCTCCCAACCCGCCCTGACCAATGCCGCCGACCCGCGCGTCGTCAAGGCGCTGTTGCTCAACACCGCCGAAAAACTTCCCGGCTGGCACAAGGGCGAAGCCACCGGCGCCGACGATGCCGCCGTGCCCCTCGACTGGCGCTACGGCGCCGGCGACCTCCGCATCAACCGCGCCTATGACCTGCTCAACAGCGGCGAGACCGCACACGGCACCTCCGGCACCAACGTCGCGTGGGACTTCGGCACCACGGTCGCCGGGAAAACCAACTGGTACTTCTTTGCCCTCAACCCCGAATCGCATCAATCGCTGAAGGCGACCCTCGCCTGGCATCGGCGCGTCCAATACCAGAAGACTGGCCCCTTCCTGAATACCACCCTCTTGTTCACAAATCTGGATCTCCTCCTCTTTTCCGCCTCGGGCACCAATCCCCTCTCGCCCGTGACCGTGAGCACCAGCGCCATCGACAACGTGGAACACCTCTGGGTCACCAACTTCCCTTCCGGAACGTACGCGCTCGGGGTCGCGGGCCCATCCGCCGAAAGCTACGGCCTCGCCTTCGACGCGGTCCCGGTGCCACTTGTCAGCATCGCCGGCACGGACACGAACGCCGCCGAGACCGGTCCCGATCCGGCCTCCTTCCTCGTGCGCCGCTCCGGTTCGGCCGAACTCCCGATCACGGTGAACCTCGCCACAGCGGGCACCGCCTCCAACGGACTGGACTACGCGATCGCGCCCTCGGTCACCCTCACCGCAGGACAGACGACTGCCAGCGTGACGCTGACCCCGATCCCCGACAACCTCGCCGAGGGATCCGAGTACGCCACGGTCGCCATCGCCGACGGCAGCGGCTACGCCATATCCCCAACGAATCAGGCCGTCGCCACCATCGCCGACCTCCCCTTCGACCAGTGGCGCTTCGGGAATTTCACCGCGGAGGAACTCGCCGATCCGTCCATCTCCGGCGAGGGCGCCGACCCCGACGGCGACGGCCCGAATCTCGCGGAATATGACAGCGGTGGAAACCCCGGGCGCTTCGAGGGGGGCATCACCGGCCGGGGTTCGATCCTCTTCGACGGCGGAACGCCCTACCTGTCGCTGGCCTTCCAGAGGCGACCGCCCCCCAGCGATGTCACAAATATCGTCGAGCTGTCAAGCAACCTGATCCACTGGACATCGGGCGCGATTCAGGTCGGCGCCCCCATCCCGGGGACAAACGGCACCGAGACGGTCAACTTCCGCGACACGGTGCCGCTCCCCGATGCCGATCGCCGGTTCATCCGGCGCCGCGTCGAGAGGTTGCCCGCCCCCTGACCGAGAACTCCCGTCGCCGAACGCCCCACAGGACCACCCTTGACGCTACCTCAACGGCTCCCCCCACACCTCGCGCATCAACGCATAACCCACCGGATCAAACCGCCCCAACCCCCCCCGATCAAACGGCTCGAAGTCGTTCTTCCCAAAATACGCTTCCGTCAATTCCGCAAAATACTCCATGGGATTGCTCGCGGCGTAGGCCCGTCGCCGCTTCCCGTCCACGTGCGCCACCTCGTCATAGGTCCCGGCCGCCATCGCCTTCTTATATGCCGCCTCGATCCGCGCGCCATTCACCTGCCTCGTCTGGTGATGATAGGCGTGCGCCAGCTCGTGCATCACCATCCACGGCTGCGCCTTCCGGGACCATGCCACGAAATTCCGCGCGTTGTTGATCTCGACGTCGCCAACTTTATCGGGATTGTAACCGTTGGCCTCGAGCCAATCTTTGGAAGGATGGTGCTCCGCCGCGCCGCGCGGCTTCGCCTCCCACTCCATCCAGATCCGGGCCTGCCGCAGCGAATCCACTCGCGCCGCGGGCACGGTGGCGCAGATCGCGCCCAGTTGCCTCTCCATCTCGGCCAGCGCCTCATCCCGCGCCTTCTCATGGCGGGCGAGTTCTGGCGACACCATGATCGTGAATCCGCGCGCCTCGCGCTTCAGGTAGAACGCCGTCGGCGTGAAATCCTCCACCCCATCCACACGTTGGATACGGGCGGGCTCCGCCACCACCACGCACGGATGCATGTCCTCCCCGAACCGCAGCACCTCCATGCGGCCCGTCGCCCGCACCCGCTTGCCAGAAAAGTGCTTTGCGACATCCCCGATACCGGCCGACGCGAATGCCCCCTTCGCTGACACCGGCACCCGCACGAACACACACCCGGGATCGTCCCACGCGCGCTCGGAATACAGCTCGATGAACCCGGCTCCATTGAAGCCCGTGTTGCGCACCCGGAACTCGATCGTCACCTCGCCGGGGTTCAGCGGGGACGCAGATCCAACCCCGGCAGGCGCCCCGAACGCCGCAGCACACCAAAGACCAAGCCAGACCCTCATCGCGTGGCAGGCTAGCACCAGAACCCGGCGCCGCGAACGAATTTTCGGCGTTGGCGAGACCGCCCATCGGAGGGCGTGCATCCCTGCACGCCACGCCCGCCCCGGCATGCAGGGATGCATGCCCTCCCACATGACGCGACGTCACTTTCCCCTTTCCCCCGCCATACCCCCATGGTTACCTTCGAGACACCCATGAGAACGACGATTCCCATCGCGCTAGCCGCCGTGCTTCTCGCCCCAGCCGCCTCGTCGGCCGAAAAATCCAAGCCAAACATCCTCTTCATCGCCATCGATGACCTCAACGATTGGATCGGTTGCCTCGGGGGCCACCCCCAGGCAAAGACCCCCCACATGGATGCCCTGGCCAAAAGGGGCACGCTCTTCACCAACGCCCATATCCAATCCCCCCTCTGCAACCCCTCGCGATCCAGCCTCTTGACCGGCCTCCGTCCCTCCACCACCGGCATCTATGGCCTTGCGCCGGGCATCCACGAGGTCGAGTCACTCAAGGATCACGTCACCCTCCCACAGACCTTCACCCAGGCCGGATACCACACCTTCACCTGCGGCAAGATCTACCACGATGGATCCATCAAGCCGAAGGACTATCCCAGGGAGTTCCAAAAATGGGGCGAGCGCGGCCCTCCCCCTTACCCGCCGCAGAAGTTCGTAAATACCCCAAGCCCCATGAAGGCGGTCGACTGGGGCATCTTCCCGGAGAACGATGAGGATCAGGGTGACTGGAAGATCGCTTCCGCGGCAATCGAGGCCATCGCTTCCGCCCCCTCCGACAAACCCTTCTTCATCGCCGCCGGCTTCCGCTACCCGCACGTCCCGTGCTTCGCCTCCCAGAAGTGGTTCGACCTCTATCCCGAGGATTCCCTCCAGCTCCCCCCCGTCAAAGAGGACGATCGCGCGGACACCCCCATGTTCTCCTGGTTCCTCCACTGGACCCTCCCCGAACCGCGCCTCTCGTGGCTCCGCGCCAACAACCAATGGAAGAACCTCACGCGATCGTACCTCGCCTGCACCAGTTTCATGGATTCCCAGATCGGGCGCGTCCTCGCAGCGCTCAAGGAGAGCGGCCGCGAGATGGATACCATCGTCGTCCTCTGGTCCGACCATGGTTGGCACATCGGCGAGAAGTTGATATCCGGCAAAAACTCCCTCTGGGATCGCTCGACCCGGGTACCCTTGATCTTCGCGGGCCCCGGCATCACACCGGGCCAGCGCTGCGGTCGCCCCGCCGAACTCCTCGACATCTTCCCCACCCTACTGGATCTGTGCGCCTTCCCCTCGCGCCCCGACCTCGAGGGGCACAGCCTCGTCCCACAACTGAACGACGCCGCCGCCCAGCGCGAGTGGCCCGCCATCACCACCCACAACCACGACAACCATGGCATCCGCACCGAAAAGTGGCGCTTCATCCAATATGCCGACGGTTCTCGGGAACTCTACGACATGGCGAATGACCCCAACGAATGGACCAATCTCGCCACAGACCCGAAATTTGCCCCCGTCATCGCCGAGTTGGCGGCATGGATCCCCAAGGTCAACAGGAAGCCAGTGCCCGGCAGCGCCCACCGCATCTTGACGTACGACCCGTCCACCAGGCAGGCCGTCTGGGAGGGCACACCCATCGACCCCGCCATGCTCGAGGATTGACTCGAACATTCCAGATGTAGTCGCGATGTCGGCTGCGCCTTGGCGCACGCGGGCGTTTGAATCGGCAGCGTGCGCCAAGGCGCAGCCTACAATTTTTCCCCCCGGCGGTGCCCCGCCGTACGCATGCACCATGCGGGGCATGAGGTCTGACTCGGAAATTCCAGACGTAGCCACGGCCGTGAGGCCGTGGACGCGGCCCCTCCGTGATCGGAGGGCTACTCCCCCGCATCGGTGGCTCGCCCGCCCTCGACCACGCGGCGAATCACCACGTAGAAAACCGGCGTGAGAAAAATGCCAAACAGCGTGACCCCGAGCATCCCCCAGAACACCGCCGTTCCGATCGAACGCCGCATCTCCGCCCCGGCGCCTTTGGTCAACATCATCGGCAGCACCCCAAACGCGAAAGCCAGGGAGGTCATCAGGATGGGCCGCAGCCGCAGCCTGCTGGCCTCCACGGCGGCGGCCAGCCGATCCCGGCCGGCCTCCTGAAGCTGCTTGGCAAATTCCACGATCAAGATGGCGTTCTTGCACGCCAGCCCCATGAGCGCGACGAGGCCGATCTGCGTGAAGAGGTTGTTGTCAAAACCCCGGGCCCATGTCCCCGCGATCGCAAAGAGAAGGCAGAGCGGAACGATCAAGATGATGGCGATCGGCAACGTCCAGCTCTCGTACTGCGCCGCAAGGACGAGATAGACCATCAGCACGCAGAATGGGAAAATGAGCGCCGCGGTATTTCCCGCCATCGACTGCAGCAGGCTCAGCTCGGTCCACTCCATGCCCATGCCGGGCGGCAGCACCCTCGCCGCCAGTTCCTCCATGGCCCGCATGGCCTCGCCGCTGCTGACCCCGGGCGCCGGGGCCCCATTGATCTCCGCCGTGGGATACATGTTGAAATTGCCGACGGACACGGGCGCCGCGACCTCGCCCACCCTGACGAGCGTGCCCAGCGGGACCATTTTCCCGTCCGCGTTGCGCGTCTTGAGATTGGCGACGTCCTCGGCCCTTGCCCGGAACGGCGCATCCGCCTGCGCCGTCACGCGGTAGGGCCTCCCAAAGGCGTTGAAGTCATTCACGTAGACCGAGCCCAGATAGACCTGCAGCGTATCCCAGATCCGGTTCAGCGGCACCCGCATGGACTTCGCCTTGTCCCGGTCGACATCGAGGAAGACCTGCGGCACGCCGGCCCGGAACGTCGAAAGCACCCCGGCGATGCGCTCGTCCCGCATCGCGGCGCCCATCAGTTGGTGGGTCGCGGACTGGAGCGCCTGAAAGCCGAGATTGTTGCGGTCCTGGACCTGCAGCTTGAATCCGCCCACCATCCCGAGGCCGTCCACCGGAGGGGCACCGAAGACCCCGATGAAGCCATCCTGCACCTCCGACAGCCGCATGCGCAAATCCGCCGTGATCCGCTCGGCGGTCAGACCGCGCTTCATCCTCTCGTGGAAGGGCTCCAGCGGGATGAAGAAACTCGCGGCGTTCGCCTGGTTTCCCAACGTCACGAACGAGAGGCCGCAGATCTCGATGACGTGCCCGACGCCGGGAACCTCCCGCATGACCTGCGCCATCCGATCGGCGGTGGCCTTCGTCCGCTGCGCCGACGCCCCGTCCGGTAGCTGCACGTAGGCGATCAGGTAGCCCTTGTCCTGCGAAGGCACAAACCCCGTCGGTACCCGGTCGAAACCAAGCCAAGTGAGCGCGATGAGACCCGCGTACAGCGCGAGCCCGATCCCGCAGCGCCGCAGCAGGCGACCCAATACCGCGACATACCCCGACCGCCCCGCGTCAAACAGCCGGTTGAAGCCCGCGAATAACCACCCCACCGAAAAATGCACCAGCCGCCCCACGAGGTCATCCTTCTCGCCGTGCGGGCGAAGCAGGAGCGCCGAGAGCGCCGGGCTCAGCGTCAGGGAGTTGAAGGCGGAGATGAGCGTGGAGACGGCGATCGTCAGCGCGAATTGCCGGTAGAACTGCCCCGTCAGCCCCGAGAGAAAGGCCGTGGGGATGAACACCGCGGCCAACACCAGCCCGATGGCGATCACGGCGCCGCTCACCTCGTCCATCGCCCTGCGCGTCGCCTCCACCGGCGACAGGCCACGCGCGATGTGCCGCTCGACATTCTCGACCACCACGATGGCATCGTCGACCACGATCCCGATCGCCAGCACCAGGCCAAACAGCGAGAGATTGTTCAGCGAGAAGCCCAGCATCGCCATGGCCGCGAACGTCCCCACCAGCGACACCGGAACCGCCAGCAGGGGTATCAGGGACGCGCGCCAGTTCTGCAGGAATAGGATGACCACGATGACCACGAGCGCCATCGCCTCGACGAGGGTCTTCAGGACCTCGCGGATCGACTCGCGTATGAACTCCGTCGTGTCGAAATGGATGCGGTACTCCATCCCAGGCGGGAACTGCCTCGCCATCTCCTCCATCGCCTTCCCGATGGCATCCCTCGTCTCGATGGCATTGGAGCCGGGAAGCTGAAAGATGCCCACCGTGACCGTCGGCTCGCCGTCGAGGTAGTTGCGTATGTTGTAGTCATTCGCGCCCATCTCGATGCGCGCGA
The DNA here is from genome assembly GCA_964651705.1 of uncultured Verrucomicrobiales bacterium. Lineage (GTDB taxonomy): Bacteria > Verrucomicrobiota > Verrucomicrobiia > JADLBR01 > JADLBR01 > JADLBR01. The sequence continues at coordinate 18,419 of CAZYWZ010000041.1, forward strand.
TGTCGCGCAGCCGCGTGACTTGCCCGTGGGGGCCGGTCTTCAGCATGATGGCGCCAAATTCCTCGGGCGTCTCCAGTCGCCCCTTGGTCAGCGCGGTCAATTGGAAAAGGTTTCCCTCGGGTTGCGGTTGCCCGCCGAACACCCCGGCGGCCACCTGGACGTTCTGTTCGCGGATGGCCTCGACGATCTCGGTGGCCGTGAGGTCGCGCGACGCGGCCTTGTCCGGGTCGATCCACACGCGCATGCTGTATTCGCTGACGCCGAATATGCGCGTGTCGCCAACGCCGGGGAGGCGGGCCAGGTGGTCCTTCACGTGAAGGAACGCATAATTCGCCATGTAGAGCGCGTCGTGGCGACGGTCGGGCGACACGAGATTGACCAGCGCCGTGATGCTGGGGGAACGCTTGAGGGTCGTGACGCCCAGGCGCCGCACCTCCTCGGGCAACCGCGGCAGCGCGGTCGACACGCGGTTCTGGACATGGACCTGTGCCGTATTGAGGTCCGTGCCCGTCTTGAACGTCACCGCCAGGCGGAGTTGCCCGTCGCTGCCACACGACGAGGCCATGTAGAGCATTTCCTCGACCCCGTTGATCTCCTGCTCGAGTGGCGTCGCGACCGTCGCGAGCACCGTCTCGGCGCTGGCGCCCGGATAATTGGCCATGACAAAAACGGTGGGCGGCGTCACCTCGGGGTATTGGGCGACCGGAAGGGTCAGCAGCGCCACCAGTCCCACCACCACCGTGACGATGGAAAGCACCGCGGCGAAGATCGGTCGCCGGATGAAAAAATGGGAGAATCTCATGGGCGCGACCCGCCGCTATCGCGCGCCGTCGGTTCCGGCCCGGCGGATCCGGCCTCCGCCCCGGCCACCCCAACGACCTCGACCCTCGATCCCGGGCGCGCCAGCATGAGGCCGTTCACGACCACCCGCTCCTCCGGCGACAGCCCCTCCACCACGGCCCGCATTGCGCCATGCTGGCGACCGACCTTCACGGGACGGGACCCAACGACGTTGTCCCCATCGACCACGAAGACGAACTTGTTGCCCTGGTCCGAGCCGATGGCGACCGCCGGCACCAGGAGGGCCTCCACCGGCGGACCCGCCGGCACGCGCACCTTGGCAAACATGCCCGGCACCAGCGCCCGCCCGGGATTCGCAAAAACGGCACGCACCCGGATGGTGCCGGTCGACGGGTCCACCCGATTGTCGAAGAAATCGACCCTCCCCTTGTGGGGAAAGCCCTCCTCCGCGGCCAGCCCCAGCTCGCACACCGGCGGGTCGCGATCGGGCCCGGCGTGCCACCGGTAGCGCGCGAAGGACCGCTCGTCCGCATCGAAATAGCAATAGACCGGATCCATCGACACCAGCGTCGCCAAGACGGTGCCGGGCACCATGCCGCCGCCCTGGACGAGGTTCCCCGAGGTCACCAGGCGGCGGCCGATCCGCCCCGCGATGGGCGCCTTGATGCGCGTGTAGTCGAGATCCACCTGGGCGGCGGTCTCCGCGGCCCGCGCCGCCGCCAGCGACGCCTCCGCCTCCCGCGCCAGCTTGCTGCGATTATCAAATTGCTCCTCCGAGATGACGCGGGTGTCCCGCAGGTGCTTCGCGCGATCGAGATCGTTCCGGGCAAGCTCCGCGCGCGCCTCCGCCCGCTCCCGCTCCGCCCGCATCCGATCGTAGGTCGCCTGGTATGGCCGGGGATCGACAACGAACAACTCGTCGCCGACCCGCACCTCCGCCCCATCCTCAAAATGGATGGATTCGATATAGCCCGAAATCCTGGGCCGGACCTCCACGGACTCCACCGCCTCGATGTGACCGGGATACTCATCCCAGTTGGTCACCGTGGCCACCATCGGCTGGATCACGGTCACCCTGGGAAGCGGGGCGGCAGGCGGCGCCTCCCGCGAGCACCCGCCCCATGCCCCGATGACGACGACCGCGAGAAAAATGCGCCTCATGACCGCCCCCCCGACAGCAGCCCCTTTTCAATAAATGCCATCATGAACGATTCCGCCTCCCCGATGCTCTCCCCCCCCCGCACACGGATGCAGTGGAGGAGCAACTCGTTCCCCAACCCCGAGATCGCCGCCACCGCCAGATCCACATCCACCGCCCGGAAATCCCCGGACCGCACCCCAGCCTCGATCGCCTCCCGCATCAGCGCCAGACACCGACCCCGCAACTCCCGCGCCCTCGGAGGCAGACCCACCATGATCGACGAACACTCCGGCACGAACTCCTTCACGTAAATCCGCATGAATTCTCGGTTCTGCGCGAAAAAATCCATCTTCCCATGCAACAGCGCACTCAGCTTGCCCCACGGCGAAGTCTCCGCCTCGTAACGCCCCAGCAAATGCTCCAGATATGCCGCCAGCTTCCCCTCCAGAAGCTCCCCGTACAACGCCTCCTTCGACGCGAAATACCGATAGATCGTGCCCGTCCCGTACTCCGCCAACCGCGCAATGTCCTCCATCGTCGTCGGCCCATACCCCTTCTCCGCAAATAACCGCTCCGCCGCCCGCAGAAAATCACCCACCCGCATCCGCCGATCCCGCTCCTTGCGCGATGACAGAACAGCGGCGGCAGTATGTGAAGCCTTCTTCATTTTCTGAATATTGCGCCGCGGAGCGCCCTTTGTCATGCACTTTTCGGGGTCGGTGTCGCGGGCGCACTCGTCGCCCGCGGGCGGTACCGCATTCAGAGGGGAAACTTTCGATTGGGTCGAGGGGCCTTTTGGACTGCGGTGGCAGAACCCCGCGAGGGGTGGCGACACCACTTTGGAACAGCGCGGAGCGCCGGTCCAAAAATTTGAAGTTTCTGGCTAGGAATCTGTCGGACAAAGTCCGCCAGATTCCTAGAGGGCGGCGGCGATCTCGTCGGCGACGGACCGGATGGCCTGGATCGGATCGGGCGGCACATACTTCGGCGCCCAGCATTCCACCGAGTAAATCCCCTTGAATCCGCCCGCCTCCGCGGCGCGGACGCACGCGGCGATGTCGTACGACGTGTGCCGATAGCCCGGATCGAACTCCATGCCCTTGGCCGAGATCAGGTCGGCCAAGGGGAACATCGTCGAGAGGAAGGCGACGCGTTGCTCCATCGTGACCTCCCCGATCATGTTACCGAAGTCGGGAAGCGCGCGACACCAGGGGCCACCTACCCCTTTCACGATCGCCGCCACGTTGCCCTCGCCCATGCTGTGGCCACCGTGATTCTCCACCAGCACCTTGACCCCCACCCTCTCGCCGTGCTCGGCCAGGCGCTTGAACGAATCGACGGTCGTCGCCAGGTCGAAAGCCTCGCCCTTTGCGCCCCCCGTGTTCGCGCGCATCGACGGCGCCCCACACGCCGCCGCGATATCCATCCACCCCTTCGTGAATTCGATGCACGCCTTCCGCTTCTCCGCGTCCGGGCTCGAGAGATCAAACGGTGGCTCGTCCATCTGCACGTTGATGATCCGCGCCCCGACCCTCTCGGCCGCGGCCCGCAATTTCTTCCCGTACGCCACGGTCCCCTCCCCGAAATGCTTGCTCCACACCTCGACGTTGGAGATGCCCAGCCGTTCGACGAACATCGCCGGCACGTCGAGCAGCGACAGGTCCGGTCCCGCGGCATCGACCCCCTTCGGCCGGGTCGAGCGGAACCGCATCCGGAACGACACCGTCGTCGCCCCGATGCGCCCCATCTTGCCATCACCCGCCCAACCGCGACCACCCGCCAGAATCGAACCCACGGCCGCCAACCCTAGAGAAACAAATTGTCTCCGTTTCATGGATTCACCCTATGCCAGGATAATCGCCGCGCCAGCAAGATCCTGGCCAGAAACTCCAGGCCTCGGATCACGGACACCGCAGATGATTCTCTGCAATTAAGGAACTCGCGAGATTTTTAGTGACCGCCGAGAACCTGCCCGCCCACGTGGCGGGTCAGGAGGCGACCCATTTTATGGACTGCGGCGGCAGAGCGCAGCGTCGACACCGCCTTGGCGTCCGGCGGCGCCGGCGCCGAAAGGCGACGCAGACGACGATTCCGAGCACGGCCCCCGCGATCGCGCCCGGCTCCGGAATCAGCGTGATCGACAGCGCATCGAGGTTGTCGTCCTGGGCGAATCCCGAGCGCAATGTCTGGAGCCCGAGCGACTCCGCGGCGAAAAGGACCATCGGCGCACCCGCGAGCCCACCATCCATCAGGATGTCGCCCGCCGTTGCGGCGCCCCCCGGTCCGGCGATGAGCAGCAGCGTCGGGGAACCCGGCGCCAACGAAAATAAAATCCGGTCCGTTCCCGGCGTAAAAACGAAATCGCCATTGTCGAACACCACCAGGGCGTCGATGTCATCCCCGCCGGCCGGATTCAGGCCCAGCGCGGCAGCCGCGGCGTAGACCAGCGTTCCCGCCGGCGCATCAAACCCGCCCGCCCCGGGCCCCACGAGCACGTCGGCTTGCGTCACCGCGCCCGCGTACGGACCCGCGGCCGAACCCGCATCCACCGAAAAGTACACGAACGTCCCAGGCCCCACCACCGGCCCCGTCAGATCGAGCCCGTCCACATTGTCGGGTAGGGGCGCCTCCACCAACCCTAAGGGGAGCCCCGCATTTGGCGCCGTCAAAACCCCGTCCCCATCGTATATCTGGACGTTGGCGGGGAGGCCAAACGGCGCGAGTGTCCGAAAGACATCCGCCGCGGCGTGTCCCGGTCCACCCGCCGGGCCGGTGGTCTCCACCGCCACCGCCGTCCCGGGTACGCCCAGCGCCGCGCGATCCACGCTGAATTCAATCGAAAAGACATCCTCCTCGCTCTTCCAAGAATACGGCTGCTGGAAAGAAAAAGCATCCACCTCGATCGGCCCCGTCACGCCCCCACTCGCGGTGAATGCGCCGGGCAGCACCAGCGCCGGCCAGGGGGCCGTGGCCAGATCGTCCTCCGCACTTCCCACGCCCCCTCGCGAGGGACTTCCCGCATCTATCGAAAAAGTCTGCGCGCCAGCTGCCGATGTGCCCGCCACCACAGCAACGGCCGCCAGCACCACCCGAAGGAATCCCCAATTCGCCTTCATGCTGCCTCCCTGGTCCGACATCCCCGAAAATCGGGAGATATCAATCCCTCGTATCATCAGATGGTAATGCATATTAGCCTATCTGTTTTCGCGATCCTCGCAAGTCAAATCCCGCAGGCAGCCGAGTCAGATCGCAGGCCCCTCTCGGCGGGACATCAGCGGCAAAGAAATTGTTAGCGAAGCCGATCGCCAGAGGCGATGGTTCCGACATTCCGGCTTCGGCCTATCCCCCCGCCCGAAGGGCGAAGGCCCTTCGCTACCCCGCTGGCGTATCGCAGCGACGCCCAATGATTTTTGTAGGCCGCCTGTGTCAGGCGGCAGCGGGAATGGAGTTTCCGGTCAATCGGAGAGCCGATTTGGACTGCGGCGTGGCGGCGCCGCTTTGGATGGGTGCGTCGGGCCCTGCAGGCCCGGATCGATCACAAACTTTGTGATCGATCCGCCCGAAGGCGGCACCGCCGGGCACGAAAATAGCGAGGAATCCGCCAAGAGTCCTCCCCTGCGTCCCCGCGTCCCTGCGCGAGGTCCCCATTTCCGAGTCAGTCCTTCCACTCGGCCGAGAGCCTCTCGACCAACGCCTTGGGCGTTGGGCCGTCGTGGATGACCAACCGATAGCGCAACCGCAGCGTCTCTCCGGCCTTCACGGCGACCGGCCCACCTGCCACAATGCAGGGGTTGATCATCCAGACATACCGCGGGTTGTGCCACGTGGACGGCGGGTTCTCCGGGTGCTCGATGACCGCGCAGCCCACCGTCTTGCCCGATTTCAGCGCGATGGTGTAGTCATACCAGGCGCGCGCCGGCCAATTCAGCTTCGGCGTCGAGTAATGCGGGTCGGGCAGGGTCACCTTCCCGTCCGCGTCGGCGTAGAGGGAGTCCCCGTCATTGCGCGCCCGCACGCAGAACCCCCCAAACGCCTGATGGTCCAGCACCAACGCCTTCTCCGGCGTCAGCCGGTAGTCCAGATCCATGACGTAGGCCCCCTCCCGCTCCCGGATGCCCACGCCCGTGAGCTGCTTCATGAACACTTTCCCGTTGATGGTCCAGTCGTCGGCGATCTCCAATGCCGCATGCGCCGCATCGGCCTCCGCCAACACGACGCCCTTGTTCACGATCACCCGCCCCGCGGTCGGCGCGAACTGGCCCCACCCCCAAAAATCGCCACGCTCGATATTGGAGCCCTCCGTCGGCCCCAGCGGCCCGAAGGCCGGGAAATCCGCGGGCCACTGGAATTGCATCGCATGCCAGGCGAGGAATATGCCCCGGTGGTGGTGGTGGTCCCCCGGCGCCAGGTCCGTCAACCGCTCGCCCGATGGCGTGTTGACCGGATGGAAACACGACGTGCTGTTCGCCGCCAGATTGGTCCTTTCCGGCTTCCGCGTCATGTAGGTGAACACGACCCGCCCGTCCGGGGCCTTCAGCGTCATGCCATACGCATCTGGCACCAGCGTGTATTCGGCGGCCATCATGGTCTCCTCCCGCGAGAACATCGCCAACGCGCCCAGGGCGATGGCCGCCCCCACCATCGGTCTCGGTCTCATCGGCGATGCTCCTCCAAATCTCCCCGCCCGGCTAAACCCTCCCCAACCTTCGCCCGTGAACGCCATTGCCCGGCCGCTTCGCGAACGCCAGCCCCTCCATCTCGACCAGCAGATCCGAGCGGCACACATCCGCGATCACGTAGATCACCGGAAGCGACTTGCCGCACCGCCTCTCCACGGCCTTCCGGATGACCGGATAATCCTGCGGCCGCTTCACGTACACGCGCAGCTTCGCCAGGTCGCGCAACGTCGCCCCGACGTTCGGCACCCCGCACCTCGCGAAGCTCTTCTGCGAGATCAGCACCTCGATGTTCGACAGGGTCTGGTCGGCCTGCTTGCCCGGCTGGCCCACGTGCACCGTCTTGGATCGCACGATGCTCGCGGTGCCCGAGATCCAGATCACCAGATAATCCCCGATCGCCTCCGCCATCGCGCGGACGAACTTCGGGCTCTCGGGGGAATACACCTTCTCGTACTCGTACACCGGCGTCTGCTGCGGGTTCTCCAGCGGGAGCAGGAAGACGTCCTTCCGGTCGGTGTCGATGGCCGTCGCGCTCGCCGCGATCCCGTCGCCGCACATCCCGATGCCCGTGCTCGCGGGATACACCGACTGCCCCACGATCGCCATCGCGTGGCCCCGCCCAAACCGCACGCCCCGGTAAAAATCCGTCCGCGCGCGATTCAATTCCATGTAGCGCTCGAGGTCGCCCTCCGGACCCGTGATGTTCCCCAGGTACAGCCACGTCCGGATCAGATGCTCCATCCCGATCCCCGCCTTCCTCAGCTTCTCCTTCAGCTGGCGAAACACGTCCAGCGACTTCTCGTACACCGTCCCCGTCGCCGAGCGCGGCGTGATCCCGCCGCAGTGGGTCCAGGTGACATTCCCCATGCTCACCTGGAGCACGTTCGGCGCCGGACGCTCCACGTACACGGTCTTCCCGCCGGTCGCCCACACCTCGATCGCCAAAGCCGCCCCAGAGCACGGTGGCTCGTGGACGAACGTGGTGACCGGAGGCTCGTCCATGTAGCGCGCCGCCAGGATCTGCTCGCACAGCGTCTGGTCGGCGGCATCCCGCAGGAACACGGTCTGGACCGTCACGTTCATCTTCTCCGGCTGATTGTCCAGCACCCCTCGCAGGCTCCGCAGCGCCTCCCCGAGCTGGATGTGGACCGGGCCGCGGCTCAACGGATTGACCATCAGCGCGAAGCGGGTGACCTTCCCCATCTCGATCTTCGTGTACTGGATCCCCGGCGCCTGGAACCGCTTGACGATACGCCCCGCGGGCTGCACCGCCCCGCCCCCGGCCTCTTTTCTGGAGACCGCCACCCCCGCCTTCCGCGCTGCTTTTGCGTCCCCTTTGCCGCGTGGCTTGCCGCCCCGCTCTTTGGCCACTCTCACTCGCTTCGCTCCACGTGCCGTCTTTTTCACGCCCGGCATTCTGTTCGGTTCGCCCCGCGCATTCTACCAAATTTTTTGATATCAAATTATCGGCGGCTTGACATCGGCACCGCGCCCGTCGTGGTCCCGGACACCCCGGGGGCGCCAAGGCGCAGGCCCTGGATCGCCCCGGGGCCGCCCGGGTCCCACTGCGCGCGACGGGCGCGATTCATGGCATCGCCTTGATCCTCACGTTCCGATACCAGACCGGCCTCCCGTGGTCCTGAAACCCGACGTGGCCCCTCCGGGCGAAATCCTTCAGCGCGCGAGGGAACTTGTTCTCCGAGCCGTCGGGGTTCTTCCGCGGCACCGACCAGCGATCCAGGTCCATCTCGTTGACGGTCTCCCCGTTCAGCTCGACGGTGATCCTGGGCCCCCGGCACGTCACCCGCATCGACTGCCATTCGCCGGGCGGCTTCGCGGCATTCTTGGATGGCGCCTGGCAGTCGTAGATCGCGCCGACGGTGCCCCCGCGGGTGAGCTGATCCTTGCCGAAAGAATTGTTCACCTGCACCTCGATGCCCGTGAAAACCGGATCGCCCAGGTCCGAGGTCCTCAGGAAAACCCCGCTGTTCGCTTTCTCCGGGACCTTGAACTCCAGCTCGAGCACAAAGTCCCCATACGGTTCCCTCGCCCAAAGGTAATCGGCGTTGTGCTCCTTGCCATCGTAGTCGGCACGCCTGAGCGCGATGACGCCGCCCTCGACGGCCCATGACTGGTCCGGCCCCATCTGGAAAGCATCGAGGTTCCCGCCATCGAACAGCGTGACCCACCCCTCGCCCGAGCCGCCCCCCGCCGCGGCGGGCGACAGCCGTCTCACGTGGACGTTGCGAAACTGAACCAGGCTCGATGCCGGGCCCACATCCCCCTCCTCGACCTCGATGCCCTCCTTTCGCATCGCCGCGATCTGCTTGGGCGACAGCGGCCCGCCGTGGTGCTGGAAGCCGATGGGGCCAGAGGTCTTCACGCCCGGCAATTGCGCGCTGTCGATCACCGTCACGCCATTCAACACGATGGTGACGCGGTCGCCCACGACCTTGGCCAACATCGCATTCCATTCGCCCACCGGGTTGTCCGCCTTGGCTTTCGGGACCGCCGCCGCGCGCTGCTCGGGTGTGATGTCCTTGCGGTTGCGCAGCATCCAGAGTTCGCCCGACCCGCACGGCCAGCACCAGAGGTTCGCCTGGTGACCGGGTCGGAACAGCAGCCCCGAGTCCGCGTTCGGTGCCGGGGTGACGATTTCCTTGCCATCCTCGTCCTTCTTGTATGTGCCATCCGGCAGGATCGTCTTCATCGGGTAAAGCCCGGTGGCGCGCTTGAACCGCCACTCGAAGTAAACCTCGTAATCCCCGAATGTCTCCTCGGTCCAAAGGCTCTTGTCGCCCCTGGCCTCGGAACAGGCGTCGTAGTCGATGACGCCATCGACGACCCTCCAGTGGCCATTGTCGCCAACCGGGACCTTCCACCCGGCGAGATCCTTGCCGTTGAAGAGCGGCTCAAAGCCGCGCCCCTTCAACTCTTCGGGTCTCATGGCGCCCCCGCCCATCGCGGCGCCCGCCAACGCCGCAAGCAGCATGCCGCCCATGATGCAATATGATGCTCTCATTATTTGCCTTTCTCGCCTTTCGCCTTTGCGGCGGGACCCTTGCCTTTGACCAGATCCATGGGCGCGGGTCCCTTGCCGTGGATCTTGCGGGGGATCGGGGCGGGCCCGGGCATCGGCATGTCGCGCCAAGGCTCCCAATTCGGGTAGGTGTCCTCCGGGGGCAGGCGATGCTTCGGTTTCCCCTCGGGGGTCTGGCCCCGCCAATAGAAGACGTAAAGCCCGCCCTTGCCGCTGATCACCGCGTCATTGTGGCCGTCGGCATCCATGTCCGCGATGTGGATCTTCATGCCGACCGCCGGGACGAAATTCGGTGGCGGATTCCGGCGGGTCATATCATCCTCGAGCTTGGGCAGGTGATTGAAGGCCATGACGTGCCGATGGGGCACGCCTTCCTTGAAATCGTACCAGAACACGAACAATGGCGCGTAGCACGACACGTCACGGCCGTGGTGGGCGAACAGGCGCTTGCCCGTCAATAGATCGTCCTTTCCGTCGCCATCCAGATCGCCCAGCGCCATGGTGTGGAATTGCCCGTACTCGGTCTCGACCCAATGCGTCTTGAACTGGCGGCCCCCGTCGGCCTTCTTGGCCTGCTGGAGCCAAGCCAGGCCGTACGTGTGTGCCGCGCCGATGATGAGGTCGCTCATCCCATCCCGATCCACGTCGTGCACCAAGATCGGGTGCGAGGCGGCGGCGTAGCTGACGCTCACCTCAAACTTGTAATCGGCGTGAAACGTCCAGTCGGCCTCGGCGGGTTTCGGCGGGCACTCCCACCAGCCCACCGGCGTGACGATGTCGGTGCGCCCGTCCATGTTTATGTCGCCCAGCCCGTTGCCGTGGCCCTCGCCCTCCGTCCCGATGATGTGCTCGACAAACCACGGGGCCTCCCGGGTGTGCTCGAGCCAGGTCATCCCCTGGCCCGGCTCCAGCGCCCAGTGGTTGCAGAGGATGTCCTCGTCGCCATCGCCATCGATGTCACCGTGGATCACCCCCTCCATGGATTTTGCGGTGTGGATGCGATAGGCCTTCCACTTGGCGCCCGATTTCATCCCCCCCGGCCCGGGATTCTCGTACCAGAAGGCCCCCTTGTCGCGCATCCAGCCAGAGCTGACGACATCCGGATGCCCGTCGAAATTGACGTCCATCGCGAACTCGGAATTGTTCTCGGTCTCGGGGCCATTGATCCGGGCGCCCTCGCGGAAGTCGGCGTGCTTCTTCCATCCGGGGGCCTCGTACCAGTTGCGGCCCGCGGCGATGTCGAGATCGCCGTCCCCATCAAAATCGGCGACCGAGCAACACTCGCTGAATGGCCCGTACCAGTACGTGTGATTCGGCGGGTCGTGGGCCGGGCCATCGATCTTCACGGGGATGAAGATCGGTTCCGGCGCCGCCGCGCAAACGGCGGCGATGCCCGCGATGAGGGCGAGGGTGGCGGTTCGGATCATGGGTTTCCTTTCGTTTCAGGCATCGAGGCTCCACCCATTCTGATAATTCGCATTGAGCAACGCATTCGCATCCTCGTTATTCGTGAACCGCATGTTCGGGCCATCCCATCGGAGATACGCGCCGCCGGCTCGGATGGCGATATTCCCCAGCAGGACCATCTCCGTCAGCGGGCCGGCGCAATCCGGCCAGTGCTCGCTGGCCGCCTGGCCGCCGCGGATGGCCTCGATCCACTCCCCGTAGATGCCGCTCCGGCGCTCGAGTGTCTTCGGTGGCTGGGCAAAGGCCTGCATCTTGGATTCGGGGAGCAAGCGGGGCACGCCCCCCGAGCCGGATGCCAACATCTTACCTCGCGTCCCGATGTACAGATTGCCATCCTTCGGCAACTCGCGACCCGCCTCCAGCTCCGGCGGTCTCGGGGGCCTGAGGCCACCGTCGTACCAGATCACCCGGACCGGCGGCATGCCCTCGCGGGCGGGGTACTCCCAGGTGACGATCGAGGCCAGCGGCCACGACTCGCCCATCAGCCGAGAACAGGATGCACTGACGGCCTCCGGATGCCCCAACTTGAGCGCGCGCCGAGGCGTGTTGAAATGGTGGCATCCCATGTCCCCCAGGGCCCCCGTGCCAAAATCGTACCAGCCGCGGAAATTCCACGGGTGGTACACGGCGCCCGCGATGTAATCGTCGTTCGTGCTCTTGCCCCGCCTCTGGTTGTGCCCGCCACGCGCGACGATCTGCTCCATGGCGTAGTGCCCATCGGGCCACTTGTGCTTGAAGGTGCGCATCGGCGCCGGCCCCAGCCACGACTTCCAATCGAAATGCCCGGGCACGGGATCCTCGCCGCCCGGGCGCGCCATCCCCTGCGGCCAAAGCGGCCGATCCGACCAGATGTGCACCTCCTCGACATCGCCGATCGCGCCGCCCCAGAGCAACTCGCAGGTGCGGCATCCAGAATCCTGCGACGCGGGCGAGGCGGTCATCTGCGTGGCCACGCCGGCGCGCTGCGCCGCCGCCACCAGCGCTCGGGTCTCCTCGACCGTCCGGGCCAACGGCTTCACGCAGAGGACGTGCTTCTTCCGCCGCAACGCCTCCAGCGCCACGATCGCGTGCGTGTGGTCGGGCGTGCCGATGTACACCGCGTCGATCCTGTCGCCCTCTGACTCCATCATTTCGCGGAAATCCCGGTAGCGCCGCGCGTCGGGATACTTCTCGTACATCGGCGCGGCGTAGGCATCATCGATGTCGCACATCGCCGCCACCCGGAAGCCGACGCCGACGCATGACGGGATCTGCGCCTTGCCGATGCCCCCGATCCCGACCGCCGCGAGATGCACCGGCTGGCCGGTTGCCCCAGATGCCCCGCCCTCCGGAGCCGCCGCCGCCCCGCGCCTCAGGACTCGAAACGCAAACGCAGCCGTCGACCCCGCCAGAACCTGGCGCCGGGAAACGAGCCGTGAGGCAGGCATTCCTGCCTGCCCCGGCGAATCCTGAACGCCCCGTCGGCAGGCAGGAATGCCTGCCCCGCGGGCCTTCAACCCAGCTCTCTCCATCATCATAATGTTACCTCCGTTGGCAGATTCGAAACCAGCGCGCGATTGGCGTTTGTCCCAAGGTCTTCGTCGATCGTGAGGCCAATGTTCGCGCCCTCGGTGACCGCGGCGCGCAGGTTGCGGACCCGGGCCGCGTCGCCGATGAGCGCCGCGCGGATGCCCGCCTCCAGCAACCGGCCGTACAGGCCGTCCTCGGGCTCGACCGAGGCCAGCACGATATTGTCGGCGCGGACCACCGACGTCGCAAAGGCGGCATCCATCAGCGTGACCTCGCCATCCTCACCGATTGACATGACGGTGCTCCCCTGGATGACCTTCACCGGATGCGGGAACGGCTTGCCCGCCAGTCCCTCGCCATTGCCCTGGCGGAAGCGCTTGAGCATCACGTCGCGATGGCACGGCTCCATCCACGAGGCGAACTCGCGATTCTCCGTGACCACCGTCACCTCCTTGCCCTGCCCGGCCAACTTCTCCGCCGCATCCGCCGCCCCAAAGTGATCGCCCCAGATCAGGACCGAGGCGCCGCACTCGACGGGCGGCTCCTTGTCCCCCGGGTGAAATTCGCACTTCGTCATGTGGCACCGGAGCACGTCCTGGAACGTCACGACCCGCGGGGAGCCGATCCCCGGGATCGAAGGGCGCGCCACCCGCCCACCCGTCGCCACGATCACCGCGTCGAACTCCCGCAGTTCCTCCGGCCCGGGACTCGCGCGAAAACGCACCTCCACCGCGAGCCTCTTCATCTGGAACCGCAGCCAATCCGCGTACCACTTCATCTTGTTCTTCCCCGGGACCACGCAGCAGCATAGGATCGCCCCGCCGAGTTCCCCGCCGCGTTCGAATACCGTGACCGCGTGACCCCGCATCGCCGCGATCCTCGCGGCCTCCATGCCGCCCGGGCCGCCGCCGACGATCGCGACGCGGCGCCTCGCCCGCGCCGGCGCGATGCGCAGGAAGCGCTCGTCCCCGATCGCCGGGTTGATCGCGCAGCGCATGTGGCGCTTGATCATGAGCGACTCCTGCCAGCAGCCCACCAGGCACGAGATGCACTTGCGGATCTCCTCCGGCTTCCGGGCGTATGCCTTGTTTGCCCAGTGCGGGTCCGCGATCATCTGCCGCGACAGGCCCACCAGATCGGCCCGGCCCTCGGCCAGCAGCCGCTCGCAGTACCCCGGGTCGCGCAACGTGTGGCTGGTGATCACCGGGATCCTGACCGCCTTCTTCACGGCCTCGGCCGCGTAGGTGTTCCACCCCTGCGGGTAGTACATCGGGTCCATCACGGTTCCCGGCGCCTCGAAGATGCCCGCGCTGATGTCCAGGAACGCCGCTCCGCGCTCCTCCAGCAACTGCGCGATCTGCACGCTCTCCCGGATGGTCCTACCCGCATCGACCCACTCCTCGCCCGAATAGCGGACCCCAATCGGGAACTCCCTCCCGCACTTGTGCCGGATGCGCGCCATGATCTCGAGCACGAAGCGCATCCGGTTCAGGAAACTCCCGCCGAAGCGGTCGGTGCGCCGGTTCACGTACGGGCTCATGAACTGCGCGATCAGGTAGCCGTGGGCCCCGTGCAATTCGACGAGATCAAAGCCCGCCTGCTGCACCCGCCACGCGCCCTCGGCGAACTTCTCCGCCAGCTCGTAGATCTCCTCGACGCCCATCTCGCGGATCGCCTTGCCCTTCGCCTGCGCCTCCGCGTACACGACCTCGTGCCCCGCCGAGCCGGGCAGGTCCACCAGCTGGTCGCTCGCCGACATCAGGCCCGTGCGCGGCCACGCCGCCTGCCGGCCCGGGTGCTGGATCTGCACCGCGCAGCGCGCGCCGTGCCGGTGCATCGCCTCGGCCAGTTCCGACAGCCCCGGGATCATCGGGTCCTCATCCACCGCGAGACACGTCACCGTCGGCCGCCCCGTCGCCTTGTCCGGCGTCGATGCCCCAACGATGATGAGCCCGCACCCCCCCTGCGCGATCTGCTCGTGATAGGCTATCACGCGCGCATTCACCGACCCGTCCGCGTTCGCGGAACTGATGTCCGTCGGCACGTGGCAGACCCGGTTCGCCACCTCCACCCCCCCGATCCGGATCGGGCTAAACAGCGTCGGATAATCTGGATGCGTCATCTGATTCTCCCTCTGCTCTCGCCATCAAACAGCTATCGTCTCTTAGGAAACCACGAATTCACACGGATGGACACCAATCCATGAGCACATATTTCCGCCCGCCGAAATCCGCCGCCATTCGTGTCGATTCGTGTTCATTCGTGGTTGGGTCCGCAATCCCCATTTAAATCAACGGCGCCTTCCCCGGGATCGCCAGCGGCTGGACCGGCAGCGGCCCGAACCCGATGCTCTCGGGCATCAGATCCAGCTTGGACTGATGCAGCGCCCAGTCGTAATTGATAGCGCGCCCCGTGTAGGCCGACATGCGCCCGAGGATGGCCGTCATGGACGCCTCCGCCACCTGCGCGCCACAGTTCATCGGGCTCCCCTTCCGGATGCTTTCGATGAATTTGCCCCACTGGATGAAGCGCGGGTTGTCGAACGGCCCCTCGTACTCGTAGGCATTCTCGCCGGTGATCTGCCGGAAGGGATCCGCGGCGCCTTTGGTTCCCATGACCCTTTCCCCAAGGCGGTGCGCGCAGTTCACGATGTGGCGGCTGCTGGCGTAACCCTTCGCGCCATTCGGGTATTCGTACTCGACAAAGAAGTGATCGTACACGTTGCCCTTGATCGGCCAGTCCTCCCAGTTGATGTGCCCCCCGAGGGCAACCGCGGACTTCGGCGGCCCGCCCATCGCCCAGTTCATCACGTCGATGTTGTGCACCAGGTTCTCGACGATGTGGTCGCCCGAGAGCCACACGAAATGCGGCCAGCACCGCACCTGGAATTCCATGTCGCTCCACTCCGGTTTCCGCTCCTGGAACTTCCACCTGACGAAATAGTCGTGCCACCAGTAGCACTCGGCCGCGACGATGTCCCCGATCTTGCCCTCGAGGATCCGCCCGATGATCGCCCCGTACGGCTGCGAGAACCGCAATTGCGTCCCGCCCATGAAACCCAGGCCCTTCTTCTTGGCCAGTTCGGCCGACTCGAACACCGAACGCGCGCCCGCGGGGTCCACCGCGACGGGCTTCTCGGCAAACACGTGCTTGCCCGCCTCGATCGCCGCGCGGATGTGGCGGGGCCGAAAACCCGGCGCCTCGCCGAAGATGATGAGGTCCGCTTCGGTCTCCAGTATCTTCTTGCAGGCATCGAACCCCGAAAAACATGTCTCCGGGGTCACCTTGACCGCGTCGGCACGGTCCCAGTCGATCTGGAGGCTCCCGTACTGCGCCGCAAAATCCCTCGTCCCGCCTTTCTGCGCCGCGCGCACGCGCTTGAGCGCCGCCTCGATCTTGTCGGGGAAGAGATCCGCCATCGCGACCAGCTCGACGTTCGGCGCCGAGACGATCGCGTCCATCGCCGCCCCGGTGCCGCGCCCCCCGCAACCGACCACGCCCAGCCGGATCTTGTCCGGGTTCTGCGCCGCCAGGCGGTGCGCGATCGAAGGGATCGCCCCCGCGGCCAGCGTCGCCTTCGCGGCCCCCGAGGTAAATTGCCGCCTCGTCATCGGTCTCGTTGCCATCGTCGCTCCTTCCTCTCCCCTCTCGCGTTTGCCTCGCGCCGCGGCCATCACCCGTATGCCGACTGCCAGGGCGAACCCTGCAGCCCCGCCGCCGTCCGCTGCTCCTCAAGATATCCCACCAGGTTCGCCGAGTGCGTCGCCAGAAGCCCCGCGGCACCCTCGATATCCCCCGCCTCGAACGCCCCCACGATCGGCTCGTGCTCCATCGCGATCGCCACCGGGTCCCTCGTCTCCAAATAATCCAGGATCACCCGCGTCCGCACCTCAAACGCCAGCGACAACCACACCCGCCGCAGCGTCCCGTTGCCCGACGCCTCCACGATGGTCCGGTGAAACGCCTGATTGTGCTCCTGAAACCCCACGAAATCCCCCGCCCGCGCCGCCGCCACGATCGCCCCACAACTCTCCCGCAGCGCCCCGCAGCACCCCCGCATCGCCCCACCGGCCAACCTCGCCGCCAACGGCTCGATCACCGACCGCAATTGCAGCGCCTCGATCGTCTCCGTCAAACTCACCTCCCGTACCCACGCCCCCTTGTGCGCCTCGAAACCCACCACCCCCATCCCGGCCAACTCCCGGATCGCCTCACGCACCGGCACCGTGCTGATCCCCATCTCCTCCGCCAACTTCGCCTCCACCAGACGATGCCCCGCCTCGTACTCCCCTCGCCCAATCCGCCGCAACAACTCGTCCCGCACCTGCTCCCGTAAGGGTTGCCGCGCCACGATCATACGCCATATCTTATATCTTATAATATCTGACCGCAAGGATTTTTTTGGTGCTCCAGTGCTTTGACCCGAAAATACGCCGTGCCGCTTTAGCCTGGATCGATCACAAACTCTGTCATCGATCCGCCCGAAAGGCCTACAACCCCGACACTTCGTGGCGGCACTCCGTGCGGATTGTTCACTCTGCGCGCGATCAATCCGGTTTGGCGGTGCGTGTGACTTGTGCGAGCCGCTGGGGGGAGCCAAAGCGGCGCTGCGGCGCACGCAGTCCGAAACCGTGGCGTCGCCGTTTCTGGCGCAACAGGCACCCCGCTAGGGCGTAAGCCAAAAATCTCGCCTCCGTCGGAACGTGAAGTTTCTGCCAGAGAATTGCAATTTTGACTGTGCCCGCGCGGCAGATCGAAGTTTCTGGCGCAGGGCGCGGGCTCGAATGTAGCGAAGCGATTCCCGCCGAAGGGCCCGCCATGGCGGGCGGGCTCCGGCCCTTCGCTACTCGCGAGTTGCGCTGAACTTTTGAGTCTAGATCCCATGCCCCGCAGGCGGGGCACCACCGGGGGTGAAAATGTAGGGCGCGAAATCCCTTTCGCGCCACGGGCAACCGGCAGGGCCCTCGTGGCGCGGATGGGAATCCGCGCCCTACAGGCCGATCCCGTGGCCGATTTTCGAGTCAGTTAATCGGCGTGGCGCGAAGGAGGCCCTGCGAGCCCATCCACTCGGCACAGCGTTGGGGCCAGTCGTTGATCGGGCGCCCTTTGCGCAGCATGCCGAAGCCATGGCCGCCGTCCTGAAAGACGTGTAGTTCGGCGGGCACCCCTGCCCGGCGCAGCGCCTGAAACAGTTCGATGCTGTTCTCCGGGCCGATGCGATCATCGGCGGCGTGCGCGAAAAATACGGGGCCGGGTTTCTCCTCGTCCCGGACGATCGGCCTCTCCTCCGCCCGTTTGGGATCCGCGATATAGGCCGGGTAGATGAGGATGCCGAAACTGGGCCGGCACGCCGGTTCCCCGTCCGCGCGTGGATACGCCTCGTGCCGCCGGTTACCCTCGCAGAGGAGCCATGCCGCGAGATTGCCGCCCGCGGAAAAACCCAGGATCCCGACGCGCCTGGGATCCACACCCCAATCGGCCGCGCGCGACCGGACGAGGCTGATCGCGCGCTGCCCGTCCAGCAGCGGACGCAGGTGGGCCGGGCCCTCCTGCGGCGCAGGCACGCGGTACTTCAGCACGACGGCGGTGACCCCGATCGAATTCAACCATTCCGCGACGTCCGTTCCCTCATGTTCGATCGCGAGAATCCGATACCCTCCGCCCGGGCAGATCACGACGCACGTCCCGGTCCGGTGCCCCTCCGGGGGATGGTACACGCTCATCGAGGGGTCCGAGACATTCCCTACCCGGACGATCTTGCGATCATCGCCTGCCTTTGCGGGAAGTTCTCCCTCCGGTTCCTCCAAGACCAGCGGCAACGGGGCCGTGCCCTCCCAGAGACTGATCGTCTCCGGGCGCGCACCCAACGCCACCGAAGCAACGAAGACGCTCCCAAATAATAGCCAATTCCTCATGCCCCAGCTTCCCACGGAAATCGTCCCCGCTCAAGCCCGCCGAGCGGGGCGCCCCCGGTGCGGAAAATGTAGCGAAGCCGCTTCCGGCTTCGGCCTATCCCCCCCGAAGGGCGAAGGCCCTTCGCCACTCGAGCGTTACGTCGAATTTTCGATTCAACCGATCCGCCTAAAGAACGCCACGATCGCCTCCGCCCCCTTTCGCCCGATACCCGGGACCGCGGCGATCTCGTCGGCACCGGCCTTGCGCAGCCGGGCCACCGAGCCGAACGCCCTCAAGAGCGCCGCCTTCCTCGCGGCGCTCATGCCCGGACACTCGTCCAGCACGCTCTCCGAGACCCGCCGCCGCAGCAGCAGTTGGTGGTAGGCGTTCGCGAAGCGGTGCGCCTCATCGCGGATCCGCTGGAGCAGGCGCAGGGCGCCCGCATCGTGCGGCAGCACCAGCGGGTCGGCTCGGCCAGGCAAAAAGATCTCCTCGCGCTCCTTCGCCAGCCCGATGACGGGGACGCCGCGCACCCCTAGGCGCCGCAACGAGTCCAGCGCCGCGTTCAGGTGCCCCTTGCCGCCATCGATCACGATCAGGTCCGGAAATCCCACCGGCAGATTCAGGCGCCCTTCCGGGCCGGTCGGCCACTCAGGCGCGGGCGCCCCATCCGCCACCCCGAGCACGTGCCGGTATCGCCGGTACACCACCTCCCGCATCGACGCGAAATCATCCTGCCCCTCGACCGTCTGGATCCGATACCGCCGGTAGTGCGCGCGGTCGGCCCGCCCATCGCGGAAGACCACCATCGACGCCACCTTGTGCGTCGCCGAAATGTTCGAGATGTCGAAGCACTCCATCCGCATCGGCAGGTCGGGCAGCCCGAGCGCGTCCCTCAGATCCGCGATGTCCCGCTCCGGCACCACCGTCGTCGGTTCCTCCCGGAGAAATCGCCGCCGCATCGGCCGCGTCGTCGCCTCGATATCGGACAGTAGATTCCGCAGCGCCGCCGCGCGCTCGAAATCCAGCCGCTCCGCCGCCGCCCGCATCTCCCGCCCCAGTTCCTCCGCCATCTGTCGCGACTCGCCCTCGAGGAACTCGCACGCCGCCAGCACCCGCTCCCGATAGGCCTCCCGGCTCACCTTCCCGACGCAGGGGGCGGAACACTGCCGGATGATGTGATCCAGGCAGTGCTTGTAATCCCGCTCCCCGGGCTCCGGCGGCCGACACGACCTCAGCCCGAACCTCTTCTTCACCAGATTCAGCGTGCTGCGCAGTGCCCCCGAGTGAGCGAAGGGCCCGAAATATCTCGCCCCGTCATCTTTCTTCACCCGCGTCAGCGTCAGCCTCGGGAACGGATCCGACAGGTTCACCCGCACCAGCAGGAATCGCTTGTCGTCGCGGAAACTCACGTTGTACTTCGGCCGGTATTCCTTGATCAGTCTCCCCTCCAGCAGGATGGACTCGGCCTCGGACCGCACCACGTGGGTCTCCAGATCCCAGATGCCCTCGATCAGCGCGCGCGTCTTCAGATCTGCCGCCATCCGCCGCGAGGGATGGAAATACTGGCTCACGCGCCGGTGCAGATCCCGCGCCTTCCCCACGTAGATCACCCGGTTCAACCGGTCCCGGAACAGGTACACCCCGGGCCGGTGCGGCAGGTCGCGCACCTTCGGGCTCAGGTCGGGCTTCTCTCGCGCGGGCACCCGAAGAATGTCAAAGCTCAAAGGTCATATGTCAAAACCACAGGCGGTATCTCAAAGGCGCCAAAGGAACCTGTCGGACAAAATCCCCAAGACTCCTCCGCACCCAGATCTTGGCTGGTTTCTGTGGGCCTGGGAGGGCCCGCGGCCTCGCGGGCCGCCTCGTCCATGGCACGGGACCGCTCCGGTGGATCGCGGACGCCGGGGCCGGCGTCCCTCCCTGCGATACGCGATGTGCTTGGACCTTCGAAGATCCCAACTCTTGACCCCCGACCTAGGAATCTGTCGGGCTTTGTCCGGCAGATTCCTCTAAAAGGTGTCTCGCGATCCGCAGCGCGGCGTCGGGCCGCGCGATGGCACTCAGGCCCTCCCGCATCCGTCGCCATCGCGCCGCCCCATCGGCAAAGATGTCCCGCACCGCGTCATGGATCTCCGGCGGGGTCGTCGCCCGCACCCCGCCACCCGCCTCGCGCAACAGATCGTAGTTCCCCTCCTCCTGCCCAGGCAGGACCTGACTCACGATCATCGGGCAACCCGCCGCGATCGCCTCCTGCGTCGTCGCCCCCCCCGCCTTGCTGATCACCGCGTGATGCGTCATCAGCAGCCGCGGCATCTCGTTCGTCCAGCCCATCACCTCGACCCGACCCGCACCCGCCGCCTCGGCCACCCTCCGGATCCGCGCCTCCACGCGCGGACTGTTGCCCGCCGATACGGTGATTCGGAGATCCCGCAGCTCCATCAGCCGCCTCACGACCTCGTGCGCCCGGCGACGCCCCGCGTTCACCACGTACAGCAACCTCGGCTCCACCGCCGGGTCTGGCGGAGGCGGATATAACCCCGCCCTGGCAAACACCGCCCCCACCGGAAACCCGAGCACCTGGATCGCCCCCGCATCCACGCCCCGCTCCCGCAAGACCGCCGCCGTCGGCTCGTTCGGCACCACGTACTCGTCGCACTCCGACCGATACCACACCGAATTGATCGTGATCGAATCCGTGATCACCGTCACCCGCTTCAGCCGCGCCTTCAACGCCGGATCCAGCTCCGCAAAAACGTAGCCGTAAACCGGGTAGACGCTCACCAGCAGGTCCGCCGGCCTCTCCCGCAACATCTCCTCCACCGCACCGCACATGTCCCCAAGACCCTCCACCCGCTGCCGCGACGTCGCCAGTTCGTCCACCAGCCGATAAAATGTCCGCCACAGCCGCGGCGCCCGATGGATCGCCAGATTGTACATGCGCCGCAGCACCTGATTCGCCCGCGGATGGCACCTCGCCACCAGATCGATCACCTCCACCTCGCACCGATCACCCCCAACCTCCATCAACGCATCGCGAATGTTGCGCGCGGCCGTGTTATGGCCCTCCCCAAAGCCCGCCGTGAAAATCCAGATCCGCTTCACGTTGCCGCCGTGCAAGTTGCGCCACGGTGCGCGCGCCGACACCCCATGTCACGACAAAAACCTCGGCCCCGAACTTGCAGCCCCTCTCCCCTCCGCTTACCCTAGACACGTGCGCCCGTAGCTCAGGGGACTAGAGCAGCTGCCTTCTAAGCAGCGGGTCGCTGGTTCGAATCCAGCCGGGCGTGCCCCAAGAAACGCCAGGATTTTTTTGGGGGTTCACCGGGATTGCCGCGCGGCCCGAGATCCTGCTAGCGTATCCATCCCAACATGCTGGCCAAACGCATCATACCGTGCCTGGACGTCGACCGTGGCCGCGTGGTCAAGGGCGTGAAGTTCGTCGAGATCCGCGACGCCGGGGATCCCGTCGAATGCGCCGCCGCCTACGACGCGCAGGGTGCCGACGAACTGGTCTTCCTCGATATCACCGCCTCCTCCGACGGCCGCCGCACCATGATCGATGTCGTGAACCGCACGGCCGAGACCGTCTTCATGCCACTCACGGTCGGCGGCGGCATCCGGACCGTGGCCGACGTCCGCGAGATGCTTCAGGCCGGCGCCGACAAGGTCAGCGTCAACACCGCCGCGATCCAAAACCCGGACCTGATCCGCGAGGCCGCCGAGCGATTCGGAAGCCAGTGCATCGTCCTCGCCATCGACGCCAAACGCCGCGGCCCCGACCCCACCCGGGGCTGGGAGGTCTACACCCACGGCGGTCGCAAACCCACCGGCATCGACGCCATCGAATGGGCCCGCCGCGCCACGGACCTCGGCGCCGGAGAAATCCTCCTCACCAGCATGGATGCCGACGGCACCAAACAGGGCTATGACATCCCCCTCACCCGCGCCATCGCCGAGGCCGTGCCCGTACCCGTCATCGCCAGCGGCGGCGCCGGAGAACTCGCCCACCTCCGCGACGTCCTTCGCGACGGGAAGGCCGACGCCGTCCTCGCCGCCTCCATATTCCATTTTCGAGAGCAGACCGTCGGCACCGTCAAGGCCTACCTCCACGCCGAGGGCATACCCGTGCGACTCACCTGAACCCCCCCCGGTGGCGCCTCACAGAGACGCCCTACAAACTTTGTAGGCCGCCTGTGTCAGGCGGCAGCGGGAATGAAGTCTCCCCCTGAATGACGCGGCGCGTCCCTGCGCCAGCGGCGACGCTGGTCCGTGGTGCCCGCCCCGATCCTGTCCCGGCTCAGGTCTCACGGTGGCACCGCCGCCTCGGTCCATGGCTCGAACAGGGGCCATGGCAATTCTGGCGTGCGCCAGCCAAGCGCGTAGCGCACCGCGGGGCCGGGGTTTTTCGACCGGGGCATCCGGATCGCGCCATCGGCATCTGCGACCAAGATGCTCTCGCCCACGGTATCCGGGACCATGCACACGATGTCGCCCGGTGCCTGGCCGTCGTACTGCGGCCAGATGGCGATCCTGCCTCCGGCCACCTCGACCCGGGCCGTCAACAGCGGGATCGTCTTGATGAAGGGCTGCTCCTTGATCACCGCGCGATCCAGTGCCGTGTCGTAGGCGGCGACGACCCGATCCAGATCAAACCCGCACGCCTGCATCGCGCCGCGCCAGAGCCGCGCGCCCTTCGGGGCGACCGAAGCGCGAGGGCGAGCGAACGCCCGGCACAGCGCGCCGGGCGCGAGATCGCCATGCGTCGCCACCAGCGCCTCGCAGAAGACCTCGCCCAACGGATAGGCGAGGTTGCCGTCGCGCGCCTTGCCCAGCACCCCGTCATCCGCCAGCGCCGCGAACGGCACGCGGCCGCGGGCGTGCGCCGCCGCGGCCAGCCGACGCATCGTCAGCCGGTCGTTCTCCCCGGCGAAGAACCGGTGCTCGATGTAGGTCGCGAGTCCCTCGTGAAAAAAGCGCGCGCTTTCGAAATGGCGCATCAGCTCGCCATCGCTGAGATGGTTGATATAGACATGCGCCGTCTCGTGACCCAGCACCGCCACGAGATCCTTGGCGTCGGCCCCTTTCTCCATGCAGATGCGAATCTTCGTCCAGTTGGCCTGCCCGGCGGCGTGTTCCATGACGGGGCTGCCGAGGTCCACCACGATGCGGGCCGGGACCGGGGCCGCGCCCATGAAGCGCGCTACCTTGTCGTGCGCCGCGTCCGCCTTGCGGGCCAGCCTCAGCGCCAGCGCCCGCTGGCTCTCCCGAAACACGAATTCATACCGCTTCGTCTCGTGGCGCGCGAAAGCGGTTTCGCCGAGGGGCCTGTCGTCGGAATCATCGGCGCCCTCGCCGCTGAGCCTGCCAAGATTGTATAGGGCGGCGATCCACACCACCGGAATCAGCGCGATCCCGCAAAGGCGCAGCGCCGCGCCGAGGCGCCCCCGCGATAGCCGATCGGCGGCGTGCCGCGCGCGATCCCCGAGCGCGAGAAAACCCATCCACGCGATGCCGAGGCACGCCAGCGACACGGTCGTGACAGCGACCGCGTGCCGCCACGGCACCAACGGACGATCCCCTTCGCCCGTCGCCGACATCATCTCGTGGGGATCGAAGAGCCCGATCCAAGGGACCTCTTGCAGGCGCAACCACAGAAAACCCCAGAACACGAACCCGACCACGAGCGCGAACCACTGCCTCGCGAACGACAGCGCCACCGACACCGACAGCACGTACAGGTTAACCAAGCCTTGCAAGAATACGGCGACACTGGCGTCCGCCCACGGGAACGGTCCGTCCGTCGATTGCCTCGCGCTGGCCCAGAAGCAGAAAGAGAGGACCAGATCCAGCACCGGCACGATGCCGAGCACCGCCAGGCCCGCCAGGATCTTGGCGAAGTACACACGCGAGCGCGACAGGGGCAGGCCATCCAGAAAGGACAGCGTCCCCTCGCTGCTCTCGCCCACGAGCAGGCTTGCACCGGTCATGGTCCCGAACAGGAGAGCCAGGACCAGCGCGCCCTCCACCTGCCCCTCCTCCCACTCGGGCATGTCGGGAAAACCCGAGGCCAACTCATAGACCAGCAGTCCCGCAAAGAATGAGAGGATCAGCAGCGCCATCGGGCGTTGCGCGCGGAACTCCTTGCGCAAAAGCTCGATCATGGTCGCACCCCCGCGATCTGCCCCCGCCATTCCGCGACAAATGCGTCGAGCGTCGCGCCGGTCGCCGCCCGGAAGCGCCGCGGCACGGGATCGAGGACATCCCGGAGCCAGGCGCGGGCGTCCTTCTTCACCTCGCGCCCCAGCACCGCCGCCAGAAAATCGCGCCGCGCCGCCTCCCCGTGGCTCTGGCCCAGAACGCGCAACCCACAGGCCGCCAGCGCCCGGGCCCCGGAATCGCCGGCCCGCGCTCGCAGGGACAGCCACCGGGCCACGTCCGCGCCGGAGAATCCTTCGGGCATCGCCGCCCTCGCCGATCGGATCTCCCCGGCATCCTCGCCGGGCCCTGCCGCGCGCGCGGGCCACCATTCCGCGAACCCGTCCAGCACCCACGCGCCCGGTTCCAACGTCAACCTGCCAAAGCTCTTAGCCACGAGTGCCTCGCGCACGACCCACCGCGAGAGCGCCTCCTCCGAGAATCCCTCGGCGGTCAGGTTCACCCGCACCATCAGGCCTTGCGCGGGCTCGATCTCGCCATCCTCGAAAACCCCGGCCTTGAGGTCGCGCCGGTGGACCAGGAACACCTGCGGCATCGTCCGGCAGCGAAGATACTCGGCCACGGACCCCAACTCTTCCGCGACGGCCTTGACCGCCCGCTCGACCGCGCCTTGCTCCGAGGGCGTCGGTCGGTCCACCGCCGCGGAGCCCGACACCCGCGCCACGCCACGGCTAGCCTCCACCGCGCCCGGCACGTGGATCGGAACCCCCCGCCCGGATCGCTCGGCATGGTACGCGATCGCCAGGATGCATGCGAACGAGCAGAATGTCAGAATGATCTTCTCCCGCGACGACATCCTCTCGGCCAGAGAGGCCGCCAGAGTCGCGTCGCGCGCCAGGGCCAGCGCCATGGCCACCCCCATCCAGAAGATCGCCATGCCCGCCGTCACCAGCAGCGGCACCCAAGGGATGACATGTCGCTCGTATGCAAACCGGTGGCCGACCAACTCGAAGGGCCCATACCTCCCGGCGTCGATACCCGCGATAACGACGTCGGCCTGGATCACGGCCAGCGCCGCCACCGCGGCGACAAGGCGATATCGGCCCATGAAGCCGTGAGCGAAACACAGGCTGTACATGAACCACCCGTAGGTCGCCGACTTCAGGATCAGGAGCCACAGGAACCGCGGCGTCACGGAGTCCGAACCCCGTGATCGCCACCACGCAACCGCGAGCACCGCACCCACGCCGACCAGCACGAGTGACAGGCCGATGGCGTATTTCACCGTCACCGTGATCCACCTCGGCAGCGGCAGGCCCTCAAGAAATAGCTGCGTCCTGTCCCGGTACTCCGAGGCCACCAGCGCCTGTCCCAGCAGCAGGCACGCCAGCGGGACGAAAGTCCAATGCAGCATCTGCACCGCCGCCAGCGGCGTCCCGAACACCCTCCCGAGAACCTGGTTCTGCAGGATGACCGCCACCCCGGCGACGATCATAAGCAGCAGGAAGAGCAGCGCCATCCCATGCTGCCGCAGCTCCTTCTCAATCAGTCCCCGGATCATACGCGGACCCGCCGCGGACCCACGCAGGCGATGAAGATCTCCTCGAGGCTCATCGGCTCGACCGCACCGCCGCCAGGCAGTTCGAGCGCCGCCCACGCCCCAGGTTCGGCGCTCAGCGCCATCTGCCGCACCCCGTCGCACTCCTCGTCCCGCCACACCTCGAAGGCGCGCCCCGGGTCAAATGCGACCCCGGCGGGCAACCGCACGCGGCGCACGCGCCCGCGCAGCGCCCCCGGCTCGCCCTCGAAACGCATCCGTCCCCGATGGATGATCCCCACGCGGTCCGCGCAACGCTCCACCTCATCGATGAGATGCGAGGAAAAGAACGTCGTCCGCCCGTGCCGTCGCGCCTGCGCGACGATGATCTCCATGAACTCCCGGCGCGCGACCGGATCAAGCCCCGCCGTCGGCTCGTCGAGCACCAGCAGCGCCGGACGCGGGGCCAGCGCCAGGGCCAGCGCCAACTTCGCCCGCATCCCACCCGAAAGTTCCGAGGTCCTGCGGTCCTCCGGTATGTCGAACATGCCCAGCAACCGCGCGTATTCCGCCGCATCCCACGTCGGATAGCACGACCCCACGAATCGCCCCAGCGCGCGGCACGTCATCCACGGGTAGAAATTCTGCTCCTGCGACACGTACCCGATCCGCCGCTTCTGCGCCACCGAAGTGCGCCGCGTTTTCTCACCCATGATCGAGATTGTCCCCGCCTCCGCCCCGATGATCCCCATCAGCAGGCGGATCGTCGTGGTCTTGCCCGCGCCATTGACGCCCAGGAACCCGTAGATCTCGCCCGCGCGCACATCGATGTCCACCCCGTCCACCGCCGCGACGCGGCCAAAGTGCCTCCGGAGACCACGCACGCGAAGCACCGCCTTCAGACAATGGTCTCCACCGTCTTGCCCCATTTCTAGATCGCCCATATCTCCAACAGACCCCGCCATGTTACAGGAGACCCGCGTCCGCCGTCACGGCAACTAACGCCACGCGGGTCGCCCCCGGCGCATCCCGGCTGGCCCCGGCATCAAACCTCGCTACAGTTCCCCGATGCATGTCAGCCGATGCGTGACCCCGGGCATCCTTGCGGCAGCGATCCTCCTTGCGACCGCGCTGGCCCAAGGCCCCCGGGCCGCACAACCCGACATGGACGCTACCGCCCTCATGCGCCGCGTCGCAAAAAACAACCTCTCGGCCCGCGAGCGGAGGGAAACTTTCAGTTATCGTCTCCACGTCCGCAAGGACTATCTGGCCGCCGATGGCACCGTGAAACGCACATCCCACGAGACCCGCGAGGTCGAAGGGCGGCAGAGAGACACCTTCTCGATCGAGGCGGCCGGCGCCGGCCGCGGTTCCCCGAAAAAGACCGAATTCAAAGAGGTCTGCGATTTCGCGACGATGCTACCCAACTACACCTGGGCGCACAAGGGAGAGGAGACCTTCCGGGGCGAGGCGTGCTGGCTGGTGCGCTACGACCCGAAACCCGGCCTGCCGTACGCCTCGCGCGAGGAGAAGATCATGAATCATACCGGCGGCACGCTATGGATATCAAAGCGCCAGGAACAGGTCGTCCGCAACAGGGCTGAACTCCTCCGCCCCGTCTCGGTCGCGTGGTTCTTCGCCACCGCAGAGTCCATCGATTTCGACTACGTCGCCCAACGCCTGCCCAACGGCGACTGGGGTCCCGCGAGCCTCGAGTACGAGTTCCGCGTGAGCATCCCCTTCGGCTCGCTCCGGCAACGGGAACGGAGAGAGATGAGCCGCTACGCCAGAAGCGCCGAAGGGCGAAGGCCCTTCGCCACCGGACCGCCCCCGTAGCGAAGCCGCTTCCGGCTTCGGCCAATCCCCCCGGCCGAAGGGCGAAGGCCCTTCGCCACTGTCTCGGCGCGCCGCGCTGGCGAGCCAGACTTGGCAAAGTCCCACGGGCTGCTAGGCCTCTTGCATCTTCGGGCGGGTCGTCACCGTTCGCCACATGGCGCAGGCAACGCATGCCGACATCTTGGGCCTCCCGGCGTTATCACGCTGGGCGGAGGGATTCTGCCCCGGCGCCGCCACCGGCTGCTCGCTGGCCGAAGCCCCACCCGCGGCCCGGGCATTCTTGGTCGCCGCCCTGGCGCGGCACACCGCCCGCCCCATGATCATCGTCGCCGAGCGCTTCCGCGATATGGACGAGATCGCCGCCGCCCTCGATGTCTGGTTGGGGGACGGCGCCGCCCTCTTGCTCCCGCCGATCGAACTGGGCCGCCTCTCCGTCACCCCGGATCCCGAGGTCTCGGCACAACGCCTCGCCACCCTCCTCGCGCTCCGCAAGGCCGCGCCCGGCACCGCCGCCCCATGCGTCGTCACGACACGCGAGGCGATCGAACAGGCCGTCCCCCGCCCCATGGATCTCGAGGAACGCCTCCTCCCGGTCCGCGCCGGAAAACCGCTCGGCCTCTCCCGCCTAATCGATGCTCTCGCCGCGGCGGAATACCTCCGCGTCAATCAGGTCGACGACCGCGGCCAATTCGCGCATCGCGGCGGAGTCGTCGATGTTTTCTCCCACGACGCGGACTCCCCGGTCCGCATCGAGTTCTTCGGTGACGTCGTCGACTCCATCCGCGAGTTCTCCGTCGAGGACCAGCTGGCCCGCCAAACGCTCGATGGCGCCACGCTGCTCCTAGGCGACTTGGGGGCCCGGGAGAACGGCAGCCTCAACGACTGGCTCCCGGCCGATCACATCGTGGTCTCCTGCGGCGCGGAAGGGGACGTCGGCGCCCCCCTTCCCCCCGCCTGCCTCGCGCACGATTTCCTCCGTGCCAGAAGCGAGGACTTGCTGCTCCATGAGCAGCGCCGCGCCCTCCTGCTGCGCCACATCAAGGACTGGCGCGACGAATCCTGGCGCGTCGTCACCTTCTGCAATAACGAGGGCGAGGCGCAGCGCCTCGCGGAGATCCTCGGCCCAGAGGCAGACCACGTCGACTTCCGCATCGGCCACCTCGCCGCCGGATTTCTCCTGCCGGAGGATCGCCTCGCGATCCTCTCCGACGCCGAGATCTTTGGCCGATACCAGCACATCCCTCCCCACCGGGCCCGCGCCGGCCGCGCCGGACGCGGCGCCGCGGTCGCGGGGGATATCGAATCCTGGACGGAGGGTGACTTCGTCGTCCACCTCCGGCACGGGATCGCCCGCTACATGGGACTCCACCCCGTGAACCTCGGGGGCCCCCGGGACGAGGAGGTGCTGGTGCTCGAGTTCGCCGACGCCGCAAAGCTCTACGTGCCCGTCGAGCAGGCGCACCTCGTCTCCCGATACGTCGGCATCGGGAGGAGGAACCCTGAGCCCGATGTCCTCGGCGGCTCCCGCTGGGAACGCGCGCGCCTCAAGGCGCACCGCGCCATCCTCGACTATGCGGCCAAACTGCTCCGCATCCAGGCCGAGAGGGAGGCCCTGCCCGGCCATCCCTTCCCCTCCGACACGCAGTGGCAGCGCGAATTCGAGGGCGCCTTCCTCTACCAGGAGACCCCGGACCAGTTGCGCGCCATCGCCGAGACCAAGACCGACATGGAATCACCCAAACCCATGGATCGCCTCATCTGCGGGGACGTGGGCTTCGGCAAGACAGAGGTCGCGATACGCGCCACATTCAAGGCCGTCATGTCCGGCAAGCAGGCCGCCTTCCTCTGCCCGACCACCGTCCTCGCACAACAGCACTTCAAGACCCTCCGCGAGCGCATGGCCGATTACCCCGTCCGCATCGAGGTCCTCAGCCGCTTCGTCCCCGCGGCCCACCAGCGGCGCGTGCTGGAGGCGCTCGCCGACGGCGGGGTCGACGTCATTGTCGGAACCCACCGCCTCCTCTCGCCCGACGTCCGCTTCAAGGATCTCGGCCTGCTGGTCGTCGACGAGGAGCAGCGATTCGGTGTCCGCCACAAGGACATGCTCAAGGAGCGCTTCCGGCAGGTCGATATCCTGACACTCTCCGCGACCCCCATACCGCGCACCCTGTACCTCGCGCTCATGGGCGCGCGCGACATGAGCACCATCGAGACACCCCCGGGGGGCCGCATCCCAGTCGAGACCGCAGTCATCGGCTACGACGAGCGCGTCATTCGCGACGCCATCGAGCGAGAACTCGCCCGCGACGGCCAGGTCTTCTACCTCCACAATCGGATCGAGACCATCGGGAGGGTCGCCTCCCGCGTCGGCGATCTCGTCCCCGGCGCCCGCGTCGCCATCGGCCATGGCCAGATGCCCGACGAGGCACTCGAGGACACGATGCTGGCCTTCGTCGATGGCAGGGCCGATGTCCTCGTCTCCACCACCATCATCGAGAGCGGCCTCGATATCCCAAACGCCAACACCATCATCATCGATCGCGCCGATCGCTTCGGCCTCGCCGACCTGTACCAGCTCCGCGGCCGCGTCGGCCGCGGCCAGCACAAGGCCTACGCCTACCTCCTGTTGCCGCCATCGCTCCTCACCACTGGCGAGGCGAAGCGCCGCACCGCCGCCATCCGCCAATACTCCCAGCTCGGGGCCGGTTTCAAGGTGGCCATGCGCGACCTCGAGATCCGCGGCGCCGGCAACCTCCTCGGCACCGAACAGAGCGGCCACGTCATGGCCATCGGATTTGAACTCTATTGCCAACTGCTCCGCCAGGCCGTCGATCAGATCCGATCGGGCAAGATCGCCCACCGCCGCGACGTTCCCGTCAAAATCGATTTCATCGCCCTCAATGAGGCCCGCCTCGAGGACCGCCAGCTCCCCGCCTACCTCCCGGCCCGCTTCCTCCGCGAACCTGCTCTCCGCATCGCCGCACACCGCGAACTCGCCGAGACAGGCTCCGAGACCGAACTCGACACGCTCGCCGCCCGCTGGCGCGACTGGTTCGGCGCCCTCCCCCCAGAGGCAAACAACCTCCTCCTATTCCGAAGAATCCAGCTCGCCGCCGCCGCCCGACAGTTCCGCGACATCGAGGTCATCGGTGATCAGCTCCGCATGCGTAGGGGCGCCGACTTCATCATGATCGGCACGCGATTCCCGCGGCTGACCGAGCCCGACCTCCGGCGACGCCTGGAGGAAGTCCTTCGCCTGATCCGGTCGCTGGGCTAAGTCGCTCCCGAGGTAGCCCATCTGGTCACAGATGGGCTACACGTTTCCGCCCCGTGAACGTCTACGCGGCCTCGCGCAACCCCTGCCGCAACCTTCCGATGGTGAATGGCCCGCGCGGTATTACGCCGATCCGCGCAGATCCGGGCAGCCGGGCTAGCATCTCCCGCACCGCCATCGGGAAGTCGGCAACCGGCTCGATGTGGCAACGACGCGTGTCCTCGGTCGATATCCCCTTGCTGTGCAGCGCCACCCGGACACGCGTCATGACCGCATAGATCTCCTGGGCCCCCCATTGGTCGATCACGTAAAAACCCGGCCGCTGCAGGCGCTCCAGAAATTCTTGCGGCGACTTTGCGGAAAGCGCCAGCTCCGTGAATTCCCTTCCGCCGAGCCCCTCGCCACACTCCGAGCAGATCAAGACCTCGCCGCCATCGCGGAGCACATCGGCGGCACCCGTGATGCCCTTGGCGGTCTGGTAGAGGCTCACATCCAACGGCGCGCCGCCGCCGCTGGTCACCACCGCGTCAAACGCCTGATCCACCCACACCACCGCCTGCGGGCGAAGGAACTCGCATCCCGCCTCATGCGCCCGCTCGAAGTGCCCGGAGAAGACCCCGGTCACGCGCTTCGTCGCGTCCAGGGTGACGTTGCAGATGAAATCGACCCCGACCATCTCGGAGACCTCGATCCCGGCGCGATGGAATGGGTTGTGGTTCAACTCATCATAGGCGCAGCCCGGGTCGGCCACCATCTTGAACCCGTGCAGGTAACTCATCGTGTGGGCGCTGGCAATCCCGGGCAGGATCGCCTTCCGCCCGCCAGAATATCCCGCCCACATGTGGGGCTCGATGAAACCCGTTAGGATCTTTAGGTCCGCCTCCACGTATCGCCGGCACAGCTCCACCGGTATCCCACCACGCGTCTCCCCCACTCGAACGATGGTCTCCGGTCGCTGCGCGAAATGATTCTCACAACGAAAATTGGCCGCGATGCTCGCCCCGACCAGCCCCACCAACTCTTCCCCCTCGTTCGGCCGATGCAGCCCCGTGGCGATAAGGATCGTGATCTTGTCCCTCGGCACCCCGGCCTCCTCGATCGTCTTGAGGATCGGCGGCAGAATCAGCTTGTTCGGCACCGGTCGCGTGACGTCAGAAATCACGATGCAAGCGTCGCGCCTGCCGCGCGCCAATTCCGCCAGCGGTGCCGCACCGATCGGATCCGCGAGCGATCGTTCCACCGCCCCGTCCGGATCTGTCAGCGGGGGCGCATCCTTCCCCTCGAGCATCGTGATGCGCGGATCGTCCGGCAGTTCGAGGGCCATGCCCTCCCGACCGAATGCCATCTTCACTCTCATAAAGCCATCTTCGTGCCATCGGGCCGGTTTTCAACTCGGAATGTCCCCGCCGAAGGGCGAAGGCCCTTCGCTACAAGCCCCCTCCCCCGTAGCGAAGCCCCTTGCCCCGTAGCGAAGCCCCTTCGGGCTTCGGCACCCCCGCCGAAGGGCGAAGGCCTTTCGCCACTAAAGAGTCATGCCGAATTTTCGAGATTCCCCTGCGTCCCCGCGCGAGGTCCCCATGCTCACTCAGCGCTTCGGCGCCGCGGGGGCCGGACTCGGCGCGGGAACCATCGGCTCTGGCGGCTTGGGCAGGAATATCTCCACCTTGGCGGCCTCGCGCAACTGATTGACCATCTGCCCGCCCAGTTCCTGCCGCTTCCGTCCCTCCAGCAGTTGCTCGATGCGGGCCTTCACCTCGTCAAAGGCGAGGGTCCGCGCCGGATCGACGCCCAGCACCTGTAGGAAATGGTAGCCGTACTGCGTGGCAAACACCGGGCTCATCTGCCCCGCCTGCAGCGAAAAGGCGAGCTTCTCAAACTCTGGAACCATCTGGCCGCGCGTGAACGCGGGCAATTCGCCACCGCGCGCCTTCGTGCCCGGATCCTGGGAGACCGCCTGGGCCACCGCCCCGAAATCCTCGCCACCCTGCACCCGGGCCAGCGCCGCATCGATCTCCTTCTTCTTCTCGGCCCTCACCGCGTCCGTCGCGTCCTTGTCCACCAGCACGAGCACGTGGCGCGCCCGGACCGATTCCTCCCGCTTCCAGAAATCCGGATGCTCGTTGTAATATTGCAGCGCGGCGGAGGGATCCAGCGCAAGCTGCGCGGCAAATCTTTGCCGCAGCAACTGGTCCAGGCTCGAGTTAAAAAGCATCTCGTCCCGCAGGTCGATCTCCGTCATCCCCTGGCGCGACAGCATCTGGGCAAACGCCTCCTCGGATCCCGCCCGTTGCTTCAGTTGCCCGATGGCCTGATCTACCCTGGCCGGATCGGGCGACACCTTCGCGTCGACCACCGCCCCGCGCATGATCTTCTCAGAGATCATGAAGTCCAAGACCTGCCAGTCCAGGGCCGCCCGCTGCTCCGCCGGGATATCCGATGGCTTGCGGCCGCGCTTCGCCAATTCCTTCGCGACGCGGGCATCGAGTTCCGCTCGGGTGATGGCCTGCCCATCCACCTTGGCCACGACGGTGGCGGGGTCGCCCACGCCCTGGGCCGCCGCTTGGGATGCCCCGGCCGACAGCAGCAATAGCAACGCGAAAAGTCTTCTCATGGGCGGACGTTGCGCCCCAATCCCGGGGGTGGCAAGCAGTATCCCGCCGGACCCGGCGGTCACCACCCGGGCGGAGAAGTGTAGCCCATCTGGCCACATATGGGCCCAAGCGCTGGACCACCCACGGTCTTCCGACCGTGCCATTCCTGCGGAAATTTCCCAAGGCGTGTCGCTATCCCTGCTCTGCAAGCCGACCCATTGGGCGCCGTTGGGGGGGGGGGGGGGGGGGACGCGCACCTTCGGACTGCGGCAGTCTGACTGCCGCCTTCGAAGCGTCCGGGGCGCGGGGAGCGGTTTGCCGTACAGCGCTCGTCCTGGGCCGCCTTGGAAGGCGGAAGTCGGACTTGCGCAGTCCAAGGATGCGTCTCGGTGAGGCCTGGGCTCTGGATTCATGCAAGAAGCTTTCAACCAATGTGTTGCAGAGAAAACCGTCGCGCATTTGGCGCGGAAGTTTCTGGCTAGCCCCGCCGCCGGCGCGGGGACGCGCCGCATCATTCATGTGGAAACTTCGCGTC
>CAZYWZ010000042.1:0-52756 GCA_964651705.1 uncultured Verrucomicrobiales bacterium
CATGATGAACACGTTTCAGTTCATTGGTTTGGTTGGCGGTGCTGGCGCACCAAAGTCACCAGATGGGCTACACCCCCGTCCCGTTGCGCCCCACCCGCCTCAGTCCGTCGGCGGTTGCTCCCCCGGTCCCACGGGCCGGACCCTGATGTCCTTGGCGACGATCTCCATGCCCTTGAAGCCATCGCCGCCGTGGACCTGGATGCCTATCTTCCCCTTGTCGAAGGTCATGTCGTGGACCTCCGCGAGCCGCTTGCCATTGAGCCAGACGATCATGTGGCACGCCTTGGCCCAGATCCGGGCCTCGTTCCAGTCGTCGCGGTTCTCGGCCGACTCCACCAGATTGGTCCAGAGAAACAGTTTCCCCGGGCAATAGATCGACCCGCTGTAGGCGACGGGCTTGGGATGCTTCAAGATATCGAACTGGTACCCCTTCTTCGTCTCCGGATTCCAGCGATACCAAAACCCGCTATTCGCGGGCCATTTCACCTTGTACGTGGCGCGGAACTCGAAATCCCCGTGGTCCGCCTCCGTCCAGATATCGCCGCCCTTCCCCGTGTCCTGCGTGCCGACGAGGCAGCCGTCGCGGACCAGGAACTGCGCGTCGCCCGCCATCTTCCAACCGTCGAGATTCTCCCCGTTGAAGAGGGGCACGAACTCGGCGGGTTTCGGGCCGCAGGCAACGAGGGCCGCGAGCGCGGCGCAGGCGACGATGGCGGACAGGATGCGGGCGGGAATTCTCATGCCCCCATGCTCGCGCACCCCGCGCCGCAAGTCAACGCGCGCGCAACTCGATCTCGATGCGGTCGCGCCGAGGGTGGAGGAACCTGGGCAACCGCTCGGCCCGCACCCCGTTCAGCCCCAGCCTCGCGTCGGCGAAGCGCCCGGCGGCCATCAGCGCCTCAACGTAGTTGAGGCGGATCGCGTCGCGCCCCAGGACCTCCGGCGGCATCCGCTCGTACATCGCGACGCCATCCGCGGCATATCCGTTCATCGCCAGCGCCCGGGCGTAGGTATCCGTGAAATCATACGACGCCCGATCGGCCTCCCACGCCTCGCGCGCCAGCTTCAGGGCCTGCTCCCGGTCCCATCCCAGATCCAGCTTCACCGAGGCCACCTCGCTCTGCACCGCGGGATTCCCCCCATCCAGCTGCAGCAGTTGCTCGCAGACCTGGAGCCGCTTCTGCAGATCGCCCAACCTCGCGTAGAGACCGCTCAGCGCCACCAGCGCCTCGTAGCGTCTCGGGCTGTTGGGCCGCGACGCCGTCCGAAAGAATCCCGCCGCCTCGAAATCAAATCCCCGGGCCTCCAGCGAGCGCCCGATCCGCATCGACCGGTCCACGTTGGTTCCCGCCAGGGCCTCCAGCGCCCGGATGGCCGCCTGGAACCCCGACACATCGGCCAGCGCGTGGCGCGCCACCCCCAGCCAACCCCAGATCGAAATCTGCGTGTCCACCGAATACATCGACCGGCTCTCGGAGGAGACCTCCGCCGCCTCGACCACGTCAGACCAGCGCCCCATCCCCGCCAAAAGCTCGAGTCGCAACACCAGCGCCTCCGGGGCCAGCTTCTCCTTCGACGGCAGGCGCTCGATCAGATCAAATCCCTCCTTCGGGCCCACCAGCCGCGCGACCGCCGATACCACTTCGAGCCTGCGCCCGAGATCGGGGGCCTTGCCCCAGAGCGCGGCGGCCCGGGCCGGCACCGCCGCCGCATCGACCTGCGCCAGCGCCTCGACATGGGCCAGCGCGCCGGCCCAATCGTCCGGATGCGCCGCCAGATGCCCCTCCCAGATGGACACGGCGCGCCGCGGTTCGGTGGACATCGCCATTTCCGCCATCGCCGCGGTCGCGCCCCGGCAGATCCCGGCGTCCGGCCCGCGGCGCAACGCCTCCAGGCGCTCGACCCCCCGGACCGCGACGTCCGCCTTCTTGGAACCCACCTCCTGGATCGCAACGTCCAGTTGCAACCGCGCATCTCCCGGCGCGAGTCCCGCCGCCCTCTGCCATGCCTCGGCCGCCTCCGCCTGCCGCCCCTCATCCTGGAACACCCGTCCCAGCCAGTACCACAGCGCCGCGTTGGTCCCATGCCACGCGCCAAACCGCTCCGCAAATGGCGCCACCTTGGCGGAGAACCCATTGGTGACGCAGGCGGCCACCGCCGCCGCCGCCAGCTCGGCGCGGTTGGTGGCGAAGCCCGCCGCCTCCAGCAACACGCCCGCATGCCTCGGGGATCCCTCCGCGCGCAGCGCGTCCGCCAGCGCCTCCAGGACGTCCACCCGCGACGGCGCGTACCGCAGCGCCCCCTCCAGGCTCGACCTGGCACCCCCGACATCCCCGGCCGACATCAATTCCCTCGCCCGATCCAGCAGCCGCCCGGCACGAAATTCTCGATAGGCGGGTCCCGCGACAGGCCTGAGCAGCACGGCTCCCCCCACCGCCAACGCCACGAGCCAGATCAACAACCATCGGCGCCGGCGCTGCTCGGGGAACTCCTCGTCCTCGATGCTGCGCTCCGGCCAGAGCTTGATGCCGAACAGATCCACCTCACTTGGCTTCGCCCACTAAGCCGAGGCTGTCAATCGCGTTTTCCCCCGACCAGAGCCACGCCACCCCATAGGGTGGGAGTTCCGCCCGCCCGCCCGGCCCGAGGCGCGCCTCGCCCAGCAGGTCCATCAGCCCCGCATCCACCGAAATCACGACCGGCTCCGGACGCATGTTGTGCGCGCATATCATCCGATCCACCCCGTCCGGCGCGACCCGCTCCACGCAGAAGACCCCCTCGCCCAAGTCCAGCACCCGCTGCGTCCCGTCCGGATGAAAGGCCCGGTGCCTCGAACGAACCCCAAGCAACGACGTGATGCCCCGCCGGGCCCTCGACGCCGCACAGCCCTCGTCCGCCAGGACCCGCAGGGCCTCATCCTCCCGCCAGCGGCCCCGGTTCAGCGCCCGCGGATAGCCCAGCGCCCGGAACCCCTCGTGGTCGTTCCGCGCCGCAAGCAGGCTGTTGAAATAATAGGCCGGGATCCCCTTGAGCGCCATCGGCACCGCCTGCGAACACAGAAACCGCCTCATGTGCAACTCGCCCGACGGATCCCCCTCGGGAAGCGATAGCGCGTCAAAGTACGTCGTGTTCAACTCGTATGGCGCCTGACCGCCGCCCGGCGTCGCGCGCGACGAAACCCGGCCCCCGCGCGCCTCGATCTCCCCGGCGAGCCAGCCGACCGCGTCGCCCGGCACCAGCCCCTCCAGCGGTCGCACGCCGATCCCGTCGTGCGATGCCGTGAAATTCAAGAAGGCGCAGCCCGCCGGCGGATCCCCGAGCCCCGCCGCCCACCGCGACAGGTGCTCCGCCGAACCCGCCAACAAGCCGTGCAACAGCAGCGGCGGCAGGCTGAACTGATACACCATGTGCGCCTCGTCGCCGCCGCCAAAATAGCTGATGTTCTCCGCGTGCGGCACGTTGGTCTCCGTCATGAGGATCACGTCTGGCGCCACCATCTCCAGCACGTCGCGGATCAGCTTCACCACCTCGTGGGTCTCCGGCAGGTGCAGGCACGCGGTCCCCGGTCGCTTCCAAAGGAACGCCACCGCGTCCAGGCGGATGATCGTCGCCCCGTTGGCCACATACCACATCAGGATGTCCAGAAACTCGAACAGCACGTCCGGCTCGGCAAAATTCAGGTCCACCTGATCCTCGCTGAAGGTCGTCCACACCATCCGCTCCCCCATCCGGGTGTGGACGTGGCTCAGAAGCGGCGAGGTCCGAGGGCGCACCACCGCGGAGAGGTCCGCGTCGGGATCCGCCTCGACGAAATACCGGCGGTACGGGTCGACCCCCAGCGCGTAGTCCTTGAACCAGGGGTGCCCGCGAGAACAGTGGTTCAACACCAGATCCACCATCAGCCGGTTGGAGGCCCCCAGCTCCCGGACGTCATCCCAGTCGCCCAGCGCCGGATTCACCGCGCGGTACATCAGCACGGAGAACCCGTCGTCCGAGGAATAGGGAAAAAACGGCAGCACGTGCAGCATGGAGAACGCCCCCCCCAGCGTCTCGCGGGCGAATCTCCCCAGGGTGGCCAGCGGCGCCTCCCCCTCCCTCCGGACCATGTCGCCATAGGCGATGAGCAGCGCGTCCCGCTCGCTCCACCGCGGCCCAAAGGGGCGAGGCTCCAGGCCCACGCCATACCGCCCCACGAGCATCGCCGCCCGCTCCATGCAACGATCCGTCAGCCCCGTGCCGTACAGCCGCTCGAAGCGCCCCCGCAACCTCTCCACCACCTCGCGTGAGATGCACTTGATCATGTCCCGCCCACCACCGCTCCGCCCGCTATGTTCGCGAGCACCGTCCGCAGCCGGCGCCGCAGCTCCGCGTAATCGTAATACCTCGAGGCGACCCGGTAATTGTGCTCCACCATCTCCTGCCGGTACCCCTCGTCCTCTACGATCCGCCTCACCTCTTCCACCAGCCGCCGCGTCGCAAACCCGTCCATCACCGGCACCCGGAAACCCTTCGGCTCGATGTCCCGCGCGAAGATCGCGTAGCGGTTCACCACCACCGGCACCCGGAAATAGATCGCCTCCAGAAACGCGTTGCCAAACCCCTCGTAGAGGCTCGGGTACGTCACCAGGTTGGCGTGGGGGTAGAGATCCCACAGCCGGTACACCTTCCTCCCCTCGCTGTCGAGTTGGCGCGTATCCCCCACCCGCGTCGCGATGAAGCGCAGGTCCACCCCCGAGGCGCTGGCCCACTCCACCAGCATCTGCCGGTAGTCCTCGCCCTCGTCCCCAGACTCGTGCGAGATCACCAGCTTGTACCTCGGATCCCCCAGCAGCTTGACCAGATTGATCGCCTGCTCGATCCCCTTCCGCGGCACGATCCGCGTCGGCTGCAGGATGAATACGTCACCGGGCGCCAGCCCAAGCTCCGCCCGCACGTCCGAGGAGTAGGCGTCGGGGGCATCGGGCGGGTTCTCGAAGTCCAGCACGTTGGGCACCAGCACCGAGGGCAACCCCTTGCGCCAGGAGAGCTCCTCCTGCGCCGCCTCGTTGATCACCACGTGCTGCAGCGCCGGGTGCCGCGGAGGAAACGCCATGTCGAGGTAATCCGGCACGGCGTTCACGCTGAAACGCTGCCTCTCCCAATGGAAATCGTGGTGGTGCCCGATCGAGGAAATCGGCATCTCGCACAGCAGCTCCGTGATCGCCAGGCCCAGGGGAACATGCATCGGGATCGCCAGCGCGTTCTGCGCCACCAGGATGCTGATGTCAAAGCGCGACACGAATTCCCGCAGCGTCGATTTCAGGTACTCCGCCACGTTGCGGATCCTGCGGCTCACCAGCGGGTCTCGGCGCACCACGCCCCAGATGCGCTCGTTGATCCACGCGTTCTCCGGGTGCCCGAAATTCGCCTCCGGGATGCACAGGCTGACCTCGGGCGGCCGGTCCGATCGACCCGAGTACCAGAAGCTCTCGTGGCCGTCGTCGCGCAATACCTCCGCCCACTTCGCGCTCTCCAGCGAGACGCCATCCGTCCCCGCAAATCGCGTCGACACGAACCCGATCCGCTGCGGGGCGATGTGCTTGCTGCTCTTCCAGATGAACTTTTCTGCCATGCCGCCTAGACAAACTTTGCCCGTCGGGCTATTCTGCAAGTGAAATTTTCAGGGGCCTCGCGACATCGTCCGAGGGTCAACCAAACACCATGGCGATTCAAAACGAGCCAGTCCTTGCCAAGCTCCCCGCGATCCGCGAGGCGGCCGCCTCCGTCGCCGAGCTCATGCTGGCCAACGTCGTCATGATCGGCGAGATTCCCTCCCCCACATTCTCCGAGGACGACCGCGTCCGATTCATCCTCCAGCGCTTCGCCGAATGCGGCCTCCAGAACCCCTCCTCCGACGAGGTCGGCAACGGCTTCGGCCTGCTCCCCGGCGCATCGGGGACGCACACCATCCTCGTCGCCGCCAACGCGGACACCATCGTCGAGGAACAGGCCGACCAGGCCATCGAGGTCGAGGCCGGCCGCATCGAGGGACCCTTCGTCGGCGACAACAGCATCGGGCTCGCCGCCCTCGCGACCCTGCCCACCCTCCTCGAGCGCGCCGGCATCACCCTGCGCTCCCACCTCGTGCTCATGACCGCCGCGCGCATGCTCAACCGCGGCAACCTCGAGGGCCTCAAGTTTTACCTCGCCAACACGGAGGCGCCCCCCGCCGCCGGCCTCTACGTCGAGGGCGTCCAACTCGGCCGCCTCAACCACGCCTGCCTCGGCACGCTCCGCGGCGAGATCGTCTGCCGCCTGCCCGACGACTTCGATTGGGTCCAGCACGGCAAGTCGGGAACGATCCTCCCGATGACCGACATCATCCTCATGCTCAGCCAGATCCCCCTCCCCCAGAGGCCGCGCACCAACCTCGTCATGGGCACCCTCCGCGGCGGCATCTCCCCACAGAACATCGCCCGCGAGACCCGGCTCGGGTTCGAGATCCGCAGCGAATCCGGCCAGATCCTCGACGAGGTCGGCGGCCGACTGCGCGAGATCACCGGTCTGGTCGCCTCCCGCTCCGGGGTCTCCGTCCGCCTCGAGCTATTCACCCGGCGCGAGCCGGGCGGCATCGAGGACACCCACCCCATCGTCCGAGGCACGAGGGCCATCGTCGAGGGCCTCGGATTGAGGCCGATGATGTACCTCACGACCTCCCCCCTATCCGCCTTCTTCGAGCGCGGCATCCCTGCCCTGACCCTCGGCATCACCAAGGGCACCCGCAGCCCCAAGATCGAAGAGATCCGGGAGTTCGTCGACACCGCCCAGATGGCCACGGGTCTCGCACAATTGGTCGGCGCCCTGATGGTCATCGACGAGGTGAATCACCATGGAACCGAGTGATTGGCTGGCGTCGAACACGTTCCACCACTCCACCTTCTGGGACATCCGCAAGATGATCCAGGAGAAGGAGCGCCAGGGGCTCCGCGTCTCGGTCTGCATTCCCACCCTCAATGAGGCGAGGACCATCGGCAAGGAGATCGTGATCCTCCGCTCCGAACTCGTCCAGCGCTACCCCCTGATCGACGAGATCGCCATCCTCGATTCCGGCTCGACCGACGGGACCCGGGAGATCGCCGCCTCGTTCGGCGCGGACGTCTACCTCTCCTCCGAGATCCTCCCCGAGGCCGGCGCCAAGCGCGGCAAGGGAGAAAACCTCTGGAAGGCGATATACCAGCTGCGTGGCGACGTCATCGCCTACATCGACGCCGACATCAAGAACATCCGGCCGCACTTCGTCTACGGTCTGGTGGCCCCGCTGATATTCCGCCCCGACATCAAATACGTTAAGGCCTTCTACGATCGGCCGCTGGTCTCCTCCCACGGGATCCGGCCCTCGGGCGGCGGCCGGGTCACGGAGATCCTCGTCCGCCCGCTCTTCTCGCTATTCTTCCCCGAGCTCACGGCGCTCATCCAGCCGCTCTCCGGCGAGTACGCGGTCCGGCGCGAGATCCTGGAGAATATCCCCTTCCCCGTAGGCTACGGCGTCGAGACCTCGCACCTCATCGACGTCTACCGCCGCTGGGGCCTCGCGGCCTTCGGCCAGACCGACCTCGACCAGCGCGTCCACCGCAACCAGCCCACCCGCGACCTCGGCAAAATGGCCTTCGCCATCCTCCGCACCTTCCTCTCGCGGGCCGAATCGCTGGGCATCATCGGCGACGTCCCCGAGCTCGGCACGATGCTGCGCCAGTTCCAGGCCCACGACTCGGTCTACGAGCAGGT
This sequence comes from uncultured Verrucomicrobiales bacterium, assembly GCA_964651705.1. Lineage (GTDB taxonomy): Bacteria > Verrucomicrobiota > Verrucomicrobiia > JADLBR01 > JADLBR01 > JADLBR01. Next base: position 7,765 of record CAZYWZ010000042.1, read on the forward strand.
GGGTTTCGAGATCGTCGAGGAAGAGCGGCCGCCGATGATCACCATGCCCGCCTACAGGAAGAAGTTCGGCCGGGATGGATCATGATGGCGGGCGCAAGGATCGCGATCGTCCACCATCACCTTCGGCCCGGAGGGGTGACGCGTGTCATATGCCGGACGGTCCGCGCCATGCGCGATCGGTTCACCTTCGCCATCCTCTCCGGCGAGGCCGCCCCCCGCGGCACCGCGCCCGAATGCCGCGTGGAGACCGTCGGGGGTTTGGGGTATGCGGAGGACGGCGCGACCCCTTCGGCCCGGGATCTGGCCGGAGCCCTCCGGGATGCTGCCCGCGCCGCGCTCGGAGGCCCCCCCGACATATGGCACGTCCATAACCACTCGTTGGGAAAGAACCCGGCCCTCGCCGAGGCCGTCGCACGGATGGCCGCCGATGGCGAGCGCCTGCTGCTGCACATCCACGACTTCGCCGAGGACGGACGGCCGTCCAACTACCGCGCCCTCCTGACCCACTGCGGCCACGATCCGGGCCACCTCTCGGCAATGCTCTACCCGCTGGCCGGAAACGTCCATTACGCGACGCTCAACTCCCGCGACCACGACGCCTTGGCCCGGGCGGGCCTCCCCGAGGGACATCTCCACCTCGTCCACAATCCGGTCGAGATCGAGTCCGACACAACAGAGGAACCGGACGCCAACGCGGACGCCAGCAGAAATTTCCTCTACCCGTCGCGCGCCATCCGGCGAAAGAATATCGGCGAATTGTTGCTCTGGGCGACCGCTTCGCCGCCGGGAGATCGTTTTGCGGTGACCATGGCCCCGCAGAATCCGTCCCAGCGCCCCGCCTACGACGCGTGGGTGCGTTTTGCATATGACCGTCGGCTGCCGGTCGATTTCGAGGTCGGCGGGGGCGGGCGATCCCTCGCCGATCTCTTGCGGTGCTCGACCGCCGCCATCACCACCAGCATCACCGAAGGTTTTGGGCTCGCCTTCCTCGAGCCCGCGCTCGCGGCCCGACCGATCGTCGGCCGCGATCTGCCCGAGATCACCCGGGGGCTCGCGGGACTCGGCGTCGATCTGCCCTGGCTGTATGCCCGCCTGGATGTGCCGATCTCGTGGGTGGGCGCCGACCGCCTCCGGCACGTGATCGCAGACGCGCTCTCGCGATCCCGAGAACTCTACGGGAGAGGCACGTCGCAACCAGACATCGATGCCGCCCTGGCCGCCGCCTGCCGCGAAGACCGGGTGGATTTCGGTCGGCTCGACGAGGCCATGCAACGTGACGTCATCGAGCGCGTCCTCGCATCCCCCGGGGAACGGTCGGCGATCGCCCCGGCCGATATCGGGCCACCGCCCGACTGGAGAACCTTCGTCGCCAGGAATCGACAGGCCATCGCCAAAGAACTCTCTCCCGATGCCTACGCCCGCCGCCTGTGCGACACCTATGTCGCTTTGCTCGATTCGCGCCCTTCCCCGCCCGCGGCCCCCGCACCAGATGCCGTGTTGGATCAGTTCCTGGACCCGCGCCGCTTCCTCCCCCTGATGACATGAGCCAAGTCCCAAATCCAGATCTCGTCGAACGGTTCCGGCAGCTGAGCCGACCGCTCGAACCGATCCCCGCGGGGATCTCTCCCGCGACCCAGCCCATCCCCGGGATTCGCGCCATCCTGTTCGACGTCTACGGGACACTCCTCGTCTCCGCATCGGGCGACATCCACGCGGCCAAGGCCGCCGACCCCTCCGCCGCCATGCAAGAGGCGCTCGACGCATGCGATCTCTCCCCCGAGCCCGGGGCCGGCGCCGCGGCCGGCGCCGCGCTGGAGGCCGAGATCCTTCGCGCGCACGAGGGGTTGCGCTCACGGGGCGTGGGCCAACCCGAGGTAGAGATCCTCGCCATCTGGGATGCCGTGGTCGGCGCACTGGCGATCGGGGGACTTATCCGGCGCGAGCCGCCGCCAGCCATACTCCCAAGGCTTGCCATCGAATTCGAATGCCGGGTCAACCCCGTATGGCCCATGCCCGGAGCCAGGGATACGATCGCCGGCCTCCGCGACCGCGGCATCCGCCTCGGCATCGTCTCCAACGCCCAGTTCTTCACCCCCATCGCCATCGAGGCATTGCTCGGCGCCGCCCCGGAGACCCTCGGCTTTGAACCGCCCCTCACCGCCTGGTCCTACCAGCGCGGCGAGGCAAAACCTTCCCGCGGCCTGTTCGCCGGACCCCTGGCCCATCTCGAATGCGATGGCATCCACGCCGGGCAGACCGCCTTCGTCGGCAACGACCGCCTCAACGACATCCTCCCGGCCCACGAACTCGGCATGCGCCCCATCCTGTTTGCCGGCGATCGCCGCTCCCTCCGCCTCCGCGAGGGCGACCCCCGCTGCGCCAGCCTCCGCGGGGCAGCCGTCGTCACCCGCCTAGATCAATTGCCAGGACTCCTGACGTGAGAGTCCGGACCCCAACAGAGTTGCCCCGCCGCGGTCAGAAGTCCACCTGCAGCTGCGCGTAGCCGAATCGCGCGTCATCGGCGCGGCGCCGGTCGCCGAGCACGCCGGCGGTATCCCCCACGTAGTCGCCGGCGAAGAAGTGGCAATACCCGCCCTCGACCTTGAGCCACTGCGTCACCTTCCACGATATGACGAAATCCAGCTCCGATCCCACGTAGCCGCTCGGCGCACCGCGCAGGATGTTCTTGCCCAAGATCGCGGTCTCGGGAACCGGTGTGCCGCCGAGGATCGCGTTCGCGTACCGGCCCTGGCCGCCCACCGGCTCCTGCCCGGCGAATCGCCACGCGTCCTCGGTCTCGTCCACCCAGAACAGGTGGTAATCCAGCGTCATCTTCACGGCCGCCGTCGGCGACACGGAGACACCCACCTCGGGGTTGTGCATGTTCTGCCAGGAGAAGCGGTCCATGTAGCCGTAGAATTTGTGGTTGGTGGGAAAGAGGTTCTGGAAGGTGCCGCACTCGCCATCCGAGGGGTTCTCGTCGCCCGAACCATAGCTATAGCCGACGTGCAGCCGCGGCTTCCAGGGGCAGTCGAGGGTGTGCCCGAATTCGATGTGCGCCGCGCACGCGAGAAGGTCCTGCCGCAGCGCGTTGATCGACCGCGTCCCGAGCCGATCCACCGGCGCGTACTGGCCGGTGAACGGATCGAGCGCGTAGAAGCCCAACGGGTTGACCACGTCGCCCATCTGGATGGCGAACTCCCCGTTCCAATCCCACGGCCCGAGCGCCCCCGGCTTGGATTTCGCCCGGCCCCCAAACGTGAAATAGTCCCCGGGCGGCGCCGGGTTGCCCCCGTTCTGCTGCGGCCGATCGGAGAACACCGTCGAGAAATCCACGTCCGACTTGCTGCGGAACAGCAGATACGCGTCGACCTCATGCGCGGGGACCATCGATACCGTGGCGTAGATGCCGGTCAAGAGATCCGCCGTGTCCGGATCGTTGAAACGGTCGTTCTTGTGCAGCACGACCCACCCCGCGAACGCGTCGAGCTGAAAACCGTCGGCCTTCCACTGGACCTTCGCCGCGTCGAAGGTCCTCGCGTTGTTGTCCCACTCGAAGCCGCCGATCAACCTCTCGTCGCCATAGCTCAGCACCTGCCGACCCACCCGCAGCGCGAAGGGCCCCTGCCCCAAACCCCCGAACTCGACCCACCCCTGCCGCAGGTCGATCGAGCTGTTGTGCAACACGAACTCCCGCGCCCCCGCAGGCGCCGCCGAATAGGCCCGGATCCCGCGAAACGGATCCCCAAGATCGCCACCGGTCTCGTCAAAGAATGTCCGGGAATCCTGGATCTGACCGTAGATCGTCAGCCACGGGACCGGCCGGACACTGAGCCCGAAGCGCAGCCGCTGGAACATCGCGACATCATCCCGCAGGTCGTAATCGTCGTTGAAGTCGATCCAGTTCTCGCGGTACTCGAAGCGTTCCCGGACTTGCATGTCGACCCCGAGCGCGCCGCCCAACCACCGGATCGGTTCTCCCGGCGACCACCCGCCGGCCGGCGCCGGCATATCGGCCGCCACGATCGCTTTCTCCAGCGCCCCGCCCCCGGCACATGCCGAGGCCGCCATCAGAATCATGCAGGACATCACGGCATTCATCGGTCCTCCTCCAAATCGGCGCGGATCACCGCCGCGCATCCTCGCCGCCAACGCCCCGGCGCGCCAGCGGTTTCTTGATTTGTCTTGATCTAGATCAAGGTCGCCGGAGACTTGGGATGCCATCGTTTCATCGGGATGATGGAGACCGGCATCAGGTCGATAGCCGCCCGAGGAACTGCGCTGGGTCTGATCGGGCTGGCCACCTGTGTTCCGCCCTTGGTCGCCGCCCCCCCCGCCGCCGCGCTGCCACCCCTGCCCGCCGTCAAAAAGCCCGCCCCCGCCAAGCCCCCCGTCGGCATCAAAGAGGACGGGCACCTCGACAAGGATCCGCCCCGCGCGACCAGGGGCCTCGATCTCGTCAAGCTCGGCTGGACCTACAACTGCATGGAGTGCCACAAGCTGCTCAACGCCCGGTGGCACTACGACCGCCCCATGGCCGAACACCAGGACATCAAACTCGATCACGGCAACAACCGCTTCTGCCTCAACTGCCATCACCCCACCGACCGCAACGCATTCGTCGACTACGACGGCTCGGTGATCCCCGAGGCCCAGGTCGTCCAATTGTGCGCCAAGTGCCACGGGCCCACCTACCGCGATTGGAACGCCGGCGTCCACGGCAGGCTCAATGGCCATTGGGACAAAACCAGCGGGTCGCGCACCCAACTCCGCTGCATCCAGTGCCACGACCCCCACGCGCCCAAGTTCCCCTCCATGAAACCCCTCGCCCCGCCCACCTACCCGCCCAGGGCCGCCCACCCGCCCACCCAACCCGCCGCGGCACGCCCCGCCGCGACCGGAGGATCCCCGCATTGAACCCCACTACCCCAGGCGACGCCGACGCCCAGACGGTCGAACAGGCCTACCGGCCACTGACCCGGCGCAGCTTCCTCAAAGGCTCCGCCGCCTCGGTCCTCGGCATCGCCGCCACCGCCGCCGCCCTCAAACCCCTCCTCGCCCTCGAGAGAGAAAACCTCTCCCTCGAGGCCTTCCTCCAGAGGCATTACAAGGAACTCACCCCCGAGGATCTCCGGCGCATCCTCGGGCGCCTGGAGAATGAGTGCCGGACGGCCTACGGGGTCGATCCCGATATCCGGGACGTGACGCCACGCGAGGGCACCGAGTTCGCCTACGCCCTCAACATCGGCCGCTGCATCGGCTGCCGCAAGTGCGCCCATGCCTGCATCCACGAGAACAACCAGTCGCGCGAATCCGACGACGACATCAACATGTCCTACATCCGCGTCCTGGAATTAGAGAAGGGCGGCATCGACCTCGAGACCTCGGACCACTACTACGACGCCGAGAAGGTGCCCCGGCCAGATAAATTCTACATGCCGGTCCAGTGCCAGCAGTGCCGCGATGCGCCCTGCACCAAGGTCTGCCCCGTCAAGGCCACCTGGCAGGAACCCGACGGGCTCGTCGTCGTCGACTATAACTGGTGCATCGGCTGCCGCTACTGCATGGCCGCCTGCCCCTACGACGCCCGCCGGTTCAATTACTCCAAGCCCACGCTGGAGCCGCACCAGATCAACCCAAACCAGGGTTACCTCAGCAACCGGATCCGCCCCAGCGGCGTCGTCGAGAAATGCACCTTCTGCCTCCAGCGCACCCGCGAGGGCAAATACCCGGCCTGCCTCGAGGTCTGCCCCACCGGCGCCCGCATCTTCGGCAACATCCGCGACCCGGACAGCGAGATCAATTACATCCTGAAGCACAAGCGCGTCTACATCCTCAAGGAGGATGTCGGCACCCGGCCCCGGTTCTATTACTTCTTCGACAAATGAGGGACTACCTCACATTCCTCTGGCGCGTCGCCCGCCTCTCATTCCAGGGCGGATGGAAATTCTACGCCTGGATGACGCTGCTCACCGCGCTGGCCCTCGTCGGCCTAAACGCCTACGCCAAACAGCTCGTCGATGGACTCTCCACCACCGGCATGACCAACCAGGTCAGCTGGGGCGCCTATATCGCCAACTTCACCTTCCTCGTCGGGGTCGCCGCCGCCGCCGTCATGCTCGTCATACCCGCCTACGTCTACAAGAAGGGTTTCATGCACGAGGTCGTCATCTTCGGAGAGCTCATGGCCATCGCGGTGATCTTCATGTGCCTCCTCTTCGTCACCGTGGATCTCGGCCACCCCGGGCGCTTCCACCACATGATCCCGCCCTTCGGCATCTTCAACTGGCCCGGCTCCATCCTCTCCTGGGACGTCATCGTCCTCAACGGCTACCTCCTGCTCAACATGCACATCTGCGGGTACCTCCTGTACAAGCGATATCTCGGCGCGCCGCCCACCAAGGCCTTCTACATCCCCTTCGTCTTCATCGCCATCGCCTGGGCCATCAGCATCCACACGGTCACCGCCTTCCTCTACGTCGGCCTGGCGGGCCGCTCCTATTGGCACAACCCCATCGTCGCGCCGCGATTCCTCGCCTCCGCCTTCGCCGCCGGCCCCGCCCTGCTCATCCTGACATTCCAGATCATACGCCGCAGCGCCCGCTACTGGATCGGCGACGAGCCCATCTTCCTCCTGCGGATGATCATGACCGTCGCCATGCTCATCAATGTCTTCCTCCTCGGCTGCGAGGTCTTCACCGAATTCTACGCGCCCACCGCCCATTCCGCCGCCGCGCGGTACCTCTATTTCGGGCTCCACGGACACGAGGGACTCATCCCGTGGATATGGACCGCGATCGCGCTGGACTTCGTGGGCCTCGGCCTGCTGGTCACGCCCCTGACGCGCAAGATCGCATGGCTCAACATCGCCTGCGTCACTTGCTTCCTCGGCATCTGGATCGAGAAGGGAATGGGGCTCATCATCCCCGGATTCGTGCCATCGCCCCTCGGCCAGGTCGTCGAATACCTCCCCACCCTCAACGAGACCCTCGTCTGCCTCGGCATCTGGGCGGTCGGGGCACTCATCTACTCCTGGATGCTCCACGTCGCCATACCCATCATGCGCGGCTCCCTGCGCGCGCGCCCCGGCGCCCCCGCCCCCGCCGAAACCCATTGAAGAACCACGCGAACCGAAACCCCATGAGAGCCCAAAGCCTATGAAACACATGACCCGAGCCCTGACGTTCCTGGCCCTGATCGGCGCCTCCGCCCCGCCCACCTCCCGCGCCGGCTTCACGCTCAAGGAGATCTCCCCGGAGAGCGCCGCCTGCGCGGCCTGCCACAAGAAGGAAAGCCCCGTCATCTACGAGCAGTGGGGCTCGTCGAAACACTTCCGCGCCAACATCGGCTGCTTCGAGTGCCACACGGCCAACAAGGAGGACCCCGACGCGTACGAGCACTACGGGCAATACATCTCGACGATCGCCTCGCCAAAAGACTGCGCCCGCTGCCACGAGAAGGAGGTCCAGGAGTTCAACGAGTCGCACCACGCCAAGGGCGCGCGCATCCTCGGCTCGCTCGACAACACCCTGGCGGAGGTCGTCGAGGGCAACAGGGCGTTCAAGACGACCGCCTTCCCCGACGGGGTGAGCGCCGCCGCCGCGAGCGGTTGCTGGCAGTGCCACGGCGCCGAGGTCAAGGTCCTCCAGAATGGGCGGCTCGATCCGGCCACCTGGCCCAATACCGGCATCGGCCGCATCAACCCCGATGGCACCGAGGGCTCCTGCACCGCGTGCCACTCGCGCCATGCCTTCAGCGCCGCGCAGGCCCGCACACCCGATACCTGCGGCAAGTGCCACATGGGCCCAGACCACCCCCAGATCGAGATCTACAACGAGTCCAAGCACGGCATCGCCTACCGCGCCAACGTGGACAAGATGAACCTCGACAATCCGAAATGGATCGTCGGCGAGGACTACGCCGCCGCGCCCACCTGCGCCACCTGCCACATGAGCGCCACCAAGGACCAGGCGACCACGCACGATGTCGGAATGCGCATCTCGTGGAACAACCGGCCCGAGATCTCCATACGGCCCGAGGTCGCCGACGCCAAGCTCGGCCTCCCAGGGAAGGACATCACCTGGGAGACGCGCCGCGCGAACATGATCAACGTCTGCATCAACTGCCACAACGAGAATTACGTCAAGGCGTTCTACGTGCAGTACGACGCCCTGATCGACCTGTACCACGGCAAGTTCGCCGAGCCCGGGCTCGCGCTGTACCAGGCCGCCAAGCCCCTGCTCGCCGGCCCGCAGTTCTCCAGCAAGCTGGACTTCATCTGGTATGAGATCTGGCATCACGAGGGGCGGCGCGCGCGCCACGGCGTCTCGATGATGGGCCCCGATTACACCCACTGGCACGGCACCTATGAGGTGGCCAAGCACTTCTACTCGGAATACATCCCCGAACTCCAGGAACTCGCGGAAAGGCACATGGATTCCTCGAGCGCCGACAAGAAGGCCGCCGCCCAGGCCCTCCGCAAGCTGATCGAGGCCACCCTGAACCAAGACAACCACAAGTGGTACCTCAACAAGATGGACCCGGCGGAAAAGGCCCGCCGCGAACAGCAGGTCAAGGAGTTCCAGAAACGCTACGCGAAATAGACCCGCGGGATCCGTGCCACCATGAACGCGGTGCCCGACATCCGGCGGATGTCTGCCGGGGAATTGGAGCGGCAGGGCCTCGACAGCCTGCGCGAGCACATACTCGCGCAGGCCGTCGTCGCGCACCACCGCCACGCGCCACTCACACCGGACAAGGTCCCGGCCCTCCTCCTCGATCCCACCTGCGTCCGTTACAGGGCCCGCATCCTCTTTGAGCTCGGCGACATGGCCGCGCACCAGTTCGTCCACCCCGGGCCGCGCCCGGAGCGCCCCGGCAACGACGACATGGCCCTCTTCGTGCATCCCGCCCTCGCCGACCACACCGAGCGCCTCCCGGCCGCCGTCGCCTACGCCATCCCACAGATCAATTATGGCGATCTTGTCACGGACGATCACTGCCTGCTATATGGCGCAGCCCTGCTCGGCATAACCACCGACGAATATTACGCGGCGCTCTGCGCCATCGCCGACCTCGTCGGCGCCATCCCGCTCCACCGTTAGCCGGCTGTCGGAAGCCTATTTTCGCTCGGCCTCGAGGTGCTCGGGCGCGTCCGGGACGAGCACCGCACACAGGTCCGGGGACCACTCGTCGGCCCGGGTGCGGTCCGCCAATTCGGCGACGGCGGCCTGCATGTATAACCCGACCGGAAAGGCGGCGGGCTCCAACCCGGCGACGATGCCATCGCGCGACCAAGGCTGGCCGGCGGGATTGTCTGGGAACGCGGTCATCTGGCGCAAGGGCGGGGCCAGTGGTTGGACGTACTGGCGGTCGGGGTTCAGGCGCACGAAACGGGCACCGGCCTTCCGGAATCCCTCCACCTGGGTGACGATATGCGTGTGCGCGGGATCGGCCTGGACGTGGTCGCGCTCATTGGCATAGACGATCACCGCCAATCGAGGGCAATGGCGGACCGCATCCGGGATGCTCGGCGCCGCATCGCGAAAACCCCAGAAGACCCTCGACTGGGATGCGGTCGGCAGATGGTCAGGACGCGGCCCTGACAGGAGGTGGCGCCTCTCCACCTCATCCAAAAGACGGGGAGAATACCAGGCTTTCGCGCCATCGCCCGCGTCCCCAAAGTGGCACCGCACGGGAAAGTCCACCCCCTCCCGGAAGCGCCCGTCCCCATCCATGTCGAAAAACAAAGCCCCGCGCGCCTGCGGCGCCACGGCCCCCGCCGGGCCGCGGCGCAGCATCGGCACGAGTTCTTCCGACCACGCCAGGCGCGCCAGATCGATCGCGCCGGTCCTGGGATCGTAGGCCGGGTTCAATCCACTCTCGCGCCCACCCAGTTCGACATTCGCGGCGCCCTCGCCAAAAGGCGACTCCATCGAGGCGTACCAGGCCAGTTCGGGGAACTCTGATCCATGCAGGGCCATCGCCATCACCGCCGCATTGCCGCCGTGGCTGGATCCCACCACCCCCACGTTGTTAGTCGATATCATCAACTTCCCCGCCACCTCTCCGATACGCCGCCCATCCATCGCCGCAATCTTTCCCATCGCGAAGCGGATCACATCCGCCACCGCGCGTATGCACCCCGGGCCCCGGAAGTCGTAGTTTCCCCCGCTCCTCTCGTCCCCACGGCCCCCGCCTGGAAACGCGAAGCGAATCTCCGCGAACCCTTGCCCGACATACTCGGGACGACCTCTTGCGCCGCCCGCATCAACGCCGCCATGGACGTGGATGACCACCGGTGCCCCCTCCGCGTACCTCGCTTCTCGCGGCAGATATACCATCGCCGCAATGCCCCCCGGCCGCGCCGCCACTGAGGGAATCCGCACGAACGCGCCCCCCTCACCCGACGTGGCAAGACGGGGCCCCGGAGGTCGCCGCACGGCGGCGGGTCGGTCCGCCGCCATTGGAGCCACCTCGGCCCTCCCGGGCGGTGATGCCCCGGCGGGTTCACCCGCCAGCGCCACGATGTCTTCCGATGTCACGATGCGCAACCGCGTTGATGCATATTCCACCAGAGCCTCGTATTTCCGGAAGATCGCCTCGCGCACCTCCGTCGGCCGCATCGCCCCGCCCAAGGACGCGTCGAGGTCGAAGGGGGCACGCCGTGGCCGGGAGCGCGGCCCTTCGCCATCGAAATAGATCGAATTCCATCCCGGGCCGCCCTCCCTGTAGAAATCGTTCTCGTGGATGAGCGCGGTGATGAACGGCGCCCGACTCCCGGCCCACGCCGCGATCTTCCGGTCCAGCGACTCCACGGGATCGAATTCCTTCTCTCGCGGGGTGCCAACCATGTTCCACCAGAAGACGCCCCGCGGGTTGCCCGGCGTCTCGAAACGCGTCACGCTGAAATCGCTCGGCCTCACCAGGAGCCCATCCCGAAATTCAAAAGGCTGCTCCGGCCTCGTCCCCGACTCGTGATAGAAAACGCCCACCCGCGCCCCGAGCGCGGCATAGACGCGGCCAGAGGCGGCCTTGACAGCCGGCGCGGCATCGGAACTGCCCACCGCGACCGGCTTCCGGCCAAATACCTCCGCCACATACCCGTACCCCCCGGGTCTCTCGCGATCCAGTTGCCCCGTGCGCATGTCCAGCCCATGCGTCTCATAATCCCGGAGCGCCACCTCCAATGCCGGCCCCGCCTTGCCCGATAGCGGTCCAGAAAAACCCCGCCAGAGCGGGTGCGGCGCGCGCACGTGATAACTGATCGTCATGCCGCCGTCCTTCAATCGCCGCACGACCTCGGGCCTCTCCTCCGCGTACCGCTCGACCACGGGCGCGGTGAGATAAAAATCCCCGCGCGCGCCATGCTTCTGGAAGACGCCGATGAGGCGCAGCACGGTGTCGGCGCTCGCATCGATGCAGCGCCAATCGTGGGTGTTGACCGCAAACGTGATGCGTGGGCGCCCGTCGGCCATCGCGCCCGCCTGGCCAGCGGGCGGTGCCGTGCCCGCCGTCGGCGCAACCGCCGTCGCGGCGCCTCCGGCCCGCGGATCGACCCCAGGATTGGCCCGCTCCCATCGACAGTACTCGTCCGCCATCTCCGAAAAAGTCGCCCACCTGACCTTCCCCGCGCCCACCAGCGGCGCCACCACCTCGCGCAACCACGCCTCGATCACCGCAAAGGGCTTGCCCCGACCCCGGAACTCTCCCGGGTGCACCGTGACGTGAAACACATTCACCCGGTCCGCCCGCGCCGCGCGCAACGAGAGTTCAAGGCCCTCGGCGAGAAAGTCGAAGTAGCGCCAGTCGCCTCCCGTCTCTTGGGAGCGCCGCATCCCGGCGTGATCCACCCGCGAGAAAACGCCGTCGGGCAGATAGACGACCTCCCCCCCCGGGCTATGCCGCGCGAACGCCTCCAGATCATCTTCCGACGGGCCCCCCGCAGGTCGCCACGGCTGCACCGCCAGCAACCGCTCGTCCGTCTCCTGCCGGCGCGGGTTCTTGTGGTCGCTCATGACGTCCAATCCCGCGCGCGACGCCGCATCGAGGACGCCGGGGTACAGGTTCCCCCCGCTCCAATAGCGGATGCGCCCCGTCGCACCAGCCCTCCGGACCCATTCGATCTCTTCCGCCATCACCGCGGCCCACGTCGCCACATCCAGCCGCTCCGACCCGCGACCCAGATGGGCATCCTCATGAAAGTGCAGCGCGATCTCGTGCCCCCGGCGCTCCAAATCCCTCAATATCGTATCCCCCGCCTCCGCCGCCACCCGCGTGAACGGGGTCTGCGCCTGCACCGTCATCTTGCCCCCCACCCCCTCCACCACTCCCGCCAACAGGCGGATGTCCTCCATCTGCCGCTCAAAAAATTCCCGCTGCCTGTAATCCGGCCGCGGCAGCGTGCCCTTTGGACCCCCGGGCCGCATGTCCCCGCCCATCGTACCCCCGGCGCGCCCACCCCCCACCTTGGCGCTCGGCTCGGCACCAAACGGCTCGATGTGCAGGCCGACGCACATCAGCAGCGGCGCGTTGGTCGCACCCGCATCTGCCGCCACCCCACGCAAAAGATGCCCCTCACCCGCCCCGCCCGGCTGTGCTACTACCACCGTCCCCAGCACCCAAACCAAACCGCACGCCACCGCCAGTCTCGTAATCATGAGACCAATCTGCACCACGAGTGTTAAAATTCCGTTTCCCGGTCGGGCCAAAAATGTAAAGCGAACGTAAATGCCTCGGTGCGGACGGGCGCCATCATTCGTTTGCGGTGGCAGAGCGCAGCGGCGACACCGCTTTGGCGTCCAACGGAGCCGGGATGCGGCCACCTACTTCTTACCGAAGGCCCAGTGCGGCGAGGGGACGTGCGCCTCTTTCATGGCGGCCTCGATCTTGGCCACGACCTCGGGGTGCTGGGCCGCGATGTCATTTTCCTCCCCGATGTCCTTGGTGACATCGTACAATTCCATCGCGCCGGTCATGCCCGGCTTGCGGATGCCCTTCCAGGGACCCAGCCGCACGGCCTGCGAGCCGCCCTTGCCCTCGTAAAACTCCCAATAGAGATACTCGTGGTTCCGCTGGCCGGCCGCATCGCCACGCAGCAGCGGCAGGAAGCTGATGCTGTCATTCGCCGGAGGGCAGGTCGCCCCGGCCATCTCCGCCGCGGTCGCCATGAGATCGCCAAAGTAGCCGATGTGATCCGACACCGTCCCCGGCTTGATCGTGCCCGGCCACCACGCGAGGGTCGGCACGCGGATGCCGCCGTCGTACAGGTCGCGCTTGTAGCCCCGAATCGGCCCATTCGGGTCAAAGAACTCGGGGTCCTGCCCGCCCTCCTTGTGCGGCCCGTTGTCGGAGCTGAACATCACGAGGGTGTTCTGCGCGACGCCCAGCTCTTTCAATAGATCCAGCACGCGCCCCACGTCCCTGTCCATCCGCGTGATCATCGCCGCTTGCCCCTTCTCCGGATCGGGCCATTCCTTCCCCGCGTACTCGCCATAGTCGGGCACCTCCTGGCCATTCCCGAGCGCGCGGGTCGCCTCGTTGTTCGCGTGGGGTATCGTCAGCGCCAGATAGAGAAAGAAGGGGCCTCCCTGGTTCTCGCGAAGCCATTTCACCGCCTCTTCCGCGATCAGGTCATGGCTGTATTCCACCTTATTCGTCGCGTAGCCCGCCCCCGGCGCCCCATAGATCTCCTTTCCCATCGGCACGACGGCGTTCTTCAGGTGCACCATCTCCTCGTTCCGCCACAGGAACGCCGGATAATAGTTGTGCGCGTGGCCCTGATTCAGATAGCCGAAGCAGTAGTCGAAGCCCTTTTTCAACGGGTGCCCGGTCGAGCCGAGCTCCCCGAGGCCCCATTTGCCGATCAGCGCCGTGCGATATCCGGCGCCCTTGAGCACTTCGGCGACGGTCGTGTCCTCCGCCCGCAGGGTCTGGACCTCGATGTTCCTGGCCCCGGCATTGCCGCGGACATACGTGTGCCCCATGTGCTGGCCGGTCATCAGCACCGAGCGCGATGGCGCACACACCGTCGAGCCGGCGTAGAACTGCGTGAACCGCAGGCCTTCCGCCGCCATCCGGTCCAGCCGCGGGGTCTTGATCAACTTCTGCCCGTAGCAACCCAGGTCCCCGTAGCCGAGATCGTCGGCCAGGATGAAGACGAGGTTGGGTTTCGACTCGGCCCGCGCGCAGGCAACCGCGCACAGGAACAACATCGGGAGTGTTCGGAGGAGGGTCATAACACGGACACTCTGGGCGCGCGCGCCGCCGATGACAAGCGCGCTGGCGGCGGGGCTGACCCAAAACTTGGCCCCCCGTTGGCGTCTCACATAGAAGCCCTGCTACAAATTTTGTAGGCCGCCTGCGCCAGGCGGCTGCGGGAATGAAGTTTCCCCACGAATGACGCAGCGCGCGCTGGAAAACATTTTGCCCCGCCCTGCGATGGGAGGCTGTTGGGCTTGGTAAACTCGGACAGGCTGCTACCCTGATCCCATGCGACACATGACCGCCTCTCTGCTAGCGTTGGGAATGATCGCCATGGCCGCGTGCGGCGCGGAAGCCGGGCGCCCGGCTATCGAACAGCGCTCCTTCGGCGCGATGCCTGACGGATCGCCCGTCCGCCAATTCATCCTATCCAACGGACGGGGCATGGTCGCGAAGATCATCACCTACGGGGCCATCCTCACGGAACTCCATGTCCCCGACCGCGGGGGAAAGACGGCCAATGTCGTCCTCGGATTCGAGACCTTCGAGCCATACCTCGGAAAGCACCCGTGCTTCGGCGCGGTGATCGGCCGCTTCGCCAATCGCATCTCGGGCGCGCGATTCGCGATCGACGGCACGACCTTCGAGGTGACGAAGAACGCGGGTCAGAACCATATCCATGGCGGCAGGGCCGGCTTCCACAGGCGCAATTGGGAGGCCGAGGCCCTCACCCCAACCGGGGATTCTGCCGCGGTGCGCCTCTGGATCCACAGCCCCGATGGCGACGAGGGCTATCCCGGCAACCTCCGGGCCGAGGTCACCTACACCCTGACCACCAATGGCGAATTGCGGCTCGACTACTCGGCGACCACAGACAAACCCACCGTCGTCAACTTGACCAACCACAGCTACTTCAACCTCGCCGGCTCCGGGCACATCCTCGATCACGTGCTCATGATCGCCGCGGACGCCTACACGCCCGCCGACGAAGCCAACATCCCAACCGGCGAGATCGCACCGGTCGAGGGAACACCGTTGGATTTCTGCGCGCCAATGCCCATCGGCGCGCGCATCGAGGCCCTGCGCGCCACCACCCGCGGCTATGACCACAACTTCGTCCTCCGGTCCGCCGGCGGCAACCTCGCGCTCGCGGCCCGCGCCATGGATCCCAAATCGGGCCGCGTCATGGAAGCATGGACCACCCAGCCCGGCGTCCAGCTCTACACCGCCAATGGCCTCGACGGTTCTCTGGTTGGCCCCGGGGGCATCGCCTACCCGCTCCACGGCGGCTTCTGCCTCGAGACCCAGCACTTCCCGGATTCTCCCAATAAACCCGGCTTCCCCAGCACGGTCCTCCGCCCCGGCGAAACCTTCCGCAGCACCACGGCGTTCCGGTTCCGGAATGAGTGACACGCCGGAATGAGGACCATCGGGGTAGCCCATCTGGTGACAGATGGGTCCGGGCACCCAGCCAACGCATCCACGCACTACCGACAGTAGCTACCCGTGGACAGATGTAGCCCCTCCGGTCACGGAGGGGCCGGGCGTCGGGGTCCACGGCCTGACGGCCGTGGCTACATCCGGAATCTTCGAGTCAAAGCACGACTTCCGTCCCCACGCCCGCGTCGGTGAAGATCTCCAACAGCACCGCGTGGTTCAAGCGCCCGTCGACGAATGACACCTTGTCCACACCGGCCCGGATCGCGGCGACCGCGCTGTCGACTTTCGGGATCATGCCCTTGTCGATGACGCCCGCGCGCTTCAGCCCGCCGACGTCCTCGATCCGGAGGTGCGGGATCACCGTGGCGGGATCCTTCGGGTCGCGCATCAGGCCCGGCACGTCGCTCATGAACACCAAACGGCGCGCGCGCAGGGCGATCGCCGCCTGCGCCGCGGCCACGTCCGCGTTGCAGTTGTAGATGCCGCCATCCTCGCCGCGGGCCGTCGGGCTGATCACCGGCGTCACCCCGTCCCGGATGCACCCCACCAGGAGATCGGTGTTGACGCCGGTCACCTCGCCCACGAAACCCGGATCCAGCCTCTCGCCGCCAGCGCCCTCCAGCCAGCGCTTGCGGCACGTGAATATCTCCGTCCCGGAAAAGCCGCGGGCCTGCCCGCCGAGGGCATTGATCATCCGGACGATCTCGGGATTGATTTCGCGCGACAGCACCCGCTCCACCACCTCGACCGTCGCCCCATCCGTGAGCCGCTGCCCCTGGACGAACTTCGCCTCGAGTCCCGCCCCCTCCATCGCCCGCGTGATCGCCTTGCCCCCGCCATGCACCACGACCGGGTTGATTTCCACCGCCTCCAGAAACACGATGTCCCGCGCCACGCCCCCGCGCACCGCCGGATCCTCCGAATCCATGAAACTCCCCCCGTACTTCACCACAAACGTCGCCCCGCTGAATTTCTGGATATAGGGCAGCGCCTCCAAGAGCGTGGCCGCCTTCGCGATGAGATCGTCCATGCGCAGAGACTCTCGCCCGCACGCCGGGCCGGTCAAGGGGGAAGACCCACCCAAGAGGATCAGGGCCCACGCCTGGGACGAGGCCGTCACCCTGCCGACGCACGGTTCGTTCATCCGCCAGAGGCGGACAGGCAGCCCCATGCTACGCCGCTGTCGCGTTTCTCGAGCACGGCCGTGCCGCGACGACTCCGCCACGATGTGATATCTTTTCCCATGCGCCTTTTCCTCATCCGACACGGCGAGGCCATCGACGAGTCCGCCGATCCGGACCGCCCCCTCACCCAAAGGGGGCGTCGCGATGTCGCGACGCTCGCCGCACAACTCAACGGCGCCGGCCTCATTCCCCGGCGCGTCCTCCACAGCGGCAAGACCCGCGCCGCGCAGACTGCCGAGATCCTGGTCGAGTTGCTGCGCATCGATCCCCCCGCCGCGCCCACCGTGGGCCTGAAACCCAAGGATGCCCCCGGCGCGATCGCCGACCGAGTCGCCGCGTGGGACGAGGACACCGCCCTCGTCGGCCACCTGCCCTCCCTGGAACGGATCGCCCGCGCCCTGCTCGGACCAAGCGCCGCGACCGGGGAATTCCCCGCCGCCGGGACCGTCATCCTGGAGCGCGACGCCGCAGGCGCGTGGCACCTGCTGGCCCACTTCTCTCCCTGAGTCGGCCAGAAACCCCTTCGGACTTGGCAACGTCCGAAAGCCCTGACCTGAAACTTCCCCCCGGTGGCATCTCGCAGAGACGCCCTACAAATTTTGTAGGCCGCCTGTGCCAGGCGGCAGCGGGACCAGCTCAAAAATTCCGGACGTAGCCACGGTCGCCGGACCGTGGGTCCCCGGCGCGCGGCCCCTCCGTTACCGGAGGGGCTACGATTTCTCACCCGGCGGTGCCCCGCCTGCGGGGCACCATGACCCGGAAATGGACCTATGGCGTTGGCGTGTCGGGCCGCACGCCGCCCGCGGAATCCCTCCGCCTGAACCTTGCGGTTCGGATGTTGCGGTTCCCATCGACCCGTCTAAAAAAAAGACATACAAAGGGGTCCGAGATGGACGAGGAGAAACTACCGCGGACCGATCAGGTCGCCGACCTGCACCCCGCCGACATCGCCGATCACCTGCAGCGCCTCCCCGAGGACGAGGCGCTGGCCCTCCTGCGCCATCTCCCCGCGGAGGTCGGTGCCGAGGCCCTCGCCGAAACCGAAGAGGAACCCCGGATCGGCCTGGTCGACGACGTCGGCGACGACGCCCTCGCCGCCTTCCTCCGCGAACTGCCCCCCAACGAGGCCACCGACATCCTGGGCGATGTCTCCCTCGCCCGCCAGCGCCGCCTCCTCTCCCTGCTCCCGCCCGATCACGCCGAAGACATCCGCGCCCTGCTGAAATACCCCGAGGATAGCGCCGGCGGCATCATGACCGACCGGTTCATCGCCCTGCGCGCCGACCAGACGATCCAATCCGCGCTCGACGACCTCAGGGCCAGGGCCGCCCAAGAGGAAGAGGCACCCGAGCGAGAGGATGTCGCTTACCTCTATGTCACCGACAAGGCCGACCACCTCGTCGGCATCATCTCCCTCCGCGACCTCGTCTTCGGCAGGCCCGACAAGAAGATCGCCGACGTCATGCACCGCGACGTGACCTCCGTCCGCGTCGATGACGACCAGGAGGTCATCGCCAGAAAGTTCGAGCACTATCACTTCCTCGGCCTGCCCGTCGTCGACCGGAGCCACCGCCTGGCGGGCATCGTCCGGGCCAGCGACGCCATCGAGATCGCCGCCGACGAGGCCACCGAGGACATGCAGCTGATGGTCGGCCTCTCGGGCGAGGAGCGCGCGCTCACCCCGTGGCATAAGTCCATCGGGCAACGCCTCCCCTGGCTCTACATCAACCTCGCCACCGCCTTCCTCGCCGGTGCGGTCGTCGGCCTCTTCGAGAACACCATCGCCCAGTGGACCGCCCTGGCGGTCTTTCTCCCCATCGTCGCGGGCCAGGGGGGCAACGCCGGCATGCAGACCCTCACCGTCATCATCCGCGACATGGCCCTCGGCGAGCTCTCCCCGGGCGACGGTCGCCGGGCCCTGGTCAAAGAGATGATCCTCGGCGCCCTCAACGGCCTCGCCGTCGGCCTCGTCGTCGGCGCCGTCGGCTTCCTCTGGAAGGGCAACATCACCCTCGGCCTCGTCGCCGGCGCCGCGATGCTCCTGAATCAGCTGGCCGCCGCACTCTCCGGGGTGCTGATCCCCTTCGGCCTCAAGTGGCTCAAGGTCGACCCCGCGCTCGCCTCCAGCATCCTGCTCACCACCGTCACCGACGTGATGGGATTCTTCTTCTTCCTCGGGCTCGGCGCCATCGCGCTGCAATTCTTCGGCTGAGATCGGATCTGGCGAACTCAGCCCAGCGGGTCGCACCAGTCGAGCGAAGGATAGCGGGAAAAATCTCCGTCGCTGGAACAGAGGCGGCAACCGTTCTCGATCGCCAGCGCTGCAAGATGCGCGTCCATGGCCAAGTTCCCCGTCGCATCACCTTCGTCCACCAACGCCCGAAACGTCCTCCAGTGCGCATCGGTCTCCCCAACGACACGAACACACGGCTGGTCCAGCCAGCTCTGGATTCGCGTGACCGCCTCGCGCCTCGTCAGCGGGCGCCGGTGCAACCTCGGGTTCGTCGCGATCCGCAAAAATGCCGTCAGGGTGGGCCACGCCAGGCAAACGGGATCCGCGCCTGACAATCGTTCGTCCCACCACTCCCTCGCGCGCGCATGGCGCGGGGAGAGGCTGTCCTCCGCGTAGAGAAGATTGTTCGCGTCGACCAATATCACCTGAAATCCTCCCTCTCGGCGGCGGCCAGCAGATCGCCTATGTTGTCGTAGCTCAGCCCCTCCCGCAGACCCATCGGCCTCGGCTTGGTCCGGTACGGTTTCGCCGGCCGCGCCCGATCCATCACCTCCAGACCCATCCGCAGCGCCTCGTTGATCACGTCCTTGATCCTGTAGGCCGCCTGCGCCAGGCGGCAGCGGGAATGAAGTTTCCCCCTGAATGGCGCGGCGCGCGGATGACCCTGGCTTGCCCTGCCCCTCGCCCCCGGTCACTTCCCCATCGCCTGACGCATCACGTCGACCGGTGGCTCCACCCCGGTGTACATCTGGAACTTGTACACGGCCTGCCAGAGCAGCATCGAGTCACCATGGACGACGCCGCACCCCGCCGCCGCGGCGTCCTGCAACAATCGCGTCTCCCGCGGGGTCGTGACAATGTCCATGACCGTCATGTCGCGTCTCAGGAGTTCCCGCGGCACGAGGGATTTCCCTTCCAGCGGGGTGTTGGCCATCCCCATGGGCGTGGTGTTGATGAGGATCTCCGATCGCGCGGCGGTCTCGGCCAATTGCGACAGATCGCCCCACGGGCAACCGATGTCCTTGCCGAGCGACTCGGCCATCGCGATCTCCTCGGCGCGATTGAGCACCGTGATTTCGGCACCGGCCTGTTTCAGGGAAAAGGCGATCGCCCGGGCCGCGCCTCCCGCGCCCACCATGGTCACGCGCTTGCCCAGGACGTCGGTCTTCTCCCCCAGCGCCCGGAGCGCCCCCTTGCCGTCGGTGGTTCCCCCGATCAGGCGACCGTCCCGGTTCATCACGACGGCGACGGCCCCCACGTGCCGAGACTCGTCATCCAACTCATCCAGATACGGGATGATCGAGATCTTGTACGGGATCGTGACCCCGGCCGCCGCGATCCCGAGATGCCGGATGCCATCGACGGCCCTCTGGAGGTCGTTCACGACGAATGGCACGTAGATGTAATTCAGCCCCAGCGCCTCCATCGCGGCGTTGTAGATCGCGTACATCTTGCTGGTCCGATAGGTCGAGCCCAAAAATCCGATCAGCTTTGTCTCGCCATTAATCTTCGCTGCCATGCGCCTCCAACTCCCCCAGGATCTTTTCCACGTTGACGTCTGGCGGTTCCGCCCCGCACTCGACCCGGATCGCCGCCAGCCCCGAATACACCGGGCGCCGCGCCGCCAATATCTCCTCGAGCGACCGCCTCGGGTCATCCGGGTACGGGAAGAATGCCGGGATGCCCCGCGACACGATGCGCTCCAGCAAAACGTCGTCCCGGACATCGAGGAACACGACGGCACCCATCCCTCGCAATAGCTCCCGATTCTCCTCCGCGAGCGGCAGCCCGCCCCCCGTCGACAAGACATAGGGCTCGCCCCCCACGCTCTCCGCCAGCGACCGAAGGGCCGCGGTCTCCGCCGCGCGAAAATACTCGCCGCCGTGCTTCTTGAATATCTCCCGGAAGGGCAAGCGCTCCCCGGTCTGCGCGGCATGGCGCCGCTCGATCTCCGCGTCCATGTCGATGAAGCGAGCGCGCAACTTCCGCGCGAGCAGGCGCCCGGCGGTCGTCTTGCCGCTCGACTTCATCCCGATCAGGATGATCCTCTTGGGAGTTGCCATGGTGGTTCCGCCGGCCCCCTACGGCTCCTCGACTAGCTCCAGGTCCGCGCCGGAGCGCCGCATCTCCCCGACGTAGGAGCCATACGATTTCTCGACCATCTGCGCGTCGGATATCTTGGTCTCGCCATCGGCGGCCAGGCCCGCGACGGAGAAGGCCATGACCATGCGATGATCGTAATACCCGTCGATCTCCGCGCCCTTGAGCCGCCAGCTCCCGTCCTGGTGGATGACCATGCCATCCTCCCTCTCGGTCACGCGGGCGCCCATCTTCTTCAATTCCTTGCAGACGGCGGCGATACGGTCGCACTCCTTCCACCGGGCCGTCAGCGCGTTCTTGATCACGGTCTCGCCCCGCGCGAAACAGCCGGCGATCGCCATCGTCGGCACCTGATCCGGCAGCGCATTCATGTCGGCCTCGATGGCCTTTAGCTCGCTCGTCCGGGCCGTGAGCAGGTCCTCCCCGATCGAGATGTCCGCGCCCATCCGCTGGAAAAGGTAGATCATCTGCTTGTCGCCGTACGGGTCGCCCAGGTCCATGCCGCGCACCGAGACCTCGGAACCCGGCGTGATCATCGCCGCCAGCAGCGGGTATCCCGGCGCCGACCATTCGAATGGGATCCGCGCGTCAAAGGGCCGCGGCGCGGCATTGCCGGGGAACCGGTAGTGGCGATACGCCCCGCCCACGTTCTCGTAGCGCAACCCCGCCCTATCAAACCAGTACAGCAGGAGGTCGATGTAGGCGGTCTCGCCAGGGTTCTCGACGTGCACGTCCACCGGCTTGCCCGAGAGCGCCGAGGGGATCAGCACGCTGAACACCGGCTGGCAGCCGATCCCGTCCATGTGCGCCACCCCGCCATCGACCCTCCCCTTGAAGACGAAGGGAGCCATGCCGTCGCCCTTGGTCGAGATCACCCTCACGCCCAGCTCCTCCAGTGGCGCGATGAAATTCTTCGTGATCTTGCGCAGCTTCCGCAGCGACTCGTCGCCCGTCAGCACCGTCCAGCCCGGGCACGCCGCCGCCACCCCGGCCACGAATACCAGCATCGTGCCCGAGTTGTTGACATTGATGATGTCCTCCGGGGTCCCCAGCTCGCCCGCCACGCCCCGGACGCGGAAAACTCCCTCCTCCGGCTCGCTGATGTCCGCCCCGTACATCCGCATCGCGCGGACCGCCTCGTGCCAGTCGCTGCTGATCTTCGGCCCGCGGATCGTCGACACCCCGTCCGCCAGCGACGCCAAGATCAGCGCCCGGAACGAGTGCGTCTTCGATGCCGGCATCGAGATCTCGCCCCGGATCGGGCCGCTGGGACGCACCTTCAGGTATCTCATCGCGTCGCCTCGAGATGGGCCACCAGCTTCTTGAGGCCCTCGTAATAGCTCCCCTCTTTCAGGCCCGTCACCTGCCCGACCCTCACGTCATCCAAGACATTCACCCCGCGATTGACCCCCGTCGCCCCGATGTCCGACATGTGGACCTCCATCACCGGCCTGCCCAAGTCCACCAGCGCCTGCCGGAAACAATACGCGTACCGGATCAGCGCCCCCGGATTCACCAGCACACCGTCCGCCGCACGCGATGTCTCCCGCTGTAAAAAATCGATGATCGCCCCCTCGTGATTGGATTGAAATGCCTCCACCTCGACGCCCAGTTCCCCCGCCAGCTCCCGAAGCCGCGCGTCCACCTCCCCAAGCGTCACCGTCCCGTACTTCGACGGGTCGCGCTTCCCCAACAGGTTCAGGTTGGGGCCGTGGATCACGAGGACCTTAGGCATCGCGGGAGGCTACCAAGACCCGACGCCACGGGCAAGGGGACGGTTTGGGGCCCGCAAGTCGCAAAGAGGCTGTGTAGCCCATCTGGTCACAGATGGGCCACGCGTTGGAACATCCACGGCCTGACGACCGTGACTACACCCGGAACTTTCGAGTCAGGGCGCACGCCCCCCTACGGCTCACCTCTTCGGGGAAATCGGCTCGCCGTCGGGTCCCACTTCGACCGCCCGACCCAACCGCAGCTCCGGCCCGGTCGCCGACGGCGCAGGCGTCGCCACCTGAACGACCGTGGTCGCCGTCGCCACGACCGCACTTCCCGGCGGGACCGCGCCCGGTGACCCGGACGACGTCTCCGACCCCGATGACGCGCCACCCCCACGCTCACCGCAACCCGCAAGGCCCATGATCGCCAGCGCGCACCCGCACCGCCGCAGGCGTCGCCAGTGGCCCGGCACCCATGCGCGGAACACCGTCCTCATTCGACCACCTCGATCAGCCACCGCAAAAAAGTCTTCGGCCCGGCCGGCGCCGTGAAAACGTGATTGGTCCCCGAACCCGAGTCCGTCAACACGGTCCAATGGACCAGATTTGTGGAGTACTCCGCCCCGTAGGTGACCCCCGCCACGCCGGCTGGCTCAATGCAACGCAGACCCCAAAGGCCCTCCACCCATGTCGGCCCCGGCAGCCCCGCGCCATCCGAGGGATTCGTCGGATCCATGCCGAACGCGTACTCGATGCCGTTCTCCCGCCCGTCGCGGTCATAATCCACCTCGGCGCCGCCCACGATCGGCGCGAAAGACCACGACGCATAACCGCCCGGCGCCACCACCGTCACGTATAGTGCCTCGCTGAAGGCAAACGCCTTGCACCCCAGCGTCGGGCGCACCCGCAGAGAATATTGCTGCCCCGCAACCAGCGCCCCCCCCGCGGACACCGCGTCCAGCATGAAGTTCGATGAGGTCCCGATGTCCGTGATCGTCGGCGGTCCCAGTTCCTGGCTGGCCGTGACCCGGATGCTATCGAGAAAACACCCATACGCATTGCCTTCGTTCAGGTACGCTGAACCGTTGTGTCGAAAGACGAACCGGAGCCGCACCGGTATCCCATCATACGCGCCAAGGGCCACGCTCCCAGCCTGCCAAGCCGAATCCCAGCTGCCTCCCACCCCGTTCCGCCCCCAAACCTCGAACCACGCAACCCCGGAATTCGTCGAGACTTCGGCGCTGAGACGATTCGCGGTGGCGCTGTTCCGGAAGAGGTTGGAGAAGACCAAGGCGCTCGATGTCAAGGGCAGGATTTCCCGGTCGATCTCGAAACCCTGGTTTGAAAAATCGGGAAATGCCAAATGAAACACATTGGTCCCCGCGGCAGTTCCCGGTGACCCGGACAACGCAGTCAAGTTGGTGCGCAACGCATAGGTGCCCGTGATCGATGCGATGACCTCCGGTGCCGGGTCATTCTCCGCACCCTCCATCCATGTCCCCGCCGCAATCTGCCGCACCGCCACCTCGTACTTCTCCGCGCCCACTCCCGTGATCTGCATCACCACATACCCCGCCCCGGTCGTCGGCGGCGATGTCGTCCCCGTCAGCGCATACGGGTCCGTGATCACGTCCGGGTGGATCGCCGTCACCCGATAGGTCACCGAGGTCGATGCCCCGCTCGCCCCAGGCGTCACCCCCGTCACCCGCACCTCGATCTCCTGCTCCAGTGGCGCCGACCCGCCGAACGATGCCCAACTCGGCTCCCAGACGATCGTCGGGTCGCCCGCCAACGCCCCACCCGTGTACCGATGGACCACGCTGACAGGGATGTTCGACCCGCTCCCCACATGCGTCATCGAAACCACCGCCGAACCAAACGTCGGCGATCCGAAAGACGGCGTGCTGAAATGCAACGACCACCGCGGATGCACCGCCCCCGACGGCACAAAACCCGCCGGCGGCCACGCGTAATACTCCCCCAGCACCGGATTCACCGCCCGGTGCGACCCGGAGTCAATCACGTACACGCAGTTCGCCGCCGATTGCCCCCCCGACGGAATATCCCCCGTCCCCATCTCCGCCTGCTTCGGAAACAGCAGCCAACGCCGATGCCCCACCGCCGTATTCCCCCCTCCCGGATCCTCCATGTAACCATCCATTGCGGGGACGCCGAAGGTGCCGAGCGCCAGGTTCCCTTTCGAGGCGGCCTCCTGGCCCTCGGGCGTCCAGCAAGGCGTCACACCAAAGGAGTTGCTCGGATTGTGCGACAGCGCATTGGTCTCCGACATGATCAGCGCCGCCGCCTGGGCCTTCGCATTCTTCGTGGCATCGAACTCGATATCGGCGGGCACCTCGGCCATCGCGCGGAACCAGTTGATGCGGCGGCGCACGTCGTCCTTGAACGCCGCCGCTGTCGTCCCCGGATCGCACCCCGCCACGCTGCCGTTCCATGCGATCTTCGAGTTCCCGTTGGTCGAGGCGTTGTAGATGCACTGATAGAATGACACCACGTCATTGCGGTCACCAATGTCCACCGACAGCGGCACCGCGGCATCGCCGATCGCGTTGGAATTCCCCACCCCGGGGCTCCACGCCCACGACGTGGATGCACTCCCCACGGCCACCGCCACGGCGCAAGCCATCGTCCCGATCCGGTCGCGGGAGGTGCGATGTCGCATAGGATCCACCATGGCTGGGATGAGATTCCCCGACCAGAGAACCAATGTCAAACGCCTCACGTCACAAATTGTAAAGGTTGCCTCACCACGCGACAAATCGCGCCCGACGGAAGACAAAACCAGCCACGAATCCCAAGGAGGTCCCGCCGCGGGCGCTTTTTGCGCGCGCTGTCAATCCCCCGAGACACCCCAAAATCCTCGCGCAAGGGTTGATCCTGCGTCGTCCGGCGAAGGAGGCAGCGAGTGCAGGCCGGGACATGCGCGGCAATCCAAAGCGGCGCTCCAGCGCCGCAAGGCGCTGCTGGCGCCGCGTGCCATGGCCATCGTGGGCGACCGCGTGAACGCGGCACGACGATCGGGGGGCGAAAGGCTCGTAGCGACGCCTTCAGGCGTTCCCGGTGACCAACCGCAGGTCTATGGAGTGCGGTGCGTCCCCGCACCGCTTTGCGCGCCCGAGGTCCCGCACGATTGGGAATGGGCGCGCCGACACCACGCATCATTGTCGCGCCAGAACCAGCGAGCAACGACCCGCATCGAAATCGCGATCGCGATTTCGATAGCGACGGCAATGGCTACAGAAACTGTGAAAACGCCATATCCCCTTTGGCCAGAGCTTTCATCACTCGATACACCCCGACCGGCAGGAATTCCGCCCGCGTGACCCGCAAGCAGACGCCGTCGGCGCACCGCCACCCGATCGTTCCCCCATCGAGGCGCTCCGCCCGAGCCAATCGTGTCACGGGCCACGTCACGCCCCCGACCCGCGCCCAGACGCGCGCGAAAC
Source organism: uncultured Verrucomicrobiales bacterium (assembly GCA_964651705.1). Lineage (GTDB taxonomy): Bacteria > Verrucomicrobiota > Verrucomicrobiia > JADLBR01 > JADLBR01 > JADLBR01. Next base: position 34,103 of record CAZYWZ010000042.1, read on the forward strand.
AGCGGATGCGCCACAGCCACTCTTCCGAAGTCAGGCCCTCGGGCGTCTCGACACGCGTGATCGCCGCGTAGTCGGCGCGGGTGAACGTTCTCGCCTCCCCCCTCTGGGGCACGCCGGGATCGCCGCCCAGCCACCGATCCAACCAATCGGGCATCGCCGCGACCGCCTGCGCGGCCTTCGCGTGCTCCAGCTCGTTGATTCCCGAACGCTCGCCGATGGGCACCTCACCCGACGCCAGCACGTTGCCCGCATCGATCTCTTCCGTCATGTGATGAACGGTCCAGCCTGTTGTCGCCTCGCGCCGGTACACCGCCCAGTGCGTCGCGCGGATCCCCCGATACCGGGGCACCTCCCCATTGTGGTAGTTTATCGCGGAACGGAACACGCCCAGCAGGCTCGGGGGCAACTTCTGTGGGAGATAGAAGCTGATCGCCTCGGTGGGTTCGACCGACCTCAGCTGATGCGCCAGCGCCCCGATGCCGGAAGCCGTCCACTCCGGACAGATGAGCTGCGCCCCGGCGCGCCGCGCGAGGCGCCCCGGGTCGATCGGGGGAGGACCCCAGCGGTGCCGCGGCAGCGCGGGATCGATCGCGCGCTGCGTCCGCCGCAGCAACCCCGTCCCCACCCAGCGCCGCCATTCCGCCCACGCGCCGCGCGCCCGATACGGGCACACCGCGACAAGGCGCGCCCCCGGGCGCGCCTCAACGGCGGCCACAAGGCCCCGCAACAGGATCCGCCCCATCGGCGCCCCCACATCACAGAAAACGACAATCCGATGCATCGATTCTATAGATGATCCACGATATCCGCGGTATCCGCGGTCAAATCTCTATCTTTAGCAGATTCGCGGCAACTGCTCCCCGCTGAGCATGTCGAGGATGCGGCGCGCGCCGATGCGGCTCATGAGCGTCACGCGACCGGCCGACCCTTCGTTCACCCGCCCGACGATCGCGGCCCCCTCGCCCAGCGGATGCGCCCTCAGTGCCCGGAGCGCGGCATCGGCATCCCCCGCCGCGACGAACGCGACCATGCGGCCCTCGTTGGCCATGTGCAACGGATCCATCCCGAGCAACTCGCACGCGCCGCGAACGGGTTCGGCCACGGGCACCGCGGCCTCGTCGATCTCCACCCCGAGGCCGGCCGCCTCGGCGATCTCCACCAGCGCGCTCGCGAGCCCCCCGCGCGTCAGGTCACGCAGGCAATGCACCCCGGCGCCGCAGCGCAACAGCCCCGCCACCAGCCCGTGCAACGCCGCGCAATCGCTCTCGATCGGGCAACCGAACTCCAGCCCCTCGCGCCGCGCCAATATGGCGACCCCGTGCCGACCGAGGTCCCCGCTCACGATCACCGCGTCGCCCGGCCGCACCTCGCCGGGCCCGATGGACACGCCGGCATCGACGAGCCCGATCCCGGCCGTGTTGAGGTAGACGCCATCGCCATGGCCGCGATCCACCACCTTGGTGTCGCCCGTGACGATGCGCACCCCCGCCGCCGACGCCTCCGCCGCCATCGAGCGCACCACCCGCCAGAGATCCTCCATCGGAAACCCTTCCTCGAGGATGAACCCGGCCGAGAGCCACATCGGCCGCGCGCCGCACATCGCCAGATCGTTCACCGTGCCGCACACCGCCAGTTTGCCGATGTCCCCACCGGGAAAGAACAGGGGCCGCACGACATAGGAATCGGTCGTGAAGGCCAATCGCCCCGCCCCGGCATCCACGACCGCCCCGTCGTGCGCCGCTTCGCCGGCGTCCCCGAACGCCCCGCGGAACATCTTGCCGATGAGGTCGTGCATCAGGCGACCGCCGCCGCCGTGCGCCATCTGCACCGTCGGGTAATCCCGGATCGGGATCGGGCAGGAGAGCGCGAAATTCATCCCCTCAGCCATCGCGCACCTCGTGCCTGCGGTATTTATAATAGGCGGCGCACGCGCCCTCTCCCGAGACCATGGTCGCGCCCAGCGGCCGCTCGGGGGTGCACCGCGAACCGAACGCCGGGCAGTCCACCGGCTTCTTCAGGCCGCGCAGGATCAGCCCGCTGATGCACTCACCGCTCTCCTCCACCGAAACCGAGCCCACCCCAAACCGCACCTCGGCATCGAATGCCGCGTACGCCTCCGACAGCCCCAGCCCGCTGTCCGGGATCATCCCGATGCCCCGCCACTTCCGGTCCACCACCCGAAACACCTCGCCCATGAGCCGCCGCGCCGCCGCGTTCCCCTCCCGCCGCACCACCCGGGAATACGGGTTCTCCACCTCCGCCCGACCCGCCTCCAGCTGGGCCACGCACTGCAGCACGCCCTGCAGCAAGTCCAGTGGCTCAAAACCCGTCACCACGATCGGCACCCGATATCTCGCCGCCAGCGGCTCGTATTCCTCGTAGCCCATCACCGCGCACACGTGCCCCGCCGCCAGAAAGCCATTCACCCGGTTATCCTCCGACGACAGGATCGCCTCCATCGCCGGCGGCACCCGCACGTGCGCGCTCAGCATCGTGAAGTTCTGCACGCCGCGCCGCGCCGCCTGAAACACCGCCATCGCGTTGGCCGGCGCCGTGGTCTCGAACCCCACCCCGAAGAATACCACCTCCCGGGAGGGGTTGGCCTCCGCGATCTTCAGCGCATCCATCGGGGAATATACGACCCTCACGTCGCCGCCCTCGGACTTCACGCGCAGCAGGTCCCTGTCCGAACCCGGCACGCGCAGCATGTCGCCAAAGGAACACAGCGTCACGCCCCGCCGCGACGCGATCGCGATCGCACGGTCGATGGTCTCCAGCGGCGTCACGCACACCGGGCACCCCGGCCCATGCACCAGCGTCAGCCCCTCGGGCAGCAACTCGTCGATCCCGAAGCGCACGATCGCGTGCGTCTGCCCCCCGCACACCTCCATGATCGTCCAGGGCCGCGTCACCGCCCGTGCGATCGCCGCCGCGATCCGGCGGGCCCCCGCCGGATCGCGATATTCGTCGATGTATCTCATCCCGGCCCGCCGCCCGGATCCGGCGCGGCCTCGTCCGCCAGCTCCATCTCCTGCAGATAACGGAAGACCTCCTCGGCCTCCGCCTCATCGATCTTGTTCAGCGCGAACCCCACGTGCACGATCACGTAATCCCCCACCCCGGCCTCCGGCACATACGCGAGGTTCACATCCTTGACGATCCCGCCGAAGCTCACCTTCCCCGCCCGGCCCATGGGGTCGTCGCCCGCCGTCACGCTCTCGATCCTGCCCGGTACCGCCAGACACATATCGGGGAAGGATAGGGCCTTTCACCCCACGGAGCAAAGCCGCAATCAGCCCATTCCCCGCGCCCCCGCGTCCCTGCGGGAGAAACCCTCCGATCGCATGAGCGCCGCCACCTGCCCCAGCGCGATCCCCCCGTCATTCGGCGGCACCCGCTGGTGCCAGACGGGCACGAATCCCGCCGCGCGCAATCGCCACACCGCCCCCTCCAATAGCACGCGGTTCTGGAAACACCCGCCCGTCAGCAGAACGCGCGAGACACCGGCGGCCCGCGCCACCAAAACAATGCCCTCGCATAACCCCGCATGAAACGCGGCCGCCACCTCTTCCACGGGCCGCCCCGCGCGAATGTCCGCCACGATCGCCTCCACCATCGGACCCCAATCCAACTCCTGGTGCGTTCCCGCACCCCCGGTCCCGGCCCGCAACACGACCGGATATCCCGGCGTCCCTCCCGCCCCCGCCGCCGCGAATTCCAGCAGCATCGCAGCCTGGCCCTCGAACCGATTCACCTGCCGCAGCCCACACAGGGACCCCACCGCGTCGAACAGCCTCCCCGCGCTCGACGTCACCGGCGCGTTCAGCCCTCGGCGCAACACTTCCCCCAGCACGCACAGATCCCCCTCGGCGAACTCCCGCACCGGCGCCAACTCCCGCATGCCAAGCGCCGCCTCCCCATAGCAAGCGAAGAGCGCCCCCAGCGCCGAGCGCCGCGGCTCGCGCACCGCCACCTCCCCGCCCGGCAACCGGAACGGCGCGAGCCCCGCGACGCGTTCCTCCCCCTCGCCCGTGACCAGAAAGAACTCACCGCCCCAGACCGTCCCGTCTGTCCCGTATCCCGTCCCGTCCCACGCCACGCCGAGATACGGCGGCCCGACCTCGTTCTCCGCGGCGCAGGCGAACACATGCGCGAGGTGGTGCTGCACCGCCCGGACACGCAATCCCATCCCCCGCGCCCGCGCCGTCGAGACATAGTCCGGATGCATGTCGCAGCAGACGACTTTGGCCCCGACCCCATACAGCCGCGAGAGGTCCGCGACGGCGCGATCGAACGCATCGGCCGCCTCCGGGGTCTCCAGATCCCCGATGTGCTGGCCCAGGAACACGTCCCGGCCCACCGAGACCGCCACCGCGTTCTTCAGGTGCGCGCCCAAGGCGATCGCCGGCGGCGGCGCCTCCGCCAACGTGACCGGCAACGGCGCGTAACCCCGGGCGCGCCGCAGCAGCATCGGTCGCCCGAGCACGACCCTCGCGATCGAATCGTCCACGTGCCGAGCGATCGGCCGGTCGTGCACCAGCAGCCGGTCGCACATCGCGCCGAGCCGCCGCAGCGCGTCCCGCTCGTCGGTGCAGATGGGCTCCTCCGCGGCGTTCCCGCTGGTCGCCACCACCGGGAATCCCAGCTCCCGCAGCATCAGGTGATGCAGCGGGGTGTAGGGTAGCATCACCCCCAGGCAGGGATTTCCCGGCGCCACCGCATCGCAGACGCCGGATACCCCGGCCCGGCGCGCCAGCAGCACGATCGGCGCCGCCGGCGATCGCAGCAGCCGCAACTCCTCCCCGGATAACTCGCACAGCTCCCCGATCGCCTCCGCGGATGGCGCCATCAGCGCAAACGGCTTCTCCTCGCGATCCTTCAAACCGCGCAACCGCCGCACGGCCGCCTCGTCCCGAGCGTCCGCCATCAGATGGAAACCCCCCAGCCCCTTGACCGCCACGATCATCCCCCCGCGGATCGTCTCGCAGGCCCCCCGGAGCGCCGCATCGCCCACCTCGATCTCGCGCCCCGCGGCATCCCACAGCGCCAGCCTCGGCCCGCACGCTGGACACGCGTTCGGCTGCGCGTGGAAACGCCTGTCCGCGGGATCCTCATACTCCCTCCGGCACTCGGGGCACATCGAGAACCCGCGCATCGTCGTGCTCGCCCGATCGTACGGGATCCCCTCGATGATGCTGAACCTCGGCCCACAATGCGTGCAATTCGTGAAGGGGTAACGGTGGCGCCTATCCGCGGGATCCAGGATCTCCCGCAGACACGCCGCGCATGTCGCGATGTCCGGCAAGATCAGCGCGCTCTTGCCCCCGCCCACGCTCTCCACGATCCGAAACTCGCCCAGCCCGGCCAAGCCCAGCCATGCCACCTCCACGCTCTGGATCACCGCGTTCTCCGGCCGCTCCCCCTCGATCCGCACCAGAAACTCCCGCAACCTTTCTCCCATCCCCTCCGCCTCGATCTCGACACCCGCCCCCGTATTCCGCACCCAGCCCCCCAAACCCAATCCCCGCGCCAGCCCATGAACGAATGGCCGAAACCCCACCCCCTGCACCGCACCGCGGATCAAAACGCGCAACCGCTGCGCCCCAAACCTCCCCGTCGCCTCGCACGGCGTCGCCACTGACCCCTCCTACCCCCCTATGCTCTCCAGAGCGGCTCCCACGAAATAGAGTGGCGCGTCACTCAGCGGCAGCACGCAGGTTTGGCCCTCCCACCGCGCGGGCACCGGCTCGCCCGTGTGCGCGGTGATGATGGCATCTGGCGACGAGAAGGTCAGGCGGCGGGGACCGCTCGTCTGACAGGTCCAGATGGCGCCGGCGGGCTGGCCATCGGGGCGCGTCCACTGCGGGTAATAATGGGCGCCATCCTCCGACCGCCACGGTCGCTCCAGCGTGACAGAGCCAGCGGGGCGCCGGGCGACGAGGGTGCGGTAGGCCAAGTAGGCGGGCTTGGGCGCGAGATCCCGGTGGACGATGCCGAAGTGGCTCTCCTGGTCGAGGGCGTCTGTTTCCGGGGCCTGGAATTCGTACCAGAAGACGCGCTCAACTCCGAGGCGCATCGCGATCAGATAGGCCCGCGGCAAAAACTTGGCCTGTTGGGCCAGGGTGCTGCCCCGCTGGCCGCGCTCGAAAAGCGCGCAGGCAATCACCGCGCCAGTCAGGTCGCTGCCGTACTTGTAGACAGCCGCCGCGGCGCCGGTGTAGTCACCCTGCCGGCCACTGAGCAGTGGGATAAACCGGTCGCCCGGCTTGAGTTTGTTCGGCGTAAGAAATCGTTCGGCCTCGATGCCGCCCTCGGGCGATGGGGTGGCTGCCGCGGGGCCGACGAAGGTGACCGCCATCTTCTCGGGGATGACACCCTTCTTGTACCACCAGGCCTCCACGCCGATGCGGAGCTGGTCGCGGAAGCTCTCGCCGTAGGCTTTGGCCTTGCCCCAGGCGCCATCGGCATCCCGCGCCAGCGGCTCCCAGAACGGCATGCCGCCGCACTCGATCAGGATGCCGCCCCGCCGCACGAAATCGTGCAACCGGTCGAACCCGTCGGCCGGAAAACGCTCGTCAAAGGGCAGGATCACCGCGTCAGCCGCGTCCGCGTCAAGCGCGGCGAGCAGCGCGTCGAAGGCCAGCCGACGCACCCGCGCGGATGCCGGCAGTTCATCGGCCAACAGGCTGTCGGAGGGCGCGGATGTCGTCGAGTAGGCGGGGTCATCCAGCACCAAGATGCGCCACCCATCCGCTTGGCCGGGCCGGGCGGCCGCCAGTCCGGCGCGGATCACGCCGGGCGCGGCGAGCCGGTGCTTCTGGGTGGGCCAGCCGATCTCGGTGATCCAGATTGGCTTGTCCGCATCGCCGTGGCGGGCCATCAACGCGCGCAGCTCCCCGAGCCGCTGTTCCAGGCTCTCTTCCGGCGCCGAGGGATGGTTGTACGGGTGGACGTTCATCAGGTCAAAGTAGCGACCCCCGCCCAGCGCGTAGAGGCGTTCGATGTAGTCGAGCGGCACGCCCGCGTGACCGCCGACCGCCACGCGCAGATCGGGGTCGACGGACTTGACCGCCTCGTAGGTCTTCTTGAGCAGCGGCAGGTAGGCATCGGCGCTGGGGTCCTTCCAGAACCCCTCGAGGTTCTGTTCGTTCCACACCTCCCAGACGGGCAACCGAGCGTGGTAGCGTTTGACCAGGTTGAGCACGTACTGCTCCCAGCGGTCGAGGTGCTGGTGCGCGGGGTTGGCGAAGGAGACGCTGTAGTCGAGGATCGGCAGCATCTGCACGCCGGCTCGCTCGGCGCTGTCGAGCACGGCATCAAGGTGCGCGAATGCCCACGCGTCGGGTTTGGGTTGAACGCCGGCCCAGTCGAAATCCGAACGCGCCCAGGCGATGCCGGCCGCGCGCATCAGGCGCAACGCATCGTCACGAAGCGCGAATTCGCCGCCGCGCGCCAGATGCGCGCAGACGCCATAAGGACTGGCAGAAGCGGCAGATGGGGACAGCGCGGCAGAAGGACGACCGGACGATTTCCGGATCAGCCTGACTTCCATCGGCGCCAGCTCGACGCGATGCGACCAGCCGTCTTTCTGGAGGGTGGCCATCCGTCGGGAATCGGAATCATTCACCGCGATCACGGCCTCGCTGCCATCCGCGGCTCGGAACGCGCCGACGCGCACCGCACCGCAGGGCTCCACGTTCGGCGGGGGCACCGCCTCGCCATGTTGCAGATAGGGTCGTCCCTCGCCGTGATACAACCCGATCCACTGCCGATACAGGTCGTGCTGCGGCGGGAGACCCTCGCGCACGATGGGACGCGCGGCGCCGTCATCGCCCAGCTCCGCCACTGAAAAATCATCCACCCAGAGGCGGCACGGCCCCTCGGCGTTGATCATCACCCTCAGAAATTCCGCCCCCTCGGCGGGGATCACCACGTCGGCGGAGACCTCCCGCCAATCGCCCGGCGCGGGGAACTCCAGCCTCCACGACCCGTGACCCGAAAGGCCCTTCCCCAGTGCCGCGAGCCCGATGGCCGAAGGCTTCGCCAGCCGCTCGACGCGGCACCACGCCGAAACCCGATACTTCCCCCCCGCCCGGAGCCCCGCGGCGCCCACCGGCAGATTTCGCGACACCTGCGTCAGCTCCCCCGGCGTCGCGCTCTCGATCCGAAGGCTGCTCGCGCCCGTGCGCCGGACCCCGTCATCGCGATGCGGCCAGCCCGCGTACTTCTTGTCCTTCCATCCCCGCACGTGCTCCCAGCCGACGGGCACCTCGCCCTCCCACTCCTCGAATCCACCGTGCGTCGGAAACCCGTACGGCTCCACGGGCCAATGCGGCACGAGGTGCGGCATCTGCCCCGTGACGATGCAGTGCGCGGTCATCTCACGGCTCTCGGCGCGCGGATTGCTTTGGAACAGCGGCACGAACTCGTGATACAGGTACCCGAACACCGACTCGGCCCGGTGGCCCGGCAACTGCGCCTTCCACACGACCTCGTAATCCCGGTAGTCCTGGATGCCGACCTCCTGAAGGAACAGCTCCTGCGGTTCCTCGTAACCCAGGACCATGTTGACTCCCGCGGCGCGGCAGGCGGCGAGCATCTCGGACATCTGCTTGTGCGCGGCATCGACGTCCCAGATCCCGATGCCGGGCGCATGACCGTGCCCCGTCGCGCGGCAGTCGCCGCCGCCGCGCATCCCGGCGCCCACCACCTGATCGATCTGAAACAGCTCTCCCCCGCGCGCCGCCAGCGCCACCGCCAACCCCGTGAGCCAATCGCGCGACCACTTGTCCCCCCGGCATAGCGTGGCCGCCTCCCCGCCGCGGTACCACGGCGGGTTGGTCAGCATGACTTTCCCGTCCTTGCCGACCATCGCGTGCGGCCGGGCCTCGCGCTCGAACCACGCGCGGTCCTCCCACTCAAACGTCCCATCCTCACGTTTCCCGTAGGTCAGGCACCACTGGTATCCCGAGGGCCAGAAAAAGGCGTGCCCCCCCGCGCGCCTCACCGCGTCGACGCATCGCCGCAGTCCTTCCTCCGAGGGATACGGGGGAAAGTACTTCGGCGGCACCCAGGTCGCCACGCCCTCCCAGCCCCAGAAGGTCACCACCAGCGGCACGCCAGCGAAATGCTTCTGCCAATATTTCTCCAACCATCCCTCGATGCGCTCGGGCCGCCCCAGCCAATCGCGCCCAAAGCGCACCTGCGCCGGGCCCTCCTTGAGCCAGCCGGGCAAATCCTCCCTGTCCGCAAACCGCGTCGCGCACCACGGCTGCTTCAGCGCCCATGCCTTATACATCGCCGCCGCATCGCGCCAGTCGGTCTCCGCGCCTCCCGCCCCGCGAAACACCCCGACGGCGACCGGGAAGGGCAACGCAAACGCATCTTTCAGATCCCGCCGCATCAGGTGCCTCCAGCCCAGCGCCAGCCCATCCGACATCCGCCCCGCCGCCAGCGTCTTGGGATGACCCGCCCCGTCCTCGCAAAAAGTCACCACCCCTCCCTCAACCCCATAGTAACACCCGAACTGCGCCGCCAGATTGCCCGGCTGCGTGCCCGCGGCGTACCTCCCGTTCTTCCACTGGTGCGGGCGCTCCAGCACGCCGCCCTTCGTCGTCCCGAGGACCAACGCATCCCCCGCGCCATCCCCCTCCAACGGCGCGCGCAGGGGCAGCAGCGGATAGTCCACGCGCTCCAGGATGGTGCCCGCATCCCCCTCCACCCCGATGCGAAAACGAAAGAAGCCACCCGGCCCGGCCTCGATGGCGCAGGTCGCAGAAAGATCCCGTCCCCCGATCCGCTCAAATCGCAGACGCAGCCCCTCGCCATCCAGCCGCCGCACCGACTTCGCCTCGCGCGACGATAGCTCCAACGGCTTGAGCGGATCCCCGCCCCGGGGGATCACCACCAGGCGAAACAGCCCCTCGCCACCGCCGGCAAACTCCAGGCCCTTCGCCGCGTCCGCAAATCGCACCACCGAACCCGTCGCGCCATCCAGACCCAAAACCCCGTCCCCGCTCCGCAGCTCGATCGTCGCGGCCGATGCCACCGCCAAGATCCCCGCCAGCACACCGGCAACACCAATGACTCGCTTCCCGCGCATGTCGTCTAGCATCACACGCCGCGCCCGCGGTTTCAACCCCGGCGCTCGGCCCGCGCTACCGCGGCCTGACGACCATGGCCACGCCCGGAATCTTCGAACCAGATCCCGTGCCCAGCACGCGGGGCACCACCGGGGCGGAAAATGGTAGGCTGCGCCTTGGCGCACGCTGCCGAATCGAATGTCCGCGTGCGCCAAGGCGCAGCCTACATCGCGACCCAATTTTCGAGCCGGTCTCGCCGTCGGTCACGGTTTTGCGGGCGCCCAGATCGAGCCGGGCTCCCACAGGCAGCAAGGCAAGGGCAGGCCCCAAGCGCATCGGGCTAGGGTTGACCATCATGACCACGATCACCACGCACCAGGCCAAGACGCACCTGTCGCGCTACCTCGCGGACGTCGAGAGAGGGAAGCAGTTCGTCATCGCGCGCCGGAAGTCCCCGGTGGCCATGCTGGTGCCGATAAAGAGACCGAAGCGGAAGCGGCGCCCGAAGGCGGGCGACATCAAGGGCGCGCCGTTCGAGTTTCCGGCGTCGGCATTTGCGCCGCTCACCGACAAGGAACTCCGGGTCTGGGGCCTGGGGCCTGTGAATTACCTGCTCGATACCTGCACCTTCCTTTGGGTATCCCAGCAACCCACGATTCTATCGCTCGGCGCGTCGCGCATCTGGTGAACGGCGCGGGGGTCATCCCCCGATCGTGACCCACATCGGCGACGCCCAGACCAGCTCGCCATCCGCCTGCTCGCCGCGGACGTAGTAGTAGCTGGTGGAACCCGGCTTGGCCTCCGCGTCGGTCCACTCGAAGGCGACCTCCGGCTCCGAGCACTCCCGGGCGTAGGCGTACTTCCCGTCCTTGATCACGTACACCTTCGCGAAGGGCGCGGTGCCGACGAGCCTCACTTTGAACGTCGGCTTCTTGTCCAGGGCAAACTCCTCGCCCATGAAATGCCCCTCGCAGAAAAACTCCGCCAGGATGTTGTCCGTGGCGCCGTAGACCCGGCGCCTGCGCGCGGCATCGAGCATGGCCTCGCGCGTGGGCTCCTCGACCCAGAACACGCAGTAGCTGATGTGGGTCGAACCGTGGTCGCTGGAGGACTGGAAGGCCATGCGGATGCCCATGTCCAGCGCTCGCGAAACAAAGCCCAGGGGCCGCCAGCCGCCCTGCGAGTCATCGGCGGTGTTGCTCCGCGGGGCGCCCGGCATCTCGTAGTTCTGCCGCGCCCCCTGATAGATCTCCACGAATGGCTCGACCTGCGGGTCGCTGTCGCGCCAGTCGGTGCCCATCTGCGTCCCGCTGGTGTGCGAGGAGCAGACGCCCCCGAATTGCCGCAGGTACCTGTAGAGCATCTGGGTGTCGGCGGTGTTGGGACGTTTCTCCCCGGGGGGCAGGTCGTCCATGGCCTTGCCCATGCCGCCCGCCATCCGCGGCAGCGTGCGCACGCCCCGCTGCGCGAACATCACGTTGCGGTGCCCGTCCGGGTAGGAACAGCTGCGCTCGTAGGAAAAGACGGGCTCGAAAAGCCCCGGCACGCGGAACATGTCCGTGGTTTTCTGCGTGATCCACCACGGGTATTCGCGCCCGCCGCCGTTGTCATGGTCGCCGTTGCCGATCCAATCGAAATCCGCGACATCGCGCGCGTATCGCCACATGTCCATGAGCATGCCGTCGCCACCGCCATCCCACGAGATCTCGGTATGGCGGTGGAACTCGCCGCGAAACGCCCGCAGCACCTTGCCGCCGACTTCCACGCGCGCCCCGCGCATCCGCGCGACGGCCTCCGCCTCTTTCTTGCACCCGGGCGCGGGGTTCGCCGGGGCCGCGTCGGCGACCGCCTCCAGCACCGGGGCCTGCGCCGCGCCGGTGAAGCCGGGTTCCACGACTGTGAGCGTGATCTCGCTGTTGACCGGATCCGGCCACTTGTGCTCGAGCGCGGCGACCTTCTGGAGGAACTTGCTGCTCTTGGCCTGCCTCGGCGCCTTGCGGCGGCCATCGCCCGCGGCGATCACCCAGACACCCCCCTGGTCGCGAGGCACCAGCACCGGCCGCTGGTCCAGCGTGTTGTCGGTGTCCGGGCATTCGATGCCATCAGACCACTCCCCACCCTCGTACCAGGCCAGGCCGTTCATGTGGATGGTGCCCACCGCCGAACGGGGCAGACCCGAGGGCGCGTAGCGCGCCGTGAGCCACACCCGGCCCGTGCCATCGATCGCGATCCGCGGCGCCGCCATCGCCTGGCCTCGGCCGGCGCCCGAGGCCTTGCCCTTCTTGCCCTTGCCCTTCCCCTCGGCGGCCGCCTGACCGCCACCCGAGATCGCGCGTGCCAGAGCCCCAACAGGCGCCATCAGTTTGCCATCCGCCAACACGCGCACCGACACCGACCTGCCGGCCCAAAGGCGACTGCCGCCCTCGTCTTTGACAAGGTAGCCCTGATCCTTGCCCCAATTCTCCGGGCCATCCTCGTACGCCACCCAGAGCCTGCCCTTCGCGTCAAACGCGATCGAAGGCCGCATCTCCGCCCGCAGCGCCGCGGCCACCGCCACCGGATCGCCAAAATCCGCCCCCCGCCAGACCCGGGCGTACACGTCGTAATCGCCCTTCTGGTACGTGTCCCACGCGATCGCCACGGCGCCGTCTCCCGACGCCGCCACCGCCGGCGCCCAGCTGTTCGCGCCCGGCCCCGACACGGTCATCGACTCCCCGAATCGCTCCCCCTCTTGCCGCCGCGCCACGACGACATGTTTCCCATCCCGAACGGCCTGCCACGCGACCCACGCCCTGCCCGACGCGTCGGTCGCCGCCGCGGGAAATGCGTCCGGCGTCGCGTCGTCACTCAATTTCAGGACGGCACCCCATTTCCCATCCTTCCACCCGCGCGCGCGCAGATCCCATCGCCCCCCTTCGCCCTCCGGCCAGAACACCCAGGCCCGGCCCTCGCCATCCACCGCCAAAGCCGTCCGATAGACGTCGCGGTTCGGCCCCGTGACCGGCAGCGGCTCGCCCCACGTCCCGCCCTCCCGCCGCATCAGGAAGACCTGATCGCCGCCCGTCGGATCATCAAATGCGTCAAAGCTCTTCGGTTCCTCCTCCGCCTCCATCCGCTTCTCAAAGCCCTTCCCATGCGTGAAGGACGTCCACGCCACGAAAAGGGAGCCGTCCGGGCCCACCGCCGCCGATGGAAAATCATCCTCTGTCGGCGCCGAGACGATGGTCGCGCTCGACGGGACGCGCGATACCTTGGCCAAGCCTTTCAAGAACGACTTGCCCCCGCCCAGCGTCACCTCGCCCACAGTGAAATCGAAGGACCCCTGCGCCGTCTCCACCGCGATCCGCGTCCCGGGGCCGGCCCCCTCCAGCGACACCCGCACGGTCTCCGGCAGCATCGGCATGTTCTCCGCGCCGCGCTCGCGCTCGTGGCTGCTCTCCGGCACCTTGCGCCGCGTGCTCGCCTGCCAGCTCGTCCCCTCGACCCGCCTCGGACCCAAACCCGGCCGCTCCAGGACGATGGCCGCCACCCGGCCCTCCGAAACACTCAGGCCGCCATCCCATTTGGTCGCCACCCCCTTGCCCCCCTCCCTCTGGCTCAAAAACTCCAACTGCAGCTCCAACGCGCCGGCCGGCACCTGCCCGACGTCAATGCCCGCGGCCGCATCCCCCCTACCGGCCTGCCCCCACAGAAACATCGGCCATAGCCATGCCAACCCCGCGGCCGCAATCACGGAGGCAAGGATTATCGCAGTTCGTTTGGGGTGGGATGCACTCATGACATTCTCCTTCGCCGGGACGCGCCGCGGGATGCCGCAGACCGATAGACCACTTGCCCAGAAAATCTTGCCTGTCAATCACATGCCGCGGCTGCACCTTCATGCCCCGTGGACAGGGCACCGCCGGGGCGGAAAATGGTAGGCTGCGCCTTGGCGCACGCCGCCGAATCGAACGTCCGCGTGCGCCAAGGCGCAGCCTACATCGCGACCCAATTTTCGAGCCAGCCCCGCCGCCCAATCGAATCCTTGCCGCACTCCAAAGCCGACGCTAGTTTACACCGCCTTCCCCACCAGGGGAAAACATCCATGGCAACGAAAAAGAGAGTCGCGAAACCGACGGGCCGAAAGACGGCACCGTCCCATCCAAAGGCCCCAACCGAACCCGGGACGGCGGCGCCAAAGGCCGGCAAGCAAAAGCCGGTCGTCCGCGAGACGGCCGAGTCCATGGCCCGCAAGCAGCGCGAGATCTCAGTCTCCGAGTTCTTCCTGAAGAATCGCCACCTCCTGGGTTTCGACAGCCCGCGCCGCGCGCTGATGACCACCGTCAAAGAGGCCGTCGACAACGCCCTCGACGCGTGCGAGGAGGCCGGCCACCTGCCGGAGATCAGCGTCGACATCGCGCAGACCGCCGAAAACCGGTTCCGGGTGACGGTCACCGACAACGGCCCCGGCATCCTGCGGGCCCAGATCCCCAAGGTCTTTGCCAAGCTCCTCTATGGCTCGAAATTCCACCGCCTCAGGATGTCCCGCGGCCAGCAGGGCATCGGCATCAGCGCCGCGGGCATGTACGGCCAGCTGACCACCGGCACCTCCACGCACATCCTCTCCCGGTCCCGCAACCAAAAGAAGGCGCACGACATCGCGGTGCAGATCGACACCAAGGCAAACACCCCGACGATCATCTCGGATGACGAGACGGACTGGTGCCCCGAGTTCTTCCCCGCCGGCGCCGACGGAAAACCCGGGAAACCCATAGCCTACTCCCACGGCACCCGCGTCAGCATCGAGATGGAGGCCACCTACGTCCGCGGCCGCCTGTCCGTCGATGAATATCTGAAACAATGCGCCATCGTGAACCCCCACCTCCAGCTCCACTACCGGGTGCGGCTCCTCAAGGCCGACGAGAATGGCGACAAGGGGGCCAAGAGGCCAGATGCGGACGAGTGCGCGCCATGGCTCTCGTTCTTCCGCGGGGTCAAGGAGACGCCAGAGCCAACGCGCGAGATCAAGCCCCACCCCCACGGCGTCGAACTCGGCATGCTCATGGCGATGCTCAAAGACACGGGCTCGCGCACCCTCCAGGGCGCGCTCTGCCAGGATTTTTCCCGGGTCAGCCCGAAGACGGCCAAGGAGATCTGCGAGCGCGCCAAGCTATACCCCAACGCCCGCCCCGCGCGCATCGCGCACCAGGAGAGCGAGGCGCTCTACAAGGCGATCGCCGAGACGAAACTCATGCGCCCGCCCACCGACTGCCTGGCCCCCATCGGGGAAGAGCAGATCATCGCGGGGCTCAAGAAGGAGATCGCCGCCGACTTCTATACCGCCAAGACCCGCGACCCCGCGGTCTATCGCGGCAACCCCTTCCAGATCGAGGTCGGGCTCGCCTACGCCAAACCCGGAGAGAACGAGGAACTCGGCGCCGAGGACCCCGTGCGCCTCATGCGCTTCGCCAACCGCGTCCCCCTACTCTACATGTCCGGCGCGTGCGCCATGACCCGCGCCGCCACCGGCGTCAACTGGAAGGCCTACGGACTCCCCCAGCCACGCGGCTCGCTCCCCGTCGGCCCCATGGTCCTCATGATCCACATCGCCAGCGTCTGGGTCCCCTTCACCAGCGAAAGCAAAGAGGCCATCGCGCACTACCCCGAGATCGTCCGCGAGATCACCTTCGCCCTCCAGGATTGCGGCCGCCAGCTCTCCCACTACCTCAGCCGAAAACGCCGCGCCGCCGAGGCCGCCCGCAAACGCAGCTTCATCGAACTCTACATCCCCCACCTCGCCATGGGACTGAAGGACATCCTATCCCTCAACGACCGCCAGGAAAAGGCCGTCGTCAGCAAACTCAGCGACATGCTCGAGCGGACGCATCTCGATGCCTAGTTCTCGGCACAACAACCAATGACAAAGAAGAAGACATCCTATCGCGCCAAGGCGCCGGTCAAGAAAGCTCCCGCCCCCTCCGCCCCCGAGGTGGTCTCCCGCAAGGCGGCCTCCGGCAAGATCACTTCGGTCGCCGACGCCGTGTACGGCGACATCATCAAGCGATCCAGGAAGCCCTCGATGAGCTTCCCCGTGCGCTCGCTGAAGAACGTCAAGTACGACACGCGGCGGGGGCACTTCGAGATCCTGGGAAAGAAGGTCACCCGCACCCTCTCGTATTCGACGGTGAAGACATTCGCGCAGTCGATGCGCCTGCTGGCCACCACGAAGAACGACCTGCTCGACAAGGACGACATCGCCGGAAAACGCGAGGTCTATTATAATTCCAAGAGCTGGGGGGAGTGCCGGTTCGACGAGCAGCCGGAGAGCGACGCGCTCCTCGACGACATCGAGGCCATGCTCGCCATCAACCGCGAGCAACTGGGATACATCCCGGAGGAGCGCGGCGGCGACGTCTGCGGCCCCATCGTCGTCATCGACAGGGATCCCTCCTCCGGCAAACCGATCCGCATCAACTGCAAGGAGCTGGGCACCGGCGCCTGGAGCGTGCCCTCCCGCGTCGAGCACCTCGGCTTCGAGACCAAGGCCAAGTTCGTCCTGGTCGTCGAGACCGCCTCGCTCTTCCAGCGCCTGGTGCACCACCGCTTCTTCGACCGCGCCAACTGCATCCTCGTCTCCATGAGCGGCGTCCCGACGCGGGCGTGCCGGCGCTTCGTCCGCCGCCTCGCCGACGACCAGCGCCTTCCGGTCCTGGCCTTCACCGACGGCGACCCCTACGGATACTGCAATATCTACCGGACGCTGAAGGTCGGCTCGGGCCAGGCCGCCCACATCAACCGGTTCTTCTGCGTCCCCCAGGCCCAGTTCCTCGGCGTCACCCCACAGGACATCAAGGACTATAAACTGGAGGACGCGACACACCCCCTCGAAGAGGCGGACGTCAAACGCGCCAAGGACGCGCTCAAGAACGACCCCTTCATCCTCCACCACAAGGAATGGCAGAAGGCCCTCGAGGAGATGCTCAAGATGGGGGTCCGCATCGAGCAGCAGGCCTTCGCGAAACACGGCCTGAACTTCGTCCTGGAAAAATACCTGCCCGAGAAGCTCAAGAAGGGGAAGTTCCTTCCCTAGGAATCTGCCGGACTAAGTCCGGCAGATTCCTCATTTGAGAATCTGCCCGCCGGTGGCGCGGCAGAGTTCGTCGAGGGCGGGGTCCGGTTTTTCCTCCAGCGTGTGGAGATAGACCGCGACGTGCGGCTCCATCTCCATGGCCATCAGGCGGAGTTGCTCCACCACGGCCGGGTTGACCATGTCCTGGAAATCGCTGAAAAAGTATATGGCGTCGGCGGCGGGGAATTTGCGCATCGCCGCGCTCATGGCGTAGGCGGCGTCGATGGGGGAATCGAGGCCGGCGTCGGGTTCCGCGATCTGCACGAACGCGCAGTTGGGCACCTCGATCTCCGTCACGACGCGGACGCCGGCGCGCCTGGCCAGATCCCGCATCTTCTCCCGTGCCCGATCCATCTTCCGATCCGCCTGCATCGAGCCCGAGGCATCGAGCATCACGATGATCGCGCTCGCGCGCACCGTGCCCCCACCCAAGGAGAAGGTGCGCGCGCCCGCGCCGCGCCCGAGCAGGCCGCCGCCGAGACTGTCCCGGAGACCCCCGGACCCCAGCATGCGCGACTGGAGATCCGCGCCCGCCGAGGGCAGACCAAGACCCATCGATGGCACATTCACCGTCAGGACGTTGATGGGCGCGCCCATCGGCGGATCGATCTGCGAAAGGACCGGCCCCGGCGGGGGCTTCAGCCGCGGCAACTCGATAGGCGGCGGCGCGGGTTGCAGCGACGCGCTCAGGTCGATGAGAAACTCCTGGCTGGCCAGATTCGCCTTCCGGGCCTCCCCCCCACGGATGAGGCGGATCCCCCAAAACAGCCCCAGCACGCCCACGTGCAACAGGAGCGACACGGCCAGCATGACGATCAGCACATCGTTCCGGCCAAACCGTCGCCACAACGAGCGCAGCAAGCCCCCTGCCTCGCCCGGCAAATGGTCATCCCCGACGGCACCGGCCCTGCCACTCCGCCTCCGGATGCGCTTGCCACCGCGACCCGTCCCGACGAGCCGCCGGCGCAAGCGGCGCGCCCCCGCACCGACAAACTTCTTTTCTTTCCGGGCCGGACCCTTCCCCCTCCATTTCGACGGGGACGTCTTTCGCTTCACCGCGGTCGCCGCAGCACCCTCAGTGGGATCAGCCAAGGAAGCGACCGGGATGTCTTCCTCGTCGGCGCCGCTCATACGAGCCATATTCAACCCTTACTCCATGTCTTTAGCCCGAAAAATCACGCCTGCGACCTTGGAAACCTCTGGACGCCGACACAACCCATGCCCACTTCAACAGCCGACCCCATGGCCCATTTCCGGCCAGATCCCATGCCCCGCACGCGGGGCACCACCGGGGCGGAAAATGTAGCCCATCTGGTAACAGATGGGCCGCGCGTGGGAAGATCCACGGCCTGACGGCCGTGGCTACATCCAGAATTTTCGAGTCAGATCCCGTGCCCCGCGCGCGGGGCCCCACCGGGGGTGAAAATGTAGGGCGCGAAATCCCTTTCGCGCCACGGGCAACCG
>CAZYWZ010000043.1:0-51713 GCA_964651705.1 uncultured Verrucomicrobiales bacterium
TTGTGCCGCGGACTTCGCTAATTTTTTTGCCCCGACGATGAAATATCCGGGCTAGGGTTTCGGCCATGGGCTGGATCGCGTTATCTGCGTTGCTGGCGGCGTCCGTGCCTGCCGCGGGTGCGGGGAGGCCCGAGGGGGTTCGGGCGGCGGCCTTCGGTTTCGACGCGTCCGACGCGACGCGGGCGCTGCGGGCGGCGATCGGGTCGGGCGCGGGGCGCGTGATCGTGGAGGACATGGGGGTGCCGTGGGTGATCGGGGAGACGATCCGCCTGGCGAGCGATCAGGAGATCGTGTTTGAGGAAGGGGTGGAGGTGGTGGCGAAGGCGGGGGCATTCCGTGGCAAGGCGGAGGTGCTGTTCGACGCGGAGGGCGGGCGGAACGTGGTGCTGACGGGGCGCGGGGCGACGCTGCGGATGCGCAAGGCGGATTATCAGGGCGAGGGGTACGAGAAGTCGGAGTGGCGGCATCTGGTGCGGTTGCGGGCGTGCACCAACGTGACGATCGTGGGCATGACGCTGGCCGAGAGCGGGGGGGACGGGATCTACGTGGGCGCGGGGAAAGGCGGGGAACCGTGCCTGGGCGTGACGATCAGGAACGTGACCTGCGCCGACAACCACCGGCAGGGCATCAGCGTGATCAGCGCGGAAGATCTGCTCATCGAGGATTGTGTCCTGAAGGGGACTCGGGGCACGGCGCCGCAGGCGGGCATCGACTTCGAGCCGAACCGTCCGGACGAGCGACTCGTGGGATGCGTGATGCGCCGATGCGTGGTGGAGGGGAATGCGGGTCGAGGGCTTCTCTTCGCGCTGCAGCAGTTGCGTGGCGCATCGGCGCCGATCGCGATCCGGATCGAGGACTGCGAGGTGCGGGGCAACGGGCAGGAGGCGGTCCGGTTCCACGTGAAGAATGGCGAGGGCGCCGACGCGGTGCGCGGCCGTTGCGATTTCGTGGATTGCCGGTTTGGGGCGGCGGGTCCGCCCCCCATCTCGATTTCGGGCAACGCCCCGGCGGGGGTCGGCTTGCGGTTTGAGAGGTGCCGGATCGACGCGACGGGCGTGGCCGATGCGTCGAGGCGGCCTGTGGAGTTCGCGGTGCGGGCGGAAGACGTGGGGCCGATCGGCGGCGCGGTGTTTGTCGACTGCGTCATCGAGGATCGGGTGGATCGGGCGCCGATCGGGTATGCGGGAGGGCTTTCCGGTTGGGGGATCGAGGGGGTCTCTGGGACATTGAGCGTGTCGCGCGGCGGGGTTGGGGTCAGGCACGTGGTGGATGCCGCGGCGCTGGCGAAATGGATCCCGATCAAACGGTTTCGCCGATTTGAGGGGCGGGCCTATGAGCCGATGGCATTCGCGCCGCTGGCGGCGGGGGAGTATCGGGGAGGGGAGGGCGGGGCGCCGCGCGTCCGGGGGCGCGCGACCTATCTCTTGTGGGCGGGGGAGGGGGACGAGGTGATCCTGTCTGGGAAGGTGATGCCCGTCGGGCGCGCCGCCGCGCGGGATGTGGTGCTGGGGGTGACATCCCCTTCGGGCAAGGCCATGCGGGCGTTGAAGGTCGCGGCGGACGGTCCCCCCGAAATGAGATTTGGCGCCGGGGAGGCCGGTGCGTATCGGTTGTCGTGCGAGAAGATGGAGCCCGGTGCCACGCTCGTGCTGGATTCCCCGACCCACCGGCTCTGCCTGTTTTCCTCGGGCGGACCGATCGGACTGTTCCGTTCGCTCGTGCCGCTGTACTTCGCGGTGCCCGAGGGGACATCCGCTTTCGGGCTGCGGGTCTCGGGCGCCGGAGGCGCCGAGAAGGTGGGGCTCGCGGTGGTCGATGCCGCGGGGCAGTTGGCCCTGTCGCGGGAAGCCATAGGCGACACAGAGCAACTCCTCTTTGACGGTGATGCCGCGTCCCGTCCGGGCATCTGGGAGCTGCGGTTTGCGAAACCGGCCACCGGGGTGCTGGAGGACTTCTCGATCTTGGCGGAGGGCATCCCCTCGATCTTCGCGTGGCGCAAGGGGGCGCTCGTGGGGCCCCGACCGTGAGCGGTGTCGCCGCTGGCACCGCCCCCGGCGCGAAAGGGATTT
The DNA here is from genome assembly GCA_964651705.1 of uncultured Verrucomicrobiales bacterium. Lineage (GTDB taxonomy): Bacteria > Verrucomicrobiota > Verrucomicrobiia > JADLBR01 > JADLBR01 > JADLBR01. The sequence goes on from CAZYWZ010000043.1 coordinate 2,070, forward strand.
CGCGCCCTACATCCCCAAGCGTCGCGCTCCCGGGTGCTGCCTTACGCGAGGATTTAAGAATTTGGGGGCAGGCGGGGGCGATTGACAATCGTGGGTCGGGAAGTTAAAAAAATCAGATGATGTCGTGGAGTCGGCGGACGGCCTTGTGCGCCTTGTTTGCGGCCGGGTGGCTCGCGGGGGCGTGCCCGGGCCTCGCGGGCGGGTCGAATTTTGAGTTGGGGAAGGTGACCGAATACGTCAACGACCCCGATTACACCCGCACGAACAACACCCAGGACGACAGCCTGAGGTTCGAGAGGAAGTATCACGACTACGGGGCCGTCACCGATGAGCAGAAGGACGCCCGGCGCGGGCACTACTTTTATGTGAAGTGGCTGGCGAGGCAACCTGCCAAGGACGTGAAGGTGCGATTCGAGTACCGGCAGCAGGCGACGAAGGGCAAGGTCCACGCGCTGGAGCTGTCGTACCCCGAGGCCAAGGGCTGGGAACGGAGCACCTTCAGCGTGGTGGGCGACGCCTACAAGAAGCAGGGGCTGGTGACGTGCTGGCGGGTGCTGGTGATGCAGGCCGGCCAGGTCGTCGCGGAGAAGCGGTCGTTTATCTGGTGAGGCGGCGGGCCGGGCCGGGGCCCGGCCGGTCCCGAGAGACGCGATGTTTAGCCTGATGCAGAGCGGCGGCCCGTTGATGTGGCCGATCCTCGTGGCCAGCGTCATCGCGCTGGCGGTGTTTCTCGAGCGGACGATCCAATATCGTCGGCAGACGATCAACGTGGGGGAGTTCTTGAAGGGGGTATGCCATCTGGTGCGTCGGAGGCGATTTCCCGAGGCGCTGGCCCGCTGCGAGGAGGCGCACGGGCCGGTGGTCCAGGTGGCGCATGCGGCGATCCGGCACCACCGCCTGCCGAGGGCGGAACTGAAGGAACTGGTGCAGGAGGTCGCCCAGTTGCAAGTGCCGCGCCTGGAGCAGCATCTGGGCGTGCTGGCGACCATCGGGCACGTCACGCCGCTCTTGGGCCTGCTGGGCACGGTGACGGGGATGATCCAGGCATTCGCGCAGGTCCAGGCGAAGGCGGGGACCGCGACGGTGGCGGATCTGGCGGGCGGGATATGGGAATCGCTGGTGACGACCGGGGCCGGGCTGGCCGTCGGGATCCCGGCTTACGTGGCGTATAACTTCTTGGTGACCCGGATGGGCGGGCTGTTGCGCGACATGGAGCGGGCGGGGATCGAGATCGTGCAGGCGCTGGGCGAGCACGCGCAGATCATCGATTTCGAGGAGGCGGTCGGCGGCGGCGAGCGTTCGGCCGGCGGGCCCGCGACATCGGGTGGTCGGGTGTGAAACTGCACACCTCCGCGCGCCTGCTCGACGGCCCGTTCAGCCTTGCGCCGCTGGTGGACGTGGTGCTGTTGTTGCTGATCTTTTTCCTCTTGGGCTCCACCTTCGTGATGCAACCCGGGGTACAGATCGACCTGCCGGATGGGTTGACGGGTCTGGGAAGCCCGCACGGGCGACGGGTGCTGACCGTCACCGCGGCAGGGGAGATCTATTTTGACGAACAGCTGATGGATCTGGCGGCCCTGTCCGGCAGCCTGGAGGCATTTGCTCGCAAGGGGGTCGATCAGACGGTGGTGATCAAGGCGGACGTCCGCGTGCCGCACGGGACGGTGATGGAGGTGCTGCGGCGGGTGTTGGCCTCCGGGCTCGATGCGGTGGTGGCCTCTCGGGAGGGGGAGGGGTAGGATCCCGCGGAGTCGATGGCATGCACCCGTTGGGAATCGATCGCGATTGGTGGGTGCCGCTGGAGCGGTTCATCGCGCCCGAGCGGCGGCTCTTGAGTTTTCTGCTGGTCCTGTCGCTGGTGATCCACGGCGTGGGGATGGCACTGGTGGGCGGCAAGGGGGTGCAGGATGGCGGGCTGTCGTTTGGCGGGCCTTCGGTGATTCTCTTGCCCGCGGGCGAGGTCGTTGGCGCCGGTCCGGAGGCGCTGGCGCTCAGCCTGAGGCTCGACGATCCGAGCGCGATCGCCCTGCCCCGGCTGGCGTCCTTGTTTTCGCACGCCGTGGCGCCGGGGGTCGAGACCGCGCCGCTCGGGCCGGCGGAGGCGGAGAATCTCATCGGGATGCGGCAGGCCCTCCCGGCTGGCGTGGGGGGTCTCGCGGAGATGGCGGAACGGATGCCCTCGGGGCGACCGCAGCTCGGGACGCCGCGGGTGGTGGAGACGGGTTTTGCCGCGGTCGCGGGCCGTGTGCTGGTAGGTTCTGGGCTGGCGGGGCGACTGGTCGTCGGCCCGATGCGATTGGACCCCGTGCGGACCGAGGGACGGCTGGAGGGCCCGACCGTGGTGAGCGCGGGGGTCGATGCGGAAGGGATGGTCCGGGAGGCGGTGGTCGTCGGCTCTTGCGGGTTGCCCGATCAGGACGCCGAGGCGCTCCGGATGGTGCGCGATCTCCGGTTCGCCCCCGCCCAGAAGGATCACGGGGTCGTATGGTCCCCCGTGGCCTTTTATTGGGCGGAGGCGGACCCCGCCCCGGGGGAGGGGCCGTGAAGCTCACCGCCGCGGATGCCTTTCATGTTTACGTGATCGGCTTCACCTCCCTAATAGTATTGCCATGGATTGTGGGCGCGGCGCGGGCCTGGCGTCTCCGTGCGGGGAGCCGGCGGCGGGTCGAGTGCCCACTGTGTGGCAAGGTCGCGCACCCGGAGCCCTCGATATCGAGGGTGAAGTGCCGGGGATGCGGCGTGTCGTTTGAAGTCAAGACGGAGCGGATGTAGAGGGAGCGCAGCATATGGCAGAATGGATTGGCATTAATCGGAAGGCGCGGGTCACGTATGGGTTTGATGATATCGCGCTGGTGCCGGGGGATGTGACTATCAACCCCGAAGAGGTGGATACGTCCTTCCGGATCCCGCGCAAGGATGCCGATCCCATCGTGCTTTCCATCCCGGTCCTGGCCAGCGCCATGGACGGGGTCACCGACGTGCGCTTCTGCATCGAGATGGGCAAACTGGGCGGACTCGGCGTCATCAATCTGGAGGGCGTGCAGACCCGTTACGAGAACCCCTCCGAGGCCCTGGACCAGATCGTCAAGGCCGATCCCGATCAGGTCACCTCCCTGATCCAGAAGATCTACACGCAGCCGATCAAGGAGGATTTGATCGCGCAGCGCGTCCGCGAGCTTAAGGCGGGGGGCGTCATCGCGGCGGTCAGCTCGATCCCGCAGAAAGCCGAGCGGTTTTCGGCCATCGCGCAGGAGGCGGGCGCGGACGTGTTCGTGGTCCAGTCGACGGTGTCGACGGTCAACCACATCTCGAGCAAGTACAAGTCGCTGGATCTGAAAGCGTTTTGCGAGAGATTGTCCATCCCTGTGATCATCGGCAACGCGGTGACTTACAAGGTGACGCTGGAGCTGATGGAGTGCGGCGTGGCGGGGGTGTTGATCGGGGTGGGTCCCGGGGCGGCGTGCACGTCGCGGGGCGTGCTGGGCCTCGGCGTGCCGCAGGTGACGGCGACGGTCGACTGCGCCGCCGCGAGGGACTACTATTTCAAGCAGACCGGGAGGTACGTGCCGATCATCACCGACGGCGGGATGTCCAAGGGCGGGGACGTCTGCAAGGCGCTGGCATGCGGGTCGGATGCGGTGATGGTGGGTTCGGCGTTCGCCCGAGCCGAGGAGGCGCCCGGCAAGGGCTTCCACTGGGGCATGGCGACGCCCCATGCCAACCTGCCTCGCGGGACGCGCATCCGCGTCGGGCTGAGCGGCACCCTGCGGCAGATCCTCTACGGCCCGGCCACGCAAGACGATGGCTCTCAGAATCTGGTCGGCGCGATCACGACCTGCATGGGCAATGTCGGGGCGCACGATATCCGCGGATTTCAGGAGACGGAGATCATCATCGCGCCGGCCATCAAGACCGAGGGCAAGTTGTTCCAGACCGTCCAGGGCGTGGGCATGGCGAGGCGGTAGCCGGGGACCATGGAAGTCATCGGCATCCTAGATTTCGGGTCGCAGTATACCCAGGTCATCGCGCGCCGGGTGCGCGAGTGCGGGGTCTACACCGAGATCTTCCACCACAAGGTCAAGGCGCGGGAACTGCGGGAGCGCGGCGTGCGGGGCATCATTTTGTCCGGGGGCCCCGCCAGCGTCTACGCGCGCAACGCGCCGCAGATGGACCGCGGGATTCTGGACCTGGGCGTTCCGGTGCTGGGGATCTGCTACGGGCTCCAGATGATCGGCAAGCTCCTGGGGGGGGCGGTCGCGCGGAGCGAACACCGCGAATACGGCAAGGGGACGATCCGTTTCAAGGGTAGGCGATCGGACTTGCTGGCCGGGGTGAGGCCCGGCTCCCAGATCTGGAACAGCCACGGGGATCGGCTCGAGCGGTTGCCGGCGGGGTTCCGGGTGGCGGCGGTGTCGGAGAACTCGCCGTATGCCGCGGTCGTGCACGAGGGGCGGCGGATCTACGGCCTCCAGTTCCATCCCGAGGTCTCGCACACCGCCGAGGGCAAGAAGATCCTCTCGAATTTCGCGCACAAGATCTGCGGGTGCCGTAGCGAGTGGACCATGCGCTCGTTTATCGAACACACCTGCGAGGCGATCCGCGCGCAGGTGGGGCGAGAACGGGTCATCCTGGGCCTGAGCGGGGGGGTCGATTCCAGCGTGGCGGCGGCGCTGCTGCACGAGGCCATCGGGGACCAGCTGCGGTGCATCTTCGTGGACAACGGGTTGCTCCGGAAGAACGAGGCGCGGCTCGTCGAGGAGCTGTTCGGGCGGCACATGCGCATCCACCTCAAGTGCGTCGATGCCTCCAGGGGATTCCTGCGCTTGCTGCGCGGGGTGACCGATCCCGAGCGCAAGAGGAAGATCATCGGCAACGAGTTCATCCGGGTATTTGAGCGCGCGAGGCGATCCGTGGGGAAGGCGCGGTTTCTGGCGCAGGGCACCCTGTATCCCGACGTGATCGAGAGCGTATCGATCGGGGGCAATCCCGCGGCACTGATCAAGAGCCACCACAACGTCGGCGGCCTGCCCGACGACATGGATTTCGAGTTGGTCGAGCCCCTGAGGCAGCTCTTCAAGGACGAGGTCCGCCGGGTGGGTGAGGAACTCGGCCTTCCGAAGGAGATCGTCTGGCGTCAGCCGTTCCCCGGCCCCGGCCTCGCCGTGCGCTGCCTCGGGGAGATCAGCGCGGATAAGTTGGAGATACTGCGCAACGCGGATTGGGTGGTCGTCGACGAGGTGAAGAAAAGCGGCTGGTACCATAGGGTCTGGCAGTCCTTCGCCGTGCTGTTGCCCGTGCGGAGCGTGGGGGTGATGGGAGACGAGCGCTCGTACGAGTACACCGTCGCGGTGCGCGTGGTCGAGAGCCAGGATGGCATGACCGCCGACTGGGTGAAGTTGCCCTACGATCTGCTGGGCCAGATCTCCAGCCGGATCATCAACGAGGTCAAGGGCGTCAACCGCGTCACGTTTGACATCACGTCGAAACCTCCCGGAACCATCGAGTGGGAGTGAGGCCGGCGATCCAACCGTAGCCCATCCGCGCAACGGCCTGCGCGTTTGACGATTCTCCGAGCGCTCGGTCCGATCCGAACTCTGAGGGTTCAGGTCAGCCCAAGTGCCCTGCCTGCAGGGCACCACCGGGGCGGAAAATGTAGCCCCTCCGGTGACGGAGGGGCCGCGCGGTGGGGTCCACGGCCTCACGGCCGTGGCTACACTTGGAATTTTCGAGCTAGCGTGATGCGGCGTAGCGCATCCGGAGCTGGTGGCGCAACCATCCGCGGATGATGTGCCAAGGGGAGAAGTTCAAGGGCATCATGAGCGGCGGGGGTTCGAGGCGGGGGCAGGGCATCTCGACCAACGGGGTGCCGCGCAGGTCGATCGCTCCGAGCGTTGCCCCAGCGCGGCCCGCCCGCATGGCGGCGCGATGGGAGCAGATGGCCTTGGGTTCCGCCCCCGCGAGATGGAAGGCGACGGTGTCCACGGCGACCGGATCCGCGCCGGCGAGCACGGCGCCGAACGGGATCGGCTCGCCCCGGATCGGGCCGCCGCGGTGCATGGCGACGACCCCGTCCACGAGATTCAGCGTCGGTCGCGCCAAATCGGCCACGTCGAGCAGCATGCCCCCGAAGCGATCGGGGTCGCCGCCGCGCCAGAAGTGGAGGAAGGCCTTTCTTCGGCCCGCGACGCAACCGTAGAGATTCTTGACGCAACAGGTCATCCCGACCTGCTGATGGGTCTTCAATTTTGGCAGGTTGATCAGCGCGTCGGCCCCGGCGACCTCGCGCGCGATGGTCACGGTGCAATCGCCGAGTTCCGAGTGGAGGCGTTGGCCCCGCGAAAAATCAATCAGGGGCACCCCGGCTTTGCGGAACTGTCCCTCGGTGTCGAGCTTGCGCGCCACGGACGCGACGGTCCCCATCGCCGGGCTGTCTCCGACGACGGCCTCGGCGCCCTGCTCAAGGACCAGATGCGCGACGGCCAAGATGAATTCGGGATGTGTGTTGCACGCCTCGTCGGCGGGCCGCGCGGCGACGAAGTTGGGCTTTAGGAGGACGCGCTGGCGTGGGCGGACGAACGCCCCCATGCCGCCCAGGGGCGCCAAGACCTCCCGGATGGTGGCGGTGAGCGCGACGGCATCGTAGTGCGCGCACCGCGCCAGGGAGACCGCTGGGAGGGAGGCGGGCATCGGGAGAAGCTTGCGCGTCGATGTCGGAATTTCAAACCGGGCACGGGAGATCCGTGGCCGTGAGCGTGGGCGTGAGCGAGCGGCGGGTCGGGCCGTTCACGCGAGCCGCTGCAGCCTTGGCCATCTTTGAACTGGCCGCGTCGCCGCTTGTCACTGGGGTCATGCGCCCACACAGGGCTGAATGGGGGACATCGAGTCAAATTGTTCATGGTGTAACTTCGGATCGATCGGAGGGGCGATGTGGACTGCGGCCTTGAAGCGCCGCTTTGGATGGGCAGTCGGGCCCTGTCGGAGAATCTGGCGGCAGGCGCGCACCGGGCCGTCCGGGGCGATCCAAAGCGGCGCTTCAACGCCGCAGTCCAAAATGTGAGTCGCCTCCTCGCCTCGTCGGCTACCCCAAGATCCGGAAGTTATCCGTGATTTGAAGTCCCAGGTCAGTCGTTCACGGCCTCGACGGCCTCCGCGGCCAGGTGCCATTCGGCGCTCAACTCGACGAGGCGGGCGGCGATCTGGCCCAGTTCGCGGTTGATGGCGCCCACGTCACCGCCGACCTGATAGGTCTCCGGTTGACCCAGGGCGGAGGTGAGTTCCTTCTGCCGGGCCTCGAGGCCCAGGATCTCCGCTTCCAAGCGGTGCAATTCGGTCTCCGCCGCCTTGCGCGCCTGTGATCGCGCCTGCCGTTCCTCGGCCTCGCGGCGCCGCCGCTCACGTCCGGTCTCGCGCCCGTTGTCTTCCGCGGGTTCAGAGTCCGGCTTCGGTGAGTTGCCAGCCACCAGGCCCGCTCGGGCGGAGGCGGCACCCATCCGGTCCAGGTAATAATCGTATCCGCCGGCATACGGCGTGAGCGCGCCGCCCGAGATGTGCAGCACCGAGGTGGCGATGGCACGGATGAAGTACACGTCGTGGCTGATGAAGAGGAGCGTGCCCCGGTATTGGCCGAGGGCGTGGATCAGGGCCTCGATGCTCGCGATGTCGAGGTGCGTCGTGGGCTCGTCCATCAGCAGGAGGTTCGGTGGATCCAGCAGGATCTTTGCCAGCGCGAGGCGGGATTTCTCGCCCCCCGAGAGGACGCCCACGCGCTTGAAGACATCGTCGCGCCGGAAGAGGAACGAGCCGAGCACGGTGCGCGCCTCGACCTCGGGCACGGGGCGCGCGATCCCCTGCGCCTCCTCCAGGACGGTGTTGCGGGGGTCAAGGGACTCGACCCGGTTCTGCGAGTAATATCCGACGGAGACGTTGTGGCCGAGCGTCCGAGTCCCCCGCTGGACCGGGAGGACGCCGGCCAAGATCTTCAACAGGGTGGACTTTCCCGCGCCGTTTGGCCCGACGAAGACCGTGCGCTGGCCGCGCTCGGCGGCGTAATCGATCCCGCGATACACCACCACGTCGCCATAGGCGTGGTGCACGCCATCCAGCGAGACGGCGCGGAGCCCGCCTCGCGGCGGTTGCGGGAACCGGATGCGGATGACCCGGTCTTCTTCTTCGGGCGCCTCGATCTTCTCCATGCGCTCGATCTGCTTCGCCTTGCTCTTCGCCTGCGTCGCCTTGGTGTTCTTCGCGCCGAAGCGATCCACGAAGCGCTGCAATCGGGCGATCTCGGCCTGCTGGTTCTTGTAGGCGGCCAGGTGCTGGGCCCCGCGCTGCTCGCGCTGCTCGAGATAGGCGTCATAATTGCCGCGATAGCGGTGGACCCGCCCGCCCCGGATCTCGACGATCGAACCGGCGAGGGCGTTCAGAAAGGCCCGGTCGTGGGAGATCATGAGGATGGCGCCGGGGTATGATCCGAGATAACCCTGAAACCAGACCAGGGATTCCAGGTCGAGGTGATTCGTCGGCTCGTCGAGCATCAGCAGGTCGGGTTCCATGACGAGGAGGCGCGCGATGTGCGCCCGCATGACCCAGCCGCCGCTCAGTTCTTTCGCCGGGCGCGCGAAGTCACCCTCGCGGAAGGCCAGGCCGCTGAGGATCCGTTTGGCCTTGGGTTCTAGGGCAAATCCGCCGAGCTCGGAGTAGCGGTCGTGGGCGTCGTGGTAGGGCTTGGAATCGGTGTCCCCGCGGCGCTCGTGCGCTGCAAGTGCGGCGCGCAGTGCGCCGAGTTCTGGCGTCGCGGCTGTCGCAAGGTCGAGGACGGTCTCGTCGCCAGTGGCGAAGGCCTCCTGCGGCAGGTAGCCGACCGTCGCGCGGCGGTCCAGCGACACCGTCCCCTCATCCGGAGAATCGATGCCAAGGATGATGGAGCAGATCGTGGATTTGCCCGCCCCGTTTGGGCCGACGATGGCCACCCGTTCCCCGGGGTTCACCGTGAGGCTCGCGTCCTCGAAGAGGGTGCGGCCCCCAAAGCGCTTCGCGATCTGGGTGAGCGTCAGCATCGAGCAAGGAGGCTAGCAGCCCGCCGGACTTTACCAAGTCCGGCGGGCTGCTGGCTCGAAAATTGGGTCGCGATGTAGGCTGCGCCTTGGCGCACGCGGACGGTCGTTTCGGCAGCGTGCGCCAAGGCGCAGCCTACCATTTTCCTCCCCGGCGGTGCCCCGCGGCGCGGGGCATGGGGTCGAAAACGGGAAACGAGATGTCGTGCGGCCCGGGGGATTCTCTGATTGAATGTCGGGTTAATGAAATTTCCCCGAAGGCTCGGCGATTTCATCATCCGGGATTCCGCGGCGGATGGCCGTGGGATATTCGCGACGAGGGGGTACCGCGCGGGCGATTTCTTGTTCGCGGTGGAAGGGGTCCGGATCCGGGGGTCCGATCGGCGCCTGACGCATCGGGCGATCCAGATCGGCCGCCATTGGTTCATCGAGCCGCGCCGTTTCTCGCTGGGGCATTATCTGAACCACAGCTGTGCGCCGAGCGCCTATGTCGATGGCGCCTCCCTTTTCGCGCGCTCCAGCATCCGCCCCGGGGAAGAGGTCACCGTGGACTATTCACTGTTCACCTCGCACCCCAGCTGGGATATGGAATGCGCCTGCGGGGATGCGGACTGCCGCGGCGTCATCCTCCCCTACGACAGACTCCCCGCCGCAATCCGCCGCAGCCAGCGCCGCTGGACATCGGGCTATCTGCTGGAAAGCCTCACTCCGCCTTCGCGATGCCGCGATCGGGCTGGGGTGGGGCGCCGAGCCCATGGATAACGAACCGGTATTCCCCGGCGCCCAAGTCGACCCGGATGCGGTCGCCCTCGGTCTTGCCCTCGATGGGCTTGCCGCCCTCGGTGACCCTCGGGCCCTGTTTGCCGAAGGTCGGAAGCAGCGCGGTCGCGGTCGTGTTCGGTGGCACGACGATGTGCAGGTGCAGGTCGTCGCCCTTGCGTTCCCAGTGGCTGAGCAACTGGCCATAGGGCGAGGGATACTTCGCCCTGGCCCATTGGAGGTCACCCACCACGTACGGTTTTATGATCGTGTGTTTGAAGCCGGGCCGCGCCTCGTCCGGGCGAAGGCCGGCGATGCCCTCGAAGAACCACTGGGCCATCGAGCCGAAGGCGAAATGGTTGTGCGAGTTCATGGCGGGGCCCTCGCGGTCCGTGTTCCATCGTTCCCAGATGGTCGTGGCGCCCTTTTTCACCATGTAGCCCAGCGAGGGGTATTCGTCGGTGCTGACGATGCGCCAGGCGAGGTCGGGGTAACCGTAATCCGCCAGGAGCGGCAGGATGAGCGGGGTCCCGAGAAAACCGGTGGTATGATGGCCGCCCCGGCGGATCACGTCGTCGGCGATGCTCTTGGCGACCGCGGTGCGCTTGTCGGGTGGCGTGATGCCGAAATATAGGGGCAGGACATCGGCGGATTGGGTGCCCGCGAGGTGGCCGCTGCCGTCGGGCTTGAGGTACTTCGCGTTGTACTTGGCGGCCATGTCATCGGCGAGCGCGGCGTATGTCCGCGCGTCATCGGCCTTGCCGAGGATATCGGCCATTCTTGCCAGGAGGCGCGTGGAGAGGTAGCCGTAGGCGGCGCTGACGGGTTCGTGGGGGGTCTTGATCTCGGTGTTCGTCTTCAGGTCGCGCACGGGGACCCAGTCGCCCCAGGTGGGCTTCTCGTAGAGGCCGCCGGTCAGGTTGGCGCGCATGTACTCGACCCAGCGTTTCACCGCGTCATAATTCTCCTCGAGGATGCGGCGGTCGCCGGCGTACTCGTACACCCGCCACGGGACGATCGAGACGGCGTCGGCCCAGGCGGATCGGGCGTCGGTCTCCCTGCCGATCACGATGATGGGGCAGACCCCCGTCGTGGCGCCGTTGGGCTGCTGGGAATCCACGACGTCGCGCATCCATTTTCCGTAGAAGGCGGCGAGGTCCATCAGCCAGAGGGAGGTCGGCGCGAAGGCCTGCGCGTCGCCCATCCAGCCGAGGCGCTCGTCCCGCTGGGGGCAATCGGTGGGCACGGAGTGGAGGTTCGAGCGGAGGCCCCAGCGCACGTTGCCCAGGATGCGGTTGACCAGGTCGTCGCCGCACTCGAACTCTCCCGCCATCTGTCCCGCGGTATGCAGCACGCGGGAGACGATCGTGCGCTTGTCCGGCGCCTTGGGCAGCCCCGTCACCTCCATGTAGCGGAACCCGCGATAGGTGAACCTCGGCTCCCACACCTCCTCGCCCGCTCCCTTGCAGACATAGGTATCGGTCGCGCGCGCCGAACGATAGTTGATCGTGTCGATGCGGCCGTCGGGCGCCAGGAGTTCGGCGTGACGCATCGTGATCTTTGTGCCCGCGGGGGCCTTGATCGTCAGGCGCGGTCGCCCTGGGTGATTTTGCCCGAAGTCGAGGACGTGGACCCCCGGTATTGGCTCGGAGATCTTCTCTGGCTCCAGTTCTTGCGTGACGCGGATCCGCGGGCCGCGCTCCGCGCAGAGGCGGGCGTCGGGGTCGCCGGCGATCGCGACCGGATTCCAACCGTTGCCTCGGAAATCGATCTTGTCCCAATCGGGTTGTTCCAGGCGGGCGTCATACGCCTCGCCGTGGTAGAGCGTGTCCTCGAGGATCGGCGACGCCTTGCATTGCCAGCTGTCATCGGTGGCGACGATCCGCGTCGAGCCGTCCTCGCACTCGACCTCCAGTTGCAGCAGGAGGCGGAGGTTCTCGCCGGGCTTGGCGTGGCGTTCGCCGCCGAGCCAGCCGAGGCCGCTGGACCACCAGACGTTGCCGAGCCACGCGCCGATCGCGTTGGGCCCCTGGCGCACGTGCCGCGTGACGTCGTAGACCTGATACTGGATCCGCTTGTCATAGAGCGTCCAGCCGGGGGCGAAGATGTCATCGCCCACCCGATCGCCATTGATCGTCAGCTCGTAGCCGCCGAGCCCGCTGGCGTACACCCGCGCCCGCACCGGCCTCGACGGCAGTTCGAATTCTTCTCGCATCAGCTGCGAGCGCCGCGGGCCATCGAATTCCTGTTTGAGCGCGCAGGTCTCGCCGCTGTCCTCGGCCGCGGCCCAGCCCGGCGCGTCGAAGGCCGGCTGCGCCCAATTCTTGGGTGCCTCGGCCGCGCACAGCCACTTGGGCGCGCCGAGTTCAAAGCGGTCACCGCCGAAGCGGGTGATGCGGAAACCGGTCGCGATCCGGCCGATCGGTTTCCCGGTCGCGCGGATACCCACGACATTTTCCCCGGGGCGCAGGCCGTTCGGCATCACCACCCACGCGACCTTGGAGACGTCGTCTACCCTCCCGATGGGCTGGGGCCTCCCGTTCAGGAAGACCTCGCACGGCGCATCGGTCGCGAGGGCGATGCGCCCGTGATGGGGTTCGGGATCCTTGCGGAAGTCCACCTTCGCGCGCAGGAACTTCGTCCCCTCGGGCAGGCGTAGCCAGTTTCCCGCGGGGATCGGCGAATCCACAATCTCCAGGTCTTTGGGCGTCACCCACTTCGCCCGCCAATCATCCCGGCCCAGGAGTCCCATCTCCCACGTGGCCGCGCCAGACCACGGCGATGGTTGGCCCGCCGCATCCCACGCCATCACCTTCCAGAAGCACCGTTGCCGGCTGGCGAGGGCTTTTCCCGCATAGGGCACCAGCACCGATTGATCCGAAACCACCTTCCCGCTATCCCAGAGATCGCCCTGGTCCTTCGCCAGCGCCTCCGCGCCGGAGGCCACCAGCACGCGGTAGGCCGTCTGCTTGGCCCCCCGACGCGCGTCGTCCAGGCGCCAAGAGAGCCGCGGCGCCGCGTCGTCCAGCCCGATCGGGTCGCGGAGGTATTCGCACGTCAGGTCGATCGGGCAGCCGGCCCCTGCGCCGGGGCCGCAGGCGCCCAAAAGCCAGGATAGGGCCACCGAGGCGAGTAATGGGAATATCAGGTTGTTCGGCGTGGTCTTCATCTCGATACCTCTCTGTCGTTGGCCCGGGTCCCAAAAATGCAGGCCCGGATGGGACGTGACATCGTCCCCGTTACCCTCCGGTGGAGCTTCGGTCAAGGGTGGGTTCGGCGTTGCGGCCCGGGGCGGGGGATCTCACTCTGAAGCGCCTTGGGTTGTCGATGGCGCGGGGCAGGAGCCCTTGAGAAAATTCGCGACGGCCCGTCCGAATTCGCGGCCGACTCGCCTGTATCCCTCGGCCGTGCTCCCCAGGGTATTCCACGCGGTTTCGAGGCACACCGCCACGGTGTCGTCGCCGCAATTTCTCCGCACCCAGGCGCCGCTGACGCGCCGGCGTTCCTCGTCGGTTTTGACGTAGGTCGCAAAGCGGTACTTTGGGTCGATGGCCAGCGGGCCGCGCATCGCCTCGACCGTGCATCGCAGCAAACGGTCGTAGTCTTCGCGTTTGGTGGGGGGCAGCTCCTCGTAATCCAGCGGGCCGTAGAAATAGGGGCGCTTGTCGCCCGGGCTGGGATTGTGCAGGTCGAGGAACAGGCGCAGTCGCCCGCCCTCCGCGAGCGAGCGCAGGCGCTGCTGAGCGGCGGCGACCTCGGGGTAGATCGGGGCATCATCCCAGTCGCGGTTGTGGTCGCGGGGGACGGCCTCCTTGCCGCCGGCGCCGATGGTCACCCGATCCACGTCCATGATGGGGACAAACCAGATCTCGGTCGTCTCGCGCAGGGCGGTCGCGGCGGGATCCTCGCCCGCGACCCAGTCGAGGAAGCCTCGCCCAACCCAGCTGGAGCCGGTCTCCCACGCGTGCTGGCGCGCCTGCACCCATATGGCGCGAGGCGCGCCGGCCTTGCCGATGCGGATGCCGGGCACCGGGCGGCCCCCGCGGGTCTTTGCAAGCACGAATCGCTCCGAGCCGGGAAGGCGAATCGCCGCGGATGCCAGCAGGGCTTCGGCGTGCGATGGGAGGAACGGGGGTCCCCACGCCATCCAGAAGCGCCGCGCTGGCGCGGGGATCTCGTAAGTGGCGTGGCCGTTTGTGACGATGCCGGGCGGGGTGTGTAGCCACGTTGCGTCGTCCGTGCTGATGGATGCCCGCAGCGGCAATGACCAGGCCGCCGCCAGTTTCGTGTTCCCGCGGTACGGCTTGTCGCTCGCGCCGACGCGAAGGGTTATCGCCTGTCCCGGGGTGGCGCCTTCCACGCGAAAATACCACCAGCAGGGCCAGCCGGTATCCGGGTGGTGGGCCGGCGCGATCTCGATGCGGCCCGCGGCGGGATCCAGCGCCCGCAGTTCCGCCGAACCGCCGGGGAAGTCGGTGGAGACTGCCAATGGTTCGGGATGGGCAAGCTCGGGAAAAACGAAGGGCAGCATCAGGGTGGCGAGATGGCGCGCGTGATTCATGGCGGCCATGATCGTCGGCAATCCGTTCCCTGCGCGTCAAGCCCCGGTTGCCACACCGGAAATTGGCCGGCGCGCGGGTGGCGCATCCGCCAGAGGCGTGCAGGCAGGTCCCCGCTGCGCCATTCAGGAAAGACTCCGCTTTTTCGTTCGATTTGTGGGCGACGGCGAATAGGCTGGGATCCCGGCGCATATGAAGATCGTTCTCGCCCTCGCCCTCGCCCTCGGTCTTGTGCCGCTCGCCGGCATGGCCGAGACGAACGCCCCCGCGCCCGAGGTCGGCATCGAGTACATCGACACCAGTTTCGAGAATGCCTCGCCGGTGTTCTGGGAGGTTGGCACGAATGGCGTGATCCAGGTGTTCCTGATGTACGACCACCAGCGTTCGTCGTCGAATCGCGCCGCGGGGCATTTTCATTTTCAGGTGCAGGGGAAGCCGGGGTCGCGGCTGACGCTGGAGCTGCGCCACATGGACAATATCTACAATGGGCGGCCGGGTTCGGTGGCGAAGGAATTGAAGGCGGTGGTCGTATCGGCCGATGGGCGGGAGTGGCGGTCGCTCGCGACGCGGCAGTTGCCGGAGAACCGGATCCAGGTCGACATCGAGATGCCGGGGCCGCGGCTGTTCGTGGCGCGGCTGGAGCCCTATCGCATCAGCGATCTGGAGCGATTTCTCGCGGAGATCCGGCCCAGCCCGCTGGTTGAGATCGAGGCGGTCGGGAAAACGGTCGAGGGGCGCGAATTGGAGATCGTCCGCGTGGGCGATCCCGCGGCGCCGCATCGCGTGTTCATCCGCGCGCGCGCCCACCCTTGGGAGTCGGGAGGCAACTGGGTCTTGGAGGGATTGATCCGGCGGCTGCTGGAGGAGGATGCCGATGCCCGCGCCTTCCGGGGGCGCTATTGCCTGTACGTCATGCCGATGGCGAACAAGGACGGGGTCGCGCGCGGCCGCACCCGATTCAATTCGGCGGGGTGGGATCTGAACCGCGCCTGGGACCAGCCGGCGCCCGCCGACCTCGCGCCGGAGAATCGCGCCCTGGAACGATGGCTCACCGCCATGACCGGGCGCGGGCGGCGCCCGGATCTCGGCCTCGATCTCCACAATGACGGCTTCGGCAAACTCCACATCAGCCGACCCGAAGTGCCGGGACTCGAGCGATACTTGGCGGACATGGCTCGCCTCGAGGCGCTGCTGCGGCAGCACACCTGGTTCACCGAGGGCAGTACCGGGAGTTCATATCGCAACCCTGGCTCGCTGGGCGAAGGCTGGTTTCAGCGCTTCGGCATCCCCGCCGCCATCCTGGAGCTGAATGCCAACTGGATCGAGGGCAAGGATAAGATGCCGCTCGGCGCCGACTGGGAGGAGTTCGGCGCGGGAATCGCGCGCGTGTTCCACGAATATTTCGGATCTGGGTGAAAAAACTCAACCGAAACGCGCAAAACCTCATGGCGCGGGGCACCGGCCGCGCCCAGTCTGGGTCCCCGAGAGCGTCTTCGCCCCATGAGACAGAGCACGCCCCGATGGATTCGCCCGACCGTGCGTGCCGCAATCGCGCTGGCGTGCGTCGGTGCCCCGGCCACCGGCGCCATCCCGCAGGCGGCCAAGGATGATCCGAGGTACAGACTCGGCTATCTCGTGGTCACGCATTACCCTGGCGTGGACCCCGGAGGCACAAGCGATTCCCTGGCGGGACTCCAGGCGGCCGTGGACGATGCCCATGCAAACAACCTCGTCTCCCTCTTCCCCGCCGGCACCTACCTGATCTCGGATACGCTGCGCTGTCGGGACTTCCATGGCGCCAGCGGGACGAACGCAAATGGGACGGTCAGGCTCGACACGAACCCGTGCCAGTTGCGCACGTTCATCCTTCAGGGGTCGAGCCTCGGCCCGCGGCCCGTCATCAAGTTGGCGGATTCGCCCGCCGGCGACTTTGGCAACACCGAAGGCGTTCGGCCCCTGCTGATGTACCGGCTCTACCAATCCACGAACTACCCGAATTCCCCACAGGTGGATCCGGCCCCTTCAAACGTGCTCGGGGCCCCACCCGGATACAAGGTCGACTCCTCGTATCTGTTCAACTGGGAACTGCGCAACATCGACTTCGACTGCAACGGTCACGCGGGCGCGGTGGGCGTGGTGTTTCCGGCGGCGCAGGGTTCGCTCGTCGCCAACGTGCGAGTGGACGCGACGGGTGCGTTCGCGGGTTTCTATGGGTTGCCGGGGCGCAACTGGGGTGCTGTCAACGTCGAGGTGGACGGGGGACGATACGGCATCCGGACGGGCGGCCCCGCCGGCGGCAGCGTCGCCGGCTCGTCGATCTTCGGGGCGCGGCTGGTGAACCAGACGGTCGCGGCGATTGAATACGAGGATTTTGTGCCGTTGGTCATGGCGGGCTTCCGGATCGAGACGGCCGTCGCGCCGGCGTTCGAGGTAAAAAACAACTATTCCACCTACACGGCGTGGAACACCATGTCCCTTCTGGACGGCAGTATCGAGATCACGGGCGGTCTCACAGCCAGCGCCGCGATCGGCAACCCCGGGGGCAAGAACCTCTACCTGCGCAACGTCTATGTGGGCGGCGCAACCAGCCTCGTGAAGAGCGCGACGCGGCCGCCGCTCACCGGGTCCGGCGCGTGGAGCCGCATCGATGAATATTCCTACACCGACCAGCGTACCACGGCCGCCGGGCAGCCCAATCTCTTCACCACGTGGAGTATGATCGATGGGGTCACCAACCGGAATGCCGAGCGGGTCAGGCTTGCCACCCCAGATGCGGGACCGCCACCCGGTGGTCTCCTGTCCCTCCACCTGCCCTGGCACGGGATGCCGACCTACGAGGGCGCCGGAAGTCCGCCGACGCTCGTCGTCACCGACCCGCCGTACAACGCCGTCCCCGGCGATGCGATGGACGACACCGCCCCGATCCAGCAGGCCATCGACGACGCCAGCGCCGCGGGCCACGGCCGCGTGTTTATCCCGAAATTCGATAGCGCCGGGACGTCGGATGGCGCCTTCCTGCTCACCAACACGATCACCCTGCGGCACAACACGATGCTCTTCGGCGCCGCCAAGGCCTACGTGAGCGAATTGCGCACCCACCCGACCTGGCGCCCGACCGCCGCGACCGACATCGTCCGGACAGAGGACGATGCCGGTGCGACGACCTACCTCGGGAATCTGGCGCTGGCGACCGACGTCAGCCTCTACCGCAACCCCTTCACCTTCTACCACTGGCGCGCGGGAGCCGCGTCGGAGACATTCGACCTGCGCCTGGAGACGGTCTACGAATACCGCCCCCCGGCCAACCCCAATCACTACACGGGCGTGCGGTACAGCGGCAATGCCGGCGGTCGGCACTTCTTCTTCCCCGAGGCCGAGCTCGACAAGGTCGGCAATGCCGCCGGCCCCTATCCCTCGAACAATGGCGACCAATACCGATCCCTGCGCATCACCGGCACCACGCGGCCACTCTGGCTCTACGGCTTTAACCTGGAAGGCGGCAAGCACGACATGCGCGGCTACGACGCCGAGATCCACAACTCCGCCAATATCCGATGGCTCGGATGGAAGCGCGAGGGATATTGCTCGATGCTGCTGCTGAGCA
This sequence comes from uncultured Verrucomicrobiales bacterium, assembly GCA_964651705.1. GTDB lineage: Bacteria > Verrucomicrobiota > Verrucomicrobiia > JADLBR01 > JADLBR01 > JADLBR01. The sequence continues at coordinate 20,045 of CAZYWZ010000043.1, forward strand.
ACTGCCAGAACTTCGCCCTCTATAGCGCCGGCGCCATGCGCGAGGATATCCCGGAAGGGGATGGTCGCTTCCGGATCGCCGGCGCCTGTTCCAATCTCCTCCTCGCAAATCTCCTGGTCCAGGTGGACAACGGGACCAACCTCCCATCGTCGATCCTCATCGAAGCCCTGCCGGACCAGTCCAACAACGCCATCCCCTATCCCGAGTGCATCTCGATCTACAGACGCGGGACCCCCGATGATCAGGCGGTGCGGATGGGCATCCCCATCGCCCTCCCGGAAATCGATGCCGCCTACACCGCCGGAGGATTCGTTCTGCGCTTGCGCGGACGGCCCGGTCTCCGCTACGGCATCGAGACTTCCACCAACCTCATCGCGTGGACCCCCTGGGCATCCGTGGTCGCCCCGGACGGAGTCCTGGAACTGCTGGATCCCGATGCGGCCCAGTTCCCCAGGAGATTCTACCGTGCCCTGCCGCCGTAAATTATCTCAAGCGAAAGGCGCAAAACCTCATGGCCAAGACGGGTCACTCCTGCGATGATCGCGGAGATCGTTGGAGACCAACACGTGGCGATTCTGTTTTCTTGGCCGATGTCAGCCCCGATCGCGGTGGCGCTTGCCATGGCTGCGGCCCAGGGCCAGGCCGCGCCCAGTCCCGCGGCGAAGGTCGTGGTCTGGGACGGTCCGGGCGGCGACATCGCCCCATCTCCCGATTATGAGGTGAGCCTGCGGGCCGGCGGCAAGACGTGGAGACCGTTCACGTACTATTCCTATAACCGCCCGGTGGATAAGCTGCTGGATCCCGAGGGGAAGTACATCAAGCTGTCGTTCTTGGGCCTGCACTCGAACGAATACACGCGCCCCGAGGAAGACCGGGACACCTACGCGCACTCGTGGGCACATTTCGACTTCTCCGGAGGGCCGGTCGAGGTCGAGGTGAAGGTCAAGCGGCCCCTCGACGGCTTGACGCTGCCGCTGAAGAGCTGCGGGATCTTTCCGTCGGGCCTGGGGATCAGGGGCCAGCTGACCGGCGGCGACACGATGCGGTTCACCCTATCCAAACCCGCCAAGATCGCGATCGTCCCAAACCACCTGCAGGCGCTGGAAAGGCTCAAGGCCGCCGATCCCAAACAGGCGTTTGAGGGCTACCGCAACCCGCTGTTCCTGTTCGCCCGGGCGCCCGAGACCGATGTTCCCGACAAGAGCGCGCCCGGCACGCTCGTGCTCAGACCGGGCCAGTCCCGCGGCGTCGCGGATTTCGCCAAAGCGAAAGTCATCTACTTCGAGCCCGGTGTCCACGACTACTCGAAGTTCAACCCGGAGGACCCAAACCACTACATCGTGCTCAAGGGCGGGCAGACCGCCTACCTGGCCGGCGGGTCCTACGTCTACGGTGTCTTCAGCGCGGGCAAGCGACGCCCGCCCATCGCCGAGATGGCCCTCCTGCGCGGGCGCGGGACGATGTCGGGCGCAAGGCAGCGCTGGGGGGACGAGCCCTACTTCACCACGCTGGAGAAAGGTGTCCGGCTGGACGGCATCCAGATCACGGACCCGCACAACCACGTCAGCCACTCGATCGCACCCGTAAAGGACGTGGCCGTGGTCGGCGCCTGGCACGGCAACACCGACGGATTCACCCGCGAGGTGCCGAAGTCCGAGCCGTACGATGGCTGGCACCTCGACGATTGCTTCGTCATGGCCGCCGACACGAACCTCAAGGTCGGCGGCCCGGCCCGAGTGCGCAACTATACCGTCTGGCAGTTGAACAACGCCGAACCCCTCTGGATCCGCGAGCCCGATGGCTGCGTCGTCGATGGACTTCAGGTCATCGCGTACAATAACCCAATCGCCCGACAGACCGTGAACATCTCGCGCGGGAGCGTGAAGAACTCCGTCTTCAAAAACTTCCTCATCGAGGCGCCGTTCGTCCCCCTCCTGTTCCTGATGCCCATCCGCGCCGAGGGCGGCGGCCCGGCATACCAGAACGTCGTTTTCGAGAACATCACCGTGACCACCCCCCACATCGCCAGGAAGTCCTCCTTCGGGCTCGAGGGCGGCGCCAGCGCACCCATCGGCCGCGTGACGTTTCGCAACCTGAGCATCAACGGCACCCGGGTCACCAACCAAAACTGCAACGACTATTTCGATTTCCTAAAGGGTGTGACCGTCGGCAAGGAGATCGTCTTCGAATGAGGGAGCCCACGATGCTGCGCCATGCGATCCATCTCGCGGTGATGCTGTCGCTCGCCGCAGCCCCCGTCCACGCCGCCCCTGCGAAGAAACCTCGCGATGCCGCCTACAGGGAGGACCGGGCGGTGATCGTCGTCACGGGCATGCGGGTGAACGAGGACCCGGCGGATTACCGGGTGGACCCTTCTGTCGCCGAGGGCGCCACGGTCGAACTGACCGCGCCAGACGGAACGGTGACCGAGAAAAAGGCAGAGCCATTTTCCCGCGCCGGCGGCAAGGGCGCGAACCACAGGAGCGCCGATTTTGTCGTGGACCTCGATGCCACGTACGCCATCGCCATGAGGTTCAAGGATGGCACCACCATCCGCATCGACGATTACCGCATCCCCAAGGAATGGAAGACGCACTTCTATTTTCACAGCACGACCGGCACCCTCTCCCCCTCGTCGATCCTCCGCTTCGCCGAGGACCCGAAGACGAAACTGCGCTGCTGCGTCTACGCCGTCTATCCGATGGAGAGCTACCGCAAGCTGGGAGGGCGCCAGCTTCAGTAGAGAGCGCCAACACCGCGGATCACACCACGCCTCCTGCAGGCTCCGCGGGAGGCAAAATACCGGAGCAAATCTTCTCATCGGGAGACAGGGCACGGTGACCTTTGATGCGCCGTTCCACGTATCAACCTCCATGAGACCCACGGTAGCGGCGCGCCGACTTATGGGGCGATTGCTTCTTCTCCTCGCGATGCTCGTGAGCGCGGCGCGAGCCGATCTGAGAACCGATGTGGTCTATGGCGAGGCATCTGGTGAGAAGCTGTTGCTGGATGCCTTTAGGCCCGCGGGCACGGGGCCATTTCCGATCTGCATCCTCGTTCATGGCGGCGGATGGGTTCAGGGTGACAAACATAACAACTTCCGCACGTTGCTCGGTCCCCTCGGAGAGGCCGGCTTTGCCTGGTTCTCTATCAACTACCGCCTCGCCCCGAAGCATCGATATCCGGCGTGCGTGGAGGATGTGGAGGCCGCCATCCGCTGGGTGAAGGCACACGCGGCCGACTCCAAAGGCGACCCACGACGCATCGCGCTCATTGGCGAGTCGGCGGGAGGTCACCTGGTTTCGCTTGTTGGCGTTCGAGCCAAATCCGACACGCGCGTGGCTGCCGTGGTGGCGTTCTATGCGCCGACCGACCTTGAGCTTCAAGCAAGTGTGAGCCTGCGCACCCCCGCATGGGCCACGGCGCTTTTCGGCATCACCGCCATGGACCACACCGCGCGGAAGATGATCCGCGAGGCCTCGCCCATCAGCCATGTGGGGGAGGGTCTGCCTCCTTTTCTGCTGGTGCACGGCTCGGCGGATGAGCGCGTAGCCGTGTCGCAGTCACGTCAGTTTCAAGCCAGGCTCAAATCCGCCGGAAACGCCTGCGACCTTTTCCTCGTCGAGGGCGCGGGCCACGGACTTGTTCATTGGGATCGCGCGGATGCGGGCTACAAGGATAAACTCATCGCGTGGCTGATCCGGGCCTTGCCCGCCAGGTGACTGCCCGCACAGGAGAATGGGCAACGGTGCCAATATCATGAGCGGCAACGCAAACGGCTCCGATGGGGTTGCTGCCGCGCAGCACGCTCCGCTCAAGACGATCCAACTCGTTGGAGGCACCACGAGCATAGCAATCTGCACCCTTGCCTGTTCCCTTTTCTTCGCCCTTGGGGCTCTGGCGATCGGCGCCTCGCCCGCCAGGGTTTCCGACGACCTGCCGCTCGACGCCGTGAAATGGACCGGGGGCTTCTGGCAGGACCGGATGCAGCGGTTGCGCGGCATCCACCTGCCCGGCGTCCTCGACGGCTCGTTCATGTCCCCCGAGAACGGTTCGACCTTCCTGAACCTGCTCCGGGCCGCGAAGCTGGAAAAGGGGGGCGCCCACGGCAGCACCTGGAGCGACGGCGACTGCTACCTCGTGCTGGATACCGTGGCGCGGTTGCAGGCGCACCGGCCCGATGCGTATCTGAAATCCCAACTTGATAGATGGATCCCGATCATCGCGAGGATCCAATTGGATGACGGACTGGTGGATAGCTGGACGGTCCTCGGCGAGTTTGACGCCACGCACGGCAAGCCCTGGAGGTGGCAGATCAAGAAGGGCGAGGGATTCCACGGCGCCCTGCACTACAACACCGGATCGCTATACGCATTCGCGTCCACCCTCCAGCGCGCCACCGGGGACGGGCGCGCGCTGGCCATCGCCGACAGGGCGGTTCGCGGATTCATGGGGCGCAGCAACACCGTGGCGGGACCGATGCAATGGGCCGTCCCACATCTCTACGCCCACTCGGGCGACGCCGGCCTTCTCGACGCGCTGCGCCGCGCGTCCGGGCAGAACTCCCTCTTCGGTCCCCCGGTGCGCCACGCGGAGGAGATCTTTGGCCACAACACGCAGGCGGCTCACACGCTTCTCCGCGAGACCGCGCTCTGCGGGCTGACCGGCGATGACGGCCTGATGAATGCCCTCCGGCGCCTGGCCGAAAATCAACTGACGAAGAAGACCTTCATCACCGGCGCGGTCGCTCCCGTTCACCGGGGTCGCAGGCCGGAGCAGGTCGTCGGCGGCAAGACCTATCCCGGGGCGGACTACAACGAGGCGGTGGGCCCGGCCTACGACCTGCCGAATGATAGCTCCTATTGCGAAAGCTGCGGCCAGTGCCTGTTTGCGGAATGGTACTACCGCATGTTCCGCCTCACCGGCGAGGCGGTGTACATGGATGCCGTGGAACGGGCGCTCTACAACACGGTGCCGGGCTGCGCCGATCTGGATCGCCCGAATTTCTTCTACTGCAACCCGCAGGAACAGCTGCCCGGCTCCCAGCGAAGCCACGCCAACGGCCCGGAGTCCAAGTGGGAAGCCCACTACACATGGCGGCGCCAGTTCACGAAGAAGGCCGCCTGTTGTCCGCCGAAGGTGATGCGGGCGCTCGCGATGTCGGTCGAGATGGCCTACGGCGTCAGCCGCGACGGCCTCTGGGTGAACCTCTACGGCGAGAACCAGATTCGAGTCGCGCTACCAGCGGGAGGGAGTTTGGAATGCGTGCAGACCAGCGCCTATCCCTGGGACGGCAAGGTGAGGCTCGTGCTGCAGAAGGTCGAGCCCGCGGAAACGTTTGGCATCTTCCTCCGTATCCCCGGTTGGGTGAATGGCCCTGTCCGCATCGCGGTGAACGGGCAGGCGGTTCCCGGCGTTCCGTCTCGAGGCGCCTATCATCCCCTCCGGCGGGACTGGAAATCCGGCGACCTCGTGGAGATGGGGATCCCGATGCCGGTGCGCTACATGGCCGCGCATCCCGCCGTGGCCGACGCCCGCGGCAAAGTCGCGGTGATGCGCGGACCGATCGTGTATTGCATCGAGGGCGATGACGTGCCGGCTGAAATCGCGCTGGAGAATGTCCGCGTTCCTGCCCGAGCGGAATTGAAGCCTGAATTCACAAAGGAAATGGGCGGCGTGATGAGGCTGACAGGGACCCTCATGTGCAGCAGGGGCGCGCCGCCGGCGGGCGACAGGCTCATCCCCGATGAGACCGCAACGGATCTCTACCGCGAGGCGCGATTCGCGAAGGGCGCGCCCACGCTGTCGCGGGGCGACCGCCCCGTCACCGTGAGCATGATTCCCTACTACGCGCGCCTAAACCGCAAGAGCGACTACTTTCGCATCTGGCTGCCGGTCTATTGACGGAGGACGAGCCGGCCGAGTGACGCAACGATTGCTCTGGGATCCAGACGAACCTCAGTTCTTCACAAGCATGAGACACCTAGCGCCCGCACTTCTGCTCCTGCCCCTCGCCGTCTCGTTCCGCGCCGACGATAACGTGGGTGCCTCCGTCGAGAGACTCGATGCCAGCGCCGCCATCGCACTAGCCGAGACCATTCCGCTGCTGACGGTGAATCTCAACAACTACAAGCACCCGGCCAATCCCGTCCTGGCCGCCGGCGAGAAGGGTCAATGGGACGAGAACGGCATCGAGCGCGTGGATTTGAATGGAGCATGGCGATCTGCCATCGATCCGGCGAGACGCGGGGAGCAGTTACCATGGCGCAGGATTTCGAAATTCTGCAAGGAGGGCGTCCTTGAGCGGCCATGATCCTCGGAACCGAAGGCCGCCCCCACGCGCGGCATGTGGCGAGCGATCGGGACGGCGCGCTCCAGCCAGCCGCACGGAATCCGGCCGCCCGAGGGCGGCGCATCATGCCCGAGATGCGGGGCGCCACCGGCGCGGGAAATGGCAGGCTGCGCCTTGGCGCACGCTGCCGAATCGAACGCCCGCGTGCGCCATGGCGCAGCCTACATCGCGACCCAATTTTCGACCCAATTTCGCCGCCCGCGCGCGAGCGCGCCGAGTCATTCAGTGGGAAACTTCCCCTTGTGGCGCAGGCAGTCCTGCCTGCGGCGGTGGCCCTGAGCGAACGGGGGCAGACGACCCGCCCGCCTCTGGCGGGAGAATGTCTGCCTCACCGGCCGTGGGCGCAGCCCATTCCCGTCCACGAGACGATCCGCGTGCCGGATATCCGTGGTTTCAAGTCTCTGGCTCGATAATCACCCCTTGCCCGGTCGGCCGGGCCGGTGCCGTGTGCGATAGGTGCTCGGGGGCACGGCGAGTCGTTTTTTGAAAACGACGCTGAGGTATTCGACGTGGGCGAATCCGGCGCGCTCGGCGATCTCGGAGAGGGGCAGGTCGGTCGCCACGAGCAGGTGCTTGACGCGGTCGAGCTGGAGGCGAAGGATCTCCTCGTGGGGCGTTCGCCCGAAGAGGCGGCGGAATGCCGATTCGAGGCGGCGCCGCGACTGCGGGGCGGCGCGGAGGACGTCTTTCACGTTGATGCCGTCGCAGGCGTGCTCGCGGATGTGGCGCATGGCCATGGCGACCGAGCGATCCTCTATGGCGACGACGTCGGTGCTCTGGCGGGTCGCCACTCCCACGGGCGGCACCAGGTGCGTCTGTGCCCGCGCCCTCTTGCCCGACATCAGATCGTCCAGCAGCGCGGCGGCGTCGTAGCCCGTGCGGTGGGTGTTTGGGATCACGCTCGTCAATGGCGGGTCGGAGAGCTCGCAGAGCAACTCGTCGTTATCGACGCCGATGACCGCGATCTCGTCCGGCACCGCGATGGCGCACCGGCGGCATGCGTCGAGCAACTGCTGGCCCCGCAGGTCGTAGCAGGCCATGATGCCGATGGGCCTCGGGAGCCTCCGGAGCCATCGCGCTATGTCCTCCACCTGCGCCGCGTCATCGCGCGGGAAACGCCGCCCCGGCTGATAGGAAAAGTACTGGCCGCCCTCCATTTCCGCCGCGCGCCGGAAGTGCTCCTCGCGCCAGCGCGACCAGTTGAAGCGCGGATCCCCGCAATAGCCGAATCGGGTGAAACCCCGCTCCCTCAGATGCTCGAAAGCCGTCTGGGCGAAAACCGCATCGTCGGTCTCGAACCAGGGCAGGGCGGGGATGAGGCGCGCGGCGCTGACGTCGATGATCGGCACCTTCATGCGGCGGAGGGCGGCCGCAATCGCCGGCGTCTCGATCCGCGCGATGATGCCATCGCCTCGCCAACCGCGGAGCCAGCGTGGGGGCTGATCGCCGCGCCCGTGCTCGGCCAGGTAGAGCGACCAGGGGCGATGTTCGCGGATATAGGCCACGATCCCGCGCAACAGCCCCCGCGCGTACGCGTTCGATGTCTCGATCAGGAGGGCGACCTTCTTGGCGGAGGGTGCAGTCCGGGCCACGGGCATAGCATAGGCGCGGGCGGCGGAGGCACAACTCCGGTCAAAAACCTCAAGTGAAATGCGCAAGACCTCATGGAAGTTTCGGGCGCCCGCGGCGAGATTGGCGGCATGGCAAGAACCCCAGGACGGAAGATCAACGTGGCCGTGGTCGGTCTCGGTTTCGGAGCTGAGTTCATCCCGATCTGGCAGAAACACCCGCGCACCCAATGCGTCGCCATCTGCCAGAGAAACCCCAAGAAACTCGATGCCGTGGGGGATTACTTCGGCGTCGGGCGCCGCCACACGGATTTCCGCCGCCTGCTCAAGGACCCCGAGGTGGACGCGGTCCACATCAACACCCCGATCCCGGACCATGCCCGGATGTCGATCGCCGCGCTCAAGGCGGGCAAACACGTGGCGTGCACGGTCCCCATGGCCACGAGCATCGCCGACTGCCGTAAGATCGTGGAGTTGGTCAAGGCGACGGGCCTAAAGTACATGATGATGGAGACGGTCGTGTACGCGCGCGAGTTCCTCTTCATCAAGGATCTCTGCGAGAGGGGGGACCTGGGGAAGATCCAGTTCCTCCAGGCCAGCCACCAGCAGGACATGGACGGCTGGCCGAACTACTGGCCCGGGCTCCCGCCGATGTGGTACGCGACGCATTGCGTCGGCCCTGTCGCGGGCCTGCTGCGGCTCGATGCGGAGTACGTGAGCTGCTTTGGCTCGGGCACGATCCGCAAGGAGCTCATCGGCCACTACGGCTCGCCATTCGCGGTGGAGACGACGCATATCAAGTTCCGCGAGTCCGACCTGAGCGCCCGCATCTATCGCTCGCTCTTCGACACGGCCCGGCAGTACCGCGAGAGCTTCGATGTGTACGGGACCAAGCGGTCCGTCGAATGGCCGCTCGTCGAGCACGAGCCGCTGATCATCCACACCGCGAAGCGTCCCGAGCCCAAGATCCCGAAACGGGTGAAATGCCCCGATTTCGCGAGGGTGCTGCCGTCGTCGGTCGCGGGATACACGACGCGGGGCGTCTATGATGCCGGTAAGAAGACGCACCTGAGCTTCACGCAGGGCAGCGGCCACGGCGGGAGCCACCCGCACCTGGCGCACGAGTTTGCGATGGCGCTCGCCGAGGACCGCGACCCGTTCCCCAACGCCCGCCAGTCGGCCAACTGGACATGCGTCGGTCTCTGCGCGCACCAGTCCGCGCTGCGCGGAGGCAAGATCGTCAAACTGCCCGACTTCACCCTGGGGTGATGGAAGGCCCAAGATGGGGCTGCAAGGAGACCCCCGCGACCGAAAGACGTCCTATGACCCGTATAGAGTGCTTCGATGGGCCCCCGCTCGCTCACGCTCGCGGCCACCCTCGGATTTCGCTCGCAAAACGCGTCGGCGCCGTAGCGGGGAGCGTGAGCGACCCGTGCGACGACCGAGTCGCGACGCGGCCAGGGAATCGCTCGACTCGCCGCTCATTCCTGAAGGCCGTCCTGGTCGCCGGCATCGCCCCGCGCTTCGTTCCCTCGCGCGTCCTCGGCGCCGCGGGGCACGTGCCGCCCTCCGAAAAGATCAGCGTGGGCGTCATCGGCGTCGGCGCGCAGGGCCGGGGCGACATGGGCAATTTCCTCGCCCAGGACGACGTGCGCGTCACCGCGATCTGCGACGTCAACCGGCGCAACATCGACAAGGCGCAGAAGATCGTCGCCGAACGGTATGGCAGCGCCGACGTGAAGACGCATTACGATTTTCGCGAGCTGAACGCCGATCCCTCGATCGACGCCGTGCTCATGGCGCTCCCGGTGCACTGGCACTGCATCCCGTCAACGGACGCCATCCTGCGCGGCAAGCACATCTTCCACGAGAAACCCATGGCGATGTCTTTCCGCGAGGCGTCCATCGTGCGCGACGCGGTCAGGAGGAAGGGTGTCGTCTTTCAGTTCGGGACCCAGCAGCGCTCGGACCTGAAATTCCGGTGGGCCTGCGAACTGGCGCTCAACGGGCGGCTGGAAAAGCTGAGCGAGATCCTCGTGTGCGCGCCGGGCGGCAAGGTCGGGCCGGGGTTTTCCGGGCAGCCAGTGCCCGACTGGGTGGACTGGGACCGATGGGTCGGGCCGGCTCCGATGACGCCGTTTAGCGAGGAGAAGCTCAAGCGCGACAACCACGAGAACATCACCAACTTCTCCCTCGGGATGATCTCGTGCTGGGGCATCCACCACCTCGACATTGCGCAGTGGGGCAACGGCGCGGATGCCTCCGGCCCAATTGCTGTCGAAGGCACAGGCGAATTCCCGAAGGAGGGCGCCTTCGACGCCATACAGCGGTGGAGGGTGCGGCTCGAGTTCGCCGGCGGCGCGCCGATCACCTTCGTCAGCGAAGGCACGCCGGGCTTCGCGCACGGGATACGGTTCATCGGCGAATCCGGCTGGGTCCATGTCAAGCGCGGCCTCATCGAGGCCAGCGACGAGAACATTCTCCGCGATCCGGAAAATAGATGCGGCTCGATGCCGATCGCGTTGCCCGCGAGCAACGATCACACCCGCAACTTCATCGCTGCCATCCGCGGTGGCACGCGCGCGATCTGCGATATCGAGGCGGCCGTGCGTTCCGACACCCTGTGCCAATTGGCGCTCATCGCCGTCAAGCGGGGACGAAGGCTCGCGTGGGATCCTGGCGCAGAATGTTTTCCCGGGGATGAGTCGGCGAACGGCATGTTGGAGCCGAGGGTGATGCGGGGTCCTTGGAATTTGCCCTTCGGCGCGGGGGGTGCCGGCTGTTGAGGATCGTTCCCGCGGGCGGGGCGATTGCCCCCGAAGCAACGCGTCGTGCGGTGCCCGAGGCCCGCCCGGCCCGTTGACGGCCCGCCCCGCGGCGGTACATTCGCCGCAGGAGGTAGGGGGAGACGGAGAAAGGAGCCGCGATGATGCCGATGTTTCCCGAGGTGAGGCAATTCCTGAAAGACGAACCGCTGAAGATGTACATCGGCGGGCGCTGGTGCGACGCCGCGGATGGCGGCACGTTCGAGACACTGGACCCCGGCGACGGGCGTATCCTCGCGCGCGTCGCGTTGGGGATCGGGGCCGATGTCGATGCGGCGGTTGCGGCCGCGGACAGGGCGTTTCACGCGAGCGGCTGGGCCGACCTGCCGGCGAACGATCGCGCCGTCCTGCTGCATCGGTTGGCCGACCTCGTCGACAAGCGTCGCGACATTCTTGCCCAGATCGAATCCCTCGACGTGGGAAAGCCCTTCGCGCACGCGCGGGACGGGGATATCCCTAACGTCGCCCAGACCCTGCGGTATTTCGCCGATCTGTCGGTTCACTCGAGGCGGCGCGAGCCGATCGCGGTATCTGGCTTCGACGCCCGCAGCGTGCGCGCGCCGTATGGGGTGTGCGCATTCATCTTCCCGTGGAATTTTCCCCTCTTGCTCGTGGGCTGGGGGGTCGCGCCCGCGCTTGCGGCCGGGAACACTGCCGTCATCAAGCCCGCCGAGGACACGCCGCTGTCCACGCTGTATTTCTGCAAACTTGCGGAAGAGGCCGGGATTCCCTCGGGGGTCATCAACGTCGTGACGGGTTTCGGGCACACCGCTGGCGCGGCGCTGGCCAAGCATCCCGGCATCCGGCGCATGTCTTTCACGGGCTCGCCGGAAGTCGGGCGCCAGATCGGCGAGGCCTGCGGCCGAAATCTCGTCCCGGTCAAACTCGAACTCGGCGGCAAGGGCGCTGCGGTCGTCTTCGATGACGTGGACGTGGAGTCGACCGCCCGCGCGCTGGCCGCCGCGGTCACCGCCAATACCGGCCAGGTCTGCTGCACCGCGACGCGCTGGATCATCCAGAGGCGCGTGTTTGAGAAGGTCCTGGGCGCCGCCGAAGAGGCGCTCGCCGCGACGCGCATCGGCCACGGCTCCGAACCCGAGACACAGATGGGGCCACTCGTCAGCGAGAAACAGCGGCAGCGCGTGTTGGGATACCTCGATCGCGGCGAAAAGGAGGGGGCCAAATGTCTCGTGCGCGGCGGCAAGGCCAACGTCGAGGGGCACGAGGGGGGATTCTATGTGAAACCGGCGCTTCTCAGCGGCCCCCCGGATAATATCTGTGCCCGCGAGGAGATCTTTGGGCCGGTGGCGTACCTCATGCCCTTCGGCGATGAGGCGGAGGCCGTCGCGCTGGTGAACCGATCCTCGTACGGCTTAGCCAACAGCGTTTGGAGCGCGGACCTCGAACGCGCCAATCGCGTGGCGGAGGCGATGGTCGCCGGCAACAGCTGGATCAACGCCCACAACCTGTTTCCCCACGGCGTGCCCTATGGGGGGTGGAACCTCAGCGGCATGGGTGGCGGGGTCAATAGCCCGGAGACGTTCCACGATTACCTCCGCGCGCAGTCCGTCGTTCGGCCGCTCTGATCACGGGCCGATGCGATCCGCGAAGATTGGCGAGGATCAGCGTTCCCGGAGCCGCGTCAGTCCGGCCAGGTGAAGACGCGGAGGAAGCGGGCGCCCGCCTCGGTGAGGCCGACCTTGGAGCCGGAGCGCGTCACGCGCCCGAGGGTCTGGTAGTAGGGGCTGGACGGCGTGGATTTGACCTCGGCGAGCTGGGGGCCGGAGACCGGTTCCGGGAGCGGGCGGAACGCGAGGGGAAGGCCAGATTTGGTGAAGGAGATCTCCCATGCGGGTGGCGCGGAGGGATCGATGTTGCCGCAGAGCCACGGGTAGCGCCGCAGGAGATCGAGGGTGCCGCGGTTGGGTACGCGGACTTTGTAGAAGGCCTCCTCGTGGGCGAGGAACGCGGGGATGGTGAGCCTGGGGTTCTTGCGGTTCTCGAGGTAGAGGCGGGCGACGTCGATGCCGAAGAGGTTCAGGCCATTGTAGATCCCGTGCCAGTTGGGATCCTTGAGGTATTTTTCGTGCCATCCGCCGAACTTGCTGTTGGCGAGGAGATTGATCTCGAAGTGGAGGTGGGCGCGGGCCCTATCGATGCCGACCCCGGTATAACCGAGCGCCCCGATGATCTGGCTGCCGCGCACGGAGTCGCCCTTGCGCACGCAGATGGATTTCATGTGGCCGTAGAGGCTGTAGTAGGGGCAGCCGTCCCAGACGTGCTCGATGACGATGTACTTCCCGTAATTCGAACGGCTTGATGTGTCATTCGCGTAGACGACCTTGCCGTCGGCGATGGCCCAGACGGGGTCGAGCGGCTCGCCCGACGCATCGCGCTTGAGGGGTTTGATGTCGAGGCCCTCGTGGAAGCGGGTGTAGAGGATACCCGATGAGGTGCGGACGGGGTTCCTCCAGAAACCGTATTGGCCGCCCTGCCATGGTTTCGAGGATTGGCCCTCGAAGTCGCGATTCACGTGCATGTAGAAGTCGGGCCCGCCGCCTCCGAAGAGCGACTGGTTGGGCGTCGGGAGCACGATGTCGAGCGCGTGGGCCGCTGCCGCCGCGAGAGCCATGGACGCCAGAAAACCGCATGTCTTGTGGGGGGCCATATCTGAATTTGGGAGACACTAGCAGCGAGTCTGGTTTTGGAAAGCCTGCCTCGAAAATTCTGGGGGCGCCATGGTCGTCAGACTGTGGACGTGTCGGCAGAGCGCACGGAGAACTCTGTGACCAGATGCGCAACGTTGCCGGGCCGTCCGGGGAGCCAAAGCGGCGCTCTAACGCCGCACTCCAAAGGGCCGGCGGCGCAACCCATTCCCGTCTAGGAGAATATCCGCGGCATCGTGGCATTCGGGTTGGCGCGGCGGGTTTTTCCATTAGCCTATCCGATAATGAGCGCGACCGCCCAGGACTTCACCCATCCCCGCGATCAGATCCTTGAGATCATGGAGAGGATCTATCGGTATCGGATGACGACGACATCGGGGGGCAACGTGTCGGTCCGGGAGGCGTGTGGCGCCATCTGGATCACGCCATCGCGGGTGGACAAGGGAGGGCTGGCGCGGCGGGACATCGTGCGGGTATCCCCGGATGGTGCGGTGGAGGGGCCGCACCCCCCGTCGTCGGAGCTGCCATTCCACCGCGCGATCTACGGGGCGCGCCCCGATCTGGGGGCGATCGTGCACGCGCATCCGGTGGCGCTGGTGGCATTCAGCATCACGGGACGGGTGCCCGACACGCGCCTATTCCCGCAGGCGCACCACATGTGCGGCCGGGTGGGATTCGCGCGATACGCGCTTCCGGGCAGCGCGGCGCTCGGGGAGAGCATCGCGTCGGCGTTTGCGGGGGGATTCGCGTGCGTGGTGATGGAGAACCATGGGGTGGTGGTGGGCGGGGGGACGGCGGCGGAGGCGTTCCAGCGATTCGAGGCGCTGGAGTTCGCCGCGAAGACGATCATCAAGGCGGGGGCATTGGGGGGCGCGAGGTATCTGGGGGATGAGGCGATCGCGGCGGCGGCGCGCCGCGGGGCGCCCTGGCCCGAGGCGCCGTCGCTCCCGGCATCCAGCCAGGAGAGAGAATTGCGGCGCGAGCTGTGCGATTTCGTGGGGCGGGGCTGCCGCCAGAGGCTGCTGATCAGCACCGAGGGCAGTTTTTCCGCGAGGCTGGGGGATGGCTCGTTTCTCATCACGCCCTCGGGGCGGGACCGGTACGCGCTGCGGCCGGAGGACATCGTCCTGGTTCGCGGCGGGGCGTGCGAGGCGGGCAAGGTCCCGAGCCGGGCGGCGGGGGCGCACGCGGCGATATATGGCGCGCGCCCGGATGTCCGGGCGATCGCCTTCGCGCATCCGGTCAACGCGACGGCGTTCAGCGTCTCGGAATCGCCGCTGGATGCCCGCACGATCCCGGAGAGCTATATTCTGCTAAGGGACGTTGCGCGGCTACCGTTCGGCTTGCCCTATGGCGATGTGGGCGCGCTGGCGGCACAGGTCTCGATGGATCGGCCAGCGGCCCTGCTGGCGAACGACGGTGTTCTCGTCCTTGGTTGCGGTGTCCTGGATGCGTTCGACCGCCTCGAGGTGCTGGAGGCGACGGCCGAGGCCATCATCAATAGCCGCCCCATCGGCGAGATCACGGCCATGGGCGAGCAGGCGCTCGCGGAACTGCGCCGGGCGTTCTTCGGGTGACCTTGGATCACTGGGCGGCCAGCTGTTCGATGGACGCGTCGTGCCACGCGTCTTGCTCGAGGAGGTGCTCCAGAAAAACGGCGGAGCAGCAGGCGTCGAAGAGGGCATCGTGCGCCTCGCGGCCGGGGCAAATCGTGGCGACCCGGGGCATTAGCCCGAGGCCTGCGATGATATCCTGAAGGGCGTGGGAAGGGAGGGAAGGGTAGGCGACCCGCGCGAGGCGGAGCGTGTCGATCCAGGGCCCGGCCGCATGGAGGGGCGCGGCAAGCGCGAGGAATTTCCGTTCGGTAGGCGCATTGTGGGCCGCGAGGGGGCGGCCCTCGATCCAGCCGCGCAGTTGGGGCCAGAGGGAGGGCAGGGAGGGTGCCTCGGCGATCTCCCGGCGCAGGCGGTGGTGTTGGCCTGGCGCGCGGGGATTGAACGGGCGGTCACCCACCCGCAGGAGGCTCTCGAAGACCCGGGTCGGCTCCACCCGCCCCCCCGAAATCACGATGAGGCCGATCTGCCATGGCTCGGCGTCGTGACCCCGGACATCGCCGGTGGTCTCAAAATCGAGCACGGTGATCTCGATGTGTCGCGCGTGGGGGTGGGCTGGGGCCATCGGCGGCGACGATCATCCATCCCGGAGGCACAGTTTTCAACCGCCAAGCGCGCCGGATATATCAGATTTGTAGCCCATCGGGTCACCGATGGGCCGCGCGTTGGAACATCCACGGTCTGGCGGCGGGAGCACACCGGGCCGTTCGGGGCAATCCAAAGCGGCGCTGCCACGCCGCACTCCAAAACAGGGCCGCCCCCTCGCCCGCCACGCGGGCGGGCGGGCTCTCGGCGGTTGCCCCGGAGATCGCAAGTGCGCAAATATGGATCATCATCCGCGGTTTGAGGTTGCCGGTCAGAGCCCGACATCGGAATCTGCGGCGGGGATGCGGCTGGCCTCTTTTTCCTCCTCGCGGCGCCGGATCTCTTCCGGGCTGAGGCGGCGGATGCGGAGGCGGCGGGGCAGGCGCGCGTGGGCGTCGGGGGTCGTGATCTCAAACTCACCCTCGACGAGCGCCTCGCCGCGGCGGGGCAAGCGCCCGCAATGGCGCCCCACCCATTGGGAGGCGGTCTCGCGTGGCCGGAGGTCGATATTCCAGCCTGTCTCGGCGCGCAGTTCTCTGGCGGGGAGAAGGGCGTCGATCAGGATCGAGTCCTCGGTGTGCTCGAAGATGGGGCCGCGCTCGATGTCGAGCTCGTCGCGGATCTCGCCGACGATCTCCTCGAGGACGTCCTCGAGGGTGACGATGCCGGCCATGCGGCAGGCGTCGGGGGCGGCCGGGTCGCCGCTGACATCGTCGAGCACGATGGCGAGGTGCGCGCGCGAGGCGCGGAAGAACTGGAGCATGGCGGGCAGGGGGGTCTTCGGGGTGAAGGTCAGCGGCTTGCGGATGATGCCGTGGAAGGATTTGTCCGGGTAGAGTTGCTCGATCTGCCAGAGCCATTCCTTGACGAGGATGAATCCGACGACCTCGGGCTGTCCGCTGCGCCGGCAGACGGGATATCGGCTGTGGGCGGTGGTCATGGCGATGCGGATGTTCTCCTCGATCGGGAGGTCGAGATAGAGCGCGTCGACCTCCTCTCTGGGCAGCATGACCTGCGCGGCGGTGGTCTCGCGCAACCGCAGGGAGCGGATCATGATCTTATTGATGGCGGCGTCGGTGGGGTGCGTGTGGCGCGAGTGGCTCAGCACGAAGTCCAATTCCTCCGGCGTGAAGGCGTGCTCGCTCTCGGAGGGGGGTTCGAGCCCGGCCCAGCGCAGGAAGAGGTTGGCGGTGCCGTTGAGCACCCAGATCGCGGGGAAGAAGATGTAATAGAAGACCATCAGCGGGCCGGCGATCCAGAGGGAGACGCCCTTGGGTCGCTGGATGGCGAGGGATTTAGGCGCGAGTTCGCCCAGGACCACGTGGAGGAAGGTGATGAGGGCGAAGCCGAGGCCGAAGCCTGCCGATTCGACCGCGACCGGGTCGGTGATGCCGACGGCGACGAGCAGCGGCTCGAGCCACGCCACGACGTAGGGCTTGCCGACCGCGCCGAGGGCGATGCTCGATATGGTGATGCCGAGCTGCGTCGCCGAGAGGCACGCGTCCAGATGGCGGGTCGCCTTGAGGGCCATCTTCACCCGCCAGTCGCCGCTCTTCAGCATGGGGCGCAGCTGCGAGAAGCGGACCTTGACGATCGCGAACTCGGCCGCGACGAAGAACCCGTTCGCGAACACCAGCGCGAGGATGACGGCGGCCTGCCAGAGAAATTCAACGAGGTGCATCGTGCCAGAACCCGGAAGACTCACGGCCTTGCGGGCGGTGAGATATCCGGGCTAGCGAAGTGGTTCTTTCCCTCACGCGTCACGGCGAAGCATAGCCCGTTTCGTGGCAAAGGCCAGATGGCGCCGGTCCCCTCAAGGCGATGCTCCGGCGCAGAACGAGACCGCCTCGCGCCACCATGGGGCGCGGGGGTCGTAGGGGATGTCGTTGTGATCGGCGCCGGGAATGGTCCAGAGGCGTTTGGCGCACGAGAGATCCTGGAAAAGGGCCTCCCCAGATCTCCTGGGGACGATGGTGTCCCGCTGGGCGACGACGATGGCGGCGCGCCCCCGGAATGTGGCGAGGGCGGCGGAGGCATCGTGGCGCTCGCGGAGCAACCAGCGGACGGGAAGGAAAGGGTAGTGGTGGGCGGCGACATCGGCCATGCGATCGAACGGGGTGATGAGGAGGAGGGCCTCGGCGCGGTCGCCGAGGGCCTCCGCGACCCGCGCCGCGAACGAGGCCCCGATGGATTCGCCCATCAGGCAGATGCCGCCGCCGCGCGTGGCGGCAAGGTCCTCGGCGGCGGCGATGGCGGCGGCGGCGATGCGGTCTTCGGAGGGAGGGCCCGGGCGGGCGCCGTAGCCGGGGTATTCCAGGAGGTAGACGGCGGCGCCGGGGTCGGCGGAGCGGAGGAGGGGCACGAAGCTCGCGCGGTGGAGGGCGAAACCGGCATTGCCGTGCAACACCATCCACGCGCGTCCGCCGCCCGCCGCGGCCCACCCGGCGAGGGTCCCGTCGGCGAGGTGCCAGGGCTCCAGCCCGGCACCGCGCGCGGCGGTCTCCATGGCCCCCGCGGGCGCGGTGGAAGGGAAATAGATGAAATGCCGCTGGAAGATCCAGATGATGGCGACCAGGAGGAGGTAGGAGATGACGATGACGCGGAGGAGTGACCAGATCATCATTTGCTCTCGATGCCGGCCTTGTCCTCGAGCGAACGGAAGGCCATGTCCAGGAGGCTTCCCCTCTCGGGCCGAAGCTCCTCGCGGGCGAGCTCGAGGGATTTCTCCGCGAGCTTCATCTCGTCGGCCTTGATGAGCGACTCGACGAAGGGCTCGACGACCCCCTGGAAGGCGTTGCCGCCGCCGGTCTCCCCGAGCTTCTTGATGAGCTTGCGGAATTCCTTGTAGCCCTCGTCGAACTGCTTGGCGTCGGTGAGTTCCTTGAGGCGTCCGGCGGCGGTATCGACGGTGAGGTCGGCGCGCTCCTCCTTCTGCTGGGTGATGATCTTGCGCTCGATGCTATCGGCGGCGGCGGTGTCGCCGAGTTTCCGGGACGTGGCGGCGAGGATCTTCTGGTAGCGGACCTTGATGTCGTCGTTGGTGAGGAACTGCTTCGAGGCGGCGGTGGCGTGGGCGAGGAGGTCCTTGGCCGCGCCCGGATCGGACTCGAGCATGGCGGTCTTGGCGTCCCAGGCGGCGACGTTCTGTGGGCAGGCCGCCAGGGCGTTCTCGATGGCGCCGCGCTGGCCCTCGGCGTTGCCGGCGTCCCGGAAGATGCTGGCCATGCGGAGGTGGAGCTGGGATTTGAGGAATTCGGGTTTGTCGCGGAAGCGGGAGGCGAGGTAGGCGAGCTCGTGGTCGCTGATGCGGTCCCAGGTCTGCGGGTCGAGGGCGTTGCCGACGGAGTAGTTCTGGCTCGCGTAGCGACCGCAGTCGACCTCCCACTTGTCGTCGCTGCGCATGTAGCCGAACCAGCCGTGGCCGCCGCTGGCGCCCTGGCCGGAGAAGAAGAGGGTGGGCAGGCCGTTGGCCTTGCCGGCGATCATCGCGAAGTAGGCCTGGTCGACGCAGATGCCGCCCTCTTTCTTGATGGTCTCCAGGCGGTAGTCCGGCGCCATCCAATCGAGCCTGTTGGCCTTTAGGCGCGGGGTGTCGTACTTGATCATGAAGAACGCCTTGTCGAAGCTGGTGCGCCCGAGCCGGACCTCCTTCTGCGCCCAGAGGAGTTCCTCTTCTGGCACGAAGGCGTCGACGACGAACTTGGCCTGCTCGACGGTGAGTTTCTTCAGGTCGAGGGTGAGTTTCCGGTTCTCGTTATTCTGCATCCAGAATTGGAAGCGCTCGACGGGGGTGGATTTCTGGCGGAGGACCTTATCCTGGCCGACCTGGTGGTGTGGCCAGAAGGCGGGCGGGGGCCTGTCGTAGACGAGGGCCATGGCGACGGCCAGGCGGGTGTAGGCCTCCCATTTTTCGGCGGCGGCCTTGCGGCATTCGAGCAAGAGGGGGAGGGCGACGGACATGAGGTCCCCCTCGGCGATGTTCTGGAAGAGCTCGCGGCCGAGGGCGGCGTCGGCGGTGAGGGTGCGGACGGCATCCGCCCCGAGGGCGTCGCCGATGGGGCCGTCGGGGATCTTGGCGCCCTTGGGGACGAAGCGGTCCATCAGCTCGGACTGGAAGCGGTCGCTGCGGACGACGCCGAGCGCCTTATCGAGCGGGACGTTTTGCGCGTCCTCCTTCGGGGGGACGTTGACCCCGGGCGACATGATGGTGGGGCGGTCGTCGCCGGGGGCGACCCAGAGGTGGAGGCGGACCAGGCGGGCGACGTCCTCGGGGCCGTCGCGGCCGAGGATCCCGAGCCAGTCGTACAGGGCGAGCCAGTCCGCGAAATAGGGGCTGGACACGGAGGAGGCCGAATAGGATTCGGTCAGCGCGGCCCGGAGCTTCTCGCGACCGGCGTTCCATCCGGCGGCGATGTGGTCCTGGCGCGCCGCGTCATCCGGGGCGCTGCGGAAGTCCAATGCCGCGGCGCGGGATGCCGCCATGGGCGTGGCGAGGCCGAGCGCGATGGAGAAATATCGGAGTGCTGCGGTTTTCATTTTTCTGGATCCCGGAAAAAGCCTGCATGGGCCCGGTGGGGATTTCAAGGCGTGAGGCGTGCTTTGTAGATCCCGTGCCCCGCCCGCCTGGCGGCGGACATTCGGGGCACCGCCTGGGAGGAAAATGGTAGGCTGCGCCTTGGCGCACGCTGCCGAATCGACCGTCCGCGTGCGCCAAGGCGCAGCCTACGTCGCGACCCAATTTTCGAGTCAGCGAGAGGCAGTACCCGAGGGCGCAATGTCTGGGATGCAAGCCGCGCGTTGGTGACGTGCGGGCTGGCGCCGGGCCGGTGGTGGCTTAGACTTGCGGCGCGGGCCGTTTCGCCGCAGTGAAGGTATTTTTGCCGTGAGGACGCTGATCGTCGGGGACATACACGGGTGCATCGATGAGCTGTTTGATCTCATCGAGGCGGCGGGACTGCGCCCCGGCGACCGGCTCATTTCGCTGGGAGACATCGTCAACAAGGGGCCCGCGCCCGAGGAGGTTTTTGACTTTCTGACGCGCCGCCCGAACACGCTGATTCTGCGGGGCAATCACGAGGCCCGGCATCTGGAATCGGCGGGGGGCGATGCGGGCGCCGCGTTTTTGGAGAGCGTCTGTCGGGCGCAATTTTCGGATGCGGGGTACCGGAGGTTTCTGGCGGCGGCGGCGGAGTTTCCGCTGTACGAGGATCTGCCGGAGGCGCTGGTGGTGCACGGCTATTTCGAGGCGGGGCTGCCGTTGGAGCGGCAGAAGCCCAACGTCTTGATGGGCCGGGAGCGGGGGAGGGCCCGGCTTGAGGAACGGGGGCTGTGGCCGTGGTACGAGCATTACGAGGGGCCGAAGCCGATCATCGTCGGGCACAAGGCGTACGGGGACGACGGCGCGCCGATGATCGTGCCCGGCAAGGTCTACGCCATCGATACGAAGTGCTGCGAGGGCGGCGCCCTCACGGGGTTGCTGCTGCCCGGGTTTGAGATCATCTCCGTGCCGGCGCGCCGGGATCACTGGCGCGTGATCCAGATGGCCTGGGGCTCCCACGATCCCGCCGCGGCGGGGCGGTTCTCGTTGCCGCGGTTGCGGGCGGACCTGCCCCCTATCCCCGCGCCGGTCGCGGTGACGGCGCCGGAGTCTGGGGCCGCTCCGGCCGGGGTGGCGGGAGAGAGGCCCGCGCCCGCGGCGGGAGAGCCGGGGCCCCCGTGGGCCATCGGGCCCCTGCGGTGGGCGTGGCGCCTCTGGCGCGGCGGGTTTTGATTGTCGGCGGGTTTTGATTTGCGCGCGGCGCGCGGCTACCATAATATTCCCGTCCCCTTTGCCAGGGTAGCTCAGGGGTAGAGCAGGGGACTCATAAGCCCTTGGTCGGGAGTTCGAATCTCCCCCCTGGCACGCTAATCCTCGGGTGAGGCAGACGGGAATGTCTGCCTCACGTTGGCGCGCTTTCAGGATCTTCGACATGGCGCGGGCGCCCTTCTGCTGGAAGGGGGGTGACGGGTCCGCCGAATGGGGTTATGGTAGTCACAAGTGATGGCGGGCTGTGGCGAAGATCTGCCGGAGAGGGTGGCGTTCGTGGCGACGCGGATCGCCGGCACGGATGGCGTCTCCCTCGAGACGAGAAAATGGGCGGAGGTGCTGCGGCGGCTGGGCGTCGAATGCTCCTATGTCGCCGGCGAGCTGGATGCGGATCTGGCGCCGGCGGTGCGGATCCCCGAGGCGCACTTCGCCCACCCGCGGATACGGGCGATCGCGGAGCAGGCCTTCGATGTGGAGGTGAGGACGCGGGCGCTGACCGACGAGATCTTCGCGTTGGCTCGGGAGCTGAGGGACCGGATCGGCGAGGAGGTGGAGGGGCTGGGTGCGGACTGGATGGTCATCGAGAATGCGCTGACGATCCCGATGAACCTGCCTCTGGGCGTCGGCCTGGTGCAGCTCCTCCAGGAGCGGGCGATCCCGACGATCGCGCACCACCACGATTTCTACTGGGAGAGGAGGCGGTTCATCGTGAACGCGGTGGACGACATCCTGGCGTATGCGTTTCCGCCGCCGCTGGTGCAGCTGAGGCACGTGGTGATCAACTCGGTGGCGGCGGAGCGGTTCAGCCGCCGGACGGGCATGTGCCCGCGCGTGATCCCGAACGTCATGGATTTCGCCAATCCCCCGGCCGGGCCGAATCACTTCGCGGCGCGCTTCCGGGAGGAGCTGGGCATCCGCGACGACCAGTTGCTGGTGCTGCAGCCGACGCGCGTGGTGGCGCGCAAGGGCATCGAGCATTCCATCGAGTTGGTCCGGCACCTGGGGTTGGAGCGGGCGAGGCTGGTGATCACGCACGCCTCCGGGGACGAGGGCGACGCCTACGCGCGGCGCATCCGGGATTTCGCGGACACCATGGGGGTGGAACCCATCTTCGCGGATGAGAAGATCGGCGCGGTGCGCGGCACGACCGCGGATGGGGGGGCGAGATTCTCCGTGGCGGATGCCTATGGGGCGGCGGACATCGTCGCGTACCCGTCCGCGTACGAGGGTTTCGGCAACGCGTTCTTGGAGGCGGTGTACTACCGGAAACCCATCGTGTGCAACCGGTACGCCATCTACCGCACCGACATCGAGCCGTGCGGGTTCCGCGTGATCCTGTTCGACGGATTTCTGACCGGGGAGACGGTGCGCGAGGTGGAGCGGGTGGCGGGCGACGGGGGGCTGCGCGACGAGATGGTCGGCCACAACTATGAGATCGGCGAGAGGCATTTCAGCTACGAGGTGCTCGAGCGGGAACTGGTGGCGCTGCTGCGGGGACTCGGCGGGACGAGGGCCTGCCCGGTGGGCGCGCGGGCCGCGCACCCGCCCGCGGGGGACTGAGGGCGGGGGGAGGCGATGGAGATTGCGGCGATCCTGCTGATCGTGGTGGTGGCGGTGGTGCTCTTCGCGACGGAGCGGGTGCCGGTCGATGTCGTGGCGCTGCTGGTGCTGGCGGCGCTGTTGGTGTGCGGGGTGCTGACGACGGGGGAGGGGCTGGTCGGGTTCGGCAATCCCGCGACGGTGACGGTGGCGGCGATGTTCGTGCTGAGCGCCGGGCTCAGCCAGACGGGCGCCCTGGATGCCGTGGGCCGCGCGCTGATCCGCCATGGGCGGGGGGAGGCGTGGCAGATGGCGCTCGTCATGGGCGTGGCGGCGGCGCTCTCCCCCTTCATCAACAACACGGCGGTGGTGGCGGTCTTTCTGCCGCTCGTGGTGTCGGCGGCGAAGTCGCGCAAGGTGGCACCCTCGAAGTTGCTGATACCGCTGTCTTTCGCCTCGCAGTTCGGCGGGGTGTGCACGCTGGTCGGGACATCGACCAATCTGGTGGTCAACGCCTTCGCGGAGGGGGCGGGGCTGCGGGGTTTTTCCCTTTTCGAGTTTGCGGGGCTGGGCGCGATCATGGTCGCCGCCGGGATGCTGTACTTCCTGGTGGTGGGGAGGCGGCTGCTGCCGGACCGGAGGCCAACCGAGCTGACGGAGGCCTACGATCTGGGCGAGTACATCACGGAGTTGCGGGTGATGCCGGGCTCGCCGCTGGTGGGCAAGACGGTGGCCCAGTCCAAGCTGGGGGAGGCGCACGACATCACGGTCCTGGAGATCCTGCGGGGGGAGCGGGCGATCTGGTCGCCCCGGGCCGTGGCCATCCGCGAGGGGGATGTGCTGCTGGCGCGCGGCGAGGTCAAGGAGCTGTTCAAGCTGAAGGATGCGACCGGCCTCGAGCTGGAGCCCCAGTTCCGGCTGGAGGATGCGAGCTTGAGCGGTGATGAGACGGAACTCGTGGAGGCGGTGGTGGCGCCGCGCTCCGGGCTGGTGGGAAGGACCCTGCGGGGCGCGGATTTTTATTGGAGGTACAAGGCGATCGTGCTGGCCCTGCATCGGCGGGGCCATGCCCTGCGCAAGCAGTTGGCCTCGGTGCGCCTGCGCGTCGGCGATGCGCTGCTGTTGCTGGGGCCGAAGGAGGCCATCGCGCGGGTGAGGGAGGATGAGAATTTCATCCTGCTGGAGCCGCGGCGGGACGTGGCGGTGGATCGGCGCCGGGCGCCGTTGGCGCTGGGCATCGTTGGCTCGGTGATGCTTCTGGTGGCGCTGGATCTGCTGCCGGTCGCCACGGCGGCGCTGCTGGGATGCGCGGCGATGGCGCTCTCTCGCTGCATCCGGACGGAGGACGCCTATCGGGCCATCGACTGGAGGGTGATCCTGTTGCTCGCCGGGGTGTTCCCGCTGGGCCTGGCGATCGAAAAGACCGGCGCGGCGCGGATGCTGGTCGATGGCGCGCTGGGCATCGCGCGCGGGGCCCCGCCCGAGGCGGTGCTCTGCGGGCTGTACATATTGACCGCGGTACTCACGGAGGTCATGAGCAACAACGCCGCCGCGGCGATACTGGCGCCGGTGGCGATATCGACCGCGGCCGGGCTCGGGTTGGATCCCCGCCCCTTTCTGGTGGCGGTGGCGTTCGCGGCATCGACCAGTTTCGCGACCCCCGTCGGCTACCAGACCAACACGATGGTCTACAACGCCGGCGGTTATCGTTTCGCGGATTTCCTGCGGGTGGGGGTCCCGCTGAACATCCTTTTCTGCGCGTTGGCCACGATCTTCATCCCGAGGTTTTGGCCGTTCTGAGAGGGGATGCTTTTGACTTGCGGGCCGCGATGGGGGGGGAACATAGTCGGGCATGCGCGTGTCACATCATTCTTTTGCCGGTGCCGTGGTCGCGGGGTGCGCGCTGGCGCTGGCCGTGCTGATATCCGGTTGCGGCAAGCCCGAGGGGACCGCGGCCGCGGCGAAACCCGACGGGGCCCCGGCCGTGGCGCCGGCGGAATTCGGCCCGCTCAAAGGGAGGTGGGTGCGGCAGGACGGGGATTACATGATCGAGATCAAGTCGGTGGCCGCCGATGGCACGATGGAGGCGGGCTATTTCAACCCGCGCCCGATCCACATCGGCAAGGCCGAGGCGGAGTTGCGCGAAGGGGTCGTGCGCGTGTTCGTGCTGATGGCCGATCGCGGGTATCCGGGGAGCAATTACAAGCTGAAGTACGACAAGGAAAGCGACACCCTTCAGGGCTCTTACCATCAGGCGGCCAGCGGCGAGACCTTCGGGGTCATCTTTGATCGGCTGAAGGGCGAATAGGGATTGACCCGAAACTTCCCCCCGTTGGCGTCTCGCGGAGACGCCCTGCAAAATTTGTAGTCCGCCGGTGCCAGGCGGCAGCGGCCGTGAAGTTCCCCCGTGAATGACCCGGGGCGACCGCGCCGCCATGGCCCGCGGCAACGTGCGGCAGGCGGCTGGCCGGGAAGAAATCCGTTGCGGCGGGACCTCGGGTTAGTAGGTTGGTAAATGAGCAGGGGAGGTCTGGGGAGCGGCGTCCTTGGGTTTAACGAGGGAGGGCGATCATGAGCGCGGGGATTCGTGGGCTGGCAATCGGAGTGGGGTGGTTGGCGGGATCGGTTGGGGGGTGGGCCGCCCTTTCGGTGGGGGAGGATTTCGAGGCGGGGGAGGCGGTGGAATCGATCGTGGTGAAGGTCGGCGTCGGCGCGGGGGGCGGGGGTCTTTCGGAGCGGGTGGCGCTGGACCTGGGTCTGGGTTTTCCGCTGTGGCTGTATCCGGTGGGGTGCGGCGCGGACGAGGTCCCCTTGTTCGGGGCGATCCCGTCGTCGGGCGCGGCGGTTCGGGCGGTGCGGGAGGGGGAGAGCGCGAGCTTCTCGTTTCGGGCGGGCGACGATCCGGGAACGGACGCGCTGCGGAGCACCGGGCAATTGCTCGCGGGGGTACGGGTGTCCGACATCTCGCGGATCGGTTTCGCGAGCCGTGGCAGCAACGACTGGGAGCTGGCCGAATACGATATCCAGATCAACGGGAAACCCTTCGCGAAGAATGCCGGGATCGGGGCGAGGGCCGGGGAGCGGCAGGGGGCGGCGCGGGCGAGGATGGCGGCGCTGGACCCGCAGGTCGCGCCGCTGCAGGCGGAGGCCGACGAGCTGGCGGCGCTGATCGAGATTGGTTTGGCCGCGGATGGGGACCGGCAGAGAGCGGCCGAAGTCCAAGGGCGGCTCTCGCCGCTGGTGCGGGAGCGGGAGAGCTTGCGCCGGCAGTTGGCCGGCGGGCATCCCTGGTTCATCGAACCGGGGTTCCGTTCCCCTTGGCGCACGGGCGATGAGATCCGGGGGATGAAGGTGACGTTGGCCACCGCGGCGCACACGGGTGCCGACACCCGCAACTATGTCTATTTTTGCGCGGGCGGTCACAAGTATCTGGTGGGCTCGCCGGCCAATCCGCTCGAGCCGGGGGCTGGCCCGCGGGAGATCGCGATCGACCTGCTGGCGGGGCCGCTGGTGGCGGCGGATCTGCGGGGCTATGCGCTCGGGATGCTGGGGCATGGCGCGCCGGAGGGCGATGCCCCGGACCGCTGGCACCCGCAGCGCCTGATCGTCGAGGTCGATGGGCGCGTCGTCTATGACAGCGAGGAGAACGACATCGACCGCATGTCGCTGGAGGCGATTCGCGTCATCCCGCCCGCCCATTGGGATGCGGCGGGGAAGGTCGTCGAGAATGTGCCGGGTCCGCGGGAGACGCACGTCTGGGAGGCGGGCAAGGGGATGGGCCTGGATCTGGTCAATGGCGGGGCGCTGGGGCTGCCGCCGGAGGGGGAGCCGGGCTATCCGGCGGCCGAGGGGGGATGGGTCGGCGACCTGCCTTTCCAGGAGGAAGGCATGGGTGGGGGGTGGGGTGGTTTCGATGACGATTTTCCGCCGTTTCCCGGTGAAGGGGGATTCGGTCCCGGTTGGGGTGGCGGATGGTGGGACGACCCGGGTGGCGGGGGATGGGGGCCTGGCTGGGGAGGCGGCTTTGGGCCGGGATGGATGGACGTGCTCGTTGGGGTCTTGGGTGGCCTGGCGCCTTTGCTTCCGGGGTTGGATCCGCCCCCGGTGGGCGAGCCCTTTCAGGTGACGTCGGTGCGGATGACGCCGCCCGCCGACCCTTCGGGGAATTTTTCCATCCAATGGGATGTCACGGGCGATGCGGGATCGATCCAGGATTTCACGGTTCTGATTTTGCCGGTTCGGCCGGATGAGCCGAATCCGATCGATTTTGCGGCGCCGCTGGCCGAGATCAACGGCGTGGGCGCGGGCACCCGGGACCTCGGGACGGCGTTGAGCCATCTGCCGCCGGCTGCGGATCGCCCTTATCTTTACCTGATCCCGGTGGTGATCGCGCATGCGACGGACGAGGCGGTGGATGCGGGGGTCGGGGATCACACCGGTCTCGGGCTGGCGCTGCCGTATGTCTTCAGCGCGACCGATCCCGACCAGATGCAGGTGATGTTTGCCGTGGATGGGGCGGGGGTGGCGTTTCCGGTTTCGGCTGGTGATCCGGGGGGAGCGGGTCCGGCGGTCTGGTACGCGGGCGAGGTCGCGAGCCACCGGATTGGCCTGCTGTTCGGGAATACCATGCCGGGGCAGAATATCGTGATCCGCCCCGGGGCTGGCGCGCCTCTGGATCACGTCTATCTGGTCCTGTGGAGCCCGCCGGTCGAGGGGCGCTACCTGTGCCATTTCCATCTGGGATTCGAGGGCGAGGCGGGCGGGCCGAACGCCGCCGATGGTGATATGATTGGGGTCTTGGCGGGAGCGGGTCCCGACCACAGATATTATCCCGGTCCGCCTTACCTGATTCCGAATCCGTGGCCCCAGCCGCTGACGCACGTGGTCAGCACGCCGGCCGGGGACGAGGTGATGCCCATCGTCTCGATACAGGAGCCTCCGGGCACCGATCGGGTCGTCGATACCGCGGCCGATGGCGGCGCTGGGGCGTGGAATCTCTGTGCGGCGATTTGCATCACGGGCGCGGCGGTGGATCCGGATCACCCCTGCGTGTTGTTTGGCCTGAGGCTGGTGGAAGTTCCTTAGGGAGGGAGGTCGATCGATGAAAGCGACGGTGGGGATGGCTTCGGTGGGTGTGAGGCTCGGGCTGGTCGCGGCGTTTCTGGTGTGGGTGGCCGCGATGATGGCCGATGCGGCGGGTCCGGGCTTGACGGGGCGCGTGCTTGGGGTGGACGAAGATGGCAAACTGCTCGGCACGGTGCCCGGTGCGACGATCGAGTTGAAGGGCGGGGGTAGCACGACATCGGATGGCGCGGGGCGTTATACGATAGACGTTGGTCCGGGGAGCTATCCGTACAAGGTGACGGCGGCGGGGTATAAGGACGAGGATAGTGGCCGGGGCGTCCAGCAGCAGCTATCGGAGGGGTACGGGGTTTTCAACTTCACCCTGACGAAGGGAAAGACGGATCCCGAGAGCAAGCCGCAGGCCAAGCCGGAGGTGGGGCGGGGGCGGCTCAAGGGGCGCGTGTACGAGAAGACGCCGAAGGGCGACGCGGGGATTGGCGGCGCGGTGATCTCGCTGAGGCGCGAGGGGGGGCGCGGGATAACGCGGGTGGTGGCGCGGGGGGCCGGCGCCAAAGGGCAGGGTGCGGGGCATTACGAAGTGGGTCTCGAGGAGGGCCAGTGGCGCGCCTCGGTCACGACGCGGGGCTTCGCGCAACTGGTCGACCCGAAGGTGATCGTGGTGCCGGGCGGGGGCGAGGCCACGCGGGATTTCGTCCTGCGGCGGGAAGAGGTGTCCTCGGACCAGGGCATCCTGGGGATGGTGCGCGTCGAGCAAGGGGAGGGAACGCCGGTGCCGATGTCGGGGGTCGTCCTCCGAATCCTGCGGTTGCCGGGAGAGGAGGCGGCGGTTAAACCGGGTCCCCCCGACGGTAAGGGACAGTTCAAACACTCGCTCTCGGTGGGCGTGTATCGCGTGATCGCCGAGGCGAAGGGCTACGAGACCGCGAGCAGCCGACCGACGCATGTGTTCAAGGGGCGCCACAGCCGGGTACACCTCACGCTGATGCGCGAGTCGCGGAAGCCGCCGGGCGAACTGGGGCTCGACGTCCTGGTATTGGATGCCGTCACGCGGAAGCCGATTCGCGGCGCAGAGGTGCTCGTGCGGCAAGGGGACCAGCCGTTGTCCGAGACCGCGCGCGGCCAGACGGGTGGCAACGGCGTGGTCGCGCTCGGCATCCCCGGCGACGGGGCGTATTCCGCGATGGCGCGGGCCGATGGCCATCCCCCGGGGGGAATTAAATTCACCGTGACCTCGGGTCGGCCCTCGCGGGTGGAGATCCTGCTGCGCGGGAAGGCTTCTGGCGAGCCGGGCGTCACCGACCAGCCGCCGACCACGACGCCGGTGCCCGGGCGGCAGGTGCCGGTGGTTCCGATGGCGCCGGTCGCTCCGGCGCAGCCCATGCCCCCGCCCGATCTGGGGCCGGGGACATTGACGGTTCAGGTGATCGAGCGCGGCGGCGGGCCGATCGCGGGCGCCGGGGTGACGGTGATGCGGGGCAAGGCGCGGGTGGGCGGTGGCACAACCGACCGGCTCGGTGTTTGGCGGATCGACTTGCCGCCGGGATCTTATGCGGTGAAGGCCGTCCGCGAGGGTTTTGGCAGCGGCGGCACGGAGGTGGGCATGGGCGCGCGGGATGGGACCGCCACGATCCATCTGATGCGCTTGCGGGAGACGGAACCGCCGCCCCCGTCGGATTTCACCCTTGCGATACAAGTGGTGGAACGCGGGGGTAAACCGATCTCCGGGGCCCAGGTGATGGTGATTGGGGGGAAGGGACGTTCCCGTTCTGGCCTGACCGACAAGGGCGGTTGGTGGCGGACCCAGATCGGGGGCGGAACCACCTACCAGGTCAAGGCGTCGCGGCAGGGCTTCAGCACGGGAGGTGTCGTGGTCAACGTCGGCACCCGGGACGCCACGCAGCAGATCATCCTGGTCCGCCAGACCCAGACCGAGACCCAGACCCCCACGTTCCCCGGATTCCAGATCCCCACGAAACCGCCGACCAAGATCCCGCAGACCCCGACGCGAAAGCCCCCGGGTTCGAGCCAGATCGCCCCCCAGAAGATTACGCCGATGACCATCGCCCCGATCCAGCCACAGACCATCAAGCGCCTGCAGACCGACGACAAGAAAGAGGATGACAAGAAACCGAGATGATTAGCCGCGATGCGCTTTGGAGCGTGCTTTTCCCGCGGACCTGCATATTTCACGAAAACGCGTGAGACATGCAGGCTAGGGCGATTCGCGGGGCGGAGTTCGTGGAACTGGCGGCGCTGTTCATCCTTCACGGGGTGGCGCTGGGCATGTGGTTTGTGCCTTTGAGCGCGGTGCTGGACTCGCACGGGTTGGGGGGCATCAAGCCTTTCGCGTACGCGACATCGGCCATGGCGGCGCTGCTCTCCCCGCTGATCTTTGGGGCGATGGCCGACCGGCACGCCTCGCCGGTGCGGGTGCTGCGCGGGTTGGCGGTGGCGACGGCGGGCGCCACGGCGCTGGCGGGCGCGTCCATCCAGTGCGGTTGGGATCGCTGGTTGGTGCTGGCGCTGATCCAGTTGAACGCGCTGTGCTGGGCGCCGACGTTCAGCATCACATCGAGCATCGCGTTCTCCCGGCTGCAGGATTCGGAGCGGGAGTTCGGCCCGGTGCGGGCGATGGCGACGATCGGCTGGATGGCGGGTTGCTGGCTGGTGAGCGGGATGGGGGCGGACGCCTCGCCGATGGCCGGATATGGCAGTTCGGTGGGGTGGCTGGTGCTGGCGGCGTTCACGTTTTTCCTCCCATCGGTCGAGCCGCCGAAGGCCATGGAGGGCCTGACCCTGCGGCAGCGCCTCGGTTGGGACGCGCTCGAGTTGTTGAGGCATCGCGACCATCGCGTGGTGTTCGTGGCTGGGGCGCTGTTTTGCGTCCCGATCGCGGCGTTCTACCCGTTTGCGCCGACGCACCTGAGGGACCTCGGGTTCGCGCGCACCAGCGCGTGGATGAGCCTCGGGCAGGTGACGGAGATCGTCGCCATGTTCAGTCTCGGGGCGCTGCTGCCGCGCCTTCGGCTGAAGTGGCTATTCGCTTTTGGGCTGGGGTTCGGGGTCTTGCGTTTCGCGCTGAGCGCGATGGACAACGCGCCGTTCCTGCTGGCGGGCGTGACGCTCCACGGGGCATCCTTCACCTTCGTGCTCATCACGGCGCAGATCTATCTTGACCGGCGCGTGGATCCGGCGTGGCGCACGCGGGCCCAGGCCCTGTTCTCCCTGATGAACATGGGCCTCGGCAACCTGGCGGGGTTCCTTGGCACGGGCCTCTGGTTCCACGTGGCCGGGGCCGTTGCGCCAACGCGCTGGCCCCTGTTCTGGGGCGGCCTGTCCGCGGCGGTGGCGGGGGTGCTCGCGTATTTCTTGATCGCCTATCATGGGAGGGGGAGAGGCGGCCGGGCGGGCCATGTCTGATCGAAAATACGACGCAACTCTCTGACGTGGCATCTCGCAGAGATGCCCTACAAATTTTGTAGGCCGCCTGTGTCAGGCGGCAGGCGCCTTCGGGCGGTTTCCGCACAACTAGACCGTTTCCAATAGCTTGGGAGACTCAATGAAGGGTCTAAACCTTGAAGTTTCAGGTCAGCCCCGCCCCCGGCGCGCGGGGGCGGGGCTGATCCAGTT
>CAZYWZ010000044.1:0-51567 GCA_964651705.1 uncultured Verrucomicrobiales bacterium
GCACCACCGGGGCGGAAAATGGTAGGCTGCGCCTTGGCGCACGCTGCCGAATCGAACGCCCGCGTGCGCCAAGGCGCAGCCTACATCGCGATCCAATTTTGGAGTCAGGGCACGCGGACGAGGAAGAGGGCGTCGCGGTCGCCGAGGGTGATTTTTTCGGCGGCGGGCTGGCCGTTGTTGGCCTGGGCATCTTGGGTGGGGGACGCCTTGATGCGGCGGTAGTTGCGTCCTGGGGAGATGGCGTTGAGGTCGAAGGTGTAGGGTTTTTGGGAGGGGTTGGCGATGACGAGGCCGTTTTCGAAGGCGCGAAACATGGCGTCGGGGTGGGCGTGGGCGGAGAGGGCGGTGATGGTGATGGGTTCGCGGCCTTCGATGGCGAGGGTGAGGTCGACGGATCCGGAGCGGATGTCGCGGAAGTAGAAGGCGGAGGTGAAGGGGCGGTCGTTGAGCCAGGTCATGAGGGAGGCGGAGGGGGTGATCGCGGACTCGGGGGCGCCGGCGCGCATGATTTTGACGTCGGCCCAGAAGCCCTGGTCGGTGACGGTGTTATCTTTGGGGCCGCAATCGGCGAGGAATTTGAAGCGCATGCGCCTGCCGGCGAATTGCTGGAGGGGGATGGCGCAGGGGATCCATTCGTGGGCCTTGGTGGCTTTCTCGAAGAGGGGCACGAAGGGGCCGGGCTTGTCGCCGGAGAGGTCTGCGGCGAGGACTTTGAACCAGACGCCGTCGGAGCGCTCGGGGGCCTTCTCGCTCATGCCGAGGCTGAAGCGCAGTTCGGAGCCGGCCGGGACCTCGGCATCGCGGCACCAGAAGACGTAGCCTTTCGCGGACTGGTAGGGGGGGTGGATGGCGTAGGCGGGGAGCGGCTTATCGCCGATGGTGGCGAGGGCCTGGTGCTGCACGCGCGCGCCGGTGTTGCGATCGATGGGTTCCTCGGCCTTGCCGCGGAGGGCCATGCCGGTGATGTCCGGGGTCTTGCCCATGAGGCTGACCATGCCGCCGGAGATCTCGCATTCGGCGAAGCGCGCCATCTCGCGGGGGTAGCCCTTCATGGGCCCGCCGCGCATGGTGACGAGCACGACCATGTCGGTGCCGCTGGCGGGGATGTCGCGCAAGGAAAATTCGATGGCGGTGGCGTCTGGGGAGGCGGGCGTCACGGTGACGCCGTCGTTGGTGGGTCTGGCGACGACGCGGCCGGCGATGCGTTTGGCGAGGGCCTCGCCGGCGGGGTCGCCGATGCCCCCGAGGAGGTCCGGGGCCTTGGCCGCGAGGCGGATGGCGGGACCCTCGGGCTTGCCGAGCCAGCCTAACTTGTTATCGGTGCCGCAGCGGAATTCGTCCCAGATGCCGATTTTGCCCCCGGGATCGCGCGCCGGCGCGAACGAGTAGCAGATGGCGGCGTCGGTGAATTGGCCCCCGGCGAAGCTGAGCCGGTGGCGGGAGTAGGGGACCTGCGGGTTCTTTTGGGCGCCGGGCTTGCCTGGGACCGGCTCGTTCCACTTGTGGTTGATGTAGCTGAAGGCGGGGATGCGCCCGTTGGCGTGCCAGAAGGCGTGGCGGTTCAGGCCGCCAGACCAGTCCTTGAAGTCCCAGTCGTTGAGGTTGGGGAAGCCCTCGCTCTCGATGCCGTTTAGGATGCCGAAGGCGCGCTGGGAGCGCCGCCCGCCCGGCCCGAGCGCGCCGTCGCCCTGGATGATGAAATCCTCGCCCATGCGCTGGCGCAACTGCCGGGCGAACTCGATGACGCCGATGCCGTAGTGGTTCACGCCCCCGATGACGCCGTTGTCCGCCTCCCCGTCGCCGTCGGTGTCGCCGTGGGTCTCGTTGAACATCACGTCGAATTCCAGCCCGTCGAAATCGGCCAGTTTGCCTCCTTTGCCGAACCATCCCGCGAGGTCGTCGACCAGCCGGTCGGCGCAGGTCCTGCCCTCGGGATCCCTCGGGCAGTGGGTGGAGAAATTATAGAACCACAGCAGGCTGTTCTTTTGTCCCCAGGGGCCCTCGACGGCGTGCGCCGCGGCGCGCGAGGCCCCGGCCTGGAAGGCGAGGGGCTTCGTGCCGTAGCAGCCGCGCCGGACGCGGATGGTGTTCGCCTTCTTGTCGACGGAGATCAACTGCACCTGCTCGCAGCGCGCCCAGTCGTGCTTGCCGTCGGCGGTCATGGCGAAGAGCGCGATGTCGTCGTTCGATGTCCTGTACCGGCCGGTGTTGACCATGAAATCCGAGGCGTCCTCGACGCGGAGGGTGGATTCCCCCTCTTGGGCGGGGACGTCGGCGAGGATCTTGGTGGCGCGGCGGTAGGTCCAGTGGCCCGGGAAATACTTTTCGGTGAAGTGGCGCGGGTCGCGGGAGTTGCCGTTGAAGTGGAGCAGGACGACCTGCGCCGGGTGCTGGCGCTTGAAGCGGCAGAAGAACTCGGGGTTGCGCGCCTCGCGGCCGATGACCTCCTCGTCGAGGCACTTGCCCATGATGCCCATCAGGCGGCTGAACTCGGCCTCCCACCCCTCGTAGGTCGTCTTCGGGTTCGACGGCGGGCCCTCCGAGCCGCGGAAGAAGAACACGCGGGGGTAATTCTCCCCGTGGATCATCAGTTCGGGTCCGCCGTTGGCGAGGATCGGGCACGGGGCCATGAGGATTGCGGCCAGGGCAACGGGAAGGGAAAGGGTGGGACGGCGCATAGGCGGGGCAGTCTAGATTGGCGTCGGCGGCGGGATCAATTCGGATCTTGGTGACCGAGGTTCGAAAACCGAACTCAACTTCCAATAATCAACATTCAACAACCACCGCCCAAGCTGGACGGGCATGTTCGGCCAGATCGGGAATATTTGAGATTGCCGATGCTTTCCAAAGGGCGGGGGTCTGCTAGATGGGTCGGACGCGGAGCATCGTGATGGCGAGGAAGGGCAACAGCGTGTGGCTTGGCGTGGCGGTGGCCGCGGCGCAGGTCCTGTGTCCGCGCGCGGGGGGCATCGCCCGCGCCGGGGACTGGGATGGCGCGGCGCGGCTGCTGGCGGGGATGCCGGGGCCGGGATTTGCCTCGGTGCGGTCGGGCCGGGGCTGGGCCGAACACGCGGCGGAGATGGAAAAGGCCTGGTCGCGTTTCGAGGGGGGGAGGCTGGCGAAGGTCCGGGCGTGGTCCTCGGCGGAGATGGGCGATATCCACGGGCGCTGCCGGACGGTGTTCTACCCGTTCAGCGGGCCGGACCTCGCCCACGCGGTGGCGTTTTTCCCGAAAGCGGAGCGGTATGTGCTCTGCGCGCTGGAGCCGGCGGAGCCGTTGCCGGATCTCGGGGGGATGTCGGGAGGGGATTGGTCCGTCTCGCTGGCGGCGATGCGCGCGCCCATGCTGACCGCGATCAATTACACCTATTTCATCACGAAGGACATGCGGCGGGATTTCGGGCGCGGGCAGTTGAAGGGGAACCTGCCTCCGCTGCTGGCGTTTGCGGCGCGGCTGGGGCTGCGGGTCGAGGCGGTGGAACCGGTGGGCGTCGGGGGGGACGGTGCTGCCGTGGTGCGGGAGGGCTGGGGAGGTCCCCCGCCGCGCGGGATCCGGCTGCGACTCCGTGGCGGGGGCGGGGCGAAGGAGGTCTTCTATTTTTCCGCGGACCTGGGGGACGGCGCCCTGGGCAAGGACAACTGGCCCTCGCGGCTCCTGGCGGGGATGGGGACGCGGGTGACGTTCATGAAGAGCGCGTCGTACCTGATGCACGAGTCCTATTTTTCGCGGGTGCGCTCGGTGGTGTTGGATGGCAGCGCCGCCATCCTGCAGGACGATTCGGGGATCCCGCTCTCGGGGTTCGACCCGTGGCGCTGGGATCTCCGATTTTATGGGAATTATCGTGGGACGCTCGACATGTTCCGGCAGTACTTTCAGCCCGGGCTGCGGGGGATTTTTGAGCGGGCGGATTCGAGGGTGAGGCCGCTAAGCTTCGGGGTGGGCTACAAGTTCAAGCCGGAGGAGACGGTGCTGATCCTCGCGCGCGGGCGCGCGGGGGATGCGCCGCCGCGGGCGGAGCGCGTGCGCTGAGCGGCGATGGCCATGGAGAACGACGATCAGGACAACGGAACCGGGCGGCCCGCCGCCGGGATGTCGCGCGACTGGCCGAAGGTCCTCGCGCTGCTGGCTTTGCTGGGGGGATTGCTCCTCCTGTGCGTGGGCGCCCCGCAAGTCCGCGAGGGCGATGTGGCCGGGGTCAACATGTCCCTCCCCGATCAGCTGGGGGATTGGAAGGGCGAGGAGATCCCCATGTCGGAGGGCGAGCGGCAACTCCTGCCGCCGGGGACAGAATTGGTACGGAAGAAATATACGGACTCCCGCGGGTATTGGCTGGTCTGCACGATCGTGCTGAGCAGCGCCGACCGGCGCAGCATCCACAGGCCGGAGATCTGCCTTCCCGGCCAGGGCTGGACCACCGATTCCGGCCAGGTGTTGCCGGTCCCGCTGGCCGCCGGCGGCGAAGTCCCGGTCATGAGCCTCGACATCTCTCGCCCCATGCCCGGCCCCGGGGGACAGCCGGTGAAGCTCCGCGGCAAATTCGTGTATTGGTTCGTCGGGCGCGACGTGCTGACGCCGCACCATTGGAGGAGGTTATTCCTGACCGCGTACGACCGCATCTTCCGGGGCGTGGGCCACCGCTGGGCCTATGTCTCGGTCATGGCCGTAGAGACCGCCGGCATGCAGGCCGATGGGCTGGGCGGCGATGCCGTCGCCCAGACCGTCGAGAAGTTCATTTCCGAGTTGGCGCCGGAGGTCGTGCTGCCCGAGTTGCTGCGTTAGTTCGAAGACTGACTCGAAAATTGGCCACGGGATCGGCCTGTAGGGCGCGGATTCCCATCCGCGCCACGAGGGCCCTGCCGGTTGCCCGTGGCGCGAAAGGGATTTCGCGCCCTACATTTTCACCCCCGGCGGTGCCCCGCGTGCTGGGCACGGGATCTAGCTCGAAAATTCCGGGTGTAGCCACGGTCGTCAGACCGTGGACGCGCCGGCTGGGCGCCCCGGCCCATCTGTGACCAGATGGGCTACACTGTGGGGCGTCAGTCAGTAGGCGTCGCTGGGCCGGTGCTTGGCGGGATCGATGCGCCGCCCGATGCGACGAAATTTGGCGCGCCAGTCGGTATCGAGCAGCTTGCCCACCAGGAGCATCGAGCCGATGGCCACCACGAAGACGAGATACCCCGCGAGGGTGTGGTAGGGGCCCGAGGCGAACTTCTGGTCGATGCCCGCCGCCACGACCGCGATGCTCGTCACACGGAACATGTTGCCCAGCACCGCCAGCGGCAGCGCGCACAGGAAGAGGAACCACTGCTTCCAGAGCCGATTCTGCGTCAGGTGCGCGTAGAGCGCGGTCAGCATGACCAGCGCGAAGAGCGAGTTGAGCCCGCTGCATGGATCGGCCACGTCCAGGGAGAAGATCCTCCCCTCGGGAAGGCCCACCGCCGGATCCATCGCGGAGTAGATCGCCGTGCCGCGGCGCACGGCCTCGACGCCCACGAGGTTCAGGATCGCGGTGCTCGCCGTCGCCATGAACAGCCGGAGCGGAAAGCCCAGGATCCCGTCCAGAAAAGGCATCGGCATCGCGAATATCAGGAAAGACCAAGCGAAGATCAGCTCGTAGAACCAGCGCGCGCCAAAATAGGCCAGGATGAGCCCCGCCACGATGACGAGGTAGGCCATGTAGTTCACGTAGTGGATGTCGCCCTTCCAGCCCAGCCAGAAGAGCGCCGCCCCGATCGCCGCCACCGCCACCCCGAGCCACGTGCCCTCCCGCGGCAGCGCCGCCAGATCCCCGCGCTTTCTCCACACCAGCCATGCCGCCAGCAGCGGCACGATCGCCCCGTGCCGCGTGTCCGCGCTGTGGTCCCACGCGTACGCCAGCCACCCCACCAGCGAATACGGTTCCCCCTCGTACGGGCGGAACACCGGCACCACCGTCGCCAAAAGCGCCAGGCCGATGCCCAGGAGGATGGGCACCACGAGGTCGTGGCGGGGGACCATCGGTCCGGTCGACGCCCGTTGTGGTGTTCCAGTGCTCATGCGCTTGGTGGGTGAAGGGCCAAACTAGGGTCGGTCCGTCTCCCGCTCAATCCCCAATCTCCTCTGTTTCTGGGGGCGGTTTCAGCGTTCGCCCATGAGCGCCGCAATGACCCGCTCGCCCACGCCTTTCCAGTTGTGACGCGCGCCGAGCGATCGCTGCCATCCGGTGATCGTCGCGGCGTCGGCACGGAGTGCCCGGTCCATCGCGCGGGCGAATGACGGATAGGATGCGTTCTGGAAGGGACAGCCCATGCCCCCCATGGCTTCGGCGGTGGCCCCGACCTCCGAGTAGACGGCGGGCGTGCCCCACATGATCGCCTCGGCCGGCGGGAGACCGAACCCCTCGTATTCGGTGAAATGGACGTGTGCCAGGGCGGAGCGCATCAACTCGCCGTAGCGGGAAGTGGGCACCCTGCCCGCGAACACCCACGAAGGGGGCGTTTGCGATGGAAGGGGATTTGGGGGTCTGCCGGCGAACAAGATCTTTCCTCCAAATCCTGTATCCCTGCACCACTTGGCCAGATACCGAAGGGCCAGATCGGACCGCTTGTGGGGCACGTCGCGGATATCGCTGACGATGAGTTCCTCGCGATGGTCGGGGGGGGGCTGCGCTTCGGGCAGCCCATAGCCCGCGACAATGACGTCTGCCCTCGGCGCGATGCCTTGACGGCGGGCCCAGGCGAGGATCTCGCCCCTGGTGAACTCCGTGTTCGTGACGATGGCCGTGGCCGTCCGGAGTGTGGCGGCCAGGCAGCGGGAAAAGTACGCCTGTTTCAACCTGCCGCCGTGCGCCGGATACATGTCGAAGTACGTCGCGGCCATGATGTCATGCACGTAGGCGACCGTCCTAATTGCGGGCGGATGCAGGAAGGAAGAGAAGCCTTTTGGGAGGAGCAACCAGTCTGCCCCGTCTCTCTTTGCCGCGGCGTTGACGCCCCACTGTTCCCAGGCCACGCGCCTGGCCGCGCGACGGATCTGGACGTCGCGCGTCACGATCGACGGCCGGCGAAGGACCTCGGGATCGATTTCTATGGAGGGATCCCGGTACACGAGAATCTTCTGAATCTCGGGGCGATGGGCCAACTCTCCCAGCAGCGCCATCGAGACGTTCAGAATTCCCAGCGAGGCGGAACGCTGGAAGGATTGATCGGCGATGGAATACGCGAGGAACATCAGGTTTCTTTGCCGGCCTCCTTCGGGACGGCGACGGGAATGCCCGGTTCGGGATAGCATCGCAGGCCGGTGAGCTGCAAGAGCGCCCGCGTGATGAAGAGGGGATTGTTGATGAGGTATCGTCTCCAGAGTCGGCGTGGCTCTGCGGCGAGGCGGAAGAGCCATTCGAGGCCAGTGCGCTGCATCCATCGGGGGGCCTGCGGCAGGAGGCCGGCGTGGATGTCGAAGGCGGCCCCCGCGCCGATCATCAGCGGGGCCGGCAGGTGACCGAGGTGACGCGCCATGAAGCGCTCCTGTTTTGGGGTGCTCATGCCCACCCAGATTATGTCGGGTCGGGCCGCGCGGACTCGCCCCGCCAGCCCGTCGATTTCCTCCTCCGAGAGGTCGCGGAATGGCGGCGTGTAGCAACCCGCCACCGCCATGCCGGGGAAGCGCGCGCGCAAACGTTCGGCCAGCCGCTCGGCGACGCCCGGTTTTCCGCCACAGAAGAAGTGCCGCCAGCCGCGCGCGCGGCCCTCGTCGCACAACTCGAGCATGAGGTCGGGCCCGTAGACGCGGCGTGTCCCGCGGTGGCCCTGGAGGCGCCCCATCCACACGAGAGGCATGCCGTCCGGCGTGCACAGGAGCGCGCCGTTGAGGATGGCCCGGAATTCCGGGTCCCCCTGGGCGACGCTGACCCCGTGGACCCCCGTCACCGCGATATATCGGGGCGTGCCATCGGCGATCGCGCGGGCGACGAGCCCCACGGTGGCATCCAGATCGATCGCGTGGATCCCGACGCCCAGCACGTTGAATCGCCCGGGGGCGTCGCTCATGAGCCCCCCGGAATCTTCTCGGCCAAAACTTGCGCCAGTATCTTTCGGAAGGAGTCGAGCCATCGCTCCGGGCGGGTGTTCTGCTCGAGCCAGGCGCGGCCGGCGTCGCCCATGCGCCGGCGGAGCGCCGCATCCGCCTCGAGCCGGATGACGTCTCGGGCCAGGGCCCCCGAATCGGC
This sequence comes from uncultured Verrucomicrobiales bacterium, assembly GCA_964651705.1. Classification (GTDB taxonomy): domain Bacteria; phylum Verrucomicrobiota; class Verrucomicrobiia; order JADLBR01; family JADLBR01; genus JADLBR01. Next base: position 8,205 of record CAZYWZ010000044.1, read on the forward strand.
GGGCGGGTGCACGAGGCCCGTCTCCCCGGCGATAACCGTCTCGGCAAGGCCCCCGGATCGGGCGGCGAGCACGGGCTTCGCGTGCTCGTAGGCCTCATACACGACGAGCCCCAGCGGCTCCCACCACACCGAGGGCACGATGACCGCGCGGCAACCCGACAGCAGTCGGGCCTTTTCCTCCCCGGCCACGACGCCGGACATGCGGATCGAAGGGTCGCCCGCCGCGGCGCGGGCCACCTGACCTTCGAGGGGCCCGGATCCGCAGAGGACCAATCGCGGTGTCTGGGCGCCCAGGATCTTGCCCAGCTTCGCCCAGGCGTCGAGGAGCACCGCGATGCCTTTTTCTGGAGTGATGCGCCCCAGAAAGAGGTAGTGCCCCCCGTCCGCGGGCTGCGGGGCGAGGGCTCGCGGAGTCCAGAAATGGCGCAGAGCGAACACGCGCTCGGGCGGCAGGCCCGCCTCGACCAGGCGCTCTCGGGCGAAACGCGATACCGCAACCCACGCGCGGACGCTGTTAAACCAGCCGCTGTGGCGAAGCCAGAGCAGGATCAGTCCCAGCCAGAGCGTCTGGACGCGCGATCCGCGCCAACTTCCGGCGAGAATCTCGCGCCACAGGTGAGGCCTCAGGGGACCCGCCAGTGTCCTGCCGGCAATGAAGTTGGAACCGTTGATCGAAAAGGGTCTCCAATTGTGAGCAAACTGTATGACGGGCGTCCGGAATCTTGCGGCCTCGGCGTAAAGCCCCGCCGATGCCACCGGGAATGGGTTGTGGACCAACCACGCGTCGGCGGGAGACGACGCCTGATAGGTCCTGAGCCTCGCCAGGAAGTGGGGATTGGAGAACGACCACAGGGCCTGCTTCCATGGCGGCGGCGCGCCGGGGCCAATCCAATCCTTGCTGGTGACATTGAGGCGCCCGATCTGGAGGTCGGGCTGTGACGCGATCAGGTCGAAAATTTGGCGCGCCGCGGCAGACTCGCCGCCCGGGAACTCGTGCTGATTGAAGATTTCGAGCAGTCGCATGTCGCGTGGGAACCTGTTCAGGTGGACCGGGCGTCAGTCTCGCGTCTCTGGCGGACGAGCGGCGTCTCCCGGCGCCGCCAGCGGAACTCGGGTCGCGTCACCCGGAATGAAGACCGCGCCTCCGGCCGACCCATGAGATAGATCGCGTACGAGAAAGGGGCCTGCCTCCCGTAGTGGCCGGCCATTAGGCGGCGCAGCCTGTGAAGTCCGACAGGAATCCATGGGGCGAACCTCGCCCAAGCCGGGGCCATGGACCGCAGTCGAGCTGCCTCGATTGCGGCCCCGCGGCCAAGGCCCAGGTTGTCGCCGGAATCCGTGAAGACCGACGTGATGGTCGGGGTCGCCGCCATGCGCACACCCCCATCGATGAGTCGGACGATCCATTCCGCGTCGCCCGCCACCCGGAAGGTCTCGTCGAAGAAGAACCCCCGCCGTTCGATGACCGACCGGCGGAAGAAGGTGGCGCAGGTCAGGCAAGAGAGGTTTTTGCTGAGGAGAGAATGGAGCCTCTTGGGCGCCAGGGGGAGTCTGGTGCAGAGGTATTGGCCGCGGGCATCCACGACGATCGCGCCGGCCAGCAGCACTTCGGTGTCCGGGTGCGCCTCGAAATAGCGGGCCGCCGAGGCGAGCGCGCCCGGGAGGTATTGTTCGTCGCAATTCAGGTAGGCCAGGATGTCGCCGCGGGCACGCCGGAGTCCCCGGTTGATGGCCTCGTACATGCCCCGGTCGGGTTCGACGAACGCCAGGACTCGGGGATCGTGCGACAGCCAATCCAGGGTCCCGTCGTCCGAGCCGGCGTCTTGGATGATGTGCTCGTGTTCCACGTCCTGATCCGCAACGGATGCGACGCATAGCCGGAGCCATGGGCCCGGGCGATAGCTTGGGGTGACGATGCTGAATCTCATGCGGCAAAGGGCCCGTCTGGAGCCCGCGGCGTTTCCCGGTCGGGCGCGCGAACGGGCCACGGGGGCTGCGGGGCCGCGACGGCGCCAGATCCTCGCAGGCCCAGTTCGAGAAAACCCGCGAATGTGAGAAGGGGATAGAGATCGGCTTCCAGGCCGTTGCCGGTAAAGGTCGAAAAGAAAAGGACCGACGCGGTCTTTGCCACGAGGAATCTCAGGACGGGGTGGGTCGGGTTTGCCCGCAGGGCGCGCAGACCCCGCATCACGAGAAGCAGGCAGCCCAGGTTGAGCCCGATCCACAGCGTCGTGCCAATGATGCCGGTGGCGTCCAGGGCGCTCACGACCCCGTTGTGCCACATCCGTGTCTCGACAAAGGGGCCTATGCCAATGTAGAGGGGATTGAAACTGAGGCGACCCATCTCCTCGATCTTGAATCCCAGGCCGCGACCGAACCATGGGTGCAAGGGAAACTCCCACCGGAAGAAGTAACCCCAGAGCTCCTGCCGCCAGCCCACGGTGCCGGCGGCCTGCATCTTGATCTCCGGGTCCCAATCGCCCGGGAGGAAGCAGATGGGGCGCTGCATGAAACGGGGCAGTTCGTAGAGGTGGGAGTGCCCCGCGGCGATGAGCAGCAGGAGGGCCGCCGCTATCGAGGCTGGCACGATGGCGCGCCACCCCAGATCCATCAGGCTGAACAGGACCAGTATGAAGCCATAGAGGAGGAGATACGAGCGGAACCCGCCCGCGAACATGCACCCCAGGCTAAAAAGGCCCAGCGGGGCCGCCCACCAGGAGTCCCGATTCCAGAACGCGTTGACGCGCCGGTAGCTCAGGAGGACCAGGAGGATCGTTATCCCGAGATCACGCAGGCCGCCGATCCGGAATAGCTCGCCGCCGCCGAGGTAGGCGCCCGCCGCGTCCCACGTGAACTGGCTGTACAGGGAGTATATGCGTGCCGTCAGGGAGGGCTGGATGAACAGCAGGACGTCGATTCCCGCAACCAATCCGGCCGATGCCATGGCGCAGATCGCGAAAGGCCGCAGGTCCTTGTCGCCGAGGTTGGTGCTGACGAGAATGATGTACGCGGCCAGGCCCAGAAAGCAGTCGAAGTAGAATCGCACGCCGACCGACTCGGCGCCGAGCATGCGCGAGCCGGTGCCCTGCGCGAAGAAGTGGTAAGTCAGGATGGCGAGGAGACCCACGGTGGGCGCGACGATCCAGGGGCTGCCGAGGCGCGGTGCCATCCGTTTGAACATGATCTGGATGGCCGCCTGCGGCATGAGCATAACCATGCTGAGCTCGTAAGGTGTCGGTCCGAACGGGATCGCGAATATGCGTCCGCTCAGGGGCACCGACGTGAGGAGGGCGAGGATCGTTCGTCTGATGCGTAGCGCAAACCAGGTCGTGGTCGCCGCCATGGCCACGAGGATGGGGGGGCGCGTGTTGCCCTCGCCGATCGCTTGTCCGAACCATAGGGCCATGGCGATGGCCCCGGCCGCGATGAGATAGCTCCTGAACCGAATGAAGAACATGGCGGGTCGGCAGGCTTATGTGGCGGGGGTTTCCCAAAGTTCGCGGACGGCCCGGGCGACTCTGTTGGGGTCTATTCCGGTGATGCACAACACCTCGGGTTGCGTGCATCGCCAGTCGCACCCATAGCAGGGCACCCGATTGTGGATCCATTTCTGGCGGTCGGATCGGTGCCACGGCCCGAGAAGACCGAAGTGTCCTCCTCCCAGGATAATCACGGTCTTCTTGTCCATGGCGACGGCAAGGTGTGCGGTGGCGGTTTCCATGGTGAGGACGAGCCTGGCGGATGCCACCGAGTCCGCATAGCTCCGAAAGGTCGGGGTGTCGAGGGCCGCGATGTCTCGCGCGCCGGCGGCCCGCAACCGGTCCGCCATGGCGCGCAGGCGGCGCCCTTGCGCGGGGGATCCGATCAAGCGGACTGGCAGGGCGGCACCCGATTGAGCGGCGAGGAGCACGGCTTCGATGCCGGCATCGCCGTAGTCCCTCATGGGGTGGCTCGCAAAAGGGCTGAGCAGCAGGTGATGCCCGGTGGGCGCAGGCCGGTAGATCCGGGGCAACATCGCCGATGGGGAAATCGGGGAACCGCAGATCGCCTCGACCACGCGGCGGTGGGCCTCCAGCTCCCTGGGCAAATGAGTGGGAGACGCCGGGTACTCGAGCGTCTGGCCGAAGTCGGGTGGGCGGGGGACGTCCGGTGCTGGACCTTCATCCAGGCGAGCATTGGCGCATCCGGTCGTCCGGTTCGCGGCAGGGGCCCGGAGGAGGAGTTCCTGGGTCGCGGAGCGGTGGTGCTGCAGGCAGGCGAGTTGGCCAAAGCGGCATTCCGCGAGAGTCGCCGCCGATCTCCAGATCGCCGGCAGGCCGCGGATGATCCCGCGCTGTGTCACGACGATCCGGCGGAGATCGGGGAATAACTCGGCGGCGGCATCCGACGCGATATCCGACGTGATGAGTGCGGCGTCGCCCGCCGGGACAGAACGGGCCAGGATCTGTATCGCCTCATGCGCGAGGATCAGGTCGCCGACCCGGTCCGCCTTGAAGATGCCGAGCGAAAACGTGCGGCTCGCCGGGGATCTTCGGCGGCATCGCCACCGGGCGATGCCAGCGCACCAGCGCTGCAACCAGTGGGGCGCCATCAGGGTTTCGCGAGCGCCTTCAGCTCCCAGGTGAAGATCGTGGGGCTGGCGGCGTGGTATGGGTTGGTGGTGACGCGGTGCCAGAAGAAGAGGTTGGCGCGATAGAGGTGGAGGAGGCTTCGCTTGAACCAGCGGCGAAGGGGCGGCATGTCGGAGAGCCCCTCGGCATCGAGGAATCGGATCGAGGTGAACCCGGCGGCGCGCAACACGTGAAGGAGGCTTCCAGCGGTGAAGAGGGTCTGGTGGGTGAAATCCTCGTAGGCCCAGTAGCAGCCGATGGGGGATTGGGCGTTGGGCACCATGACGCAGAATGCGCCGCCGGGCGCCAGCATCGAGCGGATGTCGCGCAGCGCGGTGACGGTCTGGTTCTTCGGCAGGTGCTCGAGCACGTGGGACATCAGGATGAACGCGAATCTCCCGGCATTTCCGCGCGCGAAGTCCCCAATGTCGGCGATCTGTTCGACGCGGAGCCCCGCGCCATGGCAGTGCTCGATGGCGGCGCGAGACACGTCCACTCCCACGGCATTGGCGTAACCGCCGTCCCGGATCTGCCGCAACAGGCGACCGAAGCCGCAGCCGAGATCGAGAATGTTGGCGTCATGGTCTTGCGGCAGGACGTCCCGCAACCACGAGGGTATCGGACCCGGGGCCGCGGTGTGGGGCGCGACGCCGCGGAGGGCGAAGTAGTCGTCGTAATTCATGGCGCGGCAGCGAGCGAGCGGTGATCGGATTCGGTCAGGGGTCGGAGGAGGGCGCGTCCGAGGAGGGCATCGATGGGGCGAGCGAGGCGCAGGGCCAGGCGAAGCCGCAGCGGAGAGATGGTGCGTCGGGAGAGGACGTGCCACGCGCGGCCATCGCTGACGCAGCGGGCGCCGAGTCGCGTGGCCAAGGCATCGAAGGTGCGCCGGGTGTAGAAGCTGACGTGCTGGCCATGGTTCCAGCCGTAGTACCACCAGTCATCGGGCATCGGGGTGGGGGAGGGCAGGAGCTGTGTGGTGAGGATCAGGGTGTCGGTCTCGCGCAGGAGCGCGTCGATGGTCGCCGCGGGGTCGGGGACGTGCTCGGCGCACTCGAGCCATGTGATCGCCTCATAGCGCCGCCCGTCGTCGGGCGCCTCGAAACCGCGGGCGAAGACGTTGGTCGCGTAGCGGTCGCGCCAGCGGAAGTCCAAGCCGCGATCCCGGAGGAGGCGGACGAGCAGGCCGGTGCCGCCCGCCTCGTCGAGGAAGGTGCCGCGGCGGTCGAGGCAGAGGAGGACGAGGGCGGCGATGCGACGGGCCGCGGCGAGGTTGCGTCGGACGAGACCGGTGTCGGAGGCGTTCAGGGCATCGGCGTGCGCGGCCTCAAGCCAGAAAGGGTCCTCCGCGAACAGGAAGCGACAGGACCGGCACTGGAGGAATCGGGCGTCGATCTCGCCCCGCAGGCGCGCCGTGAAGCGCGGCTCCGTCACCCCCCCGCAGATGGGGCAATCTCTCACTTTGGCAGGCATCGCTCCAAGAGGTGGTTCAAGGCATCGGTCACGTCACGGTTGCCTTCGCTTGCCGACCGATCCAGCGAGCGCCGCATGACGGTCGCGCGGTCCAGCCTGCGTCGCGGGGCAAGGGCCCGTGCCATCCATGTATAACGCCGGGACAGGGGGCTGTACAGGTCGCGCGGCTGGGCCAGGGGATGCGGGAGCCACCCCTCGATCCCCATGGCGCGGGCCCGGTGCCGCACGTGGAAGAAGCGCGCGGCGTCCGACTGGAAATGGACGAAGGGGACGATGCGGTCGCCGATCCGGATGGTGGCTCCCGCATCGACGAAACGTGCCGCGGGATCCCGCACGAGATGGGGATGCCACGGGCCCATGACCAGCGGGTTCTGCAGATAATAGAACCGGGTGCCCGCGACGGTGTCCAGAGGGTCCTGGGGCAATCGTCCCTCGGCGATCAGGCACTGGATCAGATCCTGATCGCTGGCGGGTGGTATCCGATAGAGGCTGGCGTTCCCCAGGCGTTTGTCGGAAGACCGATGCCGGTTGCGCGCGCCCTCGTCCAGCGGGAATCCGGGCGAGCCGGTGTCGTGGAGCGCGCGCAACGCGGATTCGTAGGCCTCGAACCAACGGGGGTCGGCGATGGAGGTGAAAGCGGGGCAGCCCTGTAGGGCGAAGGTCTTGCCGGCCGTGTCCCGCGCCAGCTCCTCGAGGCTGGTGAAGAAGAGGATGTCGGAGTCGACGTGCCAGATCTGATCGGGCGATGCGGTTCCCATCAGGCGTCGGAGCGCCGGCCAGCGGAGGAGGCACGCGGCCTCGAAAGGCGAATAACGGTTGACGATCTGCGGGTATTCGGCGGCCAGATCCTGGAATGGGCGTCGCGCATCTTGGGCAGAGGCGCCGGTTTGGCGAGCGTCCTCCACGAGTGCCTCCCATGCCGCATCCGGGGCCGCGAGGCAAACGATCGAAATGTCGGTATCTGGCTTGAAAGCGGCAAGGGAATCAACCATCGGCAAGGGCGATATGGGACAGGGTGCGGGGCGGCCTTCGGGGGCCCAGTGGAACGTGATAAAACGCATCGTCTGGGGGGGGTGACGGATGTGAATCAGAGGTTGCTGGTCACGCCGCCTTCCTGGTTCCTATGAAGAAAATCTCGTCCCAGCGTGCGGCGGCCTCCTCTGGCAGGCAGCGTGTCGTCCGCGGCAAGACATCCACGAACATGTCGTCGAAGTTCCCCACTAGGAAATCGGTGACGATTTTGCGATCGATCTTGAGTGGGTGGGCGGCGTCGAACCGGAGTGCGAGTTCGTCGCTCAGGGGGCGGGCGTCATATAGACGATCGAGGAACACAAAGACGGACCCGGGGCGACAGGCGCCCAGGGCGCGCTCGAAGACGCGCCGCCCGTCGAAGCAATGCTCCAGCACGTTGATCATGATTACCATGTCGAATGGGCCGGCGACCCCGTAGCTTTCGATGGGCGTGGGTTCGAGGGAAGCGACGGGGATGCACCGGCCAAGGGCACGCTGGATGGCTCGGAAGAATCGAGGGAACAACTTGCGTGCCACGCGACCCGGCAGACCACTTGGCTCGAGGTCGAGCAGGTCTTCGTCGTAGTAGCAATAGGGGTGGGAGAGATAAGAGAGTATGAGGGGATCCAGCAGGGTGCACCGGTCGATCTTGCAGGCGCGGCCGATGATGCGGAGGTTCGTGAACGGGCCACAGCCGATCTCCAGGGCGTGTTCAAAACGCCTTCCTCGGAGCACCGCGAATCGGCGGAAGCCCTCGAAGTGCTGGCGGTTGCGATCGTCTTGAGCCCTGATGCCCAGTCTCATCCAGTGGGCACGCTCGGCGCGTTGGGCCGAAGCCCAGCGTTCTTGGGGGACGACCAATACTCCACCTTCCTGATCAAGATATCGGCGGTCGTTCCTCTTGGTGAGCTGTTGCTGGGCCTCGGGGCCGAAGAGGATGTTGACATCTTCATCAATGAAAATCGGTCTCATGTCAGTTAATGGCAGCGCCTGGGGGCGCGATGAACGATCGGATCCGAATGAGTCCCGGAAGCAGCACGAACGCGACATGGGCGAGCACGTATGCGCCCAAGATGCCGGCAGCACCGAAGCGGGGGCCGAGCAAGGGCCAGAGGATCGCGACCGCGAGTGCCACGGGGACCGTCTGCAGGACCTGGAACCGCATCCATCCGACGCCATGATAGAACATGGCGAGACAACCTGCAATGCAGTTGGTCGCCGCCCAGATCGCGAACCAGATCCGCAGTGGCATGGAGGGTGCGACGGTCTGGTCGAGCCACGCGGCGATGATGGGCTCCGACAGGTGAAGCAGGACGAAGGCCGTGAGCACGGATAGGGACACGGTGAAAACGAGGGAAAGGGCCAGCATGCGGGTCGCCCAGCGCATCTCGCCCCTGGCGCATGCGTCGCGATAAGCGGGCCATAGTGGCGTCAGCAGCAAGGCGAAGAACTGGGGAAGAAGCCCGAAGAGCCGGAGGCCCACGGCGTACTCGGCGGCGGCGCGTGGGCCGGAGAAATACGAGATGATGGCGCCCTGGGTTTGAAAAGCGAAGACATGCGCGAGCGTCAGGATGAGGAATCCGGCAGACAGCCGGATCAGACGTGGGGCAGTCTGGATCATGGCGATGCGGTCAGCCTGGAAAAGCCAGGGTTTCTTGCGTATTAGCAGCACGGCGTTGAGCATCGGCGGAAGGAGGCCGGCTCCGAGCGTTGATGCGACGGTCGATGGCGTGTCCGCTCCTAGGTGTTTGGCCACAAACAGCCCGGCCAGTGCGGTCAGTGCGCCGCTCGCTTCAAACAGGCTATTGCGGTAGCCTTCCTGGCAGGCGATCCGGCATCGTGAGAATAGCCCGGCCACGAGGTTTAAGGCGAAGGCGACGGAGAGCACGCGAAAGACGCCGACGGCCGTGGCCGCCTCCCGGATGTCCAGCGAGAGCAGGGATGCCCATGGCACGTAGCTCGCGCCGATCCAACAGGCGGATACGACGGCGACGGCAACGCAGATCACTGCAATGAGCGCCGAAGTGAAATACGTGCCAGCCTGTCTTTTGTCGTCTCGACCGAGAGCATCGGCGATCAGGCTCGTGAGGCTCGAGGACAAACCGAGGTCTGCTAGCAGGATGACTGACGCGACCGAGGCGAGAGCCATCCAAACGCCATAGATGGGAACGCCTAGGTGTTCGATGGCAAGGGGCACTTGGGCCAACAGGGCCACGGCCTGGACGGCGCGAGCCGCGAGGCCGGCGCCAAAAGTCATAAGCACGCGATTGGATCGATCGTCCTTGAACCAGGGCAGGGGGGTCTTCAAGGGGGTAATCCTAGGGGAGGCTTGGCACGTTGTCCGGGGATCATGTAGAGTGCCATGGGATGATGGTCTGTCGGGGTGTCGCTATTCTACGCGGCGAACCAGCGGGACTCATCACCGTGGCCATCCATGCCCCTCACCGCCGGATGCTGGCATGAGGGAAGCGGCGCATGCAAGACGGAATGAGCGGTTGGGGCGTGGCGGTTAAAGATGGCCGACTGGACTGATCTGGCCGGACTGACCGCGCCGACGGGCGGCGGGACAACGTTGGATGCGCCGAAGGCCCGGCGTCGGATGGGGTTCTGATGCTGGCGTTCTTTGGTTCATGCTGTGGCTGAGGCGCGCCCCGCCGACGTATTGGGATAGGGGGGTGATGTGTCGGCTGCGAGCGGGGCCATCGGCTCACCAGACGAGGCGGGCGCGGTAGAAGCGGGAGGGGGAAGAGGGGGCCGATGGATCGGGGATGCTGACGAAGTCGCCGGTGCCGGGGATGGGGGTGTCGTCCAAGGCCTCCCAGTGGCGGAGGTCGGTGGAGAATTCGACGAGGTATTGTTTGCCTTGTGCGGCAAAGAACGATAGCGAGACGGCGCCGCCGGGCCCAGGGACGGGCAGGATCCGGAAGAAGCTGGCGCGCGAGAGGATATCGGTTCCCGCGAGCCATTCATCGCCGTCGGACCAATGGTCGCCATCGGTGTCGGGGTGGGAGGGGTCGGAGGCGGTGACGTAAATTTCGAGGGGATCGGAGAGCCCATCGCCATCGAGGTCGGGGGAGCGGCTGGCCTCGGGGGTGTTGCCGTAGCGGCCGAGGTTGATGACGCGTCCGTTGAATGCGGTCTCGTTGGTGAAGGCCAAGGCCGGATCGCCGGCATCGATGGCGGGGCTGGTATCGGCGCAGGCGTGCCAGATGCCATTGCTCCAGGTTCCCGCCTCACTGCGGAGATGGAAGTCGTCATTGGCGGCATTCAGGAATTGCGGGTCCTCGGAGAGGCTGTGGAGGTCGAGGCCCGTGGCGGCGCGCCACTCGGCGAGGTTGGTGTAGGCGGTGCCGGGGGCGCCGACGGGATTCAGGATCATGCGGGCGCGCCACGCGTGGTTGGTGGCGTAGTAGCAGTTGTGGTCGACGGTGTTGTTCGTGTTGAAAACGGAATCTGGGGCCATGACCGCGAGATCGCAGATGCCTTTCGAACCGTAGACGATGTTGTTGCGGAAGTCGTTGTTGCGGAGCGGAAGCGGGGCGCCGAATTCGTTGGTGCGGGTCGGCACGTAGACCATCTCGACGGTGACCCAGTCCGCGTTGTCGATGATCGTGTTGTTGAAGACGGCGTTGCTCTCGCAGGAGGAGAGGTAGACAGAGCGTGGCGAGTGGCGCGCGATGAGGTTGTTGTGGGCGGTCACGTTCTTCGTGACTTCGATCATGAGGCCGGCGCCGGCGTTATCGTGGATGTAGTTGTATCGTGCGACGATGGGTTCCCCGGTCGTGCAGTAGTCGAACCAGAGCCCCTGGCCGCGGTTCCAACCGATCTCGCAGTGCTGGACGGTGCCCCAGGCGTCCGGGATGATCTTGATGCCGCCCGCGTGCCAGTCGGGATTGAAGAGGCGGGCGTTGTTGCTGAGGACGGAGCACCCATCGATGAGGAAGTCCTCGAGCGCGCCGATGCCGCTGTTTCCGTTGTTGGAGGCGATGCAGCGGATGGCTTTGGAGTGGGGGCCGAGCGAGATGCCGGCGAAATCGGTCCACTGCACGTCGCAGTCTTCGATGATGCTGTTGCCCCCGGTGAGCACCGCGGGCCAGCCGTTCGTGACGGTGACGGTGTTGGAGTGGCGGAATTTCAGGCCCTTAAGGTGGAACCAGCTATGCTCGTTGGTGGCGGGGGTGTAGAAGCAGAAGACCCGCGTGCTGGCCTCCATGACGCTCGAGGTGGGAGAGGAGTGGCCGGGAAGCCAGACGCAGAGGTCGCTCGTGTTGGTGTCGTAGAAGAACGACCCTGCGGTCATGTCCGAGAGGTTGGATCCGACCGGGGTGTAGGTGCCGGGCCACATCTTGGGGAGGACGCCGATCTTCTGCAGGCTCGTGCCGTCGGCGAATAGCTGCTGGGGTTCGGGTTCCCAGCCCGGCCTGACCCATACGGCGTTGGTGAGCGGGGCCCAGCCTGCGACGAGGTCCGAACCCATGATCACCGGCGCTCCGTCTCCGAGCGCCGCAAACGTGATCGGCTGGCCCGGGGCACCATAGTTGGTGGCCGTCACCATCTCCCGGTATTCGCCACCGCCGATCCACACCGTGTCGCCGGGGGCCACGAGGTCGGCCGCCCGCTGGATGGTCTGAAAGGCCGTGGTGACCGATAGCCCATCCCAGCCATCGTTGCCGTTGGTCGCGACATAATATTCGGCGGCGCGGGCCGTCGGCGCAAGGCAAGCGAGCGAGGCCGCCAGCGCCAAGATGTCGGTTCGTGCGTTCATCTTTGGGCTCGCCGCGGTCCGGCGGCGACATACTCTTTGCCGGTAAAGTGCTGGGCCGGGGCGGGATGTCAACCCGGGGGCGACCGTTAAACGGTTGACCCGTGAGCGACCGACGATAGATAGGGGATGTCATCGTGGAGAGGAGCGCATTCGGCCGATGGGAGTTTATTCAAATTTGGACTGGGCTGCGGTGATCCCGGTGGCGAACGAGGAGCCCGAATGGGAGGATTTCCGGGCTGCCCTAGTCCGAGAGTTAGACGTCCTGGGATCGGGGCGTGTCTACTTGGTGGTTGACGAGGTCTCGCGGGATGCGACGCGGCGACTCGCCGAGGCGCTGGCGGGTTCCGATGTGCGGTTCACCGCGGTATGGGCGCCGGAAAATCGTTCGGTCGTGGACGCCTATCTTCGGGGTTTCCGCGCCGCACATGAGGCGGGCCACGAACTGATTTTGGAGATGGACGCGGGATTATCACACGACCCGCGGGCGATCCCGATGTTCCTGAGGGTGCTGACCGAGGGCAACGAGTGCGCCTTTGGCAGCCGATACATCAACGGTGGATCGATGGTGGATTCGCCTTGGAACCGGAGGCTCCTTTCCTTTGGCGGCAGCCTGCTGGCGAGGTTGGTGTTGGGCGTGCGTCTCAAAGACGTGACCTCGGGATTCGAGGGCTTTCACCGGGATGTCGTGGGCAGGCTGCTGCGTTACCCCTTCCGTTCCAGGGCCCATTTCTTCCAGACCGAGGTGCGCTACCTGTTGCGAAACAGCCGTTGGATGGAGGTGCCCATCCATTACCGGGCGCCCTCGCCCAAGGTGTCGGAAGGTTCGATAAGGAACTCGATCGGCACCCTTTTTTACTACGCCCTTCTGCGGCTGCGGGGCGTGGGACCCGAAATCTGACCGGTCATCCATCATGGGTAATGCGGCCATCGTCATCACCACGATATTCCCCCCAAACGACGCGATCCGTGAGATCGCGCGCCAGTGCTCGCGGCGCGGGCTGGATTTCATCGTGGCGGGCGACGCGAAGGGGCCGAGCGAATTCGCGGTCGAGGGGGCGGCCTTTCTCGATTTGGCGGCCCAGCGCGCGATGGGCCGCCTGGGCGAGATCTGCCCGCCGAATACCTACGCGCGAAAGAATCTCGCCTATCTTGAAGCGATCCGTCGGGGGGCGTGCTACATCCGGGAGACTGATGATGACAACGTCCCCCGGGAATCATTCTGGGCCAGCCCATCGAGTCGCGTCTCGGGCCGGTTCGTCAGGCGCCCGGGTTGGGTTAACGCCTATCGGTTCTTCTCGGAGAGATTCGTCTATCCCCGGGGGTATCCGATCGATCTGGCGCTGGCGGATTGGGGCAACCTGGCGATGGACCGTGCCGATTCGGGAGGTGGGGGCTGCGGCGCATCGTCCTGGGCGTGCCTTGTCCAGCAGGGGCTGGCGGATGGGGATCCGGATGTCGACTCGATCTACCGGATGACGCATGAGCTGCCCCTGTCCTTCGAGAAGCGGGAGCCCCTGATCTTGGGCGAGGGCGTCTGGTGCCCTTTCAACAGCCAGAACACGGTGTTCTTTCCCGAGGTGTACCCCCTGCTCTACCTGCCCGCGACCTGCTCATTTCGGATGACGGATATCTGGCGCTCGTTCATCGCCCAACGCATCCTGTGGAGTTGCGGCTGGCATCTGTCTTTCCACCAGGCATCGGTGATCCAGCATCGCAATCCGCACGACCTGTTGCGGGATTTCCGGGATGAGGTCCCCGGCTATCTCGGCAATCGGAAACTCGTCGCGTTGCTCGAGCGTTTGGATCTTGGTTGCGGGATCCGGCACATGAGGACGAATCTGGAGAGGTGCTATGCGGCGCTGATCCGCGAAGGATACTTTCAGGCGGGTGAGGAGGTTCTGGTCGCGGCGTGGCTATCGGATCTACCGAGGGCCTCCGGTGCTCCGGGCTCCCTTTGAATCGTCCGGGCCGAGGAGCAGCCAGACGCCGCCGCAGTCGTCGTCATGGATCCGCTTGGCCCGGCCCCGCAGTTTGGCGGCGAAAACCTGGACGCGCTCGGCCTGTTCCGGATTCAGGGCTTTCATCGATGGCAGGTACTCGAAGACATCGTCCAAGACGAGGACCCGGGGGGCCTCTCCGAGGAGCGATTCCGCCTCCTCGGGATCCCCGACGTTCAGGTCATGTATCGCTGCCTGGGAGTGGTACCGCAGATATCTGACGAACACCGGATTGGCGGCGGTCAGGATCAGGTCGGAGGCGCTGGCATTTTCTGAGAGCCATGCCGCCTTCCTGCGGTTGTAATCGGTCCGCGGGTCTTGAAGGATCGCGATGCCCCCGACGTAGTTGTGAAGGGCGAGAGAAACCAGGATCCAGAAAGCGATCGGCGGGTGGCGATCTCGCGCGAGCGGAGCGATCAGGGTGCCCGCGAGGGCCAGCCAGAACGGCACCAGGCCCATCACCCAGACCTCGGGATTGCCCGGCTGCATCAGCAGGATGACTGTCGCGTAGGCGGCGAACCAGGAGATCGCGAATGCCAGCGTCCATCCGGGCGTCGCCATGCCCCGGCCGCCATCGTGCTCGCGACGAGATCCGAGGCGCCAATTGGCGATCGCGCGCGACGCGCCCGTCGCAAAGGTGATGGCAAACAGGAGCGCCGTGATTGTCGCGAGGGTCGTGCGGGCTCCGGACAGAGCGCGACCCATGTAGATCTCTTCTTCGAGCATTCGCGCCGGAAACAGCGCGACCATCTTGTCGCAGAATGATTCAAGGCCGAAAAGGAAGTTGCCGCTGATCAGGCACTGCCCGAAACCGATCGCGCCCTTGATCAGGATAGACATGCCCAGTCTGGCTTCGCCGGCCGCCGGCGGGAGAAAGTCCATTGGCACCTGATCGCGCGCGAAGGAGTAGACCAGCAGGTAGGGCAGCCCGGCCGCGCTCGCCGCGGCGGTTCCGTAGATGAGAAGGGGGCGCATTTGCCCTCGGAGCAGAAAGAGCAATGGCAGGGCGCCAAAAGCTGGGATGCAGTTGAGGATGTGGATCGTGGCACTGAATCCAGCGATCGCGCCCGCGGCGGCGATCTTCGGGCAGCCGCGGTCGTTTCCCAGCGTCATCGTTGCCGCGGCGAGGATGGCGGCGCAGGCCGGCATGATGATCTCCGCCTCGGTCGCGTAGCGCCAGAACCCGTAAGAGAACACCAGGAATCCTGTTGCCAGCAGCGACTCCATCTGGCCCAGATTGAGGTGGAGTCGGCAGATCCCTCGGAAGAGGCAGGCGGTTGCCGCCGCGCAGAGGGCGCTCATGAGAACCATGAATCCAATCGCGCGGCCATCGTAGCCGAGCCACGTCGCCAGGTGATAGGCGGGTCGCATAACCGTTCCGAAGAGAAGATGATGCGGGTGGTAGATCCCATTCGGGTACCCCTGCTCCAGCTGAAGGGCGTAGTCGTACGCGTCATCCGCCTCGGTCCGGTTCTCGATCCCCGTGCCCCAGAACATCAGGGCGAGGCAGAGGAAGAGAAGTGGGTCAGCGATCCGCTTCATGGTCATGGCATCTGGGGGGCGCCGGCGACGTCAGGAACGAAGGGTCTCGCGCCGGCCTTGTGGTCCGATGGCCATCCAGGACTTCACCATGCCCGCGAAACATTCGGGGGCGATGTCGCCGTCGGGGAAAAGGGAACGAAGTTCGCGGCGCGAGAGCAGCCGGATCGCCTTGACTTCGGCCAGGGCTGCGGCGGGGTCCGGTTGGCGCGGCATCCAGCCCATGTGGACGTGGCGATGCAGGAAGGCCCTGAGCGAGATCGGGAAGAACTGCCAGCAGGGGCAGAGGAAGTGGGGTTCGATTGGAAAGTATCGGTTCGGGGTTTGCACGTAATAGGAGCGGCCGACCCTGCGAATCTCTTTGGCCATGGCGAGCTGATCTCGGAACGTTCCCACGTGCTCGATGACAGAGTTCGAGAAAACCACGTCGAAGGATCGGTCACCGAGCGATCGCATGTCCCGGCCATCGCCGGCGAAGGACGCGACGCAGATCGGATGGCCCGGCGGTATGGGATGGGCCTCGGTGTTCAGGAGTGTCACCTCGCACGGGATCTGGAGGGTGGCCGCCGCCTGGTCCCAGAAGTGGACGGTGCCACCTACGTCCAGCACGCGGACCGGGAAATCAAAGGCCCGCGCGATCCGCTGGAAGCGCTCCAGGCGACGGGCGCGGAGCCTGGAGGCCAATGAGTGCGGATTCGAGATGTCCGACAGGCGCTTTAACATGACTTGGGGTCGCCGCGTTTGGCGGGAATATTAGAGGCGGTTTGGCGGAGCCGGTCAAACTCCTCCAGCGCCATGCCGATGACCTGGTCCATGTTGTAGTACCGGTAGGCGGCGAGGCGGCCGGTGAAGGTGGCGTTGGGTTCGCGGGCGGCGAGTTCGGCGTATCGGGCGTGGAGGGCGCGGGCGTCGGGGGCGGGGATGGGGTAGTGGGGTTCCTTGCCGGGGACGTAGTCCTCGGGGAATTCGCGCACGATGGTGGTGACGGGTATTTGCTGGCCGGTGGCGTGTTTGATCTCGACGATGCGGGTGAAGGGCTCGTCGCCGGGGTAGTTGACCTGCATGGCGGGCTGGAAGAATTCCTGCCGGATCGTCTCCGGCTCGAATCGGAGGGTCCGGTAGGGGAGTGGGCCGAAACGGAGATCGAAATATTCGTCGATGGGTCCGGTGTAGACGAGGTGTTTCCATTTCGCCGTCTTGCGGATGTCCCGAAAATCGACGCCGAGGCGCAGCTCGATATTGGGGTGGTCGAGCATGCGCCGGAACATCGCGGTGTAGCCGCCTTTTGGCAGGGCCTGGAACTTTTCCGAGAGGTAGCGGTCGTCGCGGTTGGTGCGGATGGGGATGCGGCCGCAGACGGAGGGGTCCAGGTCCTTTGGGTTACGGCGCCACTGTTTCCGGGTGTAGTTCTTGAAGAACATCTCGTAGAGCCTGGGGCCGACCTGCGACAGGATGACCTCCTCGGAGTTCTTGGGGTTCCCGATGGGCGTGCGCCATCGCGCGAGGGTGGCCGCCATATCCTCCGAAGTGCCTGGCCGACCGAGGAGTTGCTCGAAGGTGTTGAGGTTGATCGGGAACTGCCAGTGGCGGCCCTGGGTATAGGAGAGGACCCGGTAGTCGACGGGATGCCAGTCGGTGAAGCGCGAGAGGTATTCGACGATGCGGTCGGAGTTGGTGCGGAAGTAGTGGGGGCCGTAGGGGTGGATCAGGACTCCCGCGTCATCGTATCGGTCGAAGGCGTTGCCGCCGATGTGGGCGCGGCGGTCGATGACGGTGCAGCGCCTGCCCAACTGCGAGGCGAGGCGTTCCGCCAGCACGGCGCCGGCGAAGCCGGCGCCGACGACGAGGATGTCGAAGTCGGGGTTCAAGGTGTGGGGTTCGGGGTCGGAAACGAAAGGATGCAAAAGAACGGGGCTTTGGTCAAAGGGGCATTGGAGCCTTGGGATGGCTTGAGGTTGGTGGCTGGTGGGGGTAAAGTAACGCGGTGAAAAAAAAAGAGGCCGCCCTGTTGCGCAAGCTGCGCCGCGTCCGCGGGCTAAGCGAGGAGGAGAGGATCTTGTTCGCGCGAAGTCTGGCGGCCACGCCAGACGAGCGGTGGCAGGCGCACGAGAGCTTTCTCCGCTCGGCCGGCTTATTCACGCGCTCGCAGAGAAGAAAGTTCGGTTTCAGGTAGCCGGGATGTCGGCCGCCATCCTACAGGGCGTGCCGGCGACAACGATCGACACCGATATCTGGGTAGACCTTCCTTCGCGCCAATATTTCCGACTCCACGCCCTGGTTGCGGAGATGGGCGGCAAACCCCTGGCGAAGAAGGTTGTCGCGCTGGCGGATGACACGCTTGTCAATTTTCTCTTCGATGTCACCGGCTTGGGTTCCTTTGCGGAGGAATGGCGGCGGGCGCGCCGGATGCGGTGGCTGGGCATGTCGGTGGCGGTGATGCCCTTGACCTCCATCATCCGCAGCAAGAAAGCGGTTCGGCGGGAGAAGGATATCGCGCATCTTCCGCTGCTGGAGCGGACGGTTCGGCTGGCGCGGATCCGCGATCGAGCCGCGAGGCGGCTGCGCGGGGCCCGGTAGCGGCTATTCGCCTTGCCAAATCTGCGACTGAACGAGCCGGGCGTGGGCGCCCCCTAGCCAGAAACTTCAAACCGCGGATCATGGGGATGGCGGAGATGATTCATTGTATTCTCGTTCGTTGTGAATCCGGTGGTAGCCGCCGGGGTCAGGAGGCGGCCCGATTTTGGACTGCGGTGGCAGAGCGCAGCGCCGACACCGCTTTGGCTGCCGGCGGAGCCGGGATCCGGGGCCAACGCCCGCGCTCCGATCACCCGTGGAGGCACTTGAGGGCATCCCGGTTGGCGTCCACCCATCCCAGAAGGCGATCGAGCCCGGTCTCGATATCGGTGCGTGGTTCCCAGCCGAAGTCACCATGGGCCATGCGTGTGTCGCACACGAAGACTTTCTGGTCGCCGGGGCGGGATTCCGCGAAGCGGATCTCGGGTCGCCGCCCGAGCTTGCGTTCGAGGATCTTCACGAATTCGAGCAGCGACATCTGGAATCGACCCCCGCCGATGTTGTAAGCCTTGCCGGCCGTGACGTCGATCCGTTCGATCGCCCGCCAATAGGCGTCGACGAGGTCGTCGATGAACAGGACGTCGCGCACCTGTTTGCCATTGCCGAATATCGTGATGGGGCGCCCCAGCATCGCGGAGATCGCGAACCACGCGACCCAGCCCTGGTCCTCGATGCCAAACTGATGGTAGCCGTAGACGCAGCTCTGCCGAAAAACGACGCCCTTGAGTCCGAAGCAGCGCGTGTAGTCCAGGACGTACTGGTCGGACGCGCCCTTCGAGCAGCCGTAGGGGGAGTGGAAGTCGAGCGTGTGGGACTCGGGTGTGCCGTTCGGAAGTTCGGCGTATTCGTAGCGGGTGTCGAGCTCGCGGATGGCCGTGCGCGACTGGCTTCCATAGACCTTGTTCGTCGAGGCGAACAGGAGCGGGGCGGTGATCTCAAGGGTCCGCATGGCCTCGAGGACGTTGAAGGTGGCGAGGAGGTTGGCCTCGAAGTCGCGGCGCGGGTCGGCCATCGAGGTGGTCACGGCCACCTGGCCGGCGAGGTGGAAGACGGCGGTCGTCTTGAGATTGCGTTCGAAGACCCGACGGGTGAATGCCGCGTCCGCGAGGTCACCCCGGAGCACCTCGACCCGATCGCCCCCCTCGTCCTGAATCCGGCGGAGGTTCCAGTCGGTCCCGGCTCGCGAGAAGTTATCGGCGATCGTCACCCGGTGGCCGCGGCCGAGCGCAGACAGGCAGGCGTTGGTGCCGATGAAACCCGCGCCGCCTAGGACCAGGACATGCCCGCGATCTGCCATGGGTCCTTTCTAGCCTGCCCCGCGCTTCCCGCGCAAGCGATGTCAGGCCTGGCGCTTGCGGCGGCGCCGTCCCTTGAATGTCAGCTCTGCGATGCCGGACTTGTCCCACTGGCCGAGGCCTTCTTTGACCATGCGGGCGAACTGCCGTTTGGTCGCGGTGGCCAGGGGGAGGTCCAGGCCCTTATCTGCGGCCAGCTTGAGTGCGATGCCGGAGTCCTTGGCGGCGTGCTCGGCGGAAAAGAAGCAGGCGTGGTCGCGGTTCTGCATGTCCTCGCCGTCGGTCTGCAGCACGCGCGAGGCGGCGCCGGTCTGGGAGAAGACATCGCGGACGAGGGTGAGGTTCAGCTTGTGGGCGTCGGCGAGGGCGAGGCCCTCGGCGAGCGCGGCGGTGTTGCAATTCATGACCATGTTGACCAGCGCCTTGAGGGTGGCGGCCTGCTCGGCCGAGCCGACGTGGCGGATCGATCCGGCGATCTTCTCCAGCAGGGGCCGGGCCCGGTCGAACGTGGCGAAGTCGCCCCCGCACATCAGGTAGAGGGTGCCCTCGCGGGCCTGGGTGATGCTCGACGCCATGCAGGCGGCGAGCGAGGCCGCGCCGGCTCGCCTGGCCGCGCGCTCCACCTCGCGGTGGACGGAAGGGGTGATCGTCGCGCAGTTGATGAAGAGCCGGCCCCTCGCGCCCTTCAGCAGGCTGTCGCGCTTGGACGGCGCGGCGAAGATGCGGCGCGTGGCGGCGTCATCGCTGACCACGGTGAAAATGACATCCGCGGCGGCGGTCACATCGGCAAGCGTCTTCGGAGCCGCGGCGCCGAGTTCCTTGGAAAGCTCGGCCACCGTCTCTCGGCGCGTGTCGTATACCGCCGTGATATTCTCCCCGCGGTCCTTGAGCCGCCGGGCCATGTTGGCCCCCATGCGTCCGATGCCGACGAATCCGATTCGATCTCCCATGATGGCTCCTTGGCTTCCCGCGGTTGTCGGGTTTGCGAGGAATTTGGCCGAGGCCGGGAAAATGTCTATCCGGGCCCGTGCTGGTTTTGGCCATGCTGGTTCCCAAACTCCGAACTTTGAAGTTTCTGGTCAGATCTCATGACCCGCCTGCAGGGCACCACCGGGAAGAAAATGTAGCCCCTCCGGTCACGGAGGGGCCCACGGCCTCACGGCCGTGGCTACGTTTGGAATTTTCGAGTCAGCGCCCGCGCCGATGCTTCAGCAGCCAATCGAACACGGCGGGGTTGTCGTAGGTCTCGGTCCAGGAATCGTGCAGGGCCTCGGGGTAGACCGTGAACTCCACGGTGCCGCCGGCGCGCTTGAGGGCCTCGACCATCTTCTCCGATTCGGAGAGCGGCACCACCGGGTCTTTCGCGCCGTGGAACACCCAGGCCGGGAGATCTTTCATCGCCCTGGCGAGGAAGGGCCTGCCGCCGCCGCAGATCGGGGCGACCGCGGCGAAACGGTCGGGGAATTCGCAGGCGAGGCGCCACGTCCCGTAACCCCCCATGCTGATGCCGGTGCAGTAGACGCGGTCGAGATCGACGCGATGGGCGGCCTGAATCTCATCCAGCAGGGCGATCAGCGCGATCACCTGTCCGGTGCTCTCCCACCACGCGTCCGTTGGGCACTGGGGCGCGACGACGATGAATGGCAGCTCCATTCCGGCCGCGATGAGTTTCGGCGGGCCGTGCTTCTTGACCTTCTCGAGGTCGTCGCCGCGCTCGCCGGCCCCGTGCAGGAAGAGCATCAGCGGCCATTTCTTGGCCGTGTCGTCGGCGTATCCCTTCGGGAGGTAGAGCCAGTATTTCAGCGCGACGTCGCGGGTCACGGTCGCTTTCAGGGTCGTCGGCTGTAGCTTCATCGTTGCGTCTTGGGCGGGCGCCGTGATCGGGGCGGCGGCGAACAGGGCCGTCGCCGTGAGGAATTTGGCGTGGATCATGATGTGGCCTCGGTTACGGGCACAAGCCTGAGAGAATCTGGCGGCGCGGGGAAGGAAAATGCGGGAGGGTGCCAGCGGGAAGGCGCACTTACCATTGTGGCTAGGGTCGTGAGGTGCGGAGGCGGACGAATCGCGCTGTGGCAGCGGCGCAACGGGTTGAGCCGGGGCGAAAGCGGTGCGGGGACGCACCGCACTCCAAAGCGCTGTGCGCGAAATGCGGCAAGGGTCTCTAGATCCCGCAGGCACACTGGATCCGGTCTACATTTCGACCGAAGGTCTCTGGAGTGCGGTGCTTCCCAGCACCGCTATGTCCGCGCAGGTTCTTGAGCGATCCGCCAGCGGCGTGTGGGCGGAGGTGTTCTATGCCGGTTGTCGAGAATGGTCTGCGTCGCCAGGGGCATTTTACGTGAGGATTTGGCGCTCCAAGGAGCGGCGGTTTGCAACCGCCGGGGGCGCTTTCCGAACGAAACTGGCAAACGGCGGGATTCCACTTGCGGGGTGGGCGCGATCGACGAGACTCGCGGCATGAGAGGAATGCTATGCGCGGCAGTCGGGATGATGGCATCGGGGTTGTCGTGTGCCGGCGCTTCGGCCCGACCGAGTCTCCTGATCATCCATTGCGATGAGTTGAGCTATCGGACGCTGGGATGCTATCGCGCGCAGATGCCGAAGGAGCAGGCGTATATCTGGGGCGATGGGGTGGCGGTGGAGACCCCTCACATCGATTCCATCGCGGCGCGGGGGGCGCTGTGCACCCGCTATTTTGCCACCTCGCCGGTGTGCACGCCATCGCGGGCGTCGTTCGTCTCGGGCCGGTACCCGCAGAACGCCGGGGCGATCTCGAATGATATCCCGATGAAGGACGACGTGGTGACCTTCGCGGAGGTGCTGCGGCGCGCCGGATACGCGACCGGTTACGCGGGCAAGTGGCACCTGGATGGCGAGGCGAAACCGGGTTTCACGCCAGCGAGGCAGTTTGGTTTCGAGGATAACAAGTACATGTTCAACCGCGGCCATTGGAAGAAGCTCGAGGATGGGCCGGGCGGCCCGCGCGTCGCGGCGACGGACAAGAAGGGTGATCCCACGTACGACGTGGCGGGCGCCGACGAGAAGAGCTTCACCACGGATTTTCTGGCGAACAAGACGATGGAATTCGTCGAAGCGAACAAAGATAAGCCCTTCTGCTACATGGTGAGCATCCCGGATCCGCATGGGCCAAACACGGTGAGGGCCCCGTATGACACCATGTTCGACCGCCTGGATTTCCAGGCGCCGCGCACGGCGCAGAAGGCGGTGTCCGAGACCCCCGCCTGGGGCAAGCCTACAACGAAGAAGGGCAAAAAGTTCGACGGGATGGCCAAGTACTTCGGCATGGTGAAGTGCATCGACGACAACGTGGGGCGCATCTTGGCCGTGCTGGCGAAGGGCGGGCTTCAGGAACGGACCTGGGTTGTTTTCTCTGCGGATCACGGTGACATGTGTGGCGAGCACGGGCGCCACGACAAGGGCGTGCCCTACGACACCTCGGCGGGCATCCCATTCCTCTTGGCGGCGCCGGGGGCGGTGAAACCGGGCATGGTCGTGGGCGAGGCGATCGGCACGGTGGATTTCAAGCCGACCATCCTGGCCCTCATGGGCCTGGCCTCGTCGGGGGCGGACGAGGGGCGAGACGCGTCGCATCTGTTCTCTGGCGCGGGAGCCCCCGACGGATGGCGGGACCTGACTTTCCTGCGCATTGGCGGCACCGGGAAGGGCGATCGCGGCTGGATGGCGGCCGTCACCTCGCGATACAAGTTGGTGGTTTCGCCGGGCGAGGGGCCCTGGTTGTTTGATCGGCAGGCGGATCCCTGGGAATTGAAGAATTTCTTTGGTGATCCGGGGCATCGCGATGCCGCGCGGATGCTGGCGGCGGCCTTGGGGGACTATGGGGCGAGATTCCACGAGCCGCTGATGGGCGGGGAGGGCATCGAGACGGCACTGAGATCGGCATCGGAGTGAGGGGCGATCACGGGGGGAGTGCCGCCGATCGCCACGGTAACGAGGGGGGGACAAAGCGGTGCGGGGACGCACCGCACTCCAAAGCGCTTCGCGCGAAATGCAACAGGCGCCCCACGATGTCTCAGGTGTTCTGAAGCCGCGCCACATTTCGACCGCGGGTCTGTGGAGTGCGGTGCGTCCCCGCACCGCTTTGTCCGCGAAGGGCTGCGGACAAGAACGCGCTGAGCCCTTGCCAATGGGGTTGGGCGCCGTCACGCTATGGGCCCATGAGATTGTATGTTTTCGGGCTGATCCTCATCGGCGCGTGCTGCGGTGCGATGGCGGCGGATCGGCCGAACCTATTGTTTTTCATCACGGACGACCAGTCCTGGCTGGATTGTGGGGCATACGGGAGCCGGTACGTGAGAACGCCGAATTTCGATCGCATCGCGAGGGAGGGCGCCCTGTTCCAGCACGCCTATGTGTCTTCTCCCTCCTGCACGCCATCGCGGGCGGCGATCCTGACGGGCCGCAACTTCTGGGAACTGGAAGAGGGGGCGATGCTGCACGGCCCGCTGCCGGCGAAGTTCCCGGTTCTGCCCGACCTGCTGGAGGCGCAGGGGTATAAGGTGGGGTTCACGGGCAAGGGCTGGGGGCCTGGGGTGTTCCAGGATGGCGGGCGGCAACGCAATCCGGCCGGGCCCGAATTCAACTCGGTGCGGTTTGAGCCCAGGCCCGATCCCGAACTGTCGCCGATCGATTACGCGGGGAACCTCGCGGCATTCCTGAAGGAACGGAAGGTGGGCGAACCCTTCTTCTTTTGGGTGGGGACCTTCGAGCCGCACCACCCGCACAACCGAAACAACCACGAGAAGATGCCGTTCCCGTACGCCGAAATGGCGGTCCCGCCATTCGTGTATCCGGGCGATGGCGTGAAGCGCGCGCGGGCGGACTATTTCTTCGAGATCGAGTACGCGGACAAGCGGCTGGGCGAGGTGCTCGCCGCGCTGGAGGAGGCCGGGGCGCTGGCGAACACCCTGATCATGGTCACGGCCGATAACGGCACCCCGATCCCGCGCGCGAAAGGCAACCTCTACGACTGGGGCACGAGGGTCCCGTTCGCGGCGATGTGGCCCGGGAAGATTAAGGGGGGACGCTCCGTGGACGACATGATCAATCTGCAGGACTGCGCGCCGACCTACCTTGCCGCGGCCGGCGCGCCGGTGCCGCCGGAGATGACGGCCCGCAGTTTTCTGGATGTCTTGCTCGCGGAGAAGTCGGGTCAGGTCGATCCGGCTCGGGATTGGGTGACCACCGGCCTCGAGTGGCACGACAGCGCCTACCCGATGCGCATGATCCGGACGCCGCGCCACATGTATATCCGAAACTATACGGGCCTGCCGCGCCGGGCGCGCCAAGAGTCCGCCGAGTTGCCGGACGATCAGTTTGAGAAGAACGTGGCACAGCGCGATTACGGGGCCCTGCTGCGGATGTTCCCGCAGCATCCGGCGATCCGGCCCTATTTCGACCTGTGCTACGCGGCGCGACCGAGGGAGGAGCTGTATGATG
This sequence comes from uncultured Verrucomicrobiales bacterium, assembly GCA_964651705.1. GTDB lineage: Bacteria > Verrucomicrobiota > Verrucomicrobiia > JADLBR01 > JADLBR01 > JADLBR01. Next base: position 32,944 of record CAZYWZ010000044.1, read on the forward strand.
TCAACGCCGACCCGTGCCAATTGACCAACCTCGCCGGGCGGGCAGAATTGGACGCCGTGCGCGCCGGGCTGTCCGAGAGATTGACCGCGTGGCAGGAGCAGACGGGAGATCCTCGGGAGACGGGGCGGTCGGCATTCTTCGAGGCGCAGGTGGTGGAGCGCGAGCGCGCGAGGGATGCGCGGAAGAAGAAGTGATCTGGAGTGCGGTTTCGGTTGATGGCGATTCTGGGCCGATGGAGAGGTTGGGAACGCTGATCCTCGCTAATCGACGCTGATGGGAATCTGGCGGACGCATAAAATTGAGGAGAGGATGCCGCGGGGTCAGCGCAGATTAGCGAGGATCAGCGTTCCCGAAACCGCGCGGCCCATCTTTGACAAGAAGGGCTACGAGTCAAGGTGGGCTACGGGGTGTCGGCCGGGACGATGCTCGGCTCACCCCAGAGGGCCCAATCGTATTCGTAGCCGCCGTCGGGGTCGGTGATGAGGGACAGGACGGCGGGCCTGCCCTCCGTCGGGGCGAGGTCGGCGGCGATCTCTTTCCACGCGCCCGGAATCACGCGCTCGCGAAGGATCTCGCGGCCGTTGATCTCGACGACGAATAGGACCCCCTGGGACTTGGAGCCGTCGGCGATGCCGATGTGGGAATGGAATCGCGCGGGCAATTTTGGCAGGCGCACGGGGAGGTGGATGGCGGTGGTGCCGTTGGGTGGCGGGTGGGCGAACATGGATTTTCTCGCGATGCCGCCGCAGGCGCGAGGGCCGATCGGCACGTCGCGCGCCGTTGCATCGGCGAGCGGTGCCCCGTGCGTGCCGTTGGCGACGTGGCGCCGGAGGGTGAGGAGATCCACGGGCAGCGCGGAAGGTTCCGGCGCCGTCTTGAGCACGAAGACAGATCCGGGGATGTCGGCGCGGAGCCTCAGGATCCCGTCGCGGCGCTCGAGAGTGGCGCTGCCGTCCGAGTCGATCGCGAGCGCCCAACCTGCCTCGGGCGAGATCCCGAGCGCGCCCCGCGGCGACAGCTCCGATCGGACGCGCGGGGCGATCCATCGGGCCCAGTCGAAGCTCGCGTGATTGCGGTGCCCGGGGTGGACCGACAGTTCCAGCATCGCGCTCTTGCCCCCGAGCGAGGAGAGGTCGAGATCCAGCGGCGCAGGTTCTTCCGACGCATGCAATCGCTCGGCGACGAGTTCCTTGCCCTCGGCCATGGCCGTCGCGCGGAAGAGGACGCCGTCGGAGCGTCCCGCGCCAGTGGCGCCCTCGGCGAGGGCGACCTGACTGGTGAAGCGGATCTTGCCGCCCGCGGGCAGGGAAAGGGGGAATCGGGCGAGGCTCTCGCCGCCCGGCGCGCAGTTCTTGTATGGCGGGTGGGCCACGATGCGATCGTGCGCGGCCGCGAAGGCGCCGCCGTTGTCGGGCGAGAGCGGCGCCGTCTTTCCGCCGGGCCAGCGGACGGCGCATTCCGCCGCGCGCAGGGCGGCCACGGCATCCAGCAGGAGACGATTCGCCGCGCGCGTCCGGAGGATGCATATCTCTGGAGCGAGCAGGACGCAGTCGGCGATCAGGCCATCAGGAAATTCGCTCACGCGGGGCCGGGCGTCGTCGCGGGGTTCTGGGAGCGCGGGATAGCGCTTTTCCGGATCGAGGCCCATAAGGCCGCGGGAGTCGAAGATCGGCCAGCCGGGGATCGACAGGGCGGTGTCCGCGCGGCTGAGGGCGAACAGGGTCTGGCTGATGAGGCGCCCCCCGTCCATCAGGCGACCGTCGGTGGTGCGCGCGGCGCGGCCGCCGCCGGAGGTCCTGAAGGGGAAAGCGATATCGTTGGGCCACGGGCCGTCAGGATCGGGGGAGGGGCGCGCGTGCTGCCAGAATGCCGCCTCGTCGAAAAACTGGCGGAGGAAGCCCGAGGGGGATTTCAGTCGTTCGATGCCGGTCTTGAGCGTGGGGATGACGCCGAAGTGCTCGTAGGCAGCGTTCCAGGCGGCGTAGAGCTGGTCTGCCTCGGGCGGCGCCATGCCGAGATAGCCGTAGATGGTGGTATGGGGAAGGAACAGGTACGAGGCGATCGGGTGCGCGCGGGCGAGCCACGCCTCATTCCATTTGCCCTCGGCGTGATCCAGTCCCCAGACGTGGCGCTGCGCGAATGACTCGTAGCGGCACGTGACCTCGTTGAGGCCCTCGCCGGAGAGCGCCACCTCCGGCAGCGCCTCGCGCAGCTCGCGGTGCAGGGCGATGTTCCCCTCCGCCATGGTCATGCCATCGATGCGGCCGTTGTGATCGTTGAAGATGCACAGCGTCTGGTCCAGGTGCAGGGCATCGATGGGGAAACGGCGGCAGAGTTCCACCATCGCGCCGACGAATCGCTCTCGCCACTTTTTGGAGGCGGGATTGATATAGGCGAATTTGATGGGTGGGTCGGCGCGGTCCCAGTCCCACCATTCGTGGTCGTGATTCCCCCACGGGCTCCGGACGTGGAAACGCCGGAAGGTTTCGTACTCGGGATTGAGCGGATCGACGCCGAAATAATTGACGTGGGGCATCACGCGGAACCCGAGTTCATGGGCTCGGTCGAGGAAGGGGCCGAAGGCGTCGCGCGGCTCGGTGTAGTCGGGGTAGTTGCGGTCGTATCCCGCGCTCCGCCAGTCGGGGATGTAGAGGAGGGTCTGCCTGGGATCGAGGCGTTTCGCCAGTTCTTCGATCAGGGGGACCGACATGCCCGCGATGACGCAGGCGCGGATGTCTTTCGCCCATGCGGGGCCGCGATCCGCGACGGTCTCGGGGCCGAAGGCCTCGCGCATCCACGCGCGATACCGTCGGGCCGGGACGCGCCAATCGCCCTCGTAGCAGTTCAGCCGCCAGCGGACCGATTCGCATGCCTTCAGCTTGTCGAATGGCGCGTCGTTGATCGTCGCGAACTGGAGCCGCCAGCCTCTCTCGGTCCGATAGGCGGTGAGCCGCTTGTATCGGGATGCCGGGTCATCGGCGAACACGTAGAAGCCGCGGCCCTCGCCCTCGACGATGACGAGCTGCGCCTCCCAGCCCATCGGGTAATCGAACACGTGCTTGTCGCCGGGCGCGCCCGCATCGAGGCGGATGCCCGAGCGGCCCGGGACGATGATGGCAAAGTCCTCCGGGATTTCCCCAATGGCCCACGACACGCCCCACATCCCGGCCTTGGCCCCGGGGCCGGATTCCGGTGCGCGGGCGGCTTGCCCGATGATGAGGTCGCCGCTTTCCGCATCGATCGCGCACGTCTGCCTCATGTGATAGCCATCGATCCCGGAAAGGGGGTCATGGAGCGTCTCGATGCGCTGCCCCGGGGCGACCTTCTGGCGAGACGCGCCGGCCGGCATCGCCGCCTCGCCATCGATCCAGTGTATCCTGGCCGCCGCATTGGTGCCCCCATCGCGGGCGAAGACCGTGCCCCTGGCATCGCGGAGCCCGACGATGCCGCCGCGCGCAATCGCCGCCCGGAAAATCGGGCTTTGGGCGTCGATCTCAGGGATCGGTCCGTCCGCTTGTGCCGAGACCCATGGGAGGGCGACCAGCGCGATGGCGGCGAGGGTAGAGCCGCGTTTGGGCGCGGTGGCCAACTGCCAGCGCCTGGCGCCTGCCGCGAGGTCTCGGTTGGGGTTGAAGATCGTCCAGCGGATGATCTCGGTGATGATGGCCTTGCCCGGGGAATGGATGACATCGGGCGGCCCGGCATGCGTAAGGACGGGTGACGCGAGGCAGATACGGCGGTTGCCGAAGGTTCGCGGGAAAGGGTGGCGGTGTTCGTGGGGTGACACGTGCGCACTATGCCAGCCTCGCGCGCGATCGGAAGCCCAGGTTCTGGGCAGGCCGATTCTGATAGAGGCATCGCGACCGGGCGCCTGGCGGATCGGGTGCATCGGCATTGACACCCGTCCTCCCCGCGAGCAGGTTGCGCGCGAGAGGCATCGGAGATGGATTCGATCGGCGCATCGGGAGAGGCTGGCGACGCGCCACGAGGCGGGGTCTGGGATCGCGTGGCCTTGGGACTGGCCGTGGTGGGAATCGTGCTCCGGCTGAGGCAGTATCTCTTCAATCGGTGCCTATGGCTGGATGAGGCTTGGTTGGGGAACGAATTGTTGGGGCGCTCCTTCGGGCAGATCTTGGGGAACGACCTGCGGCACGATCAGGTCATCCCGCCTTTATTCGGCGCGGCGGCGAAGGCGATCGCCGTGGTCTTTGGAGACTCGGAACGGGTGCTGCGGCTGATCCCCCTGCTGTGCGGGTGCGCGGTGCCGTGCCTGTGGATGGCGGTGTGCGCTGGTCGGATGAGCGCGCGGGCGGTGCGATTGGGCGTGGCCTTGGTGTCGCTATCGCCGATGCTGATCTATTATAGCTCGGAGCTGAAGCCGTATTCGGTCGATGCGGCATGCTTCTTGGCGCTGACCGCGCTGGCGTTGCGGTCGGGGAGTGGCATGGGTCGGGACATAGGGCTTGGGATTTTTGGCGCGGTGGCGCCTTGGGTGTCGTTCGGCTCGGTCTTTGGGCTTGCGGGGGCGGGATGCCTGTTGGTGGCGGAGGCGCTGCGGGCGCCGGCCGATCAACGGGCGTGGAGGTTCTCCCGGATGGTGGCGATCGGCGCCTTGTGGGCCTCGAGCCTGTGGTTACTTTTGGGCGTGGGCTTGCGCGGCGTAGAGGGAATGGGGGCTTTGAAGGATTCCTGGTCCCACGGGTTCGCGCCGGTGCCGCCGCTATCTGGACGGGATGTGATGTGGTATCTCAATGCGGCCTCGATGGTGGGGGCGATGACGTTCTACGAGGCTGGGCCACTGAATCGTTTTGCGAGCATCTGGCATCCCGATGATTTTGGGTTTGCCTTGCTGGGCGTGGCGGGGGCGATGTTGCTCGCATCGCGGGAGAGGCGACTGGGGTTGGCTTGGGGAGGGGCATTGGCGGCGTCAATCGTCATGTCGGCCCTCGGAAAATATCCCTTTTTCGGGAGGTTGGCTCTATATTGGGTTCCGCCGTTCGCGGCCTGCGTTGCGATCGCGGCGGATTGGTTGGCGGGTCGATTTCGGGGCGGGGGGCGCCGGGTGGCCTTTGGGGTCCTGTCGGCGGGGTTGCTGGCGTATCCGGTGATGCTTTCGGGATCGACCGCCGCGCGTCCTCACAATGCGTCGGACCTCCGCGCGGTGCTTGGGCGGCTGGCGGCCGAGCGGGTTGACCCGGGGAGCCTTTGGGTGTCGCGTCTGGCGGAGCCCGCGTTTCGATACTACGGACGATATCACGGCTTTCGCCTCGCGCAGGATCGCCGCTTCGGGCTCGATGAGCCCGCCGGCGAACTGGCGAGGCGCATTGCGCTGACGGCCTCGCGCAAGGCGTGGTTGGTGCATTCGGAACTGGGCGGATCAAAGAAACGCCATCGGGCAGAGGCGCAACGCTTGGCGCTGGAGGCCGAGGGGTATGTGGTGACGCGGACTATCGTGGCCACGGGCGCCGAATCCTGGTGGGTCGAGCCTATCGCCGCGCGTGCCGAATAGGCGCCACCAATCAATCGGTCCGCCCCTGGCGACTTGGAATCAGGCCCGTTTTTGCATAAGCTTTATGACGATGGGACATGCGCGCTGGTCGATCAGCCACTTCAGCCTATTGGTGGCGCTCGCCGTCGGGTCTCCAGGGGCGACTTCTGGCCAGACGGATCCGGCCCCTGTCGACAACGCGCAGAAAGACGGTGTGGCATCTGGTCGGCCGGCCGTCATCCCGATCCTCGACCGGCTTGTCGAGCAGCGCCGCGAACTCGAGGAGCGGGTCCGCGCGTTGCGCAAGGAACTGGAGCGGGCGCCGTCGGGCCCGCAGCGGGATGGGCTCCAGGCCGAGGTCGATAAAGCCAGCGGGCGCATCAACTCCATCGCGGAGGATATCAATTCGTTGTCGACCGGGGTCGAGCCCTCGGTCTTCGCGGGCGCCACCGAGGCGACCTTCGACCTCAGGCGGGAGGTCGTGGAACTGGTGCGTCCCCTGATCGAACAACTGCGTCGCCTCTCCGAGCGACCCCGGCAGGAGGAGAGCCTGCGCGGCGAGATCGACAAGGCGCGGGGCCGTGTCGATGTCGCCGGCCGGGCGGTCAAGACGGCCGCGGCCCTGCTCGCCGAAAAGGGGCTGCGACCCGAGACGCGCGCGGCGGTGGATCGCGTCCACCGCGATTGGGAGTCTCGCCTAAAGACCGAGCGGAGCCAGCTCGATGTCCTGGAATTCCAGCTGGGGCAGATGCTCGAGCGGAAGATGCCGATCATCGAATCGCTCACATCGCTGGCGCGGACGTTCTTTCGCGTCCGCGGCAGGAACCTGCTGCTTGCCGCGGCGGCGGCCGTCGGTGCGTTCTTGCTGGTGCGCTGGTCCCACGATCGGGCGATGCGGTCACGGTGGCTTCTGGCCGGGCGCCGCTCGTTCCATGGGCGGCTGGTCAACTTGCTGTTTCACGTGTTTTCAGTGATTGGCGCCATCGTCGCGGCGACGCTGGTGCTGTATTTTGCGAGCGATTGGGTGCTGCTGGGCCTGCTCATCATCGTGATGGTTGGCCTGGTGCTGGCCGCCCGCACGGGGCTGGTGCGTTTTCTGCAGGAGATCCGCATCTTTCTCAACTTCGGCAGCGTGCGCGAGGGGGAGCGGGTGGTCATCGATGGCATCCCGTGGCGCGTGGAGCAGCTGAACCTCCTGACGACTTTCACAAATCCCGCCTTGCCGGGCCACGTGCTGCGCCTGCCGTTGCGGCGGTTGCCCGATCTGGTGTCGCGGCCCTGCGCCGAGCAAGAGCCGTGGTTTCCGTGCCGCGAGGGCGACTGGGTGCTATTGCAGGACGAGACCTATGGCAAAGTGGTCGAGCTGACCCCGGAGATCGCGCGGATCGTCAGGGTCGGCGGCCTGCACAAGACCTATCCGATCACCGCGTTCCTGGCGCTGAACCCGGCCAACCTCTCCTGGGGCTTTCGCGTCAACAGCACCTTCGGCATCGACTACCGCCACCAGGCCGAGTGCGCGGAGGAGATCCCCCGGCGCCTGCGGGAGCACCTCTTCCGGGGGCTGGTGGAGATGATCGGCCACGAGCCGATCCGCAGCCTCAAGGTGGAATTCAAGGCCGCCGGGGCATCCTCGCTGGATTATGAGATCCTCGGCGATTTTGATGGCGCCGTCGCCGATAAGCTCGAGGTGCTCCGCCGCGCCTTGCAGCGTTTCGCCGTCGAGGCGTGCAACGAGCACGGCTGGACGATACCCTTCACGCAGGTCACGCTGCATCAGGCGGGGGAGGGGCTGACTAGAAAATTCCCGTAGCCGAACGCCCCAAGGCGTTTGGCCCGTGCCACCAGGGCACACGCGCCAAATGCTTGCGCGTTCGGCTACATTTTCTGCGCCGGTGGTGCCCCGTTGCCCGCCGACAGGCGGGCGTCCGGGGCATGGGATCTGACTCGATTGCAAGTGGCCAGGTGCTAGGGTTGCGTCATGTCATTCACACATCCCGTCTGGTCCCGTCGGAAGTTTCTGAAGCAGGCGCTGGGGGCAAGCCTCGCCGCCTCGGCTTGGTGCCCCGGGGCGCGGGCGCAAGGCGCCGGCCCGGAGCCGGTCGATTTCCACGTCCATCTGGACAACAGCACGATCGAGGCGGTGTTGCCGCTGGCGCGGGAGCGCGGGGTTAAGTTCGGAATCGTCGAGCACGCGGGCACCAGGGAGAACATCTATCCGGTGGTGCTGAGCGACGACGCGGAGCTGCGGGCGTACATCGGGATGCTGGAGGGGAAGCCGGTGTTCAAGGGCGTGCAGGCTGAATACGACGACTGGCCGGGCTGCTTCTCCCGCGAGGCTTTGGCGGGATTGGATTACATATTGACCGACGCGATGACGTTGCCCGGGCCCGACGGCAAACGCGAGAAGCTTTGGGAGAAGGGCGCCCATATCGGCGAGGCGCAGGCGTTCATGGAGCGGTACGTCGACTGGCACGTGCACCTGATGGAGACGTGCCCCATCGACATCTTCGCGAACATCACGTGGTTGCCGAAGGAGCTGATGCCCGACTACGACGCGCTCTGGACGCCGGCGCGCATGCGGAAGGTCGTCGATGGGGCGGTGGCGCGCGGGATCGCCATCGAGATCAGCGCCAAGCTGCAGCTGCCGCGGATGCCGTTCCTCGAGATGGCCAAGGCCGCCGGGGCCAAGTTCACGTTCGGATCCAACGGCCGGTATCCCGAGATGGGCAAGATCGAATATGCCATCGAGACCGCGAAGCGGCTAGGCCTTGGCGAGGCGGACATGTTCTGGCCGACGCCTGGGAAAAAGGCGATCGAGCGGTGGGGGAAGACGGGGCAAAAGTCATAGGTCAGAGCCACCGCCGGACGTGGCGGCGGTAGTCCTCGTAGGCCCCGCCGATGTGCTCGGCCATCCACCTTTCCTCGTGGGGGATGTAGAGGCGGTCCATCACGAGGAAGAAGCCGACCGGGGGTATGAGGAAGGGGAGGGAACCGATCGCGAGCGCGAGCGCCAGGAGCAGGAGGGTGGCGGCGATATACATCGGGTTTCGGCTGAATCGGTAGGGTCCGGCCGTGACGAGGGTGCTGGGGCGGCTTCCCGGCCAGGGCGAAGTCCGGCGCCTGAGGAAATGCGCGAAACACCAGGACAGGACGGAGGACCCCAGGCCGGCGAGGGCGATGGCGCAAGGCAGGCAGCGCATGGGCGTGCCCCATCCGGCCGCCGGGCCCAGGTGCAGCCACGCGGCGAGGGCCAGCAGCGCGAGGCCGACAAAGGGTGGTTTCAGGTGGCGGGACATCGGGAAGAAGGTCAAAGGGAAAAGGTCAAATGTCAAAACCACAGGTGGTGGGTGTGTCCTTTTGACCTATGCCCTGTGGCCCAAATCCTCGCGTAAGAGTTGGTCCTAGATCGCCGAGTGTCTGCTGCGCGGCAGGGTGAGACGGGGCGAAAGCGGTGCGGGGACGCCCCGCACTCCAAAGCGCTGCGCGCGAAATGCGGCATGGTTCTCGAGATCCCGCAGGGGCGCGGGAGCCGGGCGACATTTTGGCCGAAGGCCTCTGGAGTGCGGTGCGTCCCCGCACCGCTTTGTCCGCGCAGGTTCTTGAGCGATCCACCCGCCGCGTGAAGGCCGGATGTGTTCTATACCGGTTGTCGAAGATGGTCTCCTTCGCCAGGGGCTCTTTACGCGAGGATCAGGGTGTGGCTTTGACATTTTAACTGTTCCATTTGACCTAATCACCATCCCCCACGATGTCGTCGGGGGTCCACATCGTGCGGTCGGGGCCGGCGGAGCGGATCTCCATGTGGCTGGCGGAGAGGGCGTGGAAGAAATAGGGGGTGCCCCAGCGATCGACGAGGCGGCCCTGCCTATCGATCGCGGGGTTGCGCGGGTCGATGAGGGCGACGGCGGGGGCCCGGGGATCGCGGCCGAGCAACTGTGCGGTGATCTCGTCATTGTCGCCGACGGGGTTGCCCTTGGCGGTCCGGCGGAACGCGCGGATCAGGTCCCCTATGATAACGGCATCCTCTTGGGGGGAGGCGTCCGGGGAATTGAGGCGTTTCGCCTCGTCGAGGATGCGGTTGATCGGGGCGGGGCGCGGCTGGACCGCGGCGACGGTCCGGTTGTGACGGGTGCCCTGATCCGTCCTTTCGGAGGGTGGCATGGCGGGGTGTCGCGGCCAGAAGACGGCCGTGGCGAGGCCCAGTGCGGCGAGGGCACAGAGGGCCGTGAGGTTGACTTTTGACCTAATCAAAGGAACCCGAGGTTCGGGGCGGAGGCGGTGAACGGATCATCGAACCTCGGGAGGTTCGGGAAGATCGCCTCGATTTCGCTGGTGCCGGCGCCGAGCCATTTGGCCAGCACCGCGGAATATTGGTCCACGGAGACCGACGGTATCCAGCGGCCGCGATTGGCGTGGGCGTCGATGGATCCGGGCTGGCTGCCGGTCTTCAGCGACGGGAAGTGCCCGTAGATGTCGCCGCCGTTGACCGCGCCGCCCATGACGATGGCGTTGCCGCCCCACGCGTGATCGGAGCCCGCGTTGGCGTCGGTGCCGTTCGGCGTCATGGTGCGGTTGAAATCCGATGCCGTGAACGTGACCACGTCCCCGAAGACCCCGAGCGCGACGAGGCAATCGCGGAAGGCCTTGAGGGCGTTGGCCAGCTCGGACATCAGGTTGGCGTGCGAGGCGAGCATCGTCTGGTGCGTGTCGTAGCCCCCGACCTGGCAGAAGAAGATCTGGCGGCTGTTGCCCAGCGCGTTGCGTCCGGCGATCAGGCGCGCGATCATCTTCATCTGGAGCCCGAGCGACGTGACCGTGCCGCCTCCCGCGACGTTGAACTCCGTGTTGAAGATCCCGTCGAAATCGACGCCCGAGGCGGCCGCCTCGGTGAGCGCGGCGCCGATGATGCCCTCGGCGAGGCGCGAGCGGGTCACGATCTGGTTGTACTCATTTTCCAGGAGGTTCTCGTGGGCGAGTTTGACGATGCCCTCGAAGGCCTTCAGGCGTTTCCCGGCGTCGTTGTTCTGGTAGATGGGGTTCTCCCAAGTGCTGTTGGTCGCCAGCGCGCTGGAGTAGTTGGACCCGTATCCGGAGAGCGAGGTGGCGCCGGAGGTGCCGACCACGTACTGCTGGACCTCGCCGGTCGTGCCGATCTGGAACGAGTTGATCCCGGCGAGGGAGATCGACATCGAGACCTTGGAGCCGGGGGCGTTATACGAGCCGTGGAGGAGGTCCGCGGCGCGGCCGCCCCAGCCGGAGGCGAACGGCTTGTCGGGGATCGAGGACTGCCACTGGACCTGCTGGTCGGAGTGGGAGAAGAGCTGTGGCGGGACGGGCACCAGACCGTTGATGTAGTCGTCGCGGGTGGGGATTGGGTAGGCGAGGGTGCCGACGTTGGCGACGAACGCGAGCTCCCCGGCGTTGAAGAGCGGAGCCAGTTTCGTGGCGCTGGGGTGGACGCCCATCGGATGCGCGACGCCGCCGTGGTACGCGTCGAAACAATCGGTGGTCGAGGGGACGTTCAGGGCACCGAGCGTCGAGCGGTCGAGCGCGAGGATCCCGCGGGCGGTCTGGTAGTCGGCGCGGAGGGTGTCGGTCGCGGGGTCGCCCGAGGGGACGAGGAGGTTGTTGGAGTCGTTGCCGCCGTTGAGGAACAGGCAGACGAGGGCCTTGTGGCCGGACGGGCCGGACTGCGCCATCGCGGCGGAGATCAGGCGCAACTGGGCCAGGGTGTTGACCAGGCCGGTCACGCCCAGGGCGGCGCAGGCCGATTGCCGGACGAATTCGCGGCGCGTGGCGAGTTCCTGCCTCTGGTGCTTCTTCATTTCTGCATGGTCCCCTGCGGCGAGATCGAGATGAGGTAGGCGGCGTTCTCCATGCGGTAGCGGAGCACGAGGGCCTGGTTTGTCACGCTGTTGTCGTCGTCGTAGCCCGGCGAGGTGTTGGTGACCATGGTGAGGATCAGCTCGCGCGGGTTTGGCGCGGGGGCGCTCCCATATTCGCGTTTCAGTTGGCCTCCCGCCAGCAGCAGGTCGAGGTGATCGACGAGCTTGACGCTGGCCTCGTAGATCTTGGCCCGGTTGTTGAACGTGGCCGGATCGCCGGATGGGCTGACAGTGCCGTCGCCGTTCTGGTCCATGATCGACATGTAGGCGATCCCCGCGGCCGAATTCGTCGAGGTCTTGTCCCATGTCAGGTAGTGGGCATTGGTGGGGTAGGCATAGGGCGGGTCGTATTGGTTCAGCAGGATCTGGGCGCCCTGCCCCGATGTGTTGCGGGTGAGGGAGTGGTGGTAATTGATCTGGTTGAAGAGGGAGCTTTCCGTGGCGGTCTGAAATTCGGGGGCGACGAGGCCGGCGGCCGCGATGGGGCCGTTGACGGTGAAGTCGGGATAGAACCAGTTGAAGACGCTCGGGGGCGCCAGGGGGCTCTGGGTGAGGTTGCCGGTCGTGACGCCGAGGCGGATGCGCGTGGTGCCCGCGGGGAAGACCGACAATTCGGTCGCGGGATAGCCGAAGGGCGTCAGGTCGGAGAGCGGAAGCTGCGACTTGGCATCGAGGCCACGCAGCAGGCCGACGTATTGCACGATCGGTTCCCGCCTCTTGCCATAGCCGACGCCGGTCGTGGGCTCGAGCGCCCTGGCCTCGTAGTCCAGGAGGATCGCGCGGATGACCTGGCCGAGGTGCCCGCCGGTGGCATTAAAGGCGGAGGCGACGCGATAGACGTATCCCGCAGACGGGTTCGAGGTGACCAGCCGCTGGATCAGGCGGCGCGCGATGAAAGGGGCGGTGTTCGCGTGATTGGCCAGGAGACTCATCGCGGCGTCGAGTTCCTGCTGGCCGGTGCGGCCCGCGGGGAACGCGGTGCCCAGCACGGTCTTGGCGCGGTTGTCGTGGTATCGGACGTAGCGGGTATCGTTGGTGGCGTACCCGTTGTCCTCGAAGCACTTCATCGGGTGGGCCCACTGCGACATGTAGCGGAAGTCCGCGCTGCCGAAGCCGCGCGTGAAGCTGCTGTTGCTCAGGACGTTCGTCGAGGTGCCCGTGCTGTATTTCGAGAAGGACCAGCCGGTGAACACGCGGGCGAGCTCGGTGATGTCGGTCTGGTCATAGGTGGGGATGGGCAGGCCATCGGGGCCCAGCTTGAGCGACCCGTCGGGCAGCAGTTGGACCAGCCCGATCGAGAAGAGCTGCATGACCTCGCGGGCGTAGTTCTCGTCGGGCGAGACTATGACGGTGCCGTTGGTGTCGACGATCTCCATCTGGTTCTGGAGGTGGGAGAGGTACTGGCCCATGATCGGGTGCTTCGACACGTCGGTGAGGAGCGCCAGGAACGGCCCGAAGGTGTCATTCCGGATCATGTCGTAGTAATTGGCGGTGCCGCGGCTGTAGTTGTTGAGCGTGGCGTCGAGGGTGGAGACGACGAAGATCTCGGCCAGGGCGAAGGCGGCGCGCTCGCGGAGCTGGGCGGGCGAGTGCCGGGCGTTGAGCCACCAGCCATGGCGGAGGTTGTTGGCGGCGAGGCCCTGGCGGTTTTGGGTGGGGGTGTAGTAGGGGCTGTTGGTGGCGTAGTAGATTCCCTCGTCCTGCCAGCAGGCCGCGACGAGGTGGGGCTCCAGCGAGGCGTACGGCATCGCGATCTGCGCGTCGACCCATTGGCCGTAGGCGGCGATGCGATCCCCGCCGTTGGTGTCGACCAGGGCGCGGAGTTCGGCGATGGCCGCGGGCGTCGGGCCGAATGTCGCCTGCGTCAGGAATCGGGCGATGTCGGCGTCCAGTTCGTCGCCGGCGAGGACGGGGATGGCCGGGGGATCGGGGGGCACCTGAAGCTCGGTCGAGCCGGTGGCCGCCACGAAGTCACCTAGGATCTCGCCGTTGGGGTAGGTGCCGGTGTTGACCTGGAGGTAGAGCTGGCCCGCGAGGAGAGCGTTGAGCACGGCCTGGTCCGTCACGAGGAACTGGGCGGCCACGATGTCCCAGGCGTGGTCGGCCACCTGGCCGCGCGGGACGCTCTTGATGTCAGGGCCGGTGACGGGATTCTTGATGCGGATCTGGGCCGAGGACTGCGGGGAGACCAGGCCGGAGAACGTGATATTCACGAGGCCGACCGCGTTGTCTCCCTGCAGGCGGATCGTGGCGATGCCGGAGGCCGAGCTGTCGGCGCCGGGGGCCGGGGTGAGGTAGGCGACAAAGAGGCGGCTGTTCGCGGGATCGGTCGTCGCGTCGTTGACTTGGGTTTTGTTGGTGTCGCCGAGTCCGGAAAAACAGACCCCGAGGGTCTCCGGCACCTCACGGGAGCCATCCGGGACCGGATTGACGAGCATGTCGGCCGACGCCGCGCCAGCCGGTATCACCAGCGTCCCGGACAAGGCGTTCGAAGAACCGTCGCGCAGAGTGTAGTCCCCGCCCGAGGCCGAGCCGCGCCTCGCGTCGGGATCCCCCTGGAGCGAATAGAAGAGCGTCAGGGGGTATTGCGTCGATGTCGCGCGCGTGACCCGCACGCAACCCGGCAGACCCTCTTTCTCAAACGCGTCGGCATCCACAACCGCCGCCGAGACCAGATTCGAGCGCATCGCGCCGAGCAATCCTCGCATCGCCGCGAGATCGTTGTTCGTCGTCCCCGTTCCAAAGGAATCCCCCGAATCGTGCCGGAAGCCCGCCATCTGCCGCTCGGCCCAGTCCGAGACCCCGTCCCCGTCGGTATCGAGATCGATGACTTCCACGCGGCAAAACCCCTTGCCGTCCCCGGGCAGCTCGACTTCGGTCGTCATGATCCCGCCCGTGCCGACCACGGTGTTTCCAATGGGGGCCCAGCTCCCGGGCCCCATGTCCAGGCTTTGCAGCACCCGATACCCCTTCCCCGCCACCGTCTCAAACGACAGCGATACCCGAGTCCCGCTCTTGCCAAAGTCCCCCAGCTCCAGACGCGACCCCGCATCCCGCGGGTCGGTGCCCGCCTTCGCCTCGTCCGCATTCGACATCCCATCGCTGTCGAGATCCGTGCCGGGCGGCACCCCCGTCGCGTGGTGCCGCAGTTCCCACACGTCGCACATCCCGTTGCCATTCTCGTCCAGGGCCCGGACCGGAAACACCCACCCCACGGCCGCCGCCAGGATGGCCAGAGATCTGGGGGTGGCGCGCATAAGAGAAACGTTCAATCTAATGGAAGATAACTAATGGTTACTGCGGCGCAATAAGGTTTTTGCCCTACGGGATAAGATTCATTTCTGAACGGTGATGCCTTCTGGCGCCGCGGGCCCTCCCGGGTGGGGAAATGCGCCGGAATGGGCAACGTTTCGGGCTGGCGCGATAGCCGGGGTCGTTGGCGCGCGGCGGGGCGGACTCGAAAATTGGGTCGCGACGTAGGCTGCGCCTTGGCGCACGCGGACGGTCGACTCGGCAGCGTGCGCCAAGGCGCAGCCTACCATTTTCCGCCCCGGTGGTGCGCCGCGTGCGGGCGTTGGCCCTGACGCGGCGGTTCCGGCTCCGCCGGTCGCCAAAGCGGAGTCGCCGCCACGCTCTGCCACCGCAAGTCCATAAATGGGTCGCGGCCTCAGCTCGGCGGCTACCACCGGGCTCACAACAAACTGGATTGCGATAGATTATCCCAGCCATCCCCTTCATGCGGGGTTTGAAGTTTCTGTTCGGGAATCTGTCGGACTTTGTCCGACGGTTTCCTCTGCGAGCGCGCTTGATAGTTGTCGGAGGCTGGTGGAGACTTCTGGGGCGATGAAGACGGTGTGCGTGTTTTGCGGATCGAGTCCGGGGGCGGATCCGATGTTTGTGGGGATCGCCCGCCGGGTGGGGCAGTTGCTGGCGGGGTCTGGGCGGCGGCTGGTCTATGGGGGCGGCAGGGTTGGCCTGATGGGGGCGCTGGCCGACGCGGCGCTCGCCGCGGGAGGGGATGTTGTCGGGGTGATCCCGCGGGCGCTCGTGGATCGGGAGCTGGCCCATGGCGGGGTGACCGATCTGCGGGTGGTCGGCTCGCTGCACGAGCGCAAGGCCCTGATGTATGGCATGTCGGATGCGTTCATCACGCTGCCGGGCGGGCT
Organism: uncultured Verrucomicrobiales bacterium; assembly: GCA_964651705.1. Lineage (GTDB taxonomy): Bacteria > Verrucomicrobiota > Verrucomicrobiia > JADLBR01 > JADLBR01 > JADLBR01. The sequence goes on from CAZYWZ010000044.1 coordinate 48,483, forward strand.
CGGGACCCTCGAGGAGTTCTTCGAGGCGTGGACCCTCGCGCAGCTCGGGCTGTTGCCCAAGCCGATCGCCCTGCTCGAGGTCAACGGGTTCTTCGCGCCGCTGCTCCAGTTCCTCGATGGGGTGGTCGAGGCGCACCTCATCCGCGCGCAGGATCGCGCGATGCTGCTGGTGGATAACGATCCGGAGGAGTTGCTGCGGCGGATGGCGGGCGGCTGATGGGGCTCGAGAATTCGATGCAGCGATGTAGCGAAGCCGATCGCCAGAGGCGATCCTCGAACATTCCGGCTTCGGCCTATCCCCCGCCGAAGGGCGGAGGCCCTTCGCTACTAGCGAGTTACGTCGTATTTTCGAGTCAGACCCTCTGGAGCTTGATCGGGCAGGTGCCGCCGGAATTCCACTGGGCGACGTAGATGCTCGATTCGTCGTCGAGCATCAGGCCATGGGGATAGCGGAATAGCGTGCCCGAGGCGGACATGGGCAGGGGCGCGCCATCGGGGCCCGGGGTGGGCGCGGGCGCGCCGATGTTGGAGACGATGCGGTTCTCTCGATCCAGTACCGAGACGAAGCCGTTCTGGGTGTCGGAGCCCCCGGGCTTGGCGGCGCCCTTGAGGTGGGGGACGACGATGTGCTCCCCGTGGGGGATCATGAAGCAGGGCATCGCGCCGGTCAGGAGGATGGCGTCGATGAATTCGCCCCGCAGCGTGTAGCGCTTGATGCGATGCTCCGATCGCGACGTGACCAGCAGCACCGGCCTCGCGGGGTCCCGCAGGTCCACGTGGATGCCGTGCGCGCACTTGAGCGCGCCGTCGCCCTCGCCGCCGCCAAAGCAGCCCAGCAGTTTCCCTCTCGCGTCATAATGCATCACGTGGTTGAGCCCGTAGCCGTCCGATACATAGAAGGACCCGTCGGGCGCGACCGCCACGTGCGTCGGCTTGTATTGCTCGGCCCTCTGGTACTTGCCCGTTGATTCGGGCCAGTCGAGTGTCATGAGGACCCTGCCGTCGAGGGTGGTCTTGAATACCTGATGGCGGTTGTGGTCGGTCACGAAGAGGCGCTCCTCGCCGTCCTCGACGAAAAGGGTCAGGCCGTGGGCGCCCGGCCATTCCGTGCCCCATTTGCCCAGCAGTTTTCCGGCCTTGTCGTAGATGATGACGTTGTTGGCCGTGTGGTTGGTCAGCAGGAAGATCCTGCCGTCGCGGCCCTGCGCCATCCCGTGGCAGTCCTTCAACGGGGTGTCCGGGCCGAGCGCGCCCCAGCCCGGCGCGTGCCGATAGCGGAACTCGCCCTGCCCGAGGATCCCGTCCTCTTCGGCCCTCGCGACGCGCGGCAGCATCGCCGCGGCGAGCGCCGCCGTCAGGGATTCCACGAAAGTGCGTCTCGAGAGCGTTGGGGGGGGCATGGGTTCCTTCCTTCGGATTAGGCAAAATTGACTGCGACATTTGAATATTTTATCCGATGGGATTTTGTCAAATTGGGGGCGCGGGCCGGGTCCGGCGATTTTATGTGGCGCGGGGCAGGGGCCGCCGCATGATGGCGGCCATGAAGCGATCACAGGCGCGGGTCAATCGGCGGGGATTCTTGCGAGCGGGTGTGGCGGCGGCCGCGGCGGCGGGGTTGCCGCGGTGGTTTATCGAGGAGTGCGAGGGGCAGGCGACGGGCGCTCCGTCGCCTTCGCCGAACGAGGGGCTGGGCGTCGGGCTGGTGGGGTGCGGCGGGATGGGGACCGCCGACGCGAAGATGGCGGCGGCGCTGGGTTGCCGCATCGTGGCGATCTGCGACGTGGATTCGGCGCGGCTCGAGAAGGCCCGGGCCGTTTTTCCAGGGGCAAGGGCGCACAAGGATTTCCGGAAACTGGTGGCGCAGTCGGACGTGGATGCGGTGATTTGCGGGACGGTGGACCACTGGCACACGCTGGTATCGATGGCGGCGGTGCGCGCGGGGAAGGACGTGTATTGCGAGAAGCCGCTGACGCTGACCCTCGACGAGGGCAAGCGGCTGGTGAAGGTCGTGCGGGATTCGGGGAGGATCCTGCAGACCGGGACGCAGCAGCGCAGTGACGCGAAGTTTCGGCTCGCGTGCGAGCTGGTGCGGAACGAGCGGATCGGGAGATTGAAGGAGGTCCACGTCTGGGTGCCGGCGGGCCTGAGGGAGGGGCCATTCGAGGCGAAGCCGGTTCCGGCGGAGCTGGATTGGGATTTCTGGCAGGGGCAAACCCCGGAGGTCCCGTACCTGGAGGAGCGATGCCACCGGAAGTTCCGCTATTGGTGGGAATACTCCGGGGGGACGATGACGGACTGGGGGGCGCACCACAATGACATCGCCCTCTGGGCCGTGGGCCCGGAGCCCTGTGGTCCCGTCGAGGTCGAGGGCAAACGGCTGGTCGAGATGATACCCGGAGGCTTCACGGCCTTCAGCGAATACGAGGTCAAGTACACCTATGCGAATGGCGTTCGGCACACCTGCCACACCACGACGGCGTCGGCGTGGAATGGCGCGGTCGTGGACCCCGCCGGCCAGTTGCACGGGATACGTTTCGAGGGAGCGGACGGATGGATCTGGGTGACGCGGGGCATGATCGAGGCGAGCGACCCCGAGTTGCTCAAGGCGCCGTTGCCATCGAGCGCCGTGCGGCTCTACGCGAGCGATCACCACATGGATAACTTCCTCACGTGCGTGAAGGAGCGGAAGGCGCCGATCTGCGATGTCGAGACCGGGCATCGCTCGGCATCGATGTGCCACCTCGGCGCGATATCCATGCGGCTCGGCCGGCGGCTGAAATGGGATCCGGCGAAGGAGGAGTTCGTCGGCGACAAGGAGGCCAACGGGATGCTATCGCGCGAGATGCGCAAGCCGTGGGACTACGGCTGCGTGGGTTAGCGCAAGAACCGGCTGCCTCCTTCGGTTAATCCATGCCCCGCGCGGCGGGGCACCACCGGGGCGGAAAATGTAGCCCATCTGGTAACAGATGGGCCACGCGTGGGAAGATCCACGGCCTCACGGCCGTGGCTACACCCGAAGTTTTCGAGCTAGCCCCGCCGCCGGCGCGGGGACGCGCCGCATCATTCATGTGGAAACTTCATTCCC
>CAZYWZ010000045.1:0-51159 GCA_964651705.1 uncultured Verrucomicrobiales bacterium
TCGGGCTTCGGCGCCCCACCGGGCCCCCGCCGAAGGGCGAAGGCCCTTCGCTACTGGCGAGTTACGTCGTATTTTCGAACTAGGCCCCGACCCCTTACCTCGCCTCGAGTTTGGCGAATCGGGCCCTGGCCTCGTCCCAGGCTTCGCCGCCGGAGGGACGGTACTCGGTGATCTCGAAGGAGGCGCGCACGACGGCGCGAAGGGCGGGGAGGTCCTTGAGGTCGCCGTCCGCGATGGCCTGAACCAGCGCGTTGCCCGCCGCCGTCGCCTCGACGGGACCCGCAAACACGGGGCGCCCGATGGCGTCCGCGGTCAATTGGCAGAGCAGCCTGTCTCGGGTGCCGCCGCCGACCATGTGCAGGCGGGCGATCTTTCTGCCGGTGAGCGCCTCGATGCGGTCGAGCACCTCGCGGTAGGTCAGCGCCAGGCTCTCCAGCGCGACCCGGATGATCGACCCCTCGTCCCCGGGCGCCGGCTGGCCCGTCTCCCGGAGGTAGTCCCGGATCTTGCCCGGCATGCCGCCGGGGCTGCCGAAGCGCCGGTCGTCGGTCCGCACGAAGCCCTGGAAGGGGGTCGCGGCCGCGGCCATCGTCTCGAGGGTCTTGAAATCGAACTTCTTGCCCTCGGCCTCCCACGCGCGCCGCGACTCCTGCACCAGCCAGAGGCCCGTGATGTTCTTCAGGAATCGGATGGTGCCGCCATAGCCGACCTCGTTGGTGAAATTCGCCTCGAGGACTTCGGCGTTGATGCAGGGCTCCGGCAACTCAACGCCCATGAGCGACCACGTCCCGCAGGAGAGATAGGCCCAGTCATCCCCGCGGGCCGCGGGGATCGCCGCGACCGCCGCGCCGGTGTCGTGGGAACACGAGGCGACCACGCCGACGCCATCGAGCCCCGTCCGCTTGGCGACCTCGGGCAGGAGCGGCCCGAGCCGGGTGCCGGAATCCACGACCTTCGGGAAAACGTGGCGCGGCAGCCCCAGGCGGTCGACGAGTTCCCACGCCCAGTCCATCTTCCGCGGGCAAAAGAGCTGGCTCGTGCTCGCCAGCGAGCGCTCCGCGACGCCGGTGCCGCAGAGGAGGTGGTTCATCAGGTCGCCGATCATCACGAAGCGGTCGGCGCTCTGGAGCGGCGCGCCCTCCTGCGCGTTGGCCGCCACCAGCTGATACAGGGTGTTCAACTGCATGAACTGGATGCCCGTGGCCCCGAAGATCTCGGCCCTCGGCACCCCCGCGTACACCCGCTCGGGCACGCCGTCGGTCCGCTTGTCCCGATAGATGTATGGCGCCTCCAGCAGCTTCCCGTCCTTGCCCAGTAGCCCGTAGTCCACGCCCCACGAATCGCAGCTCACGCTCGTCGGCCTCGCGCCCGCCGCCTTGGCCTTCGCCATGCCCGTCAGGATCTCCTCGAACAGCACCCCGATCCGCCAGCGCAGCGAATCGCCCACGGGCTCCGGCGTGTTCGCGAATCGATGCAACTCCTCAAAGCGCAGCTTGCCCCCCTCGAGGGTCGCCAGCATCACCCTGCCACTGTCCGCTCCCAGATCCACCGCCAGATATTGTGCCATGCGCGCATCCTAGCAGGTTGCGGGCAGAATCCGCAAGGCGCCGCGGCGGGCTGGAGGGCGGGACCGCGCGCCGCGTCATTCGGGGGGAAACTTCACGTGCGTCGTAGCCGCCGACGTGAGGAGGCGGTGGTGCCAAGTGGCTCGAATCCGCCTCCTCACGTCGGCGGCTACCAAAACATTCGCCAGTGTCCTATTTGCAAATTATTATCTGAATCATGCCCGTTATCCGCGGTTTGAAGTTTCTGGCCAGATCATGTGCCCAGCGCGACAGGCCCGGGGCCATGCGGCCGCGGGAGTTTCTGTTTTTGCGTGGCGGCGGATCCTGCTAGGTTTCACGCCATGGCGGCGAAGCGGGAGCGGCGGGAGCCATTTTTGGAGGCGGTGGCGCACGCGGAGCGGCGGCTGCTGGGCGGCCGGCGCGAGCGCGGGGCGGACCTCGAGAGCGCGGTGCGGGTCTTCCTCGAATTTTTGCGGGGCTACGAGTCGCTGGATTTCGATGGGCCGTGCGTGACGGTGTTCGGCTCGGCGCGATTCCGGGAGGACCACCGCTACTACCGGATGGCGCGCGCGCTGGGGAGGCGGCTCGCGGAGGAGGGATTCGTGGTGATGACGGGCGGGGGGCCGGGGATCATGGAGGCGGCGAACCGCGGCGCCAAAGAGGGCGGGGGCTTCACCATCGGCTGCAACATCCGGCTGCCGCGGGAGCAGAGACCCAACCGCTACCTCGACCGCTTCGTCGAGTTCGAGCACTTCTTCGTGCGCAAGGTCATGCTGGTGAAATATTCCTGCGCATTCGTGGTGCTGCCGGGGGGCTTCGGCACCCTGGACGAGACCTTCGAGGCGCTCACGCTGATCCAGTGCGAGAAGATCGACCGCTTCCCGATCGTGGCGATGGGCGCCGACTTCTGGGGGCACTTGCGGGGTTTCGCTCGGGACGCGCTGATCGCCGAGCGCACGATCAGCCAGCGGGACCTCGACCTGCTGAAGGTGACCGACTCGGTCGAGGAGGCCATCGGCCATATCCGGCGGGGCATTCCCACGGCGCTGGCGAGGCAGATGCGCGAGCGGGCGCGCCGGTGAGGGGAGATCCGCTGGCATGAAGATCACGGTCTTGGGCGCGGGCGGCGGCGAGGTGACGGGCTCCGCCTATCTGGTGAAGACGGGCGGCGCGCGGGTGCTGGTGGATTTCGGGATGTTCCAAGGGGGCGGCAGGGCCGATGACCTCAACCGCGTGCCCGCCGATCTGCCGCTGGACCGGCTCGATGCGGTGCTCCTGACGCACGCGCACCTCGACCACGTCGGGCGCCTCCCGCTCCTGGCGAGGGGCGGCTACGGGGGACCCGTGCGCTGCACGCCCGCGACGATCGACCTCGCCGGCCTGATCCTCCGCGATTCCGCCAAGGTGCAGGCCTCCGACCTCGAGCGCGCCAACCGCCGCCGCGAGCGCGCGGGCAAGGCGCCCATCGAGCCGCTCTACGAGGCGGCCCACGTCGAGGCGATCATGGAGCGCTTCTCTCCCGTGCCGTACGATGGCCCCGTGTCGGTGGCCGACGGCATCAGCGCCCGTTTCGTCGAGGCCGGCCACATGCTCGGCTCCGCCAGCATCGAGTTGACCGTCGAGGAGAAGGGCGCCCGCAAGACCGTGATCTTCTCCGGCGACCTCGGGCCCTGGGGCGCGCCCATCCTGAAAGACCCCGAGCCCTTTCCGGCGGGCGACCTCGTCTTCCTCGAATCGACCTACGGCGACCGCGACCACAAGCCCTACGCGCAGACCGTCGAGGAGTTCATCGTGATCGTGCGCGAGGCGGTCGCCGCCAGGGGCAAGATCCTGGTGCCCACCTTCGCCGTCGGGCGCGCGCAGGTCCTGCTCGCGCTGCTGGCCTGGATGTTCCGCCGCGGCAAGGTCGAGCCATTCCCCGTCTACCTCGATAGCCCCATGGCGATCCAGGCCAACCAGATCTTTCAGGGCCACCGCGAGCTGTTCGACGAGGAGACCTTGGCCTTCATCCGGGAGCGCCCGATCCAGGAGGATCTCGAGATGGCCCATTCGAAGGCGACCGTCACCGCCGACGAGTCCAAGGCGCTCAACGACGTCCGCGGCCCCTGCATGATCCTGGCCGGGGCCGGCATGTGCAACGCCGGGCGCATCCTCCACCACTTCCGCCAGAACCTCTGGAAGGCCGAGACCCGCGTCATCATCGTCGGCTACCAGGGCCATGGCACCCTAGGCCGCCTGCTCGTCGATGGGGCCAGGGAGGTGAAGATCTTTGGCGAGCCGATCGCCGTGCGCGCGGGCATCCACACGCTGGGCGGTTTCAGCGCGCACGCTGGCCAGCGCGACCTGCTGCACTGGTTCGGGGCCGTCGCCCCGTCGAAGCCTCGCGTGGCCCTGGTGCACGGCGAGGATCGCGCCCGCGATGCCCTCGGCAAGTGCATCCACAAGAAATTCGGCATCCGATGCGCGGTCCCCGCGCTGCACGAGACCATCGGGCTGTGAAAATGTAGCCCCTCCGGTCACGGAGGGGCCGCGCGGTGGGGGTCCACGGCCTCACGGCCGTGGCTACGTCTGAAATTTTCGAGCTAGATCCCGTGCCCCGCACGCGGGGCACCACCGGGGGTGAAAATGGTAGGCTGCGCCTTGGCGCACGCCGCCGAATTGAACGCCCGCGTGCGCCAAGGCGCAGCCTACATCGCGGCCGATTTTCGAGTCAGGCGCACCACGGGCGCTTCCGCTCGCGCGCGGCGAGGTGGGCCGCGCGGGCGAGTTGCGCGTCCTCCGCGACCTGGAAGTCGAACATCCCGGCCAGGATGAAATCGGCGCCGTTGTCGAAGGCGTGCTTGAATGCGTCTTTCGGGAGGATCGCGCCGGCCGCCATGACCTTGTAGGCGACCCACGGCTTCTTGACCTCGGCCATGACGGCCGCCGTCTCATCGGGATTCACGCACCAGATCCCGTGCGGGCGCTCCTGGCAGCGGTGCGTCCGGTAGAAATCGCTCTTGTCGGCCGCCAATTCCTCCGCCGTCGGGCACGACGGGTATTTGAGGTGGTGGAAGGTCTTCAGGTAGAAGTCGCACTCGATCCCGGCGGCCAGGCAGGCCTTGAGCGAATCGAGGTTGTGGCAGGCCATCCCTGCCGGCAGCCCCGTGGCCTTGAGGATGTCCACGAACTCCCCGACCCGCTTGACGTTGCCGTTGGCCACCAGCGGATCGACCGCGGCCCCGTGGACGTAGAGTCCCGCCGCGCCGCCGTCCACCAGCCGCTGCACCACCTCCATGTAATCCGCGGGCTCCTTCACCGCCGGAGTCGGGGCCACGAAGTGCTTCATCTTGCCACCGTGTTTTTGGCGATGCTCCTTGAGCAGGGCCAGCACCCGCTCCTCGTCGTGCGTCATGAACGTGTCCACCCCGTTGGCTTCCGCCACCGCAAAGGTATCCAGTATCTTCGCGTCGGTGTTGTAGTGCCTCGAGAGATCCTTCAGGTACCACAGGTCCCTCTGGTGCATGTGGCACGTGATGATGTTCGTCCCAAGGATCAGCCGGCTGACCTCGACGTCGCCGATCTTGCCGGTGCCCAAGGATCCCGCGCCCGCCAGCGGCGCCGCCTCGGCGGCCCGCCCCGGCGACGGCAGCGCCGAGCCGATCGCCCCCAGCCCCGATGCCGCGATGAAATCCCGCCTCGAGACCCGGACGCCCGAGCCCCCCTTGCCGCGCCGCATGCCTTGCATGAAATCAGGCTAATGAGAGTCATCCATTGATTCAATCCAAACTAATTTCAGACTGGGTGACCCGCGGGCGGCGCGGTTCCTGGGTGGGGAAACCGACCCGCGCTAAGTTAAGCCATGTGCGGGAGGGCCCGCGGCCTCGCGGGCCGGGTGGCCGAGGCATCCCGCATGCTGGTGGCGCGCGGACGCCGGGGCCGGCGTCCCCCCCAGATGAAGACATGACGGCACATCCCTTGCGAATCGCCCCAAAACCCCTCGAACCTAGCGACATTCAGGACTGACCCATCTTGACATGCGTCCGCGCGGCAACCGCAGCATCGGGCATTGCCCCAAGAGGGTGTGAGCGCACATGATGTTCGCATGGTGGATCGGTGGTTCATGTCGGCCTTGCTGGTGACCGCGGTGATGGGCACCGGGGCCATATCGTTGGCGCAGCCCTGGTCGCCGCAATACAAGATCCGGCCCGCGGAGAAGGGGCGCCTGACCCCCGCCGACGTGGTCGGACCCGATGGCATCGTCTATCCCAACTGGACCCAGTGCGGGGTGCCCGGCGGCATCCCGCGGGTCCCCGACGTGGCGCGGATCGAGGACTTCGGGGGTCGGGCCGATGATGATCGCGACGATGCGGCGGCTTTAGACGAGGCGTGCCGCGCCGTTGGCGAGAAGGGCGGGGGCGCGGTCGTCCTGGGCGCCGGGACGTACCACCTCGACCGCCCCGTCACGATCCGCCACGACCATGTCGTCATCCGCGGACAGGGGGCCCAGAAGACGCGACTGATCTTCCGCTATGCGCTGCCCGCGGGCGGGGCGGTGTTCTACGGGATCGGGGATGGCGAGCGGCTCGGGCCGGGCTCGGAGATCGAACTGCACTGCCGGCCGGCCGGGCTCATGGCGATGGAGATCTTCGTCGATGGGAAGTCCATTCACAAATGGGAGCGCAGCACCCATTCGGGCAATACCTTTGCGACGCGCGCCGGCCGGGCCGCGCTGGCGAAGCTCCCGGATGGGCGCCACGAGCTGCGCGGCGTCGGGCGCTACAAGGACGGCGGCGAATGCGTCGCGACGATATCGGTGACCCTCGACCGGACGCGCGGGACCGAGCCACGCCCGTACTCGCAGGCGGCGATCTGTTTTCAGGGCGCGGGCCCACAGGGCCCCAGGCTGCCGCTGGGCGCGGATGGCAGGCGCGGCGCGACGGAGGTGACGCTGGCCCCGGGCGGCGGGATCGCGCCGGGGGACCGCATCCTCATCGAGGGACCCATGAGCGAGCGCTGGCGGCAGATCACGAAGAACAAGTGCCCGCACGGCACCTACCGCCGATATCAGGTGCGGGTCGAGGGAACCGACGGCAACCGGATTGTCCTGGGGCAGCCCCTCCGGCTGGAGTTTCCCGTCGCCGATGGCTCATACGTGCAGAAGGTCGCGCCAATCCGGCGCTGCGGCATCGAGGATCTCTATATCGAGCAGACCCAGGACCTCTGGATGACGACCGTGCTGTTCAGCAACGCCTGGGAGTGTTGGGCCAGGGGCGTTCGCGTGAGGATGTGCGGGCGAAACCCGGTCTACGCCCATGTCGCGAAGTGGTGCGAGATCCGCGACTGCGCCTTCGATGACGCCTGGTACAAGGGCGGCGGGGGCACGGCCTACGCCGGCTGGGAGAACGCCTGCGACTGCCTGATGGAGAATGTCGAGACCTTCAAGTTCCGCCACGCGCCCCTCGTCCAATGGGCCGCCAGCGGCTGCGTGATCCGAAAGGGCGTGTTCCACGATTCCGATGCGCAGTGGCACTCGGGGTGGACCAACGAGAACCTGTTCGAATTGTGCGTCGTTACCGCGAACCGCGGCAACGGCGCGTACGGCTATGGCGCGTGGGCATCGCCGCCAGAGGACGTCGCCCATGGCCCCAACGGGCCCCGGAACGTCGTCTACAACTGCGACTTCGCCTCGCCCAAGACCGGCCTATGGATGGGGGGGATGAACGAGGCGTGGATCATCGCCCACAACCGCTTCGTCGTCGGGGAGGGGCCGGGCGCCTTCATGAAAGACCAAAGCTTCGACCACATCTTCGTCGGCAACGTCTTTGCGCTTAAGGATCGCGCCTCGCCGATGATCGAGATCAAGACGGCGGATTGCTCCGGCATCGAGATCCGTGGCAACTCGCTTCATGGGGGCAATGGGAAGTTTGTGGGCGGCATGGGAAAACCCGAATCTGAAGACGACAACAGGCGGCGCGCCGCCCGGTGCCCGGAACGCCCGAACCCTCCCGTCCCCTCCATTTTCGAATGGCAACAGAACTTCGCCCGAAAAACCGGGCGGTGATGCCTCCGCCCGACAAGCGGATGGCGCCCCATGCGAATATGCCAGGCAGTTCCCCGCTCGCTCACGCTCGCGGCTACACCGGAATCTCGCTCGCCAAACGCGACAGCGGCGTAGCGGGGAGCGTGAGCGACCCGTGCGACGGCCCTGTTACGGCGCGTTTTGGGTGCCTCTGGCGCCCTTGGCATGCGTGCGATTTTCTGGGAGATTGGGCGCGCTGATGCGCCCGAGCTGCCACCACCGGATGGACGCCGAGCCTCGCCGAGCGGCGGTGGCGGCCGCGATGCTGGCCCTCGCGTTTGGCGGCTGTGGCGGGGGGCGGGAGCGCGCGGATCTGGTTTTCATCAATGGCGTGGAGCCGGAGAGCCTGGATCCCGCGATCATTTCGGGGCAGCCGGAGGGGCGGCTGGTGATGGCGCTCTTCGAGGGGCTGACCTCTCGCGATGCGGGGGGAGCGATCGGCCCGGGCATGGCCGAGCGGTGGGAAGTGTCGCCCGACGGGACGGAGTACACCTTCCACATCCGCGAGGGCGCGCGCTGGAGTAATGGGGACCGCGTCACCGCCCACGATTTCGCCCGTTCGTGGGAGCGCACGCTCAATCCCGCGACCACCTCGCCGTATTCCGAGTTGCTCTTCTACGTCGAGGGCGCGGAGGATTACGCCAAGGGGAAGATCCACGATTTCTCCCGCGTGGGCGTGCGCGCCATCGATGACCGCACCCTGGGGGTCCGGCTGCGGGCGCCGACGCCATTTTTCTTGGAGCTCTGCGCTTTCCAGACCCACTACCCCGTCCACCTCCCGAGCATCGAGCGGCACGGCATCGATTGGATCAAGCCCGGCAAACTCGTCTCCAACGGCGCCTACCGTCTGGTCGAATGGCGGATCAACGACCGCATCCGCCTGGAGGCCAATCCCCATTATTGGCGGGCGGGATCGGTGCGGCTCAAGACCGTCGAGGCGCTGCCCATCTCGCAGGCGACCACGGCATTCAATTTCTATTCGACGGGCGTGGCGGATCTCACCCTCGACAAGGGCGTGGTGCCGCCGATGTTGCTCGACGAGCTGAGGAAACGCCCCGACTGCCATGTCGCGCCGATCCTCGCGGCGTATTTCTATCGCTTCAACGTGACGCGGAAACCCTTCGACGACGCCCGCGTCCGCCGGGCCTTCGCTAAGGCCCTGGACAAGGAATTCATCGTGCGGCGCATCACCCGGAACGGCGAGCCGGTGGCGGGCGCCATCACCCCGCCGGGGATCCGGGGATACGAGCCGCCCCGCGGCGTGCCCCGCGACCCGGGGGCGGCGCGCGCCCTGTTCGCGGAGGCGGGCTATCCCGGGGGGGCAGGCTTCCCGCCGATAGGACTGCTTTTCAACTCGACCGAGCAGGACGAGGAGATCGCGGTGGCGGTGCAGGACATGCTGCGGCGCGAGCTGGGAGTCCGGGTCGAGCTGCGCCGGCAGGAGTGGAAGGTGTACCTGAATTCCCTCAACCGGGTCGATTTCGACATGGCGCGCTCGACGTGGGTCGCCGACTACCCCGACCCCAACACCTTCCTGGACTGCTTCGTCACGGCGCGCGGCAACAACCGCACCGGCTGGAGCCACCCGCGCTATGACGCCCTCCTCGACGAGGCCAACCGCACCCTCGATCCCGCGGCGCGCTTCGCCCTCATGCGGCGGGCCGAGCAGATCCTCGTGGAGGAAGAGGTGCCCATCGCGCCGGTGTTTCACTACGTCAGCGTGAAACTCTACGACCCGAACCGCATCGGCGGCATCGTGATGAACCCCATCGACGAGTACCCCATCCGCGCGATGTACCGCATCGGGGGTGCCCGGTGAGCCGCGGCATCGTCGTCCGGCTCCTCGGCGCGCCATTCCTCCTGCTCGCCGTGGCGAGCCTCACCTTTCTCCTGATGCGCGCCGCGCCGGGTGGGCCATTCGACCGCGAGAAGCAGATCCCCGAGCAGATCCTGCGGCAGCTCGAGGCGCAGTACAAATTGGACGGCCCCATCCATGAACAGATGGGCCGGTATCTCTGGGACGTGGCCCGCGGCGACCTGCGGCTCTCGACGCAGTACCGGAACCGCACCGTCAACGAGCTCATCGCGCAGACCCTGCCGGTCTCGATGGCCCTCGGCGCGGCGGCCTTCGCCATCGCGATGTGCGCGGGTTCCGTCCTTGGCGTCTGCGCCGCCGCGGCGCACAACCGCCCGCCGGACTACGCCCTCATGGTCCTCGCGCTCGTCGGCGTCTCGCTCCCGAGCTTCATCCTCGGGCCGCTGCTCATGCTGGTCTTCAGTTTTTGGCTCGGCTGGTTCCCGGTCGGGGGCTGGGGCCAGCTGAGGCAGCTCTGGCTCCCGGCGCTCGCCCTCAGCCTGCCGTACGTGGCGTACATCACCCGGCTGGTCCGCGTGAGCATGCTGGAGGTCCTCGGGGAGGACTACGTGCGCACCGCCCGCGCCAAGGGCGTCTCCGAGGCCCGCGTCCTGTTCGTTCACGCCTTCCGGAACGCCGCGCTGCCGCTGGTCTCCTACTCCGGCCCGCTGGCCGCCTTCATCCTGACGGGCTCGCTGGTGGTCGAGACGATCTTCAACATCCCGGGCATGGGGCCCTTCTTCGTCAACAGCGTGCTCAATCGCGACGTCTTTCTCACCGGCGGGGTCACGCTGGTCTACAGCGCGCTGCTGATCGTCCTAAATCTCCTGGTCGATGTCGGCTATGTCTGGCTCGACCGCCGCATCCGGCTGGACTGACGCCATGGACCGCGCCTTCCTTCGCCGCTGCCTCGCCAATCGCCGCATCGCGGGTTCCCTCGCGATCCTGGCGGCCGTATCCCTGGCGGCGGCGATCGGCCCGTGGCTGTCGCCGTACGCGCACGATCAGCTCGGGCCGCTGCGTTTCGCGCCGCCCGGCGCGGGGCACTGGGGCGGCACCGACCTGCTGGGCCGGGACGTCATGACCCGGGTGCTGATGGGGGCGCGCATCTCCCTGCTGGTCGGACTGTCCGGCGCCCTCGTGAGCCTCGCCATCGGCGTGACCTACGGCGCGATCTCCGGCTATGTCGGCGGCAAGACCGACGCCCTCCTGATGCGGCTGGTGGACATCCTGTATTCCATCCCGCGGCTGGTGTTCGTCATCGTCCTCATCAGCGTCCTCGACCAGCGCGTCCGGGCCGCGCTCGTCCAACTCGGCCACCCGGAATGGGCCCCGCAGGCGAAATTCATCCTGCTCTTCATCGGCCTCGGCGCCGTCCAGTGGCTCTCGATGGCGCGGATCGTGCGGGGCCAGGTCCTCTCGCTCAAGGAGAGGCAGTTCGTGTTGGCCGCGCGCGCGCTCGGGCAATCGCATGCCGCGATCCTCGTCCGCCACATCCTCCCCAACCTCGTCGGCATCGTCATCGTCTACCTCACGCTCACGATCCCCGTCGTCATCCTCGAGGAATCCCTCCTCAGCTTCCTCGGCCTGGGCGTCCAGCCACCGATGGCCAGCTGGGGAACGCTCATCGCCCAGGGCGCGCAGACCATCAACCCCGTGAAGAGCTATTGGTGGTTGCTCGTCGCCCCCGCCGCCGCCATGGCGCTGACCCTCATGGCCCTCAACTTCCTCGGCGATGGACTCCGCGACGTCCTCGACCCGCGGGCGAGGCGCTGACTCGGAAATTGGCCGGCCTGTAGGGCGCGGATTCCCATCCGCGCCACGACGGCCCTGCCGGTTGCCCGTGGCGCGAAAGGGATTTCGCGCCCTACATTTGCGGCCCCGGTGGTGCCCCGCGTGCGGGGCATGCGATCGGCGGAAGCCCGTCACTCCGCGACGCCCTGGCCCAGGGGCGCGGCGTGGCGGCGCGCCGGCGCAAAGCGCACCTCGGGGAGGATCGCCAGCGTTCCGAGGAAGACGAAGCCGACGGCGATCCATCCGAGCGCCGGGACCGACATGCGCTCGATCAGGTAGAACGCCAGCAGCGGGCCGACCAGGCCGCGGGTCCCGGTCATGAACGTGTGCACGGCCATGTAGTCGGCCACGCGGTCCGGCGGGGCGAGCTTGGTCACCCAGAGGCTCCACGAGATCTCCCCGCCCGCCATCGTCATGCCGAAAAGGATCGATCCCCAGATCAGCCCCAGGGGAGGCTCCATGATGAAATAGCACGCGATCGAGAACAGCGAGACCACGTCGAGCGCCGCGCGCAACAGGAAGAAGTTCACCTTGTCGAAGAGGTGGCCCCAGATGGAGCTGCTGAACCGGATGATGCTCGGGATGACGGTGGTGAGCAGGGCCACCGCGGTCGCCGGCAGCGCGATCCCGTAGCGCGCGTTGGCGATGTACTCCACGCGCAGCGGGAACATCATGAGGTTGCCGAAGCCGACGAGCATCCAGCTCACCAGCATCAGGCCGAACTGCCAGTCGTGGAACGCGAACCGCAGCGCCGAGAACGGGTGCCCGGCCCCCGCGGGGGCGATGGGCCGCGCGGGATAGCGGGCGATCGCCCACGCCGCGAATAGGCTCGACGCCGCGAAGAGCAGCAGCAGCAGGCGCGCGCGCCCGATGTCCGCCTCGAGCAGGCGGCCCGCCCCCCATCCGAAACCCGCCGATACCAGCACGCGGATCGTGACCGCGCGCGAGAAGAGCTTGCCCCGATCGGTCTCGGGATAGTTGTCCCGGTAGATCTGCGTGAACAGCGGCACGCATGCGGAGCTGCATGCCGTCGCGAGCATCGCGCAGCCGACGTAGACGTGCAGCTCGGGCACGACCGCCGCCACGGCGTAGGCGATGCCCCCCAGGAAAGTCAGACCCGCCGCCGCGTGAGACGGCAGCACGCCCATCCGCGTCACGAGATTCACCAGCGCCGGCGTCGCCAGAAATCCGACGCTGCTCGCCGCGGCGATCCAGCCCTTCGCGGCGGAGCCCGCGTGGAAATAGCGCACCGCGATCAGGAGCAGGAATGTCGATGCCGCCGTCTCGATGATGCCGTTGGCGATCGCGCGCTGGCAATCGAGGCGGAATGTTTGGCGCTCGGCATCCAAGGGTGACATGGGTCCACCACACTCTGCTACACGTCCGCGGCCCGTTCAATGCGGATAAAGGCCCGTCGTGGCGCGGGCATCGCTGCCCGAGGTGCGTCGGCCGCCCTTGCCGAACGGGGAGGCCGACCCGCCCGCTTGGCGGGCGAAGGCATGCCTCAGCGCGCGCCCCGGCGGGTCGGCGCCAGATACGAGCATCGGCCATCGGACTGGAACTTGCCGCGCCCGATCTCGATGATCTTGACGTAGCGGTCGCGGCGGAACCCGGGGCGCCCCTCGTAGAATCGCATGATCCGGTCGAGGTCGCGTATCGCGGATTGCGGGTTGTTGCCCCAGCCGTTGGGCTGGATGATCACCCGCGACATCGGCACCCCATCGACCACCGCCGAATTCACTCTCGTGAGGTCGACCGTTCGCCCCTCGGGCGCCGTTGCCGTGGGCGCGGGCGGGCCCGAGGCGCGCGCGGCAAGTGCGCCCGCCGCGGCGATCGCGAGGATCCCGGGGAGGAATTTCGTCATGGCGGGAGAATCTGGGCGGGTTTCGTGCCATTGGCAAGGGCGCGCCCGCTGGAAGAATCCATTTTCTCGGGATTGAGTTTCCGCGGGGCGGGGCGCAACATCGCCGGATGAAAGCTTGGATCGGATTCTTGGTTGCCGCGCTGGTGGTGCTCTTGGGGATTGGCGTCTGGTTGTATCGGGACCTGCAGGGGCTCAGCGCGGAAAAGACGCGCCTGGCGGAGGAGACCCATCGTCTGGGCAACGAGGTGACGCGGTTGCAGGGCGAGCTCGAGCGTTCGGCGAAGGAGGTCGCCCGGCTCAACGCGGCCGTCCAGTCGGCCCGCGAGGAGGAAGCGGCCAAGGCCCGCGCGGAGATCGAGGCCCTGAAGGCGAAGATCGGGGAACTCGGGTCGCGCCTCGCCGCCGAGGAGAAGAGAGCGAAGGATCTCGCGGGACAACTGGCCACGGCGCAGGGTGCCGCGCGCCTCGCCGAGACCGATCGCGCCGACGCGGAGCGCTCCGCCTCGGACGACCGGCGCATGGCCCGCGAACTCGAGCGGCGGAGGACGGCGGAGAGGGCGGATCTGGAGCGGAAGCTCGCACAGCAGCGCGCGGACCTGGAACGGCGGCTCGCCGACAGCAAGAAGGCGGCCGACGTGGCGGTCGAGCGGCGCGAGGACCGCATCGAGGTCACCGTCGCCAGCCGGATCCTTTTCGAGTCGGGCTCCGACCGCCTCCGTTACGATGGGATGGAGGTTCTCCGCGAGATAGCGGCCTCTGCCGCCGATGACGACCGGGAGATCCATGTCGTCGGCCACACCGATGACCTGCCCATCCGGCGGCAATACCGGGACCGGTTTCCCACCAACTGGGAACTGGCCGCCGCGCGCGCCACGGCCGCGGCCCGCTACCTCATCGAGGCATGCAAGGTCCCCAAGGACCGTGTCGTCGTCCACTCGCACGGTCCCACGCGGCCCGTCGCGCCCAACGATACCGAGGCGGGGCGCGCCAAGAACCGCCGCATCGAGATCCTGTTCGTCCCGGCGGGTGCCTCCCGGCGGTGAGCTTCGGCCCGCTCGCGCCCGCGGGAAGGCAGGGAGTGAGACGCCACCGGAGGCGAAGTTTCTGGCCAGCCCCGCCGGCGGCGCGGGGACGCGCCGCATCATTCATGGGGAAACTCCGGTTCAATCGGAGGGCCGATGTGGACTGCGGCGTTGCAGCGCCGCTTTGGATGGGCGCGTCGGGCCCTGTTGGAGAGTCTGGCGGCGGGCGCACACCGGGCCGTTTGGGGCAATCCAAAGCGGCGCTGCCACGCCGCACTCCAAAAAGGGGCGCCTCATTGCCTCGGTGGCTGCCTCCGAATTCGCAAGTGGTGCAATTAAAGAGAACTATCTGCGGCATCCGCGTTATCCGCGGTTTGATGCTTCAGGTAGCCCGCCGGGTTGCGCCTCCCGTCCCGCGCCGTCGACGACGAGCGTGATCTCGCCGCGCCAGGGGCGCCCGGCGTGCGCGGCGGCCAGTTCCGCCGAGGTGCCGCGCAGGCACTCCTCGAACTTCTTGGTCAATTCGCGGGCGATGCAGAGGCGGCGGTTCGGGAGGATCGCGGCGAGCGCATCGAGGGTCTTGGCGATGCGGTGGGGCGATTCGAAGAAGACGGTGGTGGCGTCGCGGTCGCGGAGGGCCTCGATGGCGCGGGCGCGGCGGCCGGCCTTCTGGGGCACGAAGCCCTCGAAGACGAAAGGGCAGGGGGGCAACCCGCTGGCCACCAGGGCATGGAGCACGGCCGAGGGGCCGGGGATGACTTCCACCGGCACGCCCTCCCGGATGCAGTGCCCGATCAGGCGCTCGCCGGGGTCGGAGATCCCCGGCATCCCCGCGTCCGTCACCAGCGCGACCGCCTGCCCCGCGTCGAAGCACTCCTGTATCCGGCCCAGCCGCCGGGCCTCGTTGAATTGATGGCAGCTCACCAGGGGCTTGCGGATGTCGAGGTGGCGCAGCAGCACCGAGGCGTGGCGCGTGTCCTCTGCCGCGATGACGTCGGCCTCGCGGAGGGCCCGGATCGCCCGGAGGGTGATGTCCTCGAGGTTCCCGATGGGCGTCGCGACGACGAGGAGCTTGGCGGGCATCGGCGTCAGTAGGACAGTTCGAGGATCTCCTTGGCGGCGCGGTGCGAGGCGCCCGGGCCGCCCAGCATCCCCACCGCTGCCTCGAGATCCTGCCGTTGTTTCTCCATGCGCGGGGGATCGGAAAGGAGCTCCAGCGCCAGGCGGGCCATCTCGGCGGGGCGCGCCCGTATGTGGATGAGTTCCGGCACCGCCGGGCGATTCAGCAGCAGGTTGACCATCGCCAGGTGGGGCACCTTGATCAGGAACTTGGCGGGCAGGTAGGTCAAAGGCCCGACGCGGTAGTAGACGACCATCGGCGTCCCCGCCACCGCGCACTCGAGGGTCGCGGTGCCGCTGGTCACCAGCGCCAGCTGGCACCGCGACATGTGCGTCGTCGAGTAGCCCACCCGCACACGCACGTCGAGCGAGTACCCCACCTCTCGGGATATGATGCCCTTCATCATCGCGGCCATCTCGCCGTTGGGCGCCAGGCAGAGGAAGCGCGCCCGGCGCGACTCGTTCATGATCGCCGCCGCGGCCAGCATGACCGGCAGGTGCCGGCGCACCTCCTTCTCCCGGCTACCGGGCAGCAGCGCCACCGACAGGCCATCCTCGTCCCGGTCCTCCCCGCGAGACACGAAGAGCCGATCCAGGATGGGATGGCCCACCCAGGAGACCTTGAGCTTCGGCGCCCGCTCCTTGTACCAGGCCTCCTCGAACGGGAGGATCGCCAGCAGCAGGTCGGCATGCTTTTCCAGCAGCGCGGCGCGCCCGGGCTTCCACGCCCAGACCTGCGGGCTCACGTAGTAGATGATCTTCGCCTCGGGCAGGATCGGGCGGATCCGCTGCATGAAGCGCATGTTGAAGCCCGGGTAATCGATCAGCACGATGGCGTTGGGCCGCAGCGCGGTGCAATCCTTCACCATCTGCGAGAAGAAGCGCAGGAACTTCGGGTATTGGCGCACGACATCCCAGATGCCGATCACCCCGTGGGACGCCAGCGCCAGCGACTGCCGCTGGCCCGCCGCCAGCATCCGTTCCCCGCCCGCCCCGTAGCACTCGATGGCCCGGTGGCGCTGCGCCAGCGCCTCGATGAGGTCGGCGCCCAGGTGGTCGCCGCTCGCCTCGCCGGCGATCAGGAATGCGCGCATGGCCTAACCGCCGGGCGACGGCCCCCCGGCCCTCCCGGCGTTGACCGACCAGATGCGGTCCGTGATCTCGATCGCCACGTCCAGCGCGGCGGCCCCCTGCTCGCCGCTGACGACCGGCTCCCGCCGCACCCGCGCGCACTCCGCGAACGACTGCAGCTCCAGCCGCAGCGGCTCCTCCTTCTCGAGCGGCACCCTCTCGCGGAGGATCTGCGATTTCACCTTGCGGTAGATCTCGCCAGACTGATTCTGATAGTCGAGCGAGATGTAGGTGTCCTCCTGGAAGATGCGGATCTTGCGCATCTTCTCCGGGCTGATGCGGCTGGTGGTGATGTTCGCGACGCAGCCGTTCTCGAAGCGGATCCTGGCGTTGGCGATATCCTCGCCCTGGCTGAGCACCGCCACGCCGACGGCGTCGATCGACTGGATCGGCGAGCGCACCAGATGGAGGATGACCTCGAGGTCGTGGATCATCAGGTCCAGCACGACCCCGATGTCGGTGCTCCGGCCCGGGTAGGGCGACAGGCGGTGCGCCTCGATGAATCGCGGGTGCGTGAGCCGCTCCTCGAGGACGCGCAGCACGGGGTTGAAGCGCTCGATGTGGCCCACCTGGAGCACCGCGCCATGGGCGCGCGCCAGGCGCACCAGCTCGCGGGCCGGGTCGGGCGAGTCGGTGATCGGCTTCTCCAGCAGCACGCTGCGCCCCGCCGTGAGGAACGGCTTGGCGACCTCGAAATGGGTGGAGGTCGGCGTCGCCACCGAGACCGCGTCGACCTGCTCGACCAGATCCTGGAGCGACGCGCACGAGCGGATGTCGTACTGCTGGGCGATGGAGCGGGACACCGCGGGGTCGATGTCGTACACCGCGACGAGCTGGACGTCCTCCAGCAACGAATAGATGCGGGCGTGCTCCCTGCCGATGTGGCCCACACCCACGACGCCAACCCTGAGCTTTTGCATAGGCTTATCCGATGGCGACGAGCGTTACCCGAAGCCGAGAGGCAAGCTCGGTTAGTGTTTCCACGCGCAAAAGCAAGGTTTTTCTCGCCTCGACCGCGACGAGCGCGATGCCGGATTCGGCCGCGACCTCGAGGGTGCGGGGGCCGACGACCGGCACGTCGAAGCGCAGGTCCTGTCCGGGTTTGCTCACCTTGACGGCGACGGCGCCCCCGCGCCCGAGCGCCCCGCCGCGGCGCATCATGTCGTTGGTCCCCTCGAATGCCTCGACCGCCAGCACGGTGCCGTTCTTCACGACCACCGCCTGCCCGATGTCGAGCCGGCTGACCTCCTTGGCCAACCGGAAGCCGTACTCCGCCTCGCGCAGGAGCCTGGCCTTCGGCCGCGGCCCGACGCGCCACCCCGGCGAGGGCAGGCGGTCCTCCATGAACGTCGTCGCCGGTATCAGCGCCACCCCGACCGCGGCCAGTTCCTCCGCGATCGCCCCGAACAGCGTCTCGGCGTTGCGTTCCGAGAGCCGGGCCAGTAGCACGAGGGCCTTGAGATCTGGCCTCAGGTCAAAGAGGTTCTTGGGCCGGATCTGGCCGGCCATCACGGCGCGCGTGACCCCGGCGTCCTTCAGGTGGGAGAGCAGGCGGCCCAGCTGCCCGACGCGCATCCACGCGACTTCGTCGGCGACCCGCCCGATCGCCGGATCGGTCTCGCCCTCGAAGGCGCACGCCACGATCCGCGTGACGCCCGCCTTCCGCGCCGCATCTGCCCATTCCAGCGGATAATCGCCGCGACCAGCGATCAGGCCCATCGGATCCATCTGCGCAGCATGGGACAGGATCGCCGACGAATCAAGATGGCTGCGAATCGGACCGCACTCCAGGGCGCTGGGCGCGGGCTGCCGCGTGAACGCGGCACCGCGAGCGGGGGAGGTTCGTGGTGACGCCTTGAGGCGTTCCGGGAGGCGGCGGCATCAGAGGAATCTTTTGGACAGAGTCCGACAGGCTGCTAGCGCACCTGTATCGGCTCGGACCAGCCGGCCTGGGCGGCGTGCTCTTCGTCGCTGCAGGCGGTGTTGGTCGGCACGCCGGCCGGCTTGTCGCAGGCCCGCACCACGCCCTCCCGGATCAGCCAGGCCTCCAGTTCTTCCCCGCTGACATCCGCCAGAATCCTCCCCCCGATGTCGAGTGTGGGCTGGAGTGTCTGGCCACTCTTCTGCACCATCTCCGCGTAGTTCGCGGGTTCGCCTATGATGTCGCGGTCCTCGAACGGGAGATTGTACTTCTGAAGAATGGCGCGCACACCGCGGCTCCAGCCGCACGAGGGCTTGAGATACGCCGTGATCTTGGGCTGATTCGACTCGGGCATGGTCGGAGTATAAGCGGGAATCGCGACCGCGCAACTCGCCTTATGCCGCCGCGCCGCCGACGGGGGCCCCCGTGACCCTGACGGAGATCCGCGCGATCCTGGCGGAGCGGGGGCTTGCGCCCCAGCGGCGCTTTGGCCAGCACTTCCTGTATGACGAAAACCTGTGCCGCTGGCTGGTGCGCGAGGCCGGCCTCGAACCCGGCGAACCCGTCTGGGAGATCGGCCCGGGCCTGGGCAGCCTCACCGAGGCCCTGATCGCCGCGGGCCATCCCGTCCGCGCCATCGAGATCGATCGGGGGTTCGTGGCGTTCCTCGAAGAACGCTTTGCCGGCGCCAACGCGCTGGAGGTTTTCGGGGCCGACGCCGTGGATTTCTGCGAGGCGGGGCGCCTCCGGGGACGCGTGGTGATGGGCAACCTCCCCTACAACGTGACCACCCCCCTCATCATGGCGCTGGTGGCCACCGGTTCGGTCGATGAGATGCTCTTCATGGTACAGGAGGAGGCTGCCGATCGCCTCGTGGCCGTCCCCGCCACCCCCGCCTACGGTGCCGTCACCGTCCTGGTCCAATCCCGCTGCCAGGTCACCTTCCTGCGCCGCATTCCCCCCAGCGTGTTCTACCCCGCTCCCGCCGTCGACTCGGCCGTCATCCGCCTCCGCCTCCTTCCAGAGGCCCTCTCCCACGGTGCCTTCGCACGGCTCGATGCCCTTGTCCGAAGGGGCTTCTCCCACAAGCGCAAACAGTTAGCCAAGATGCTGGCCGATTGGGTCCCGCCCGGCGACACCCGCCCGCGCGGACGGCCCCACTGGGAAACCGCCCTCCAGCGACTCGGCATCCGCCCCGACGCTAGAGCCGAGGACCTCGCCCCGGCCGCCTGGCAGGCCCTTGCCCACGCGACGCCAATGAAAAATTCTTGAAAAATCCCTTGACGGAGACGTCCGGAGGCGACAAATTCGCGGTTCACTTCGGCTGGACAAGACGGGCGCTCCGTGTCCTCCCGCGCAGGCGCGCGGGTCGAGGCGGGATGCGCGTCGCGGGCGTCGCGTCGGCGGTGCCCATGCCGGCCCAGGTGAAGACTCGACGCCTGGAGACACGGAGCAACGACAGAGAAAATACTATAGCGGATCCGCCCACGTAGCTCAGTCGGTAGAGCACGTCCTTGGTAAGGACGAGGTCGTCGGTTCAATCCCGATCGTGGGCTGTCGGAACGAAACGAAAGTCGCGGGCGGGTGACGAGAAGCTTGGAACAACCGGCAAACTGAGGAGAAGAGAAGCACTATGGCGAAGGAATCGTTCAAGAGGGACAAGCCCCACGTCAACATCGGCACCATCGGTCACGTCGACCACGGCAAGACCACGCTCACCGCGGCGATCACGTCGGTCCTGGCCAAGAAGGGCTTGGCGGAGGCCAAGAAGTACGACGACATCGATAACGCGCCCGAGGAGAAGGAGCGCGGCATCACGATCAACACCGCCCACGTCGAGTACCAGACCGAGAACCGGCACTACGCCCACGTCGATTGCCCGGGCCACGCCGACTACATCAAGAACATGATCACCGGCGCCGCCCAGATGGACGGCGCCATCCTCGTGGTCAGCGCCACCGACGGCCCGATGCCCCAGACCCGCGAGCACATCCTGCTCGCCCGCCAGGTCGGCGTCCCCGCCCTCGTGGTCTACATGAACAAGGTCGACATGGTCGACGACAAGGAACTCCTCGACCTCGTCGAGCTCGAGATCCGCGACCTGCTCACCAAGTACGAGTTTCCCGGCGACGAGATCCCCATCGTCAAGGGCAGCGCCCTCAAGGCCCTCGAGGCAGGCGACCCCTCGCACGAGGACTGCAAGTCGATCCTCGACCTCATGAAGGCCGTCGACGAATACATCCCGATGCCCGAGCGCCCGAAAGACCAGCCCTTCCTGATGGCGGTCGAGGACGTGTTCAACATCGAGGGTCGAGGCACCGTCGCCACCGGCCGCGTCGAGCGCGGCATCCTCAAGCGCATGGAGGAGGTCGAGATCGTCGGCATCAAGCCGACCCAGAAGACCGTCGTCACCGACATCGAGATGTTCCGCAAGCTCCTCGACTCCGCCGAGGCCGGCGACAACGTCGGGATCCTGCTGCGCGGCATCAAGAAGGAGGACATCGAGCGCGGCCAGGTCATCGCCAAGCCCGGCTCGATCACCCCGCACAAGAAGTTCAAGGCCGAGGTCTACGTGCTCACGAAGGAGGAGGGTGGCCGGCACACCCCGTTCTTCAGCAACTATCGGCCGCAGTTCTATTTCCGGACGACCGACGTCACCGGCACCATCAAGCTCCCCGAGGGGGTCGAGATGGTCATGCCCGGCGACAACATCTCCATCGAGATCGAGCTCATCAACCCGGTCGCCATGGAGAAGACCATCCGATTCGCCATCCGAGAGGGTGGCCGCACCGTCGGCGCCGGGCGCGTCGCCGAGATATTGGAGTGATGTTGAATTTTAGGCCGCGACGGCGCGGGTGGATAGCCGAACAGGAGAGTAGCTCAATTGGTAGAGCAGCGGTCTCCAAAACCGCCGGTTGCAGGTTCGAGTCCTGTCTCTCCTGCCAGCCCACGGTGAATCCGGGGCCGCCCGTGTCGCGCTGGTCTGGAGGGGCAAGGCTGTGAATCTACTCATCGCGCAGACGAACGAGTTGGCCGCGGGGCCGCAGGGCGGCGCCGCCGGCGCCCTCCAGTGGCTCAAGCTCAACTGGGGCATTGTCGGCTGGGGCGTCGGGCTGGGCATCCTCGCCCTCCTCGCCTGGCAGAACCGCGCGGCCATCCGCCGGTTCTCGCGCGAGGTCATGGTCGAGCTCCGGAAGTGCTCTTGGCCCTGGGACCCCACCCAGTCCGGCCTGCGGAAGTACAAGGAGCTCATCGACTCCTCCGTGGTCGTCCTGGTCTCCATGGTGCTGCTGGGTGCCTTCACCAGCGTCGTGGATTTCTTCCTCCTGAAGGCCACGGGCCTCGTCATCCACTGGAAGCTGTAGGAACCCCATGACCGACGCCGATCCGCAGCAAGGGTTTGAGCCGAAGCCCCTCCCGCCGGAATCCGGGGGCGACGGCCCGCTGGAAGAGGCCGCCCCGCCGGAAGAGCCGCGCCACCCGAACTACGAGAAGGCGCAGTGGTTCGCCCTGCACGCGCTCAGCGGCCAGGAGTATCGCGTCCGCGAGCACCTCATGCGCCGCCGCAAGACGGAGGAGCTCGCCGACGTCATCCACGAGATCGTCATCCCCACCGAGCGGGTCTCGGAGGTCAAGCGCAACAAGAAGATCGAGACCGAGCGCAAGCTCTACCCCGGATACGTCTTCGTGCTCGCCAATCTCCTCGACGACGACAACAACATCGTCGAGCGGACTTGGTACAGCCTCCGCGAGACCCCGGGCGTCATCGGCTTCGCCGACGGCCAGCGGCCCATCCCGATGCGGATCGGCGAGGTCGAGGCCATGCTCGCCCAGATGAAGGCCTCCGAAGAGCGCGTCATCCCGAAAACAAAATTTGCGGTCGGCGACCGCGTGAAAGTGGGCGACGGCCCGTTCCTCAACCAGGACGGCGCCGTCGAAGAGGTTTACCCGGACAAGGGCCGCCTGCTGGTCTCGGTGAACATCTTCGGGCGCAGCACCCCGGTCGAACTCGAATATTGGCAGGTGGAGAAGCAGTAGGACATCATGGGTAAAGAGATTGTCGCGCAGATCAAGTTGCAGATACCGGCCGGCCAGGCCAACCCGGCGCCGCCGGTCGGCCCCGCGCTCGGCCAGCAGGGCGTCAACATCATGGCCTTCTGCAAGGAGTTCAACGCCCGCACGCAGAAGCAGGCCGGCGACATCCTCCCGGTCGTGATCACCGTTTTCAAGGACAAGAGTTTCACGTTCATCACCAAGTCGCCGCCCGCCGGCGTCCTGCTCAAGAAGGCGGCCAAGATCGCCAGCGGCTCCAAGGAGCCCAACAAGACGAAGGTCGGCAAGGTCACGCGGGCCCAGGTGATGGAGATCGTGCGGCTCAAGATGCCGGACCTCAACTGCGCCGACGAGGAGGCGGGTTTCCGCATCATCGCGGGCACGGCCCGGCAGGCGGGCATCGAGATCGTGGATTGAGGCGCCTCCCGCGCCCCGCCGGGTGGCGGGGATGCGGCGGCGCGTCGTAGGAGATCGTGGCCCAGGCGCGATCGAAGGAACTACGGGAGAAAGCACAGTGGCGAACAAGAGAAGCAAGCGTTACAGGGAGGCGGCGAAACTGGTCGAGGGCGACCGGCAATACTCGCTCGCCGATGCAATCAAGGTCATCAAATCGATGCCGCAGGGCAAGACCAACCAGACGCTCTCGATGGCGTTCAAGTTGTCCGTGGACCCGAGGCAGAGCGACCAGGCGGTGCGAGGCACCGTCAACCTGCCCCACGGCAGCGGCAAGGCCGTCCGCGTGCTGGTCTTCGCCAAGGGCAAGGCCGCCGATGACGCCAAGGCCGCCGGCGCCGACATCGTCGGATTCGAGGAACTCGTGAAGAAGGTCTCCGAGGGCTTCCAGGACTTCGACGTGGCCGTGGCCACGCCCGAGGCCATGCAGGAGGTCCGCAAGCTGGGCCGCGTCCTCGGCCCGCGCGGCCTCATGCCGAACCCCAAGACCGGCACCGTCACCGACGACACCGCCACCGCCGTCAAGGCCTGCAAGGCCGGCCGCGTCGAGTTCAAGGTCGACAAGGCCGCCAACCTCCACGTGCCCTTCGGCAAGGCCGCCTTCACCGAGGAGCAGCTCGTCGAGAACGGCATGGCCGTCGCCGATGCGATCTACAAGGCCAAGCCCGCCTCGGCCAAGGGCACCTACATCGAGCGCGCCTTCGTGAGCGCCACCTTTTCCCCCGGCCTCCGGCTGGACCTCGCCGAACTGGCATCGAGGAAGAACTGAACGGGTAACGACACAGGAGAAACAACCGCATGAGACCCGAAAAATCGATCCTGCTCGACGAGATCAAGGCGCGAATCCAGAACAGCCCCTACGCCATCGTCACCGACTACACCGGGCTGAAGGTCGCCGAGATCTCCGAGCTCCGCAAGCGCCTCCGCGCCGTCGGCGCCCGATACACCGTCGTCAAGAACACCCTGCTGCGGCTCGCCTCCCAGCAGGTCGGCTGGCCCCAGTTCGACGAGATGCTCTCGGGCCAGACCGCGATCGTGGCCGGCAGCAGCGATGTCTGCTCCGCCGCCAAGACGGTCAAGAATTTCGCCGCTGAGTTCAATCGCCCCGCGATCCGGGGCGGCGTGCTCGACGGCCGCGTGCTGGCCGCCGCGGATGTCGCGGCGCTGGCGGACCTCCCCTCCCGGGAGGCCCTCCTCGCCAGCCTGCTCGGCGTCATCAGCGCCCCGGCCTCGACCCTCGCGCGGCTCATCCAGGAGCCCGGGTCGCAGCTGGCGCGCGTCATCAAGGCCAAGGCGGACAAGGGAGGCGCCTGAGCCAAGGGAACGATCTGCCCCGGGCGCGACGGCGCAGCCGCCGCGGGCGGGGCGACAGAAAAAAGAAAAGGGCAGAACAACCAATGGCTGGCAACCCCTAGTCCCGAAGCCCTTCGGGAATAATTGGGCCGCGGGTGCGGCCCGCTAGGAGACCGGTCGCAGGTAAGGAAGAAAATATTATGGCAGCAGATCTGGATTCGATCGCTGAGAAGCTGAGCGCGCTGACCGTCCTCGAGGCCGCGGAGCTCGTCAAGAAACTCGAGGAGAAGTGGGGCGTCAGCGCCGCGGCCCCGGTGGCCGCCGTCGCCGTCGCCGCCCCCGGCGCCGGTGGGGCAGCCGCCCCGGCCGCCGAGGAGAAGACCGCGTTCGACGTCATCCTGGCCGATGCCGGCTCGAACAAGATCGGGGTCATCAAGGAGGTCCGCGCCTGCGTCGCGGGCCTGGGCCTCGCCGACGCCAAGGCGCTCGTCGAGTCCGCCCCGAAGCCCATCAAGGAGGGCGCCACCAAGGAAGAGGCGGCCGAGATCAAGAAGAAGCTCGAGGCCGCCGGCGCCAAGGTCGAGATCAAGTAACGGCGTTCCGATGTCCTGTCCCGTGCGGCGCGCGTCGCCGACGGGGCAGTGATCGGGCCGCCATACGAGCCAGACGGAGACCATAGCGCGAGACGAAGCCATGCGGGACAACGTGAAGCAACAGGACAGAAACTATTTCGGCCGGATCAGCGAGGCGCTGGAGCCGCCCAATCTCATCGAGCTCCAGCTCAACTCGTACAAGGACTTCCTCCAGAAGGAGGTGCCGCCCAACCGCCGCAAGCCCGAGGGCCTCCAGGGGGTCTTCGTCGAGGTGTTCCCGATCGAGAGCTACGACGGCAAGGTCAAGCTCGAGTTCGTCAGCTACGAGATCGGCGACCCGAAGATGACCGCGCTGGAGTGCCAGCGGGAGGGGCAGTCGTACTCCGCCCCCCTCTACGTCACCTTCCGGCTCCGCGACGAGAACGCGGGCAAGGCCGAGGTCAAGGAGGAGCGCGTCTACATGGGCGAGACCCCGCTCATGACCGACGCCGGCACCTTCATCGTCAACGGCGCCGAGCGCGTCGTCGTCAGCCAGCTCCACCGGAGCCCCGGCATCTGCTTCGAGAGCACCGTCCACGCCAACGGCAAGATCCTCCACTCCTTCCGCATCATCCCCGACCGCGGCAACTGGATGGAGGTCATGTTCGACACCTCCGACCTGCTCTACGTCTACCTGGACCGGCGCAAGCGACGCCGCAAGTTCCTCATCACCACATTCCTCCGCGCGCTGGGCTATGGCTCCGACCGCGAGATCATCTCCCTCTTCTACCCGATCGAGAAGCTGGACCTGGAGGGCGAGCTCGACGACGAGGAGATCGCCTCCCGCGTGCTCATCGCGGACGCGATGGACCCCGCCAATCCCGAGATGGTCCTGGCCCGCGCCTTCGAACCCCTCTCCCGCACCATCGTGCGCCAGCTGCTCGACGCCGGCATCACCGAGGTCGAGGCCATCGACACCCGCGTCGATGACGCCGTGGTCAAGGCCCTCAAGAAGGATCCCACGCGCGATACCGAGGACGCCCTCAAGGACATCTACCGGCGCCTCCGGCCCGGCGATCCCCCCACCTCCGCCAACGCCCGCGCCCTCCTCAAGCGGCTCTTCTTCGACCCGAAGCGCTACGACATCAGCCGGGTCGGCCGCTACAAGATCAACCAGAAGCTGGGCCTCGAGGTCGACCTCGAGACCCGCGTCATCACCAACGAGGACATCGTCGCGGCCACCCGCTACCTCCTCAACCTCCGCCGGGGCGAGGGTTCCGTCGACGACATCGATCACCTCGGCAGCCGCCGCGTCCGCACCGTCGGCGAGCTGCTCTCCAACCAGTGCCGCACCGGGCTGGCCCGCACCGAGCGCCTCGTCAAGGAGCGCATGACCCTCTTCGACGTCAACATCGAGGGCATGACCCCGCAGAAGCTCATCAACCCCAAGGCCCTCTCCGCCGCCATACGCGACTTCTTCGGCCGCAGCCAGCTGTCGCAGTTCATGGACCAGATCAACCCGCTCTCGGAGCTGACGCACAAGCGGCGCCTCTCCGCGCTCGGCCCGGGCGGCCTCTCGCGCGAGCGGGCCGGCTTCGAGGTCCGCGACGTCCACCCCTCCCACTACGGGCGCATCTGCCCCATCGAGACCCCGGAGGGCCCCAACATCGGCCTCATCTCCTCGCTGAGCTGCTTCGCGCGCGTCAACGAGTACGGCTTCATCGAGACCCCCTACCGCCAGGTCAAGGGCGGCCGCCTCACCGGCGAGATCCACTACCTCACCGCCGATCAGGAGGAGAACTACGTCGTCGCGCAGGCCAACGTCAACGTCGACGAGAAGGGCCACCTCTCCGACCCCAAGGTCACCGTCCGCTACCGCGGCGAGTTCCTCGAGGTCGAGCCCAACCGCGTCCACTACATGGACGTCTCGCCCAAGCAGCTGGTCTCGGTCGCCGCCAGCCTCATCCCGTTCCTCGAGCACGATGACGCGAACCGCGCGCTCATGGGCTCCAACATGCAGCGCCAGGGCGTGCCGCTGATCCGCACCGAGGCCCCGCTGGTCGGCACCGGCCTCGAGGGCCGCGTCGCCCGCGACTCCAAGGCCGTCATGACCGCCGTCGCGCCGGGCAAGGTCGCCTCCGTCAGCGCCAACTTCATCATCGTCACCAAGGACGGCGAGATGCCCGAGGGCCGCAGGCACCTCAAGACCGACCCCGAAAAGGGGATCTGGGTCTACGAGCTCAAGAAGTTCATGCGCAGCAACGCGGGCACCTGCGTCAACCAGAAGCCCTTCGTGGCCAAGGGCCAGCGGGTCCACGCCGGCGACGTCATCGCCGACGGGCCCTGCACCTCCGGCGGCGAGCTCGCCCTCGGCCGCAACGTGCTGGTCGCGTTCATGCCCTGGAACGGCTACAACTTCGAGGACGCCATCCTCGTCAGCGAGAAGATCGTCAAGGACGACATCTACACCTCGATCCACATCGAGGAGTTCGAGATCAGCGCCCGCGACACGAAGCTCGGGCCCGAGGAGATCACCCGCGACATCCCCAACGTCGGCGAGGAGGCCCTCAAGAACCTCGGCCACGACGGCGTCATCCGCATCGGCGCCGAGGTCGGCCCCAACGACATCCTCGTCGGAAAGATCACCCCGAAGTCGGAGACCGAGCTCGCCCCCGAGGAACGCCTCCTGCGCGCCATCTTCGGCGAGAAGGCCGCCGACGTGAAGGACTCCTCCCTCCGCGTCCCCTCCGGCGTCTATGGCATCGTCATGGACGTCAAGGTCTCCTCCAACATCAAGAAGAATGACCGCGTCAAGATGACGCCCCAGGAGGCCAAGCGGCAGCTCAAGCAGATCGACGACGAGTACAACAAGAAGGTCACCGAGCTCAAGGACAAGCTCACCGAGTCGCTCTCCAACATCCTGCTCGGCGAGAAGATCCCGCTCGACGTGATGAACGGCGAGTCCGGCGAGATCATCATCCCGGCCAACCGCAAGATCACCAAGACGCTGCTGCGGAAACTCGCCGACGTCTACAACCACATCGAGATCGACCCGAGCCCGATCCGCATCAAGATCCGCGAGATCATCGGCCAGTACGAGGGCAAGTTCGAGCAGCTCGAGAACGAGAAGATGATGCAGGTCGACCGCATCGAGAGCGGCGACGACGTGGATCCCGGCATCATCAAGCAGGTCAAGGTCTACGTGGCCAGCAAGCGCAAGCTCAGCGTCGGGGACAAGATGGCGGGCCGCCACGGCAACAAGGGCGTGGTCGCCAAGATCGTGCCCGAGGAGGACATGCCCTTCCTGCCCGACGGCACCCCGGTCGAGATCGTGCTCAATCCACTGGGCGTGCCCTCGCGAATGAACGTCGGGCAGGTGCTCGAGACGCACCTGGGCATCGCCGCCAAGATGCTCGGCTTCACCGTCGCCACCCCCGTGTTCGACGGCATCAAGGAGTCACAGATCCGCGCCTACCTCGAGGAGGCGAGGCTCGACTCCGACGGCAAGAGCTATCTCTGCGATGGCAGGACCGGCGACCGCTTCGACCAGCGCGTCGTGGTCGGCTACATCTACATGCTCAAGCTCAACCACCTCGTCGCCGACAAGATCCACGCCCGCGCGGTCGGCCCGTACTCACTGGTCACCCAGCAGCCGCTGGGCGGCAAGGCCCAGTACGGCGGCCAGCGCTTCGGCGAGATGGAGGTGTGGGCCATGGAGGCCTATGGCGCGGCCTACACCCTCCAGGAGCTCCTCACCGTCAAATCGGACGACGTGTCGGGTCGAACGCGGATTTACGAGAGCATCGTCAAGGGCGACAACTCGCTCCAGGCCGGCACCCCGGAATCCTTCAACGTCTTGGTCAAGGAGATGCAGAGCCTGTGCCTCGACGTGAAGGTCGGCGAGCGCACCGCCGATCCCTTCATGGCGCCCCCGCCGGGCGCCCTGGAGGTCGAGGAGGGGCCCGCCCCCGCCCCGGTGGCGAAGGGCGACGACGAGGACGAGTGACCCCGTGGCCGGATGGGCCGAGAGACGATTTTTTTGGGTCGAGGTATGATATGGCGCGGGGCGTGGCGCGACTGAGCGCGCGCCCGGCCCGCCAAAGAAAGAACGGAGAGCTATGAGCAGTCAGGCAGTACGCGAGACGCTGGGTTTGGAGAGGTCGGTGGGGTTTGACACGGTGGCCATCACCGTCGCCTCGCCCGACACCATCCGGTCCTGGAGCCGTGGCGAGGTCAAGAACCCCGAGACCATCAACTACCGGACGTTCAAGCCGGAGAAGGGCGGCCTCTTCTGCGAGCGCATCTTCGGCCCCACCAAGGACTGGGAGTGCGCCTGCGGCAAGTACAAGCGGATCAAGTACAAGGGGATCATCTGCGACCGCTGCGGCGTCGAGGTCACGCTGGCCCGAGTCCGCCGCGAGCGCATGGGCCACATCGAGCTGGCGGTGCCGGTCTCCCACATCTGGTTCTTCAAGTGCATGCCGAGCCGCCTCGGGCTCATGATGGACATGACCGCCCGCACCCTCGAGCGCGTCATCTATTACGAGGATTACATCGTCATCGACCCCAAGGACACCCCGCTGCAGGAGAAGCAGCTCCTCAGCGAGCACGAATACCGCGAGGCCCAGGAGCAGTACGGCCCCGACAGCTTCGAGGCCAAGATGGGCGCCGAGGGCATCCGCGAGATCCTCAAGACGATCCGGCTCCCGGAATTGCAGGTCGAGCTCGACGAGGCAATGCGCAACACCCGCAGCAAGCAGACCCGGAAGAAGATCGCCAAGCGCCTCAAGCTCATCCAGGGCTTCATCGCCGCCGGCATGCGCCCCGAGTGGATGGTCCTCGAGGTGCTTCCCGTCATCCCGCCGGACCTCCGCCCGCTGGTCCCCCTCGAGGGCGGCCGCTTCGCCACCTCGGACCTCAACGACCTCTACCGGCGCGTCATCAACCGGAACAACCGCCTCCGGAACCTCATGCAGCTCAAGACCCCGGAGGTCATCATCCGCAACGAGAAGCGCATGCTCCAGGAGGCCGTCGACGCCCTGATCGACAACGGCCGCCACGGCCGCGCCGTCATGGGCGCCGGCAACCGCCCGTTCAAATCCCTTTCCGACATGCTAAAGGGCAAGACCGGTCGCTTCCGCATGAACCTCCTCGGCAAGCGCGTCGATTACTCGGGCCGCTCGGTCATCGTCATCGGACCCGAGCTCAAGCTGCACCAGTGCGGCCTGCCCAAGAAGATGGCGCTCGTGCTCTTCGAGCCCTTCATCATCCGCCGACTCAAGGAGATGGGCGTGGTCCACACCGTCCGCAGCGCCAAGAAGATGATCGAGCGCCAAGAGCCGGTGGTGTGGGACATCCTCGATGAGGTCACCCGCGGCCACCCCGTCCTGCTCAACCGCGCCCCGACTCTCCACCGCCTCTCGGTCCAGGGCTTCGAGCCGACCCTCATCGAGGGCGAGGCCATCCGCATCCATCCGCTGGTCTGCACGGCCTACAACGCCGACTTCGACGGCGACCAGATGGCCGTCCACGTCCCGCTCTCGGTCGAGGCGCAACTCGAGGCGCGCCTGCTCATGCTCGCGCCCAACAACATCTTCTCCCCCTCGAGCGGCAAGCCCATCACCACGCCGTCCCAGGACATCGCCCTGGGCTGCTACTACCTCACCCTCCCGCCCCGCAACAAGAAGAAGGACGGCGAGCGCCTCCCGCTCTTCTCCGGCCTCGACGAGGTGCTCTTCGCCCACGGCGAAAAGAGCGTCCACACCCACAGCCGCATCGTGCTCCGCAACCCAGACTTCGGGCGGAAGACCATCTTCGGCGACCAGGAGAAGAAATTCATCGAGACCACCGTCGGCCGAGCCATCTTCAACGACATATGGCCAGACGACATCGGGTTCTTTAACGAGATCGCCACCAAGAAGAAACTCAGCGAGATCATCCTGCGCACCTATCAGGTGGCCGGCCACGCCGCCGCCGTCGAGTGCCTAGACAAGATGAAGCAGCTCGGTTTCGAGGAGGCCACGCGCGCCGGCATCAGCATCGGCATCGCCGACATGATCATCCCGCCCGAGAAACAGAAGGAGATCGACCGCGCCCAGGCAGAGATCAACAAGGTCGAGAAGCAATATCACGCCGGCATCATCACCGACGGCGAACGCTACAACAAGATCGTCGACATCTGGACCCAGGCGGGCGAGCAGATCGCCAACGTGCTCTATAGCACCCTGGAGCACAACGAGGGCAAGGAGGAGTTCAACCCCGTGTACCTCATGGTGCACTCCGGCGCCCGCGGCAACCGCGCCCAGGTCAAGCAGCTCGCCGGCATGCGCGGCCTCATGGCCAAGCCCTCCGGCGAGATCATCGAGCGCCCCATCCTCGCGAACTTCCGCGAGGGCCTCACCGTCCTCGAGTACTTCATCTCGACCCACGGCGCCCGCAAGGGTCTGGCGGACACCGCGCTCAAGACCGCCGACTCCGGCTACATGACGCGAAAGCTCTGCGACGTCGCCATGGACGTCATCATCTCCGAGGAAGACTGCGGCACCGTCAACGGCATCTGGGTGCAGCCCATCGTCGACGGCGCCGACGAGGTCGTGCGCCTCACGGACCGCATCCTCGGGCGGACCGCCTGCGACGACATCCTGGACCCGATCGCCAGCAAGCCCATCGTCCAGGCCGGGGACATCATCAGCGAGGACCAGGCCCGCGCGATCGAGAAGCTCGCGATCGAGAAGGTCAAGATCCGCTCGGTGCTCACCTGCGAGACCAAGCATGGCGTCTGCGTGAAGTGCTACGGCCAGAACCTCGCGACGGCCTCCCCGGGCCGCCTCGGCGAGGCGGTCGGGATCATCGCCGCGCAGTCCATCGGCGAGCCTGGCACGCAGTTGACCATGCGGACCTTCCACATCGGGGGCACCGCCTCCCAGGTCTTCAAGCAGCCGCAGCTCAAGGCAAAGAACCCCGGCGTCGTCCGCTTCAATGACCTCCGCACCGTCGAGTCCGCCGAGGGCAAGCACATCGTCCTCAACAAGGATGGCTCGGTCAGCATCCACGGCCCGGATGGCCGGGAGCTCGAGAAATACTCGGTCGTGGTGGGTTCCTCGATCTCGATCCCCGATGGGGGGACCGTCGAGCGTGGCGCTGTGTTCGCGGAGTGGGACCCGTACAACGTGCCGATCCTGACGGAGAAGTCGGGCAAGATCGAATTCCGCGACATCATCGAGGGCGTGACCATGAAGCGCGAGGTCAACGAGTCCACCGGCCTCCAGGAGATGGTCATCATCGAGCACAAGGAGGACCTGCACCCGCAGATCGTCGTGCTCGAGGCGAAGTCCGGCGACATCCTCGGGACCTATGCGATCCCGGCCGGCGCGCACGTCGAGGTCAAGGCCAGCGCGGCCGTCCGGGCGGGCGACCGGCTCGCCAAGACGCCGCGGAAGATCGTCAAGACCAAGGACATCACGGGCGGCCTGCCCCGCGTCGCCGAGCTCTTCGAGGCGCGGCGCCCGAAGGATGCCGCGGAGATCGCCAAGATCGATGGCGTGGTGGAATTCGCGGGCACGGCCCGGGGCAAGCGTCGCCTCATCGTGCGCGACCCGATCACCAAGACCGAGGAAGAGCACCTCATCCCGACCACGAAGCACATCATCGTCTACAAGGGCGACCACGTGAAGAAGGGCTCCCAGCTCACCGAGGGCCCGGTGGTCCCGCACGAGATCCTTGAGATCTGCGGCCCGCAGGCACTCCAGGAGTATCTGGTCAACGAGGTGCAGGAGGTCTATCGCCTGCAGGGCGTCGAGATCAACGACAAGCACATTGAGATCATCGTCAGGCAGATGCTCCGCAAGGTGAAGATCGTCGATCCCGGCGACACCACCTTCCTCTGGGACGAGCAGGTCGAGCGCCTCGCCTTCGAGGAGGAGAACAAACGCGTGATCGAGCAGGGCGGCAAGCCCGCCGAGGCGAAGCCGGTGCTCCTTGGCATCACCAAGGCATCTCTCGAGACAGAGAGCTTCATCTCGGCCGCCTCGTTCCAGGATACCACCCGAGTGCTGACCGACGCGGCCACCCTCGGCAAGTCCGACAAGCTCCGCGGCTTCAAAGAGAATGTCATCATGGGCCACCTCATCCCCGCCGGATCCGGCTTCGGCATCCATCGCGCCATCCGCCTGGTCGAGAAGGGCGAGCCCGTCGGCGAGCCCCTCATCAGCCGGGAGACCGAGGAGGAGGGCAAGCCCAAGATCCCCTTGGAGATCTCCGCCGCGCTCAACGTGTAACGGTTCCTGGCAGAAGAGCAGGGGCGTGGCCCCATGCCCCGGACGCCCACCGTCCGGCGGGAATTCGGGGCACCAACGGGGGTGAGAATGTAGCCCCTCCGGTCACGGAGGGGCCGGGTGGCGCTGGTCCACGGCCTGACGGCGTCGCTATCGTGTGGAATTTTCGAGCGGATCCCGTGCCCCGCTGGCGGGGCACCACCGGGGCGGAAAATGGTAGCGATGCCGCTTCCGGCTTCGGCCTATCCCCCCCCGAAGGGCGAAGGCCCTTCGCTACTAGACGGTTACTGTGAATTTTCGAGTCAGCGCGCCCTGAGCAGCTTCTCCCCGCCGGCGGGCGACGCCAGGCTCGGTTCGCCCAAGAGCAGCCCGCGTTCCACCAAAAATCGGTCGGTCGCTATAAGGGCCACCGTCCTCCACGGATCCCTGTTGAAGAAGCCGTGCCCTTGCCCATTGGCCAACCAGAGTTCGGTGGTCGTATTGCCGATCGCCTTGAGCTTCGCGTGGGCCGCCTCGAAACCGGGCAGCCACGCCGTATCTGCCGTGCCAAAAAAGGCGATGGCCGGGGCCATGTCGGCCTTGAGGTGGCGGAGGACATCCACCTCCGGATCGTCGCGGTCCGCCGCCGTGAAGGCGGGATTGAACCACAGGTAGGCGACCACCGAGGTATCGATGTCTTTCGGGTCCTCGGGATCGTTGAGCCCCGGGTTCAACGTGGCGAGGGCGGAGACATGACCGCCCGCGGAGCCGCCGCCCGTGATGATGCGCGCCGGATCGATGCCGAGTTCGCCGGCCTTCTGCTTGAACCAGCGGATCGCGCTCTTGGCGTCGGTGATGCAGACGCGCTTCTTGGTCTCGCCCGGGGGCAACTTGGCGGCATCCGCCTTGGACAGCATCTGGTACTCGGCCGTCGCGGCCACCAACCCGCGACCCGCAAGATAGTGGCAAGCGGCCCGGAACTGCGAGAGGCCCCCGCCCGTCCATCCGCCACCGTGGAACAGGATCACGCCGGGGACCTTCGCCTTCGCGGGGTCATGGCCCTCCGGGAAATATATCTCCATCTGGCGCGGTTTGCCGGCGGAGTGCTTGTAGACATAGACCTTCCCGGGCGGGGCATCATCATCCGCCTTTCTGGCGGCGAGCGATGTGGGTGCGGGCACCAGCAATGCGGCGGCGATCGTGAGGAGGGCGGCTCTCATGGGGATTCCTTTGGTTCGGGAAACTGCCGGATGGGGCTGTAGCGCGGATAGCTTTCCCAGATCTCCCCGCCGTCCAAGATTCGGGGATCGCCGGTCGCGCGCAGCTCGCGATCCAGGCGGCCCGCCAGCTCGGCGCGGGTCGTGGCGAAACCGGGGTCATCGGCGAGATTCTTGAGGCAGCCCGGGTCTTTCCGGATATCGAAGAGTTCTTCGGCGGGGCGCTTGGCTACAGCGAGGTCGAGGAAGGGTCGGAGGCGGGGGTCATCGGCCCACGCGACGAGAAACTCCAGGGTGGGTGACCCATCGATATCCTTGTAGCCCGAATGAGGCGACCCGGGGGATCCCCCGCCCTTCTTGTCGTCGGACAGCACGATGGGATCGCCCGCCGGCCAGCGATCGGGCCGGAAGTTGCGGATATAGAGAAACTGCGCCGTGCGGATGGCCCGCTGCGGGTAGGTCCAATTATTATAACGTGATGAGGAATGCCGCTCCCGCGCGGCAAAGACGGCATCCCGCCCCGGGTCGACGGTGCCCTGCCTCTCCGACGTGAGAAGCCCCACGAGGCTCCGGCCAACGAGGGGGAACTCTCGGGAGGGATGGTTGACGCCCGCGACATCGAGGATGGTGGCGGTCAGATCGACGAAGCCGACCAGATCGTCAATCACCCGGCCGCCGGGAACCCGTGCGCCCCAGCAGATCGCCAGCGGCATATGGACACCATACTCGTAGACATTCGCCTTGGCCCGGGGAAAGGGCATGCCGTTGTCCGAGGTGACGATCACCAGGGTGTTCTGCAGTTCTCCCGACGCCTCCAACGCGCCCAGCATCCGGCCCAGCTGCGCGTCAAACCACTCGATCTCGACGAGATAATCCAGGATGTCTGAGCGGACCTCGGGCGCGTCGGGCAAAAAGGGCGGCACGACGACGTCCGCAAGCGCCTTTCCCGATGCTAGGCCAGAACCTTTCTCGTAACCACGATGCGGCTCGGTGGCGCCATACCAGAAGCAAAAGGGTTTGCCCGCGGGCTTCGCCTTGAGGAACTCGGCAAAATTTCCGGCATAGTCGTTCTGGCTGATCCCCTTGTGCGGGGGCTTGTTCTTCATCCCGCTGAACTCCGTGCCCGCCGGGTTCCTTCCGCGCCCGCTGACCTTCCAGTCGCCCGGCCCCCATCCCTTGCCGGTGTAGCCGACGAAATACCCATCCTTCTCCAACAGGTCGGGATACGTCACATATTTCGCCGGGAACGAACTCGCGTGCGTTCCGGCCTCTTCGATCATCCACGTGTGCCGCCCGGTGAGCAGCGCGGCGCGGCAGGGGCTGCACCCCGGCGAGGCCCCGAAGGCATTATTGAACAGCACCCCGTCCCTGGCCACGCGGTCGAAGGCCGGTGTCCGCACCGCTTTGCACCCATAGGCCGAGGCGTGGGCCCACGACTGGTCGTCGGAAATCGCGAGCAGGATGTTCGGCCTCGGCGGCGAGGCCGCGGACGAGAGGGCGCCGCAACATAGCCCAAGAACCACGGCGGGCAGATGGCGCATCATCGCTTCCTTTGATAGTGGAGAGAGAGCTTATTCCGATCCAGGGACCCGACGTGAAAATCGAACCACGTGTCCCGGCGGCCGTCGATCATCTTCTTCTGGTTGTGATCGAGCCCCTCGACCTCGAAATAGGAGTGCTCCACGCCATGGGACGTCAGCGCGGCGTGATACTCCCGGACGGTGGTGAGATGTTCGGGATCGGCGGTGCCGCAGGCGACCTGGATGCGGAGGTTTGACTTGATATAGTCCAGGTTCTTTTTGAGGTTCAGGTACGGGTCGTTGTCCCTCAACCGCGCGGGGTCATCGCCGAGGTAGGCGTTTGGCCCCTTAGAGGTGTCGGAGACGTGATAGACGTTCCCGCTCTGGTTGAAGAGCGAGCCAAACATCTCGGGGTATCGCATGGCGAGGTGTGTCGAGCCGCGCCCGCCCATGCTGAATCCCTCGATGCATCGCGCCTTGCGGTCCGTGATGGTCCGATACGTCTTGTCGATGTGGGGGATGAGTTCCCGGATGACCATGGTCTCGGCCTTGAACCGCCCGTCGCCGGAGTCCTGATACATGGTGGCGCGCCCGCCATTCGGGAAGACCATGATCATCTCGGGCCACTTGCCCGCGACGATGCCCTCGTGCAGGACGGCGGCGGAATACAGGGCCCGTGTCTCGTTTCCCCCGGCCCCGTGCAGGTGATAGATGACCGGGTAGCGGCGGAGGGGCTCCTTCGCATAACTTGGGGGCAGGTAGATGCAATAACCCACGTCGCGCCCCATCGAATCGCTACGGAACGTGTGGTGCGCGACTCCCTCCGGCAGTCCCGGCACCGGTGAGGCGATCCACATGTCGTCGCTGTTGCCCTGCTTGGCTTTCGGGCTGGCCCCCCATAGCGAGGGCCCAGGCCAACACAGCAGGCACGCCACGAACAGCGCGGCGGACATCCGCCACCGGCCCGGCATCGGCCAGATCAAGAGCAACCCGCCCATGACCACCATGAGCATCGAAACGACGACTCCTGCCATGGGGATACCCTAGTCAGATGACGTGTGGCCGACCAAGGAATTTATCCGCCTTGTTCGGCCGGCGCGCGCGGCGGCGGATCGGGGCGCCGGATCTCGACCGCATCGCCTCCGGCGCCCACGATGACCTGCCCCTTTCCGTCAGGCGACGCTATGGTCACCGTCACGCCACCGCGGGCCCGATCCTCGAAAGTGACGCGGGCCGCATGTCGCGCGGCATCGTCGTCGGCCGCCACGGGCAGCACGGCCATGGCCGCGACCATGCGCCGCCCGGGCACCAGCGCGCCCCGGCTGTGCGCCGTAAAGAACACCTGATGCTTCGAGCCGTCGGCCCTGGGGGCGTGCATCGTCGTGGGTTGCACGCGCTCCGCGCCGATCGACAGCCCCGGGGCCCTCATGAACTTGACCAGCAGCCGTCGCTCCGAGGTCGAGCCATCGGGTTGCGCGTAGGCGCCATCCGATTCGGAGGCGAACCAGTCGTCCCCGCGCTCTTTCATCGAGTACAACTGCCAGAGCTGGCCCCCGGCCCAGCCGGCGGCGCCCCGGCCCGCGGTGAATGAATCCACGATAACGAGCGCCCCCTCCCGGGTCAGGACCAGCCATCGAACCAACGAGTTGCCCGGTCCCATGTAATTCGCGAAAGACACCCGGCCCCACGCGTCCGCTCCAAGCTGCCTGGCCTCCGCCCACGAGACATCGCAATGCAGCGGCCGATCGCCGAGATCGATCCATCGCTCGAATAGCGCGCGCAGGTTGCAGTGCGGCGGCTGCCCGTCAAATTTGTAATCCAGTTTGACGGTATCATAATCGGTCGGGCGGAAGGCCGTGTCGCGCCATTTCTCCTGCTCCAGCAGGCGCGTGCAGTATTGCTCGCCGAAGATCTTCCAGTTCACCTCCTGTGAGGATTCTCCCTGCGTGTGATCCTGGCTGGAGGTCAGCCTGACCTGCGGGTGCCTAGACACGTTCGAGTGCCAGCTCTTGGGCGACTCGAAGCCATCCAACAGCAGGGCGCCCTTTGGGCCCTCTAGCCGGAGGTTGTCGAGCCGAAGAAATTGGATCTCGGGCGTGCGAAAATTCCGGAAGAGCAAGGACGTCCCGATCTTGCGCGAGCCCGGATCCTGGCCTGGGAAGCAATAGTCGGCTGGCACGGCCATGGTGTTCCAGGCGTTGGCCCTGGGATAGCCGGGGAAGGCTTCGTGCCGATCAAGGATCCAGAAGCTATTGCCGCACTGGCCCGAGCGGGTGCCGCGGCGACCGATGTTGTGGAACAGCGGGACGCCGGCAACCTCATAGTACCCGATGGAAGGGCGCTTGTATTCGTGGGCGTGGCTGCCCAGGGCGTAGAGATCCATCATGATCATGGCGTCGCCGGGCCTCGACCCCGTCCTCAGGATCAGCTTGTCGGGAACGACCGTGGCGGGTGATCCCGGCACGCGGCGGTCCTGCACCCCGGAAAGCACCGGCTCGGAGCGCGCCATGGTCGCGAAGGGATCGAGATCCAGGAGCATGTAGCCGCGGTGCAATTGATCCTCGTCCAATCCTTGCGGGGCGGTGCCCAGGAACCGCCGCGCCGCGTCTTGGAACGACGCGTCGTTGTAGAGCCGCGCAGCCATCTCCAGCAAGAGCACGAAATCCAGCCGGACCTGCCGATGCTCGAAGTAGCCATCCCCGTACTCCGGGATCGAACCGACCGGCGAGATCAGGTCGCGCATCCGAGCGAACATGTTCCGGAAATGCGGCGACTTGCCGACCTCGTCCAGCCAGCCCTCCAGTTTCGCCAACTCGAGGAAGAAGCAGATCCCCAGGCTTGCGTAATTGCTGGCGTTTTCATTGAGGTCGCCGGTCTCCAGGATGCGCCTGCCAAGCGCCGCCACGGCCCGGCGGATCTCTGCGGCTCGCATCGGCGGGTCGTCCGGAAAGGATCGTGCAAGGCAGGCCACCGCCAGCGTGTCCGCCAACGCAATGTTGCAATCGAAGAGCTTCTCGTCGAACTGCCGTTTGTCCAAGAACCACGCGACGCGCTCGCGGGCCTGCGCGATCGCCCGCGCCCGCCGCTCGCCCGCCAGCGTGCCCGCCCGATGCAGCCTCAGCGTCAGCAGGCCAAAGGGGCGGCTCACGTGAAAATCATGATCGGTCTTAAGCCCCAGGAATGCGTCGTACCGCCCCAGCGCGAAAGCCCGAAATCTCTCGTCTTTCGTCCGCTCTCCCACCAGCCAGGCCGCGAGGGCCCCGCTGATCTCGTCGCTCGCGCGGATCTTCTTCGGCCCGGCGGTTTGGCCGATGGCCCTTTCCACGGCAGCGCGATACATTGCGGCGCAGACGTCCGTCGTCGGCTGGGATCGGGTCACGCATGGCGATGCGATGGCCGCCAGAAGCGATGCCGCCGTCACTGGGATCCCCAAGAACAAACCCCTCATTTGGGCATGATGAGCAGCGCCTCGACCCACTACCGCAGCGTGGATGTCGCCCGGCCCGCGGTCGAGCCAGAAGGCTCACCCTTATGTCCGGGCAGGCGGTTTTGAGATCCGGCCAAGGATGGGTGCGAACGGGGCGTGGTTTGGGGCGAGCTGGTTGATGAAGACGCGGGGCCAATCGTGGGCAAATTGGCGGGGTTTTCCCGCCTCGCGGCAGATGCGGTCGACGAGATCGACGAGCCGGGCGCGGTGCAGGCGGACGCGCTCGAGGGTGCGCGCGCGGATTTCCTGCGGCGGGATGGGGCAGGAGGTCATGCGGCGGACGCCTTCGGCGACGGCGGCGGGTTCGGGCTGGACGATCGCGGCATAGGCGGGTTCGTAGAAGAGGTCGCGCCCTCCGGCGCTGGGGGTGGAGACGACGGGGAGGCCCGCGAGCAGGTATTGCATGCTGGCGTACATGG
The DNA here is from genome assembly GCA_964651705.1 of uncultured Verrucomicrobiales bacterium. Taxonomy (GTDB): domain Bacteria; phylum Verrucomicrobiota; class Verrucomicrobiia; order JADLBR01; family JADLBR01; genus JADLBR01. Next base: position 39,599 of record CAZYWZ010000045.1, read on the forward strand.
CGCCCTCGACGGCGGAAAGGCAGAGGCCGACGCGGGCTTGGTTGAGCCACAGGTTGACCTCGGCGGGCGGGAGCGAGCGGTAGGCGGGCGCGAAGGGCGGGTTGCACCAGTGTGCGTGCGCTAACCGCGCTCGGATGTCGCGCGCGTAGGTGGCGTCGTCGTCGGTCAGGTTGACGGCGGTGAGGAGCGCGAGGTTCTCGATCTTCTCGGCGAGCTGGTGGCGCTTGAACGGGGCGAGGCGCGCATCGTAGATGGCGTCGAAGCGCCGGGTGATGCCGGGGATGGGATGGTAGAGGGCCTCGTCGACGAGCGCGGCGGGGCTACAGAGGATGGCGGAGATGCCGCGGGCGGAGAGCTGTTCGACCTGCGCGGGGGTCGTCGCCAGGTAGTGGATGGCGTGCCGGCGAAAGCGCCTGGTGCGGCGCAGGTGGACACGCTCTAGCCGTCGGATCGCCTGGGGCGGGTCCATGTCCCAGGAAAAGGAGCAGAGGATATGGAGGGGACCGTTGCGCAGCAACTCCTGGAGCGGGTCGAGGAAGGCCAAGGGGTCGGGGCGGTTGGTCCAGTAGAGGACGTGCAGGACCGGAGGGTCTTCGAGCAGCAGATGGGCGGGTCCGCCGGTGCCGCGCCACCAGAGGGCGAGGCGGCTCAGGGCGGGCAGCGCGTGGCGTGCGAAGATCTGGCGAGGGGAGGGCATTGGGTCAGGGCGAGGCGAGGCCTCGGCGTCGGTCGAGGACGGCCTTGAGAAGGCGTGGGTACTCGGCGAACTCCTCCCGGCGCTCGCGCACCATGTTGCCGGGGTGAACGCGGCGCCAGAGCACGAGGTCGGGCAGGACGCGGGATCCGAGCCCCGCGTCGCGGGCTCGCGCGAACCAGTCCACGAACTCCCCGAGGCGGCGCGCCCGGTCGAACGGCCCGACGCGATCCATCGCCGACCGGCGGGCGAGCATGCCCGGGCAGAGGAGGGCGGGTTGCAATTTGCCCAGGCAGGACCGCTCTGGCGGTTCCTCGAGGAAGCAGTCGAAATGTCCGAAGATCAGGTCGAGCGCGGGGTCGGTGGCGAGCGCGGCGGCCCGACAGGCGAGGCTGTCCACCGGCCAGAGGTCGTCGCTGTCCAAGAAGGCGATCCACTCGCCGCCGGCGGCGGCGACGCCGGCGTTGCGCGCCGCAGGGAGACCGGCGTTGGGCTGTGCGATGACGCGGACGCTTGGCCCGCAGGCGCGCGCCGCATCGCCCGAGCCGTCCGTCGAGCCATCGTCGATGACCAAGATTTCCTGCGGTGGCAGGGACTGCGCAAGCGCGCTGGCGATCGCCCGTTGGACGAGGCCCGCGCGGTTGAACACCGGGATCACAACGCTGATCGGAGGCAGGCGCTTCATCGGCGCTCCTGGCGCGAGGTTCCCGGGGGCAGGTCCATCTTGTCGAGCGAGGCGGCGCGGCCCCCTGGGAAGGCGCGGCGGCGCGCCAGAGAGTGCTGCACGGCCTGAACAAAACCGCGGCGCGCCGACGCTTCCTGACGGGTCAGGTTCCCCTCGTGGCGGCGATACCACAACGCCACGCTGTCCAGGACGCGGACAGGCGCCCCGCATTCCCGGACGCGGCTGAACCATTCGACATCCTCGGCGAAGCGCATGTCCTCGCGCAGGGGCCCCACGCGGTCGAAGACATCGCGGCGGAAGAGGCCGCAACCGAACTGGAACTGGAAGATGGGATCCATGAACTCGCGCCCACCGGGTGTGTCCCGGAAGAACTGGAGGAGGCCCAGGACGAGGTCAGTGCCGCCGCCGAGGGCCATGAGGGGCCACTGGGCCGCGAGCCGCCCGTGAGGCCAGAGGTCGTCGGCGTCGAGGAACGCAAGCATGGGGCTTCGGGCGAGGGCGATGCCGCGGTTGCGGGCGGCGGCGGGGCCGGCGTTTGCCTGGCGAACGGACATCAGGTCGGGCCCGGCCAGCGCGGCCAGCACGCTTGGCGTCCGGTCGGTCGAGCCGTCGTCGACGACGATGATCTTGAGCTCGGGGTGGCCCTGGGCGCGCACGCTGGCGATCGCCTCGGCGATATGGCGTTCGCCGTTGAAGACGGGAATCACCACGCTGATCGGGGGCGGTTTCATCGTTGGCGCCGCCCGCGCGAGGCGCCGGGCGGCAGATGGAGTCCTTCCAGCGGTCGCGCGCGGCCGCCGCCAGCCGCCCTGCGGCGAACCAGGGAGCTGCGCAGGGCCTCGATGTATCCCTCGCGGGCGCGCCTGACGTTGCGGGTGATGTTGCCCTCGTGCCGCCGGTAAAGGATTCCGGCGGATTCCAGAATCCGCATCGGGACACCCGCCTCGATCGCCCGGTGGAACCAGTCGGTATCCTCTCCGTAGCGCATGGATTCGTTGAGGGGGCCGACCTTTTCCATGGCGCCGCGCGTGTAGAGACCGCAGCCCATCACGAAGCAGAAAAACGCCTCGAGGCTCTCGCGCCCCGAGGGCGAGCCCTCGCGCTGGCGGAAGTATTGCGTGAGGCCAATGACCATGTCGATGCCGTTGCCCGGTGCGAGGTGGGGCAGTTGCGCGGCGAGTTTGTCGCCGGGCCAGAGATCGTCGGCATCGATGAACCCGATGATCTCGCCGCGCGCCAACGCGAGGCCGCGGTTGCGGGCGGCGGCGGGGCCGCGGTTCTCCTGGCGGTCGCAGCGCAGGTCGGGGCCCTCGAGAGACGCGATGACCGCGGGCGTCTGGTCGGTCGAACCATCGTCGATGACGATGATCTCGAGCTGAGGGTGGCCTTGGGCGCGCACGCTGGCAACCGCCTCGGCGATGTGACGCGCGCCGTTGAACACGGGCAGGACGACGCTGATCGCCGGCGCGCTCATGGGGAACGGGCTTTGCCCTCTTCGAGGAGCCGGAGGATGGCGTGGGGGATCCCCTCCATCCGTGTGCCCAGCGCCAGCCGGAAGGCGGGGAGCTGCGCGGCCAGGGCGGCGAGCCGGCGAAACGACGCGGGGTCGGCGCCCGGCTGCTGGGCGAGGGTGTTGGGGGCCAGGCGTCGGAGCGCCTCGGCGCGGGAGCACGGGCGGATCTCCGTGTCCGGGAGGCCGGTGACCTCGGGCACCAGCAGCGCGCGGACCGGGCATTCCCGTAGCAGCGCGGCGGGGGCGGTTTTGCCGAGGAAGACCGTGGGCTTCTCCCGGTCGAGGCGACCTGGGTTTTCGACCCACGCGCGCAGGTGGGGCAACCGATCCAGGCTGTCGGGCCGGAGCTTGGTCGTGCTGAATAGCGAAAACACGCGGGGCTCATCCCCTCCGGCGACGGCGCAGTAATCATCGCCGACGAAGCCGAGCCGGCTACCCAGGCATGCCGCGGCGGTTGTGGACTTGCCGGAGCCGCCCGCGCCGACGACGAGGGCGCCGCCGGTGGGCAGCCCGACGGCCGCCGCGTGGAGGATCTGAATGTTGTGTGCGCCGAGCCATGCCCCGAGGGCGGAGCGGAGCGGAGCCGCCGTTTCGTAGTAGGGGATTTCGTCGGCGTTCTTGGCGTAAACGAAGGCTTCGCCCTTTTCCAGGTCGACCAAGCTGAGCATGCCGGCGTCGGCTTGAAACAGGGCGGCATGGCGCGCCCCGTGATACCCGGATACGGCGCCGTGGCGCACGTAGGATGTCGCCTCCCACTCGGGCGGCGGGAGCGGGCAACCCGTGGTTCGGCCATCCCACAGGTGGACGCGCAGCGCCGTCGGCCCGTCATGGCACGGCGTCTCCAGGTGGGCCAGCGCGGGGCCGAGCCGCGCGGCGATCGCCTCGTTCGCAAAGAAGAACTCGGCGTCGTTGCCGCACAGGCGCAATCGCCGCGCGGGGGGCGCAGGGTTCGCCTCGCGCGCGGCCGCGAAGGCCTCGCGCGCCTTGCGAAAATAGTCCTCGACCCGCGCCGGCGGCGGCCCGCTCGCCCGGGCAAGGCCGCTAGGCGGAGGGGTTTGGCTTGAGACTCGGCCAGCCGTGCTCATCGACGTCGTGCAGCGGGTCGGCCAGCAGCAGCTCCTGCATGTCCGAGAACTTCTCGAGGACCGGCCGCTCAAATTCCCCCGCCGCCGGCGCCGCTTCCCCCCCTGTCCCGGCGGCCTCCGTTCCCGTCTCCTCGAGCAGTCCTTCCGCCAGGAGCTGGCCGACGAACTCTGCGGCATGCTGCCGCGCCTCCCCGCCCTCCAGCCCGAGGCGCGACCACACCTGCGCGATCGAAGCCCCGCCGGACAGGACCGACCATATCCGCGCCGCGCTGCCCATCAGGCTGTAGTAGTTGCCCGTGACGAAATCCACGGCCACGACCTCGCCGTCCACCAGCTCGTGGCAAATCGAGGGCTCCTTGACCCGAAACACACCCCGTTCGTTCGGTAAAGACATGGGCTTAAGATTATATTAGACTTTAAGAAATGCCATTTGTCGAGCGTGACTGCGGATGATCGATCTTCCGCCCCGGAAAACGGGGGCGGCGGGCGGCACAGGTGAAACACGAGACCACAGAGGCAGCGTTCTTGCCGAACGCCGCTCAGGAACTGCTTCTCAGGGCGGGCCTTTGGGAGGGGCCGGAGGCGCTGGAAGCCTGGGTCGGCTGGCGCACGGACCGGCGGATCGAGACGGCCGATCAGGGCTCGCAGCGGCTGGCGCCGCTGGCCTATCACAACCTGCAGCGGCTCGGGTGGGACGGGCCTGAGATGCCGGTTCTGAAGGGGACGCTTCGCAAGGCATGGGTGCACAACGAGCGCCTGGCCCACATGGTCGAGCCGCTGCTGCGATGCTGGCACGGGGCGGGCGTGCCGGCGATGCTCCTGAAGGGGGCGGCGCTTTCGGCGCGGTACTATCCGCACAGCGGGACGCGGCCCATGGACGACATGGACGTCCTGGTGCCGGAGAGCCGCGCGTCGGATGCGCTCGCGGCATTCCACGTCGAGGGCTGGGCCAAGCGCGAGGGCGGTGCGGTGCCGCGCCGGCTCGATGCGGAGTTCACGCGCTGCCGGCGCACGGTGCGCTACGTGAACGCGCTGGGCCTGTGCGTGGAGATGAAATGGTTCCTTCTGGCGGAGACGCGCTGGCCGGGCATCGATGTGGGCGTCTGGCGGCGGGCCGAGCCCCTGGCGCTGCGCGGCGCGCCGGCGCTGGCTCCGGCGCCGGAGCACCTCCTGCTCCACGTGCTGGTCCACGGCGCGCAGTGGAACGAGGTGCCGCCGATCCGCTGGGTTGCCGACGCGTGGATGATCCTTCGGGCGGCCGCCGCGCGCCTGGACTGGGGGCTCTTCGTCGATGAAGTGCGCCGCCGCCGCGTGGCATTGCCGGTGCGCATCGGGCTGGGATATCTCGCCGAGCGCATGCGGGCGGGGGTGCCGGCGGGCGTGCTGGAGGCGCTGCGCGCCGAGGCCGTCTCACGCGCGGAGCGCGGTGAGTTCGTGCTGCTGAACCGCGACCGGGCACTGCGGCCGCGGTGGCGCGTTCTTTGGCACAGGCACCTGCGCCTGCACGGGCTCACCGGTCCTGGCGGCGGGTGGCGGCGCATCGCGTGGCTACCCGAATCGCTCCGGCTCGAATGGCGGATGGACCGGCGGTGGAAGGCGGTCCTGGCGGCCGCGGCGCACCTCCTGGGATCGCGAGTTGGAAGCGCGGCCGTTGGGTACTTCCGCCGCCGCAAGCGCCGTCATTCCTTGACGCCCGAGGCGCCGCGGGCGTCGCTTCCCGCAGACCGTGGTCCCCGCGCGGGCGCGCCGGGATCGGACATCGATGCCACCGGACCCACGGATAGGAATTTGCTTTTGGCGGCACCTCGGGCGGAATCCGTTGGCGGCGATATCCGGAGGAACCGGGCCCCGGACTGAACCGCCCCGACCCCGCGGGTTGATCGTAGCGTCCGGGGCCGGTTTGGCAGGCGATGCGAAATGCGTGCCGCGCGATCTCGGGGCCGAGGAGCGTCAATCGTGCGGGATCGCGCTCGGTCTGGCCAGCGCGCACAGCCTCCAAACGGCCACGAGGGCCAACGCGATCACACCCCATGGTGCGGGTCCAACCCAAACCCCAGGATGTCCCGCCGCCGCGATCACCGCGACCATCGGGGCAAAGGAAAAAACCCATTCGTTGGCGTACTTGTCGCCCACGGCGGTCATCTCGGCGTCTCCGTCCAGGGAGCCAGGGCCGAACGGTTCGACGTGCGCGCGCCAGGCCCCGTCGGATCCGGGAACGGGCTCGAGCACCACGCCCATGGGCAAATTCGCCAGATCGCGGTGGCTGATGATGAGTTTCCCGTCGTGGGTCTCGTGGATGGCGAGCCTCGCGTCATGGAGCAGATGCACGATGCATTTCGTCAGATCGATCTTCTCGCTCTCTTCCCCGGTCGGATAGAGGAAGGGGTGGGTCTCGATGAGAGGCATGTGGAGACCCAGCCCCGCCTGCCTGAATGCCGGGGCGAGGGAATTTTGCACCACCGGCCGATGCGGCGGATCTTTGATGCAGGAACCCTTCACCTTCAGTCGCGCCCTCAGCTCTCGTTCCCGGATCTCTTCCTCATCCGGCCGGACCTGCTGCCAGGTCTTGACGGCGAGAATGATGAAACTGCCCAAGAGCAGGATGGCGAGGGTGCCGCACAGATAGAGGACCCAGGGTGGAAGGTTGGCCATGTCGGCCAAACATACGAGCCCGACCATGAACATACCCTAACGGATCGATGGGCCGATGTCCAACCGGGGCCCCTCACGGGATCCGCGCAAGCTCCAGCGCGTTTGTCCCGCCCGCCCCGGAGGGCAGGTTGAAGGTCAGTTGCCAGGTCCGCGAGGCGGGATCGTAATCCGCCTGCCAGAAGTCGTTGCCGTGGACGGACTGATCCACGGGTTGCCCGTTATGCCTCAGGGCGTGGCCGCGGGGCGACGCGAGGCCGGTGAACGTGATCGGCACATACCCCAGGCCACCCTCGAGAGTGATCTCTGCCCGGTCGCGATCGGCGCGCACGCGCACCGCGGGATACAGGGCCTCGAGCGCGCCGATCCTGACCCCGGCGCGCCGGTCGTTGTCGGCCGCCTCGCGATGGATCATGCGCCAGGTGTTCTCCCCCTCCTTCAGCGCGGCGCGCAGCGACTCGCTGGGGCCATAGTAATCCGCGGCGAACTGCGGCACGATGATGTGCTCGATCGTGGCCTCGACAAAATCCCCCGGCTCCAGGCGGTCGAGGCCCGGGGGTGGAAGGAGGTCGATGGTCGAGGTATCGTGGCCGCGGGCCCTGACGCCGCGCTCGGCGACATGTGGTGCCGCCCCCTTGCCACCCAGGCGGGCATCCCAAGATCGGATGACGAAGCCGCGATTGGCCCAGGCCCCGCTCGCGCCCTCGCCGCCGCGCCGCACCGCCTCGTGCAGCGAGACCCAGGGCATCCGGCCGGCGCATTCCATCGGTCTGGTGCGGTACTCGTCCGCGCCCCATCGGGTCTGCCACTCGCGGATCATGCCGCCGGCATTGCCCAGCGCCATCTTGCGCTCGCCGGTGTAACTATACGTGTCGGCGCCGATCTGGAATAGGACGAGACGTGAGAATCCGATGGCTTTCTTCACGTCTAGCCGCAGGCGGTACGTGCCGCGGACGATGTCGTCGGTCCGGGCGAGGCTGACGGTGGCGGCGTGCTCCATGGCGTCGGCGGTGTGTCCCGCGTAGGTGACCTCGGTCAGGCAGGGACCATAGCGCCCATAGGCGGTGCGCATGCGGGCGGGGAAGACGCGCTTGCCGGAGGGATCGAAGAACCGGAAGAAGTCACCGCCGCCCACGTTGTGTGTCCAGGACCATGGGGTGTCGTTGGCCATCGATCGGACCATCACGGGCCGCACGTCGAGGATGGCGCACTGGCCCTGCGCCTGATCGGGCTCGTAGCAGATGCTCTCGCCCCAGGAACCGAGGGCGCTCTGGTCCCAGAGCTGGTTGCTGCCCCAGCCGATGAGGCAGAGCTGCGCGTGCGAGGCGGCGGCCACCCCGCCCCAGTGGCCGTACGCGAGCGTCAGCTCCAATTCGATCTTGGCCCGCGGCGGCAGACGCACCTGTGAGATCCCGTGGAACCATTGGCCCGAATACACCCCGCCCTCGGGTCGACCGTGCCAATTCTTGCTCAGCTGCACCGGGATGCCGGTCGGATTGCCCTCGCGGTCTCGCAGCACGGCGGACACGCCGGTGATCGACGCCCCGATGCGCTGGCGGATGCCGCCGGAGGTCTTTTCGAACATCAGCCGCGCGATCTGCGCCTGATCCGCCGGATTGGACAGCGCCAGCCTCACGCGCTCGATGGCGTCGTTCTGCCTCTCCCGCCCTTCGCCGGGAGGCGCGATGGGTTCGATGCCATCGAGGTTCACCCGATGCCATCCGCGGGCTGGGTCGAAATCTGCCGGCCGCGCCGCGCCACCGGGCAATTCGGACGCCTCCACGACCACGGGGGGTGCCGCGGCCATCGTCTCCGATCCCGCAAGAAACACGCCTCGCAGCTGGCGAAAGAGTTCGTCCCCCAAGCCGCGCCGGGGGGGCCATAGCGCGTCCGCGTCCAGGACGACGAACACCTCCTTCCATTCGGGCGACCCCCACGCCTGTCCCGCGGGCAATTCCCAGCGCTCTCGCAGTTCCTTCTTCGCCGTGCCCAAGGCGATCTCCATCGCGGCCTCCCGCCATTCCTGCCCCGGCCTGGCCATCGCCGCCCGGCCATCCGCGCGGAAGGACCACTCGCGGACCGGCCCCATGCCCGGAGGGGAGGCTTCGGGTTTCTGGAAGCGGGCGCGCACCTCGCCGGCGCCGAGCGCGCGGTCATAGAGTCGGATCTCATCGATCGCCCCGCGAAAGTGGTAGCCGTCGCCGCAGTTGTCCTGCCTCCGTCCAAAGGACAGCCCGTCGCGGCCGGGCACGCGTCCCCGCCCGATCCTTCGCTCTCCCGAGAGCGCCCCGTTGACGTACAACCGCAGCGTCTCGCCATCGTAGCTCATCGCCAGATGGTTCCATGCCTCGATCTTCAGCTGGCCCGCGCGGCCATCCGCGGTGAACGCGTTCTCGCGGCCACCGCCGATGTTCATCCTCGCCTGTGGCGCACCGCCGACGATCACGATGCCGTAATTGCCCTCGGCCTGCTCGTGCCGATTCTTGCAGGCCAGCCACGGGAAGGTCTTCTTCGATGCCTGGAAATCGGTGGGGACAAAGGCCCAGAATTCCAGCGTGAATCGCCCCGGGTCCAACTCCGGGGCATGCGGGACCTCGTAGTGGTTCGTCCCATCCAGCCCGAATCCGCCCCCGACGCGCCCGAAACACGTCTCGCCCGCTGGGATCGGCAGCGGTCCGGGGCGCGCCGCGAGGATCAGCGCCAGGCGATCGGGCCAGGCGACCGTCTCGAATCGCGCCTCGACGTCCAACGGTGCGCCATCGGTCGCCGCAAATACGAGATCCGTCACATCCGCGCGCTGCACGAATCGGCCCGATTCGACCAGCCGCGGTCCGTCGAACGCAGACCACCTGCCGCCGCGCGCGCACCGGTAGGTCTTTCCCTCGACCGTGATGGCGAGCGCGAGATCGGCGGCCGGGAGGCCCTCCCACGCGCGGTTGTCTGTCCCCGCGCACTCCGAATAGCCGGGGCCCGGCGGGACCGGGCCCAGGTGAGGGACCCGCATCGTCTCCGTGTCCAGCGCCATCGCGTAGCGACCCGTCTGGATGACCCGGCGCCACGGTGCCTCCGGCGTGTGCCCCGGGAAGCCCTCGGCCCACCACATGTGCGTGTAGTCGCCGGCATGCGGCATAGCCGATGGCGGCACCGCCGCCGCGCCCCTCGCATCGCGCGGGAAGGCCAGCGCGAGCGCTAGAATCGCGAGCGGCAAAGAGCCCGGGATTTCGCCCTTGGCGCATCGCCTCATCGCCCTGATGAAAAACCTGTCGTTCGCCATATGGCTCCTCGGCTAGATCGCGGTCCGGCACGCCGCGATGACCCATGGTGTCCATCCCACCCCCGTTCGGGAAATATCAATAGTTGACCGTCGGGTGTCGATTCTTGACCCGGGCGCCGCAGGACCAGCCCTCGCGCGTGGATTTGCGGCGGTCGCCCGGGGGTTGACCGGGGCGATCCCCGCACGTAAAGGTGAGTATGAGATCCATCGAGCGCATCCCCCTCGTCTCACTGGCCGCACTCGTCGCCTTTGTGGGCGGAGCCGATTCTGCCATCGCAGCGGACGCCGAGGGGAAGGCAGCGGCCCGAGTCGAGCGCGTCTGGCTGACCCACCAGTCCCCGGATCCGTCGAAGATCGTGGTCAGCTGGGAAACGACAGCCCCGGGGGATTCCGTGGTCGAATTCGGCACGTCTGCCGGCCTTGGCGAGACCGTCGGGGTCCCCGGAAGTCGGCATCTCCATCACGTGGAGATCCCCCTAGAAACGAAGGACGCCCTGTATCACTACCGGGTGAGGAGCGGTGCGCAAGTGTCGGACATCGCCACGTTCAAGGCCTATCCCACGAAACAGCTGCGCATCGCGGTGGTCGCCAATATCCGGGCGGACGCCAAGCTGGATTTCACCGCGATCAGGAGGGAGGACGTCCATCTCTTGATCTCGGCGGGGGACACGGCCATGCAATACGAGTTTGGCACGGAGGGGGATCCGGAGAGCACGGGCTCTCATGGCAAACTGATCGACACGCAGGCCGAGCTGTTTCGATCGACGCCGTTCATGCCCTCCCTGGGCAACCTCGACCGCAAGATCCGGCCCAAGAGCCCGGGACCAGGCATCCCCGCCTACGACATCTCCGCCACGGGCTATCGGAAGTTCTTCGCGCTCCCGGGCAAGGAGTGGCTCTGGGCCTTCGACATCCCGGACTTCGACCTCCGCGTCATCTCCGTGGACATGAGCCACACGGGTGATTTCGGCACGCCCAACCAGTCTTGCCATCCCTTCGACGAGGATTCCGAACAGCTCAAGTGGTACGGGCAGACGATGGGCGCCACCACGGCGGGCTTCGTTATCACCCTGTTCGGCGAGACCGGCCTTAAGGTGCGCCGCCACGCGGACGGCGCCTGGAAGCGGCTGATCGAAAAGGGCTCCATCGCCATCTCCGGCGAATGCTACCACGCGGAGCGCACGGTGGTGGATGGTTTCACCTATTACAACAGTTCGGTGCGCGGCAACGGCACCTTCGGCATCGATCCCGATGCCGCCTTTCTCGACAAGGGGGCCAGCTACCTGCTGCTGACGTTCGACCGCGGCGCGGAACGCGTGAGCGTTGCGCTAAAGGCCCTCGGCGACGGGCGCGTCTTGGACCAGCAGACATTCCCGAAGCGCGCCCGGAAGTAGCCCGGCCCGACGCCTTCGCGATGATCGGAGTTGCGCCGTATTCTGATCAAACCAGATCCCATGCCCTGGCTCCGGGGCACCATCGGGCGTGAAAATGTAGCCCCTCCGGTCACGGAGGGGCCGCGCGGCGTCATTCCTGTGAAAACTTCATTCCCGCTGCCGCCTGGCACAGGCGGCCTACAAAAATTGTAGGGCGTCTCTGCGAGACGCCGCCGGGGGGAAGTTTCAGGTCAGCCCCGCCCCCGGCGCGCGGGGGCGGGTCCAGCC
>CAZYWZ010000046.1:0-38052 GCA_964651705.1 uncultured Verrucomicrobiales bacterium
CGAATCGAATGTCCGCGTGCGCCAAGGCGCAGCCTACATCGCGACCCAATTTTCGGGTCAGGCCTTCTGGTCTTGTGCGGCGGGGAGTGGCACCACGGGTGAAGTCAGGCCGATCTTGGCGCAGAGGTAATAGGCGACGGTGCCGACGATGAAGGCGGCGACGGGCGCGGCGGGGACGGGGTAGACCTTGATGATGGGCAGGATGCCGACGGCGAAGCCGAGGGCCCAAGAGATCCAGCCGGCGGGATTGAAGCCGGCGCGCGGCCCGGCCCATTTCTTTCCGGCGAGGAGGTAATCGACCATCATGGCGCCGCAGATCGGGCCGAAGGAGGCGCCGATGATCTGGAACACGACGATGGCCTTACCGGCGAGGCCGGTGATGGCGAGGATGATGCTGACGGCGGCGCCGATGCCGACGGAGATGAAGGGGTTCACCTTTGGCAGCGTGGTCTTGAAGCTATTGGCCGCGATGAAGGAGGAGAAGCAGGCCGGGGGGAAGGCGGCGATGGCGAGGAGGAACATCATCCACTTGGCGGCGCCGGTGCCCATGAGGGCGGGGATCAGGGCCGGGGCCTGGAGGCTGAAGGCCTTCGGGTCAGAGAGGGCCTGGCGGAAGTTCTCCGAGCCGTAGGCGCCGGCGACGATGAGCAGGGCCATGCCGGCGGTGAGGAAGATGGCCAGGGCGATACCGACGAGGCCGCCCATGCTGACGTCCTTGCCGTCGCGGCTGTTGGTGCCGAAATCCACGCCCGCGGCACCGGCGGTGGCGAAGAATCCGACGACGTAGGTGAGCATGAGGGCGAGGACCCCGAAGCCGGTGAGCGCGGGCGGCGAATCTGGCGCGGCGGCCTGCTGGATCTGGGCGAGCTGGGCGGGGTCAAAGGAACCGATGCCGCCGATCGTCTTGGCGAGCAGGATCAACAGGATGGCGAGGGGGATGAGGGGGAGGTAGGTGGCGACCTTGGCGACGTACTGGATGCCCTTCAACCCGACGAATGCGGCGAGTACGCCCCAAATGACCATGATGGCCTTGGCGGGGAGCGGGATGATCGCCGAGAGGGCCAGCGAGGAGAAATAGACGTTCACGCCCAACCACCCGAACTGCAGGATGCCCATGAGGAAGCCGGGCATGAGGAACCCGCCGGTGGCGCCGAAGGTCGAGGTGCCGACGATGTAGAGCGGGAGGCCGGTCTTCATGCCGAGCATGCCGGGGACCAGATAGAAGAGGTAGTGGCAGATGAGCGCGGCGAGCAGGAGGCTGCCGAGGGCGAGGCCGAGGCCGTGGGAGAGGGTGCCGCCGAGGTTCTGGGCGACCGCGGCGTCCTGCCAGAACACGAACCACAGGAAGATGCCGGCGTAGGTGGGTGCGGTGTTCTTGAACCAGGGGGCGCGGTTGGCCTGCGGGTTGGGTTTGGAGCTGGTGATATAATCGGGGAGTTGTGCGGCGCTCATGGGGTTCCTGCGGTTTGAGGTTATCCTATCTGGGGCGTGGGTGCGCGAATGCTGGAATGGCTATTGGCACCGCCCACATCGTGCGGACACGATGGGAGCGGGGCCTCGGGGCGGTCAAGCGGGAAATGGTGTTTCGCGTCGGCGCTCACCTGGACGCGTCCTTCGACAGGTTCAGGGCGAGCGGTTGGGTCCGTCGGGGCTTGCCCCGACACTGCGTGTCGGCACTCTGTGCGGTTTGTTCGCTCCGCGCGTGAACAATCCGGATTGGAGAGCCTGGCGGGAACGCACCGGGCCGTTTGGGGCAATCCAAAGCGGCGCTGCCACGCCGCAGTCCAAAATAGGGCCGCTTCCTCGCCCGCCACGCGGGCGGGCGGGCACCGGGCGGCTACCCCCGCCGCCGGCGCGAGGACGCGCAACGTCATTGAGGGTGAAACTCCATTCCCGCTGCCGCCTGGCACAGGCGGCCCACAAATTTTGTGGGGCATCTCTGCGAGACGCCAGCGGGGGGTGAAGTTTCGGGTCAGAGCACGACGGCCTCGACGGTGTCGAACTTGGTGACCTTGTTGGAGGCCAGTTTGCTCTTGGTGTCGAAGGCGGTGTTGTTGATGGGCTTGCCGGTGTTTTTGTCGCAGATCATGTAGGTGCCGGCGCCCTTGGAACCCTCGCTCTTGGTGGTCTCGACCGCGATGTATTTCTTGTTGGCGATCGCCTTCTTCTGGGAGGCGGACATGTTCTTGATCTTGGCCTTGGCGCGCTGTTCGGCGATGCGGCGCTGCTGTTCGGTGGCCTGGTGTTTGGAGACGATGTAGGCGGTGGCGGCGGCGAGCGCGCCGGCCGCGGCGCCGATGCCGATGGCGGTGCCGGTGTCGACGCCCGCGGCGGCGGCGGCGCCGCCGGCGAGGACGCCGAAGATGGACCCGAATGTGGCGGCGTTTTCGCCTGGGGTCATGGTGCTGCATGCGGCGAACATGCCGGTGACGAGCACGGCGCCGACGGTTTTGATGGTTGTCTGTTTCATGGTTCCTCCCTCTTGCGTGTCTTTCATTTTGCCGGGGCTGGCCTGGTGCGGGAACCATTCCCGCGGGGTTCGTCCCGGTGTCGTTTTGGATCCAAAGGGTGGCGCATGGCGGCTACTCGGATTTTTGGGGTGGGGCGGCCTTCTTGCGCCACGTTTCTGCGGCGGCGGGATCTTTCTCCACGCCGATGCCCTCGTCGAGGCAGATGGCGAACAATTCCATGCACCGGGCATTGCCGGCCTCGGCGCCCTTGCGGAAGAGGGCTGCGGCCTTGGCGGGGTCGGTGGCGGTGCCCTCGCCCTTGATGAAGAGGACGCCGAGGTTGGCGAGTGCATCGAGGTTGCCGAGATCGCTGGCGCCGGAGTAGAGGCGGAATGCCTGCGAGGCGTCTTTGGCGAGGCCGTGGAGGCCCTTGTGGTAAAAGGTGCCGAGGAGGTCCATGGCGACGGGGTCGCCGCCGTCGGCGAGGGCGCGGAACATCTCGACGGCCGCGGGCGGGTCGGGGGTCATGCCGATGCCCTGGAGGAGGGCGTAGGCGAGGACGCGGCGGGCCTCGGTCTCTCCGGCATCGGCGGCGGCCCGGAGCCATCGGCGAGCCTGGGAGGGATCGGGTTGGGTGCCGCGGCCGTCGCGGTAGCGGCGGCCGGTATCGAGCATGGCGCGGGTCTTGCCGGCCTCGGCGGCCTTGAGGCCCCATTTGAAAGCGGTGACGGGATCGGTCTCGGCGAGACCCTCGGAGATGAGGGCCTGGGCGGGGATGGAGCCGAGTTCGGCCGCGGCCTCGAGCGCGGCGCGCCAGCGCTCGACATGGACTGCCTTGACCTGTGCCTGGGCGACGTGATAGGCGGTGATGACGCGGTCGATGCGACCGAGGATGGCGGGTTTGTCTGGGGTTCTCGGGTCGCGGGCGAAGCGGACGAGGATCTCGAGGGTGGCCATGGAGTCCTGGTCCGGGGGGTGGAGTTTGAGAGTTTCGGGCTCGGGGAGCGGTCCGGGAGGTGCGGGATTTTCCGCGACAGGCGTGCGTGGTGCCGGCGTCTCGATTTTTGGCGGGGGCGGCGGCTCGGACATTTTTGGTGGGGGTTCCGCTTTCTTTGCCGGCTTTTCCCGTTTATCGAAAGCGCCTCGCGGTGTGGCGTAAAGGGGCTGCTGGGTTTGCGCTCTATCTTTCTCCGCCTTCTTCTCCGCCTCTCTCTCGGCGAGGAGACGCGCGGCCGCCTCGGCATTGCGGCGGGTGATTTCCTCCTGAAGTCTGGCGCTGCGGCGGGCGTTGAAGAGGAACAGGCCCATGCCGGCGACGAGGCCGAGGACGAGGGCGCCGCCGAGGACGGGGAGCCACGGGATGGCCCGGGGCGGTGAGGCGATTGGCGCGGGGGCCAGTGGCGGTGGTGCGGGGGCCGCCTTGGCGCGCGAGGTGGGCGAGGTGGCGGGTGCGAGGCCGAGGCGTTCGGCGACCTCGCCGGCGGATGCCGGGCGGTTGGCGGGGTCTTTGGAGAGGCAGGCGGCGATGGCCTGCTCCCAGTGCTCGGGGATGGGTTCGCCGCGGTTGTCGAGGTCCTCGCGGCGGCGGGCCATGGGCGGGGGCGAGATCTCGCGGAGCTGGGTGAGGATGTCTCCCGAATAGAAGGGGGGTTTGCCGGTGAGCAGGTCGTAGATGCTGGCGCCCAGCGCGTAGATGTCGTCCTGGACGGTGGGTTTTTCTCCGAGCGCCTGCTGGGGGCTCATGTAGACGGGGGTGCCGCTGGTGCCGCGGACCATCGAGATGCGGCTCACCGAATCGCTGATGCTGCACGATATCCCGAAGTCGCTGATCTTGATGTCGCCCCCGGAGGTGACCATGAGGTTCGCGGGCTTGAGGTCGCGGTGCACGACGCGGGCCTTGAGGTGGGCGTAATCCAGCGCGCCGCAGAGCTGCTCGATCCACGGGGAGACCTGCGAGATCCCGAGGCAGCGGCCGGGCTGCTCGATCTTGAGCGCCGAGAGCGTTTTGCCGTCGATGTATTCCATCGTGATGCCGGCGGTCTGGTCGTCCTGCTCGAAGTCATAGATGCGAACGATATGGGGGTGCGTCAGCTCGAGGCTGCGGCGGGTCTCCCGTTTCAGTTCGTGGATGGCCTCCCGGTCGAGGACGACGAGTTCGGGGAGGAATTTGATGGCGACCTCGCGCTCGAGTTCCTCGTCGTGGGCGAGCCAGACCACGCCCATGCCGCCGCGGCCGAGGACGCGGCTCAAGACGTAGCGGTCGAATACCTTGAAGCCCTCGGCGAATCCCTTGAGGGTGACGCCGAGGGACGGGTCGGCCATGGGGTCGCGGCCCTTGGTGTCACCCTCTCCCGGCGTGTGCATGTCGGCCTTTGGTTCGTGGCCGCGGGGCGCGATCGCCGCCCGCGGACGGGGAAGATGGTCGTGATTGGGGGGGTGGGGTGTCGAGAAAAAACGGGGGGCGGGATGACTGGGAAATTTCGGACGTAGGCACGGTCGTCAGACCGTGGAAGCGTCGGCTGAGCACCCCGGCCCATCTGTGACCAGATGGGCTACGTTCTCCACGCCGTGGTGTCCGGCTTCGCTACTACTTTCATCGCTGGGCGCGGTAGACGAATGCGGGTGGGAAGTTGGCCCAGACGGTGGGGGTGGTGGTGACATTGTGGTGGCCGAACCGTTGGCGGAGCGCGGCGCGGAAGCGGCGGCCGGAAGGGAGGGCGAGGCCCTGGAGGTAGGCGAAGGTGACGAAGAGGCCGCCGGGTGCGAGGGTGTCGAGGACGGTGTCCAGCAAACGGTCCTGCAGGTCGGGCGGGAAGGCGGCGAAGGGGAGGCCGGAGACGATGCGGTCGCAGTCGTGGCGCCCGTGCCTGGCGAGGTATGTTTTCGTCTGGGAGGCGCAGTCGTTCCAGACGGTGGCGGCGGGGCAGCGCCGGCGGGTGGCGTCGGCCAGCGGGGCGCTGGCCTCGATGGCGAAAAAGCGGGAGGGGTCTGGGAGGCGCCGCAAGATGGCCTCGGTGAAGACGCCGGTGCCGGGGCCGAATTCGACGATCATTTCGGCGCCATCGAGTTGGGCGGTGGCACAGATGCGTTCGGCGAGCGCGGGCGAGCTGGGCCAGATCGCGCCGATGGAGGCGGGCGCGGCGAGGAACTCGCGGAGGAATCGCCAGGCGCTCATGGGGCGTGGGGGAGGTAGCGTTCGGCGAGGTGGCGGAGGAGGGCGCCGGTGCCGAGGGGTTGGCCGGTGACGGCGACGACCAGCTCGCGGGTATCGAGGCGTTTGCCGCGGCGGTGGATGTTCTCCCTGAGCCAGGAGAGCAGGCGGGAGAAGTCGCCGCGCGCGAAGTCGTCGGCAAGGCCGGGCAATCGGTCGAGGGCGTGGTACCAGAGCTGGGCGGCGATCATGTTGCCGAGGGCGTAGCTGGGGAAATAGCCGAAGGCGCCGCCGGACCAGTGGATGTCCTGGAGGACGCCGCGGGCATCGTCCTCGGGAGTGACTCCGACGATCTCTTCGGAGAGGCGGTTCCATTCGCTGGGGAGGTCGTCGATGGCGAGGCGGCCGTCGAAGAGGGCGCGCTCCATCTCGAATCGCATCAGGATGTGGAGGTTGTAGGTGACCTCGTCGGCATCGACGCGAATCGGTCCGGGCCTGACCTCGTTGATCGCGGCGAGGAGGTCTTCGCGCGAGACCCCGGCGAGCTGCGGGCCGAAGAGATCGCGGAGGCGCGGCTCGAAGAAGGCCCAGAACGGCGCGCTGCGGCCCACCTGATTTTCCCAGAGGCGGCTCTGGGATTCGTGGACGGCCATGCCGACCGCGTCGCCGAGGGGGGTGCCGATGTCCGCGGCGGGCAGGCCCTGTTCGTAGAGGGCGTGGCCCGCCTCGTGGATCGAGCTGAAGATGGCGTCGAGAGGGTTGTTTTCGTCAAAGCGTGTGGTCAGGCGGGTGTCGAGGCCATCGCCGCCGCAGAAGGGGTGGAGGGAGATGTCGAGGCGGCCGCGGTTCCAATTGAAGCCTAGTCTGCCGAGGACCTCGCGGATGAATTCGCGCTGCGCGGGGACGGGGAAGCCGCGGAACATGTCGGGGCGGGGGGCGCGGCGGGCCTCGGCGATGCGTCTGGCCAGCGGGGGCAACTCGCGGCGCAGGGAGTCGAATAGGGGAGCGATGAAGGCGGCGTCGAGGCCGGGGTCGTGCCGGTCGATGGCGTAATCGTAGGGCCGCTCTGCCCAGCCCATGAGTTCGGCCTCGCGCCTGGCCATGGCGATCTGCCGTTCCAGGAATGGCGCGAAGGCGGAAAAGTCGGAGGCCTTCCGGGCCCTGGCCCACGCGTGGAAGGCGGCGCTATCGAGGGAGGCCTTCTCGCGGACGAAATCCTCGGGCAGGCGCGAGGCGCGGTCGAAATCGCGGCGCGCGTAGCGTGCGACGATGGCCTCGTCGGAGCCGGTGGGAAGGGAGCGGGCCTCGATGGCGGCGAGGAGGCGCCCGATCTGGGGGTCGGCGGCGGCGGCGTGGTGGACGGCGGCGATCTCCTGGAGTTGCTGGGCGCGCCGCTCGGCGCTATCCGGGGGAAGGTTGACCTGCTCGTCCCAGCCGAGGAGGCCGAGGACGGAGCGGAGGGTATCGGTGCGTTTCAGGCGCGCGATCAAATTGTCGTAGTTGGCGTCGGGCACGTTGGGAGAGTAGCAGGCCCGGCGGGAGGGCGCCAGCGTGGCGTGGTCGGAGGGATCCCATAGCCCACTTGGCCCATCTGTGATCAGGCCCATCTGCGGCCAGATGGGCTACGCTTTGTAACATGCCCGGTCTGGCGCCCGTGGCCACACCCGGAATTGTCGAGTCGGTGATTTCAGGGTTGATGGGCGCGGCGCGCGCGCGGACACTTGGCGGCTCATGTTTCCGGGAGCCAGAGAGGCGGTGGCCGCGGGGTTTGCGCTCGGGTTGGGCGCGGCGTTGGCGTCTGGGCAGGTCTGGCATGAGGCGGGGGCGGAGACGCGGCTGATATTGCGGCGGACGCTGGATTCAACTTGGCCGGCGGAGGCGGGTGAAGTGCAGATCTGGCCGCAGGGGATCCCGGCGGGCAAGCTCCGGGTGGCGGTCTACGGGGAAGATGGGGCGGCGGTGGCGAGCCGGATTTTTTGGGCGGCGGAGGGGCAGCCGGTGAAAGTGCTTTTCGACACCTCCGGGGAGCAGATGCGGTACTTGCTCTATTTCTTCTGGGGCGGGGGTGGCGCGCCGGGGTCGTGGGAGCCGGAGGCGGGGCTGATGATCGAGACGCGGGACTTGCCCGAGGGCGAGTACGAGACCTCCGGGCAGATATTGGGCCTCTGGGAGAACGCGAAGGCGGTGCAGGGACGGAGCTTCGTGCCGCGCATCTTTCTGGGCGTGAACCCGCACGGGCCGACGCGCAATTTCATCGCGAGGTTTCGCGGGTATCTGCGCGTCGAGGCGGCGGGGACGTACGAGTTTGCCACGACGTCGGACGACGGGTCGGTGCTGTTGATCGATGGGGGCGAGGTCGTCGCGTGGCCGGGTAAGCACTACGCGCGGTACGGGGTGCGGGGAGAGCACTCTGGGAAGACAGAGCTGGGGGCGGGGACTCGCCGGATCGATTACTATTGGGTGCAGACCACCTCATACGCGGCGGCGGTGGCGGCGTGGAAGGGGCCCGGCGACGAGGCGCTGGCGGTGATCCCGCAGGGGGCGTTTCGGCCGGTGGCGAAGTTCGAGGTGGAGGGGGTGGAGGCGGGGCCTGGCGATCGCGGGGAGGCGGTGTACATGGAATGGGCGACGGTGCACCACTCGCTATTGGACGAGCTGGGGCTGTACACGGTCGAATTTCGCGTGCCCGGCGCCAAGCCGGCATGGGAATGCGTCTTTCGCACCGATGACGGCGCGGTGCTGTCTGGCCCGCGGGTGCGGCACACGTTCCTGCGCGCGGCGGAACGCGAGGTGAGGCTGGAGGTGAAGTCGGGTGGGCGGGCGCTGCGGAATCTGAAGGTGAGGTGCCCGGTGGGACCGAGGTGGGATCAGGCGGAGATGTGGACCGAGTACAACTTTCTCAAGCAGCGGGAGGAGCTGATGGCGCGCGACTTTTCTGTCGTGCCGGTGGATGACCTGGCGGCGGCGGTGGCCCTTGCGGGTCGGCTGAGGGATCGGGGGCTGCTGTCGCTTTTCGGGTCGGCGTGCACGACGCGGGCCAAGGAATTCAAAGCGGCGCACTGGGAGGCATTCCTGCAATTGGGCAGGCACTACAAGAGCGCGGACGTCAGGGATTACCCGGCGGCGGACAGGTCGTTTCGCGCGGCGGTCAAGCTCGCGGGCAAGGCGGAGCCAGGCGCGTCGATCGCGCGGCTGGGGCTGGCGCTGTTCCTGTTGGATGTGGTGGGCAATCCCGTCGAGGCGGGGAACTGGTTGCGGCTGGTGAATTGGAAGGAATTGCCATCCGCGGAGGTGAGGCAGTGGCAGATGGCGCGCGCCGACGTGCAGATGGCGCTGGGCCTGGCGGAGGCGGCGCGGCGGATCCTGACGGCCCTGAGCGATCCCCCGGACCCGAAGAAGGCGATCGCGTTCGAGCTGGGCCGCCGGGCGAAGCTGGAGGCGGCGCGGGACTATCTCCGGCGGGGGGAATATACGGCGACCCTGGACACGTTGGAGGAGTTGGAGGAGGGGTGGGCGCCGGAGCGGATGTCGCTGGAGGTGGGCCTGCTGCGAGCCAAGGTTTTCAAGGGCAGGGGCGAGTACCCGCGGGCGGTGTCGCTCTGCCGCCGCTTGCTGAGCGTGGCGGGGGGTGCGAATATTGAGGACGCGAGGGCGGAATTGCTGTACACGCTCATCGAGACGGAACGGGCCATGGGACGCACGCAGCAGGCAGACCGGGAATTCGCGCGATTGCTCGAGGAACATCCCCTGAGCGAGGCCGCGGCGCGCGGCAAGGAGGCGTGGGGGATGCCGGAGGAGCAGGGGGTGTCGCCGTGAGTCTGGCGCGGGGGCCGTGCGTCGATGTTGGCCGGCCTGGCGGGCTGGAGGCCCATCCTCACATATTCCGATGGCTGGGGTGTGCGCTGCTGGCGCTGTCGTGGGCGGCGTCGGCCGCTGCCGACGAGAGCGAATGGTTCAAGCCGCTGGGCGATGCGGAGAAAGCATCGAGGCGACGCGTGTCGAGCGGGGAACCGCCGCCGCTCCCGCTGCCGGCGACGCCGGTGAAGCGTACCGAGCGCAAGCGGCCGCCCGCGGCGCCGACGCTGATCCGCAAGGTGGTCTGGGGGGAGACGGCCCCGTACACATTCGACACCGGAGAGAGCACGGAGATCGCGGACTGGAACCTGTGCCCCGCGGATCTCCAGCAGCTGCTGTTGAAGGCCGGGACGGCACTGGGGCAGAGGTATGGCACCGACTCGGTGCCGCTGGCCTCGTTCGAGGGGGACCCCGAGACGACGCCGGTGCTTTTCTTCAGCGGGTCGAGGTCGATCCGGTTCGATCCGACGCAGCTGGAGCTGATCCGCGGGTATGTCCTGCGCGGCGGGATGGTGATCGCGGACAACGTGGCGGGCTCGCCGTATTTCTACGAGTCGTTCGCGAAGGCGATGGGCGAGGCGTTCCCGGAATCGCCGCTGCGGGTGGTGCCTTTGGATCACCCGGTGTTTCATCTCATCGAGGACGCTACGAGGGTGGGTTATCCGAAGAACGTCGAGGGCGAGCGCCCGCTGCTGGAGGCGGTCTACGTGGGTTGCCGGCTGGGCGTGGTGCTTTCGCGGTACGGGCTGGGTTGCGGCTGGGACGACCGCGAGGTGCCGCTCATCGAGAAGGCGGCCTATTACGACGTGGCCAGCGCGAATCGCATCGGGGTGAATCTCGTGGCCTATGCCATCGGCTACAGCCACGTCGCGCGCGAGGAGGCCAAGCCCGAGCTGTTCGGCGCGCTGGACGAGCAGCGGCCCACCGACGAGCTGGTGTTCGCGCAGCTGCGGCACGGCGGCCACTGGAACGTGCACCCGGGTGGCGCGGCCTCCCTCCTGCGTTTCACGAGGCAGAACACCAGCATCCGAACGAGCCTGAAGCGGGTGCCGGTGACCGCGGGCAAGGACGACCTGTCGGGGTTCACGCTGCTGTACCTGACGGGCCTGGATCGCTTCGAGCTTGACGAGGCGGCCGCGGCGGCGCTCAAGGCGTTCCTCGAGGGGGAGGGCACCCTGATCATCAACAATGGCCTCGGGCTCGCGACGTTCGACGCGGCGGTGCGCGCGGAATTAAAGAAGGTCCTTCCCGACGCGGCGCTGGAACCGCTCCCCCTCGATCACCCCGCGTTCAAGGCGGTCTTCAACGTGGCGCAGGTGAAGTACAATTCCGCGCTGCCCGGGGTCACGGAGCCGCGCCTGGAGGGCATCGCGGTGGGGGGCGACCTGCGCGTCATCTACAGCCCCTTCGACCTCGAGGCGGGATGGCAGGGTTGCGAGCACCCCATGGCCAAGGCCTACGCGCCAGAGTCGGCCATGCAGCTCGGCGTCAATCTCATCATGTACGCGCTGACGCACTGACCTGTAATTTCAGGGTGGATGCCTGCGTCTCGGGGGCTACAAATACGGTCATGGCGAGTCTGTCTTTCATGTGGGGTGACCAGGAGCAGGCGGTGGCGCTGGGGCCGCGGACGACGATTGGCGCCGTCCAGGGCAATGACATCTGCCTGCCGGTGGAGGGCATCGCGGGTCACCACGCGGTCGTTGCGCTGGAGAATGGGCGGCATGTGCTGAGGCGGGCCTCGGCGGAGGCGCAGATCGTCTGTGGGGACCGGATGGTGGAGTCGCTGGCGCTGGAGGACGGGGCGCGTTTCTGGCTGGGGGCGATGGAATTCCGGTATGCGGGCGGCGCGGCCGCCGCGCCG
The DNA here is from genome assembly GCA_964651705.1 of uncultured Verrucomicrobiales bacterium. Classification (GTDB taxonomy): domain Bacteria; phylum Verrucomicrobiota; class Verrucomicrobiia; order JADLBR01; family JADLBR01; genus JADLBR01. The sequence goes on from CAZYWZ010000046.1 coordinate 11,321, forward strand.
CCGGCGGTGCCACAGGAATCGGCGGCGGATTGGGCGGTCGCCTCGCTCGCGGGTGCGAGGAACGCGATCCTGAGGCAGCTGGGGCGGGTGATCGTGGGCCAGGAGGCGGTCCTGAACCAGATGCTGGTGGCGCTATTTGCGCGGGGGCACTGCCTGCTGGTTGGGGTGCCGGGGCTTGCGAAGACGCTGATGGTGAAGTCCCTGGCGGGCGCGCTGGCGCTGCCATTCCGGCGGATCCAGTTCACGCCGGACCTGATGCCGTCGGACATCGTCGGGACCGACGTGTTGCAGGAGGACCGGCAGACGGGGCGAAGGGAGTTCCGCTTCCACAAGGGGCCGATCTTCGCGAGCGTGCTGCTGGCCGACGAGATCAACCGGACCCCGCCCAAGACGCAGGCGGCGCTGCTGGAGGCGATGCAGGAGCACCGGGTGACCGCGGGGGGGACGACGTACGACCTGCCGGAGCCGTTCATGGTGCTGGCGACGCAGAACCCCATCGAGCAGGAGGGCACCTATCCGCTGCCGGAGGCGCAGCTGGACCGATTCATGTTCTGCGTGCAGATCGAATACCCGCCCATCGAGGACGAGCACCGGGTGCTGCTGGAGACGACGCGGGACTCGGATGCGCGGATCGACCCGGTGCTGAACGCGGAGGCGATCTTGCAGTTGCAGCGGGTGGTCCGGCAGATACCGGTGAGCGAGCACGTGGCGCTATACGCGGCGCGGCTGATCGGGGCGACGCGGCCCGGCAACGCGGGTGCGCCGGAACACATCGTCCGCTGGGTCCGGTGGGGTGCGGGCACGCGGGCGGGGCAGTACCTGCTGCTGGCGGCGAAGGCCCACGTGCTGCTGAGCGGGAGGACGAGCGTGTCGTGCGCGGACATCCGGGAGCACGCGCTGCCGGTGCTGCGGCACCGGATCTTCACGAATTTCGCCGCGGCGAGCGAGGGCGTGAGCACGGACGACATCGTGCGGCGGTTGCTGGCGGAGGTGCCGGAACCGAAGTACTAGAGCACTTTAAATAATTCTGTAGCCATTTTGGGGATGGTGTGTTAGCTTGATCGGTGGCCACCCTATCGATCGATCTGAGGCAGCGGATACTCGCCGCGTACGACCGGGGCGAGCAAAGCAGGGAGCAAGTCGCGCGGCGCTTTTGCGTGTCGCTGGGCATGGTCAAGAAGTTGCTCCAGCAGCGTCGCCGCACCGGCGACATCGCCCCGCGCCACCATCGCAGTGGTCGCAAGCCGCGCATCCTGGCCTCCCACCGCCAGAGCATGGGCCGGTTCTTGCGCGATAAGCCCGACATGACCCTGGCGGAATTGCGCGCCGCCCTGGGGTTGGACTGCAGCCTGCCGGCCATCCACTACGCGCTGGATAAGCTGGGGCTCACATATAAAAAGAGACACTCCGCGCCAGCGAGCAGGACCGCGAGGATGTCAGCCGTGCCCGGCGGGCCTGGAGGCGCAAGCAAGGGGGCCTCGACCCGGCGCGGCTGGTCTTCCTCGATGAGTCGGGGGCCAAGACGAACATGACGCGGCTGCGCGGTCGCGCGCCCCGAGGGGAGCGACTTCACTGCGCGGCTCCCTGTGGACACTGGTGCACCACCACGATGATCTCCTCGATCCGGCTGGATGGCACCACGGCCTGCATGACCATCGAGGGGGCCACCAACGCCGAGGTCTTTCGCGCCTACGTGGGCAACGTGCTGCTGCCGAGCCTCCAACCCGGTGACGTGGTGGTCATGGACAATCTGGGCGCCCACAAAAACCCACAGACCAGCCTTTGGCACCGGGGTGGCACCGGGTGGGCACCGGGGTCAGCCCTTGAAAGTTGAATCGCTCTCATAACCCACCAGCTTTCGGGCCAGAATCCCGTCGGTCCGTCTCAACCGCTCCACCCGCTTCACCGCATGCGTCACCCCGCTGCCGTCTTTGTAGCCCAGATCCCTAGCCACATCGATCCCCCTCGCTCCCAGCAACCTCGTCCGCACCCAACACGCGACACCGCGGTCGGGTTCCCTCTTGAGGGCGGCTTCCAGCTTTTTCCGCCGTCGTTCCCATTCCGCCGGTTGTCTCCATGCCGCCGACTCCCGATCCTTCTTGCAGGACAATTTCCGGAGGACTATTTCCATCAATTCGGGTCCCCCGGCCAGCAATCCCCGTTGCACGAGATCTTTCCAGTCCTCCGGTTCATTTCCCATGGCCTCCCGGATGGCTTGACGGTATCCGTGGGCCACCCCGGCCTTGCCCGGCGACCAATAGTGGGCCCAGGCCGGGGAGAGCGGAACGAGGGGCTTCTGGCGTCGTCCGGCCAGGTCCAGGTGCCCGCTCCAGCCAAAGACCTCCAATTCCTTCAAACTACCGGTGAACTCGCAACGCCGGCCGCGGCGCCGACGGATGGGGTTGAGGTGGATGTAGAGCACCAGATGGCGCGCGTAGCCGTCGGCATCGACGATCTCCGCCCGGTAGCGGCCCTGGAAGAGATGGCCCGCCCGGCGGTGGCGGCGGTTGTAGCGGGCCGTGTAGGCGGTTTGCAGCCACGCCATCCATCGGCTCAGGTTGCCCCGGGGCGTGGTGGCGGCGAGGTGGTAGTGGTTGGGCATCAGCACCCACGCGTGCAGATCAACGCCAAAGCGCGCGAGGCTTTCCCCGAGGGTTTCGACGAAGAGGAGGTGATCCGCCTCCCCCTCGAAGATCCGGGCGCGGGCATTTCCTCGGGCCATGATGTGGTAGGAAGCCCCCTCCCATTCCAATCGCGGTTTGCGAGCCATGCAGTAAAGTTGCATCGCCTCACACCATCGGGCAATCAATATTCAAGGGCTGACCCCTGGCTACCCCTGGCTAAAATGCGGCCTTGAAGGAGACGCTCCAGCAAGCCAAACGGGCTAATTACAGTTTACAGAGTTGACCCCGTGCCATCCCGTGTCATTGCCGAGTTGACCCCGTGTCATTGCTAGGTTTAGGTAGGGGAGGAGAGACCATGAGCGAGGCGCGGCATCCGCATCTTGGCAGCCTGGCGGTGCTGGCGACGGCCTTGTTGTTGGCCGTTTTCCCGCTTCCGCGGACGGCGTCCGGTGACGTCGGGTGGAGCATCGAGCGGCTGAATCGCCAGTACCAGCAGCACATGGACCGTCTGCGTTCTATTCCCGCCGAAAGCGGCGAGGCCAAGGCCATTCGGGAGGGTTTGCCGCATTTCGAGAGCGAGCTCGGCAACCGCATCCGCATGGAGGAAGATCGGCGCGGCCCGCGCTGGCGCGACGCCTACCGGGATCTTTCTGGTCGGCTGCCCGGCGCGTTCATCGAGGACGCGCGGTCCATCGCGCAGAAAGCGCAAGACACCCTGTCCGCCTGCCGCGGCCGGGTGGAGGCGGCCGAACAGCGCATCGAGCGGCTCCGCCGGGCCGGCACCAGTCAGGCTAGCCGCGAACTGGGCGAAGCCATCAAGAGCCTGGCTCGCGACCGCGCCAACCTGCCCGGCCTCGAACGCGAGGTGGCCCGCCTCGAGGAGGCGGCCCGCGTGGAGGATGACCGGCTCACCGAACGGCAGGCGCAATGGGAAGCCGCTGCCAGGCATGTGGAGATCCCGGCGCCCGCGCCGGCAGGCGCCGCCCCGGAGGCGCCCGCCTTCGGTTCCGTCCGTCCCGCATCCAGCGCCGATCTCGTCGGCGAGATCTACCTGCTCGACGGGGGCATCTCCCAGATCCCGGACTTCTCCGCCCTCAAGCCCGTTGGCCGCATCTACACGTCTGAGCTGAACGTCACCCCGCGCAGGTTCGACCAGGGCTTCCCCGGCATTTCGGCACGGTTTGAGTGGTTTGCGATCGAGTACCGCGGAGTCTTCGGGGCCGATCCGGCGGGGCTCTACCAGTTTGCGCTCACCGCGGACGACGGCGCCCGGCTGTACATTGACGACGAGCTGGTGGTGGACAACGACGGCGCCCACAGAGCGGTCACCGTGAACGGCGAGAAGCACCTGACGGCCGGCCCCCATCGCATCCGGGTCGCGTACTATCAGGGACCGCGCCTCCAACTCGCGCTGGTCCTCGAGTGCACCCGGCCGAACGGCGCGCGGAAGGTGTTCAACGTCCGCGACTACCCGGTGCCGCCGGCGGCCGCCCCGGACGCCGGCCGTCAGGCCGCGGAGCCCCCGCCGGAGGCCGCGGGTGGGCCGGGCGACTGCGCGTGCCTGGCAGCCGCCCAGCGATTCGACGTCGAGACGCCCCCACGGACCTTTGCGATCAACGATGCCGTCAAGAGCTTGGAGACGCAGGTACAGGCCATGGCAGACGCGCTGAACGGCATCTTCCGGAACAGCGATGTGCACGTGACGGAAGCGCTGGACCGCGACAAGGCCTCGGGCAACTGGCGGGGGTTGGTGTTGACGCTTATGGCGATCTTCGGCGGCCCCGAGCCCCAGCAGCGGTTCTGGGAGGACGCGCCGCCGGAGCCCATGTCACCGCAGACCGAGGAAAGCCCGTCAGCGCGGCAGAAAAAGGCGCTCGTGTTCGGCCACCGCGCCGGAGTCGAATGGAACCGCGACGTGCAGTTCGAGCCGTTCATGGGCCGCACGGTTCTCGCCGACTCGCTCCGGGTCGAGCGCTACGACCGCGAAACCTTCGAGAAGCCGTTCGATGCGGCCCACGGCCTCGCCGCCGGCGCGATGCGGAGCATCGAGGAGGCCATCGGCGCGCTACGCAACGACCATACGGAGTTCTTCGTGGCCTGCATGCGTTGCGGGTATGCCGATGCCGCCGGGCGGGAACGCAAGGAAGCCATGGCTAGGCTGGCGGCGTTGCAGACATGCGGCGAGGATCTCTGGTGCGAGATCGAGACATTCACCGACGTGTCGTGCGCTTTTTCGCAGTACATGGCCTGGGGCCGGCACCAGACGGCCACAGGCAGAAAGCTCTCGCCGGCGAATTGCGAGATGGTCGTCCGAGACACCCGGCAGAAGGGGACGCGCAGCCTCGCGGAACTCCGGCGGTTGCTCGGCGCAATGCAGGAGGCGGCCCGGGACTGCGCGCGTCAGCGGCTCTACATCAGGGACCACTGCGAAACCTGGCACGACAGGAAGTGAGCCATGCCAAGCGTGGATGCCGCCCTCGCCGCCGGTCTCGATGGCGGCATGGAGTTTGGCACCGGGGTCAGCCCTCAGTCAGTGGCACCGGGGTCAGCCCTTGAAAGTTGAATCGCCCTCATAACCCACCAGCTTTCGGGCCTTCCCAACCCTGCCGTAACTTTGCCCGGTTTGTTCACAGCCCGGTCGCCGCCGAGGGCAGACGTCCTCGCGGGGCGCAGGCACTGGTGATATCCGCCGCGCCGCTGCCAGCCCATCTGCCAAACGTGTTGCGGGGGGCTGTCGCGGTGGCTACTATGGCGATCATTGCCCGCCCGCACGGAGGAACACTTTTGATGGAGTCTCACCGAGTCGTCGTCTTTGCCGACCGGCAACCGATGTCGGGAATGGCAGAGCCCGGCACCCATCAGGTCTACAGACATCCGCGCGTTTCCGTCGAAAAATGCGAGATGGGCGAATTGGGAACCGACGCTATTCGCGTCGCGATGCTCTACGGAGGGCTCTGCGGCACCGACGTGCACCTGGTTGAATCGGACCCCCAGACCGGATACGTCCGATGCTCGGCACCCGTGCTGATCGGCCCCGCCGGCCGCGTCATCGGACACGAGGCCGTGGGGAGGATCCTGGCCGTGGGGTCTGGAGTGAAGCATCTCGAGGTGGGCCAGGTGGTGACATTCGAGTCCATCATTGTCTGTCACCACTGCGAAGAGTGCCGGAGGGGCCAGTTTAACCAGTGCCGACACGCGAAGCTCCTGGGCCTGGAATCCGACGGCCTCTTCGGCACCATCGTGGACGTTCCCGCCAAACTCGCGCACGATGTCACCGCATTTGCGACGGACGATCGGGCGCTGCGCGCCGCCGCCTGCGTCGAGCCGGCAGCCGTGGCGTACGTGGCATGCCAAAACATACGGGTGACGGGGGGTGACGTGGTCGTGGTATTTGGCGCCGGCCCGATCGGCGTGTTCGCCGCCATGCTGTGCAAGGGCGTCTTCGGCGCCGCCCGGGTCCACGTCGTGGAGCCCGTCCCCTTTCGGCGCAATTTTGCCTCACGATGGGCGGATGAAACCCATGACGTCGAAGGCTTCTTTCACCATCCGCCGCCAGCGATCAACGCCGTCATCGAGACATCCGGTGTCACCGGCAACGTCACGCGCGTCTTCCGCCACCTCGGCGCCAACGGGCGCGTAGCCCTCCTGGCCCGCAACGGCGAGTCGCTCCTCCTGAACGACGTCGACCACATGATAACGAATGCCATTCTTGTCACCGGTTCGCGCGGCCACCTCTGCGGGGCCTTTACGACCATCCTCAACCTCTGCCGAAGGGGCCGGCTCGATTTGGAGGGCATCGTCACGGACGTTGTCGATGCCCCGGAAGGGCTGTGCGAACTGCTCCGGTCGCCGCAGAGGATCGTCACCGACAACTGCAAAGTCCTGGCCCGATTTCGTGGTGTGGAAGATGGAATCAACATTTGAAGCGAAAGACTGGCGGTCGTACCTCGTTAGCACGGACGACCCACACCGCACCATTGAGTCTCAGGCCCAGGAGGCCCGGGTGATCAGCCAGGCGCTGCGCGCGCTCGTCGCCGCCCACATCCTGCCACATGCCACCTATGACCATCAGCGCATGCAGGCTCACCGGGATGCCGTGCGCAGATGCTTCGCGATCCCTTGGACGACCCTCAGCCCACGAATGGAGCGCCTCCTGTACGCCATCAACGCCATCTCCCAACCGCGCGTCATGGTCGCCGTGGGCATCTTTTGCGGGAACACGCTCGCCGCGAACGCCGGTCCCGCCGTCGGTCCGGGACGCGTCTACCGGGCAAGCCGCATCGTGGGCATCGAAATCGACCCCGAGCGCGCCGATCAGGCGCGCCACAACATCTCATCGATCGACCCTGATGGACATGTGGAAATCTGTGTCGTCGATGCGCTCTCGTGGCTCGCCTCGTTCGCCGGCAACATAGACCTCCTCTACCTGGACGCCGGAAGCCGCTCGCAGGGCACCAAGTCCATCTACCTCGACCTCCTCAAATCGGCCGAGCACGCCCTGCCGCCCGGAAGCCTCGTCCTCGCCCACAACTCGGTGAATTCGGCCGACCAATTGTCACGGTACCTGGCCCGGGTCCGCAGCCCATGCCTCTTCCGCCAAAGTGCCAACATGATTGTGGACGACCAAGGCCTCGAGGTCTCGCTCCGGTGATTCCCTCAGGCGGGCGTCACCCCATAATCAGAACCGAACCCCGGCGGCGCCACCGACGCCCAGGCCCGGATCATTGCAGTTTTCTGATGATCATCAGACCGTCCCGTGCCGGCAGTATGAAGTTCTCCACGCGCCTGTCCCGCTGCACACATGCGTTGAATTCTGCAATCCCCCGCGTTCTTTCATCGTGGCCCGCGGCGTCATCAGCCACCTTCCCGCCCCATAATACATTGTCCGCCACAATGTAGCCACCGACCAACACCTTGTCGAAAACTGCCTCGTAGTATGCCGGATACTCGGCCTTGTGTCCGTCAATGAACACCAGACCATACGCATGGCGCAGTCTTGGAACTATTTGCTTTGCGTCCCCCACGAGTATGTTGATCCGGCCCCCGTAAGGCGTCCGCCGAATTAACTCCGCGGCCAACTTTGCAGCGCGAGGGTTGATTTCAATGGTGTCGATGGCCGAGTCCTCCGGTAACCCCACCGCAAAGGATAACGCCGAATAGCCAGTGAAGGTCCCTATCTCAAGTACCCGACCCGGTCGTATCGCGCTCGCCAGGAACTTCAGAAACAGGCCCTGCAAATGGCTCGACATCATGCGGGGCCGATCCATCTCACGATTCGTGCGATCCGCGAGATCCCTCAAATATCCGGGCTCCAGATCCGAATGATCCAGAACATACTGACTTAATCCTGATGTCACCTTCGAATTACGGGTAGATCCCTGTCTTCAACATTCAACAGCAGTGGCGGGGTCAGCCCTTTGGAGAAGTCGTCAACTGTCAAGGGCTGACCCCGGCGCTGCTTCGTTCGCGGACGGTTGATAAACAAAACCGATAGGCCGTGCATGATCAGAACACCGTGTTCACTTCCTCACCCGTCACCCGTATATGTGACAACCGCATCGGGTTCCAGAGCAGGCTCCTGTCCAATTCCGCTTTTTCTGAGCGTCCCGCCGCGCCCTGACAAGCCGTTTTTCCCGCTAAAGACTTCTTTGCCGGTGTGCCGTCCGATGGCGCGGGGGGATTTCCGATTGCCGGGGGCAGATTGAAGACTGCAAATCGGCGATCTGCCGCCGGCGATCGAATCCCGCTCGACCGCCGGGGGTCGATTCGCTACGTATCCGTGACGTCGCTGTGAAACTTCGCGTGATTGTCCCTTATGCCGCAATCAAGGAGGCGCCCCGAATATGGCCGGATGCGCAACCCCGGATTGTTTGGAGGCCGAGGGAGAGGTATGGCGCGCCCGAAGCGCGCCGTGTTCGCCGGCAACGAGTTGACCGGGAGTCTGGAGGGGTTCGGTCTGGCCCATCTCTTGCGGTATGGGCGAGGGTGGAGGCATGGCGCGGATGAAGGGGTCGGTCGCGTTCAAGTATCTGCCGCCGGCGCTGGCGGACCGGCTGGGGGGGCTGGGGATATCGGTGAAGCGCCCGGTGGTGGGGGCGCAGCAGGGGCTGCATCGGTCGCCGAATTACGGGGCGTCGGTGGAGTTTGCGGAGTACCGTGAGTATCGGCCGGGCGATCCGGTGAACCAGATTGACTGGGCGGTGTACGGTCGGAGCGACCGGCACATGATCCGGCGCTACCAGGAGGAGACGAATGTCCGCGGGTACGTGCTGCTGGACACGTCGGAGAGCCTGGGGTTTCAGGCGTCGGGGCCGATGACGAAGCTGGAGTACGGGTGTTTTCTTGCGGCGTCGATGCTGTACATCCTGGTGCGGCAGGGGGATGCGGCGGGGCTGATGACCTTTGACACCGCGGTGCGGGAGGGTTTTGCGCCCGCGGGCAGTTTCGAGGGGCTGCGGCCGATGCTGCAGCATCTTGAGAAGCTTGGGGCGTCCGGTGGCAGCGACATCGAGGGCGCGCTGCACGATGCGGCGGGGCGGCTGAGGGCGCGGAGCCTGGTGATCGTGATATCGGACCTGCTGCGTCCGGCGGAGGGGATCTTGCGCGGGCTTCGGCATCTGGAGCACGACGGGCACGACGTGACGGTGATCCACGTGCTGGATCCCGGGGAGCTGGACCTCGGGCTTGAGGGGCTGGCGGAGATCCGGGAGCTGGAGACGGGGCGGCGATTGCTGGTGGACGCGGGCGACATGCGGGAATCGTATCGGCGGGCGGTGGAGCGGCATCTGGACAGGCTGCGGCTGGGATGCGCGCAGAGCGCGGTGGACTATTTTCAGGTCAGCACGAAGATGGCGGTCGAGGAGGCGGTGCACCTCAGGGCGAGGCGGGCATGACGCAGTGGCTGATCACCAATCCGTTTTTCGTGTCGCTATTGCCGGCGGCGGCGCTGCCGGTGCTATTCCATTTCCTCCTGAAGTTCCGGACGCGGCAGGCGGTGTTTTCGACGCTGATGTTTTTCGATGACATCGATCCGCGGCTGAGTTCGAGGCGCAAGATCCACGAGTGGCTGGTGCTGTTGCTGCGCTGCCTGTTCATCGCGCTGGTGTTGGCGGCGCTATCGCGGCCGGTGTGGATGTTTGGGCTCGGCGGGGGGCGGGTGGCGGCGGTGATGGTGGTGGACAATTCCGGCTCGATGTCCGGGGCATTTTCTGCGGAGGTGACGCGGCTGCGAGCGGCGACGGATGTGGCTCGCGGGGTGGTGGGCAGGCAGCGCGGGGAGGATGTGTCGGGGGTGGTGCTCTGCGTGGATGACCCGACGGTGGCGCTGCCGACCGAGTTGAGCGCGGACAGGGGGCTGGTGCGCTCGGCGCTGGATCGGGTGGTGGAGACGGAGGGGAGCGCGGATCCGGGGTGGGCGTTGCGGCGGGCGTTTGCGATGCTGGAGGCGGCGAGCGCCGCGGCGGGCGAGGTGCATATCTTCAGCGACCTCCAAGAATCGGAGTGGGGGAGGGGCCTGGAAGGCTTGCCTGCACCGCCGGTGGGGACATCGATTTTCGTGCATCGGATTCCGGCGCTGGCGCCGGCGAAGGGGAACCTGACCCTGTCGGGATTTTCGATGCCGGCGGGTCGGCTGCTGGCGGGGCGGGGGCTGGCGATCGGGGCGCGGGTCTCGAATCCTGGGGCCAAGGAGGCCACGGGGATGTTGCACTGGATGGACGACGGGGGGGCGCGGGGCACGGAGCCGGTGGCCGTGGCGGGTGGCGCGGAGAAGACGGTGCCCCTGATGGTCCGGGCGCAGGGTGCCGGGATGCGCTGGGTATACGCGTGGTTGCAGGATGATGGATTTTCTGGCGACAACCGCGGCGGCGTGGGATTCGAGTGCGCGGAGAAGGCGACGGCGCTGTTGGTGGGGACGGGGAAGGAATACGGGTTCCTGCCGCTGGCGCTATCGCCTGTGGAGGGCGGTGAGCTATCGGGCATCCGGGTGGAATCGGTGCCTGCGGGCGAGTTGGTGGCGCGCCTGGGGGCGGGGCGGCCGGCGCTGGTGGCGGTTTCCGCGGGGATGGCGGGATCGTTGGGGGAGGTGCTGGGGGGATTTGCGCGCGGCGGGGGCAACGTGCTGGTGGTGCCCGATACCGGTGGGGAGGCGCCGCCCGTGCTTCCGGACTGGGCGGGCGCGACGATGGGGGGGGTGGAGCGTGTCGGGGCGGGTGCCGGATTGGCGGTCTTCCGCAAGGAGTGCGAACTATTTTCCGATCTCGAAATGGGGGTGGGGGTTCCGCTGGCGGGGGTGAAGGCGTTCGTGTTCCATCCGCTGGAGGCGGCGAATGGGGAGGAGGCGGTGCTGGGTCTGGAGGACGGGCGGGCGCTGCTGGTGGCGCACCGGGAGGGCGAGGGGATGGTTTACACGAGCGGGATCGCGTTCGATCCGGAGTGGAGCACGCTGCCGCTGAGGGCGGCGTTTCTCGCGATCGCGCAACGGATGACATTGTCCTCCGCCTCTGGCGGCGGCGCGGTGGCGGGGGTGGTGGCGGGCGAGCGCGCGCGGCTGTCGTTCGATGCGGGGCAGACTGTGGTGGTGAGGTCGGTGGCGGGCAGCGCGATCGAGTGGAAGGGCGAGGCCGCGCTGGTCCCGGCATTCCCGAGGGCGGGCGTCATTTCGATCAAGGCGGGCGAGGGAGGCATGGTGTTGGGCGTGAGATGCTCGGAGCGCGAGGGGATCCCGCGATACGTGCCTGGCGACCGGGTCCCCGCGCTGGGAGCGGTGGCGCACAAGGTGAGGGAACTCGACGACGTGGATTCATTCGTTAGGTCCCTGTCCGAGGAACGCCGCGGGTGGGATCTCTACCCGCCGCTGCTTGTTTTGGCGCTGTTTTGCCTATTGGGCGAGACGTGGCTGGCGAACATGCGATGGCGGGCGCGTGCCAGGGGCGTGACCGTCGAGCGCGGCGCGGGCGCGGTGGGGGCGTCATGATCCCCGGGGAATCGATCCAGTGGCGGGGACAGATCGATCCCCTGCTGTGCGGGCTCCTGGTGCTGCTCGTCGGGTTGGGCCTGTGGTGGGGGCACAGGCTGCTGGCGCGCCGGTCGCGGCACCCGTGGCGGATGTTCTGGCCGAAGGTGGCGGTGACGCTGTTGCTGTTGCTGGTTCTTTTCGAGCCGGTGTGGACGGTGCGGGAGACGGCGGGCGTGCAGGGTTCGCTGCTGGTGCTGGTGGACACGTCGGCGTCGATGGCGGTGGCCGACGACGGCAAATTGGCCCGGCTGGAGCGCGCGAGGAAGATCGTGGAGGGCCTGCGGGGCTCGATGTCGGAAGGGGTCACGCTGGACGTCCGGGAATTCGACACCGGCGTGCGGAAGGCGGGGGAGGGCGCGCCGCCGGGATCGGCGGACGGCACCGACATCGGGGGCAGCCTGGCCCTGCTCGAGCAGGGGGGCGAATTATCCTCTGCGGTGGGCGTCGTGCTGCTGACGGACGGGGGCGACGAGGCGCTCGATGAGGTGCGGGCGCCACCGGTGCCGGTGCACGTCGTCGGGATCGGCGCGGCGCCGGATGGGTGGGACGACATCGCGATCGAGGAGCTGCAGGCGCCGGCGACCGTCGAGAAGGAGGCTGCGTTCGATGTCGAGGTGGGGCTCTCGGCGAGGGCGGCCGACGCGGCGTTCGCGGGTCGGTTGGGCGCGGTCGAGGTGCGGATCGAGGCGGAGGGCGATGGGGCCGCTGAGCCATTGGCCGCGCAGCGTGTGGATCTGTCGCGCGGGCGGGCGAAGCTGCGGTTCCGGCTCGAGGAGAAAGAGCCCGGGCTGCGGCGATACCGTGCGCGCGCCGTGCCGCTGGAGGGGGAGCTGTCGGCGTTGAACAATGCGCGACCTTTCGCGGTCAACGTGCAGAAGCGCTCGTTGCACGTGCTGTATTTTACTCGCGAGCTGGGGGTGGAGTTCAAGGCGCTGCGTTCCGAGCTGGGGCGGGATCCCGGGATCGCCTTCACGGCGCTCTTTCGGACGGTGAGCGAGAGATTCACCATCCAGGGCGATCGATTTCTGGGGGACGAGGTGCTGGCGGGGGGCTTTCCTCGAAAGGGGGAGGGTCTGGCGCTGTTCGACTGCATCATGATCGGGTCGTTCGATGCGGCGGAATGGCGGGCCGATCAGATGAAGGCGCTGGTGGATTATGTGGAGGCGGGGGGCGGGGTGATTTTTCTGGGTGGGGAGAAATCTTTTTCCGGGGGCGGGTATGGGGGGACGGCGCTGGGGCCGCTCTTTCCGTGGCGGATCGAGGAGGGGGAGGCGAGCCTCTTGGCGGGTACGTTTCCGGTATCGATTGGGGCGGCGGGGTCGGGGCATCCGGTGGTGGCGGGACTGGACCGCGCATTCTCTGGTGGGCCGGGATTGGCCAGCGTAAATCTGCCTGGGCCGCTGCGGCCCGGGGCGTTGGCGCTGGTGGAGGCCCAGGTGCGGGATCGCCCGTTGGCGGTGGTGGCGGTGCAATCTTTTGGGCAGGGTCGGGTGCTGGGGGTGGCGAGCAACACGCTCTGGCAGTGGACGCGCGCGGGCGAGGTCATGAAGTTGGGCTACGGGGTCTTCTGGCGGCAGGCGGTGCGTTTTCTGGCGGGAAAGACGGAGGGCGGCAAGGTGCTGACGGTGAGCTGGGACAAGGAGCGGTATCGCCCTGGGGAGGCTGCCGTCGCGACGGTGCGGCTCGGGGCGGACCGCGATGCCGAGGGGGTGCGGCTTTCGCCGGCGCTGACCTTCGGGGGGGAGAATCGGCCGCTGAGCATCGAGGCCGCCGGGGCGAACCGCCGAGTGTCGACCGTACAGATGCGGTTTGGCGGTCGCGGGACGTACAGCTTTCGGCTGTCGGCCTACGAGGGCGAGCAATTGCTCGAGGCCTACGAGAAAGAGATACCCGTCGAGGCGCTGCTGCCCGAGGGCAGCCGGCTGGAACTGGACCCGGGGGCGCTCGGGCGCCTGGCGGAGCGGAGCGGGGGGGCGTATGTGGCGGAGGCCGAGGCGGTGGGATTGGGCAAAGATTTTGCGGCGCGGCTGGGGCAGCGCACGGTGGCCAAGGAGTTGCCGTTGGCGCAGGCGGGGCCCTATTTCGTGATGGTGGTCTTGGCGCTCTTGGCGCTGGAATGGTGGGTGCGGAGGCGATCGAACCTGGTGTGATGGAGGCGAACCGAGAGGCTGCGGGTCCCGCGATGGCGGGGGAGGTGACCCGGATGGTGGAGCGGGCCCGGCGGCGGATGCGCGCCGCGACGACGCTGGTGGGGGCATGCCACTGGGCGGTGACCGCGCTGGGGCTTTGGCTGGCATTCTTTCTGGCCGACAATGTCCTGGCCCTGCCGGCGGGGCTGAGGCTGCCGCTGGCGCTGGCGGGCGGCGCGCTGCTCGTGTGGGTCTTGGCGTTCCGGGTGCTGGTGCCGGGCTTTCGCCGCCTGCGGCCGGAGCAGGTGGCGCTGTTTTTGGAGGAGAGGTACGGGATCCCCGAGAATCTGCTGATCAACGCGTACCAGTTCGAGGGCCGGCAGTTTGGCGAGGCCGAGGCGGAGTTCGCGGGGAGCACGATCTCGAGGTGCGAGGCGGCGTTGGAGAAGCTCGACCTGGGGCAGCTCTGGGAGATGCGCCGAGCGTGGCCGTGGTTGGCTGGCGCGCTGGGCGTGCTATTGGCGTGGCTGGTGTACGCGTGGCTGCTGCCCGGATTTCTCGTGAATGCGGGGCAGCGCTTTGCGATGCCCCTGGCGGAGATCCCGCCGCCGGGGGCGCCGGTGATCCGCGTGACGCCATCGGGCGAGGTGGCCATCGCGGAGGGCGATTCGGTGGAAGTGAAGGCGGAGGTCATCGACCGGAGGCCTATCAGCGTGGGCCCGGAGGCGCCGCCGATGATCGTGTGGATCGAGAACGCGGAGACGGTGCCGGCGGTGCGCGGCGAGGGGGAGGAGGCGGCTATGGCGTCGGGCGCGGGGGGTGGTGGCGGGTGGTCCCACACCTTTGCCGGGGTGAGGCGATCGTTCGCGTTTCGCGTGTTTGGCGCGGGGACGCACTCGGCCCCGGTATCGGTTCGGGTGCATCCGCTGCCAAAGATCGCCGCCTCGCTTTTCCGGGTGACGCCCCCGGAGTACACGGGCATGGAGGCCACGGTCTCGGCGGGGCCTCCGGGGACGCTGTCGGCGCTGGTCGGGTCGCGGGTGGAAATCGAGTTGGCCGTGGCGCCGCGGCCCGGCGCCGTGCGTTGGCGGGATCCGTCGGGGGTGGCCGACATGGCATTCGAGAATGGCAAATGGCGCGCGACGAGGGTGGTGGCGGGCGCGGCGCCGTACGAGATCGAGGCGCGGGTTGCGGGGCTGGGGCGGGACGTGGTGATCGCGAGATCGCAGATGCAGGTGGCGCCGGACGCCCCGCCCGAGGTCGAGTTCGGCACGGCGGATCGCAATCGCTTTGCGTTTCCGGGCACGACGGTCGCGCTGCGGGTCAACGCGCGCGATGATTTTGGCCTGCGGCGGGTTTGGATCACGGCGCGGCCGGCGGAGGATGACGCGTCGGCGCGGGCGTCGGTGAAGAGCTGGTCGTTCCTGGGTCCGCCGGGAAGGAAAGGGGAGGTGCAGGAGCGGGCGGGGCTCGCGATCGATCCGGCGCGGTTTCGGGTGGGCGAGTCGTATCTGGTGGAGGCGTGGGCGGCGGATTTCAATCCTAAGGGCAAGCCGGTCTCGTCGCGGCCCATCCTGATCCGGATCCGTTCCCCGATGGACAGCGATCTGGAGCGCGGGGATCCGCTGGTGCGGCCGTTCGAGCGCCTGCGGCAGGCGGTGGCGGCGCAGGAACGCGCGATGGGGTTGGCGGGGAACCTGCGGGGGCATCTGGAGGAGGCGGTGGCGAAGCAGGATCTGCACGAGCATCGGCGCGCGATTGGCGAGGCGCAGGGCACAGGGTCGCAGGCGGCGGGGGAGGCACTGGAGGGTTTCCGCGCGAGCGAAGGGGGAAAGGCCTACGCGGAAGAGCTGACGCCACTCGTCGAGGGCGAGATGCCGTGGCTCGTCCGTGACATCGAGAGGCTTAACCTGACGGAGCCCGAGCCCGCGGCGCGGGTGGTGGAGGCCATCCTGGCGCGGCAGACCCACGTGCGGGACCAGATGCTGGCCCTGCTCGGGAAGATCATCGACGAACGGAAGGGCAAAAGCGCCGAGGCCAAGGCGGGCGAGCGGGCCGAGCCGACGGCCGAGGAGGTTGCCAAGGATCTCAAGGCAGAGGTGGATTCGTTTTTGCGGGAGCAGCCGCGGCTGGTGAAGAAGAGCAAGGCATTGGCCGCGAAGGCGGGGGAGGGGCAGCGGGCCGAGGACGGCGAGGCCATCGCGGATCTGGCCCGCAAGGAGGCGGAATGGGCCCAGCGCATGAGAAAGCGGGCGGAGGAAGCGGGGGCGCGGGCCAAGGAGATCCCGTTGGGCGAGGGCGCGCGCGAGGCACTGGAGCGGGTGGCGGCGGCCGCGCGGACGGCGTCGGAGGCGCTCTATAACAGGGAAGTGGGAAAGGCGGTGCCCCCGGCAGAGGAGGCGCTGGAGGAGGCCGAGAAACTGGCGGCGGCATTGGGCGCCCATCTCGCGAAGGCGGAGGAGGCGGCGAAGGGGACGCCGTCGGCCGAGGCACCGGCGGAGGCCGAGAATGCGGTGCGCGGGTTGCTGGATGAGCAGTCGGCGCTGGGCGACGAGCTAGACGATGTGGCGGACGAGACGATCGAGACCGGCGGGCGGGCCGGTGAGGGAAAGGCCGGGCGCAGCAGCGGCAGCCTGATCGGTGGCCTGGGTCCCGAAGGTTTGCCCGGCGCGGCGTCCGGCAGACTCTCGCCGGCGCCGATGGGGAAAGGCGAGTTGAAGGCGGAGGGGCGGGGGACGTCGGGCGGGGCGACGGGCGGTGGCAAGGCGGCGGGATTTGCGGAAGTGGGGCTGCGGGGGTCGACGCCTCTGCCCGCCGAGCCCGATGGCGATGCGCCGCGCCTGACGGAGCGGCAGGCGGCCATCCGCCAGAGGGCGGAGGCGCTGGCGCTGCGGCTGAGGAAACAGGGGGTGGCGACCGGGGATCTGGAGAATTCGGTCGAGGCGATGCGGGAGGTGGAGGCGGCCCTCAAGATCGGGGATGGATTCGCGGTGCAGAGCGCGCACAGCAGCGCGGTGGATTCGCTCGTGGAATCGCGGGCCGCGATCCGGGCGACGGCGGGCGTGTCGCGGGAACAGACGCGGTTGTCCGAGCGCGTGCGGGATGGCATTACCGCGGGGGCGCGAGACGCCATCCCGAAGGGCTACGACGAGATGACATCCGCCTATTTCCGTGCGATGGCCGAGGGCAAGGCGGGCCTGGAAGGGGCGCCGGCGGCGCCTTCCGGGGATGCGGCGAGGAATCCGCCCAAGAGGTGAATAATGGGAGAGCGGATGCCCGGCTCGTTCACAGACCGAGGCAAAAGCATGGCACGCTGGAAGCGCGCCCTCCTCGCTGGCGACCCGTTTGTGAAAGGGCCGTTACGTGACGTCGATGAGGCGGCGCTGGGCGCTCTTGCGCTGCTCGTAGAGATCCTCGAGTTTCTCTTGGAGGGCCACCTTGTCGTGGCCGTGAGCGCTGGCGACCTTGGCCTGGATGTCGGCGATGCGCGCCTCAAGCGCGTGCAGCTTCTCGGTCATGTCTTGGACGATCGCTTCGTTTCCCATGAAATAATATGCCATCCGTGCGACGGGCGTTCAAACGCCGGCCGAAGGGCGAAGGCCCTTCGCCGCCGGGATGCCCCTCGTTCTTGGCGAAGCCGTCGCCGTCCGTAGCGAAGCCCCTTCGGGCTTCGGCGTGGGCGCCGGGCCGCCGGCCGAAGGGCGAAGGCCCTTCGCTACGCCGCATAATCGGGTCAGCGTTTCGATGACTTGGTGAGGATGACGGTGATGCGGACGACGTCCTTGCCACTGTTATCGAGGAGCAATTTGACGCCGGAAGGGAGGTCGAGTTTTGCGGCGAAGGTGAATTCGCCCTCGGTGGGTTCCGGGGGCGGGGACGGCGGTGGGGGGGCGGCTGGGTCTGTGGGGGTCTGCCCGTTGGCGGGGGTGGGCGGTGGTGGGGTCGGCAGGATGAGGCCGGAGATATCGATGGGCTCGGTGCGGAGCTTCCGGTCCTGGGTCCAGAAGAGGTCGCGGACCTCGACGCGAACGGTGGCGGGGCTGACGGCGACGGATTTGACCCTGAGGCCTTTGGGTGGCTGCGAGAGCTGGGGTTCGATGGTGGCCTCGAGCTGTTTGACGGGCCCGAGCACGAGCTGGATGCGGTTGGGGTCAAAGCCCTCGACCTGCCAGTCGGGCGGCAACTGCCCGAGCATCTCTGGCTGGAGGACCAACTCTTTGGCGCCGGCGGCCTCGCCGGCGAGGTTGATGGTGAGCTTGAGCTGCTCGGGGTTGGGCTTGCGGCTGAAGAGCGAGAGGTCGGCGAGCGGGGCCCTGCGGGTCTCTGGCAGGCGGAGTCGGACGGCGGCCTCCTTGTGGCTCTGCTGGGCGAGGAAGAGGGTATTGGTCAGGCCGACCAGCTCGATCTGAGCGGTGACTGTCTGGATGACCGGCGGGCGGGGGAAGAGGCGGCTGCGCAGGCCCTCGACACCGAGGGAACCGGAGACGCCGACGACCACGGCCAGGCCCCAGAGCAGCAGGGATGAGCCGAGGGATTTCTTCCCGCGGGTCCGGTCCACGTCGATGTCCAGGGCATCGGCGACGGTGCTGCGGGCGGTCGCGTCGTTGGAGAAATCGACGCGCTTGAGTTCGCCGTTTTTGCCCAGGGAGACGGCGCCGCGCTCCTCGGAGACGACGAGCAACTCGGCATCGCTGGCCTGGCAGAGGCCGAGAGCGGCGAGGTGCCGGGTTCCCCAGGAGGGGTCGATGCCCTCGGCGGGGGCGAGGGGTAGCACGGCGCCGATGCGGGTGATGCGGTCGCCCTCGATGACGATGGCGCCATCGTGGCGCGGCGAGCGGGTGTTGAGGATGGAGAGCAGGAGGCTCTTGTTGACGCGGGCATCGACCTCCTCTCCGCCCTGGCAGAATTGGGCGATATTGTCGCGTTTGGGGAAGACGAGGATGGCGCCGCAGCGGTTTTCCGAGAGGTGGCGGACGGTGTCGAGGATCGTGGCGATCATCTCCTCCTGGCGGGACTGGCGGACGGCGAAGAGCCTGCCGACGCTGGCGGACTCGTAGATGCGCCGGAATTCCGGGACGATGCTGAGCGTGAGCAGGACGAGGAGCGGGATGATGAGGATGAAGCCGAGGACCTGCGCCATGGGGAGGTTGAGCTGGCTGACGGTCCACCCGGCGCCGACGAGGGCGACGAACAGGAGGAGGAACTGCACGAGGCGGCGATAGGTGACGAGCCAGCCGAGTGTGACGCGGAGGACGAGGACCGAGACGAGGATGTCGATGGCATGCCTCCAGAAGGGGTCGAGCGGTCCAATCTGAGGCAGCGGGGTCATGGGTTTCGGCAGAGTGTAAAACGATATTCTAAGCCTTTCTTCTCATAAACTCCAGCCCGGGATGGGGCGGGTGGGAAGATTTCGGCTTTTCTGTAGAGGGGGTGGCGGTAGCATGGCCGATTCCTATGGAGACAACGGTAGTGTTACTGAAGCCAGATTGCGTGGGCCGGAAGCTGGTGGGGGAGGTGATCGGGCGATTCGAGCGGGCCGGCTTCACCATACGTGGGGCGAAGATGCTGGCGATGGGGCCGGGGCTGCTGCGGGAGCATTACGCGCATCTGGTGGGCGAGTCGTTTTACCCGCTGCTGGAGAAATTCATGATGTCGTCGCCGGTTCTGGTGCTGGCGCTGGCCGGGGATGGGGCGATCGAGCGGGCGCGGGTGCTTGCGGGGCCGACGGACTCGAGGAAGGCGGCGGCGGGGAGCGTTCGGGGGGATCTCGGGACGGACAACCGGCGGAACATCCTGCACGCGTCGGATTCGCCCGCGACGGCGGAGGCTGAGCTGGCGCGGTTCTTCGGCCCGGGCGAGCTGTTCGAGGGGTGATGTCGGGTCTGCGAAGGGCTTGGCCGCGCGGGGTGGGAAGGGCGGCCCATCTCCTGCTCTGGCTGGCGGTCGCGGGGCCGGCATCGGGTGCCGGGGGGAAGCTGGGGCCGCTGGCGCCGAGGCCGGACTGGGGCGAGCTGGAAAAATTTCAGGGAACGATCACTCGGGCGGAGTTCGTGCGGCTATTGGATCGGGTGTACGCGCCCGGGGGGGCGGCGCGGGGGATGGTGTCGGTGGGCGAGGGCGGCGCGGTGATATCGACGGGCGTGGCGGGGGGGAGTATCCGGCTGAGGTTTGCGGCGTCGGAGGCGGAGGCGCGTGGGGTGGGGCGGTACTGGCGGGCGGCTCGCGAGATGGGTCCCGCGGGGGAGGGCCGGCCGTTAGAAGGGGTGAGGGTGGCGATCGACCCGGGACACATCGGTGGGCGGTGGGCGAGGATCGAGGAGCGGTGGTTCCAGATCGGCGATGGCGCGCCCGTGATGGAGGGCGACATGGTGATGGTGGTGGCCGGGCATTTGCGGCAGAGGCTCGAGTCGCTCGGCGCGAGGGTGCTCATGGTGCGGGAGGGGTTGGAGCCTGTGACGCGGCACCGGCCCGAGGACCTCATGGACGAGGCCCGCGCCTGGCTCGCGGAGCGGGGTTTCCGCTTCACGAAGGAGGGATACTCGGGGCCGCATGACCCGGGGCGGTTTGCCTCGGTCCGATGGAATGCGGAATTACTGTTCTACCGCGTCGGCGAGATCCGCGCGCGCGCCGAGCGGGTGAATGGGCACCTGAAGCCAGACGTGACGGTGTGCCTGCATTTCAACGCCGAGGATTGGGGCGACCCGGCGCGGCCGACGCTGGTGGGGGCCAACCACCTCCATCTGCTGCTCAACGGGCGATATGGGGACGATGAGCTGAAGTACGACGACCAGCGGTTCGACATGCTGGTGAAGCTGCTCGGGAGGTCCTGGCCGGAAGAGCTGGCGATCTCGGAGGCGGTGGCGGCATCGATGGCTCGGGTGACCGGCCTGCGGCCATACGAATATACCGGCGGGAACGCGATCCGGGCGGGCGAGAACCCATACCTCTGGGTGCGCAACCTGCTGGCGAATCGCCTGTACCAGTGTCCCGTGGTGTACCTCGAGCCGTACGTCATGAACAGCCGCGAGGCCTACGCCAGGATCCAGGCCGGGGATTACGAGGGCACCCGCGAGATCGGCGGCAGGCCGCGAGAGAGCATCTTCCGGGAGTACGCCAGGGGTGTCAGCGAGGGCCTGGCGGCATATTACCGGGAATCTCGGCGTTAGAAAAGTTTCGCCAAGGGGCCCGGGCTGGGCGAGATTGCGGGCGATGGCCGGGACGCTGTATTTGCTGGACGGGATGGCGCTGATTTTTCGGGCGCACTACGCGCTGATCCGGAATCCGATCAAGACATCGAAGGGGGTGGACACCTCGGCGATCTTTGGGTTCACGAACACGCTGCTGGACTTGATCGAGAAGGGGAGGCCGACGCACGTCGCGGTGGCGTTTGATACCGAGGCGCCGACCGAGAGGCACAGGGTTTTTCCGGCGTACAAGGCGCAGCGCGAGGAGATGCCCGAGGCGCTGGCGGCGGCGATCCCGAACGTGCAGCGGGTGGTGGAGGCATTCCGCATCCCGGTGATCGCGATGGACGGGTACGAGGCCGACGACATCATCGCGACGCTGGCGATGCGTGCGGAGGCCGAGGGTTTCGAGGTGTTCATGGTGACCCCGGACAAGGATTTCCTGCAGCTGGTGACCGAGCGGGTGAGGGTGTATCGGCCGGGGAGGGGGGGCTCGGAACCGGAGGTGCTGGGGGTCGATGAGGTCAAGCAGCGGTGGGGCGTGACGGGGGTGAGGCAGGTGGTGGATATCCTCGGCCTGATGGGCGACGCCTCGGACAACGTGCCGGGGGTGCCGGGCATCGGGGAGAAGACCGCGCAGAAACTGATCGCGGAGTTTGGGAGCGTCGAGGGGCTGCTGGCGAGGACGGGCGAGCTGAAGGGCAAGGTGCGGGAGAATCTGGAGGGGCACCGCGACCAGGCCCTGCTCTCGAAGCGCCTGGTGACCATAAAGACGGACGTGCCCGTGGAGATTGGCCTGGAGGCGCTGCGGTTGCGGGGACCGGACGAGGGGGCGCTGCGCGCGCTATTCGTGGAGTTTGAATTCAACGCCCTGGGCCGGAGGCTTTTTGGCGAGGGATTTAAGGCGGGTCGGGGATTTGCGGGCGCGCAGGCCAGCGGCGTTGGGTCGGCGGTGGGTGGCGCAGGCAATCCTGCCTTGGGCGGGGCAGCCGAGCGTCTGGGGGCAGACAGGGATGTCGGTCTCACGGGGGAAGCGGACGAGGTTCCGGCGCTTCCGGGCCTGGCTCCGGGAGCGGCGCTGAAGACGATCGCGGACGTCCCACACGAGTACCATTTGATCGATACCCTGGCTGGCTTGGGCGAGCTGGTGGCGCGGCTGTCGAAGGCGAAGGCCTTTTGCTTCGACACCGAGACCGACGGGCTGGACCCCAGGGAGGCGCGCCTGCTGGGGCTGGCGTTCGCGGAGAAGGTTGGCGAGGCGTGGTACGTGGCGCTGCCCGACGGGGAAGCGGATCGGCGACAATGGCTCGACGCGATGGGGCCGCTATTCGGGGGCGCGGCCGAGAAGGTGGGCCACAACCTGAAATTCGATCTCGGGGTGCTGTGTGCGCACGGGGTGAGGGTGCGCGGGCCGTTCTTCGACACGATGATCGCCCACGTCTTGGCGGAGCCGGGCCAGCGGCACGGCATGGATTATCTGGCCGAGTCGATGCTGGGTTACACGCCGATCCCGATCACGGCTCTCATCGGTCCCGAGGGTCCCGGGCAAAAGAGCATGGCGGACGTGCCCCTGGCGAGGGTGGCCGAATACGCCGGGGAGGATGCGGACGTGACCCTGCGGCTGCGCGGGCTCTTGGCGGAGAGGTTGCCCGACGCCGGGCAGGAGAGGGTGTTTCGGGAGGTGGAGTGCCCGCTGATCCCGGTGCTCGTCGAGATGGAGCGCGAGGGGGTGAGGGTGGATGTCGGCGCGCTGGAGGAGTACGGGCGCCAGCTGGCGGAGGAGCTCGGGGGGCTCGAGGCGAAAATCGTCGCCCTGGCGGGGACGAAGTTCAACGTGAACTCGCCCAAGCAGCTGGGGCAGATCTTGTTCGACGTGCTCAGGCTGGAGGAGAAGCCCAAGCGCACAAAGACCGGCCAGTACGTGACCAATGAGGCGGTGCTGCAGGCGCTGTCGCCGAAGCACGAGATCGCGAGCGAGATCCTCGAATATCGGGCGGCGCAGAAGCTGAAATCGACCTACGTGGATGCGCTGCCCGCGGCGGTATCGGCCAGGACCGGGCGGGTGCACACGACATTTCACCAGATCGTCACGACCACGGGCCGGCTGAGTTCCGAGAGCCCGAATCTGCAGAACATCCCGATCCGCACGGAGCGGGGGCGGGAGATCCGGCGCGCATTCGTCCCGCGGGCCGAGGGCTGGCGGCTGATGTCGGCGGACTATTCGCAGATCGAGCTGCGGATCATGGCGCACATGAGCGAGGACGCGGGGATGATCGGGGCTTTCGAGAAGGGGGAGGACATCCACGCGGCGACGGCGGCCCGCGTGTACGGCGTCGCGGGCGACGCGGTGACGGGCGAGATGCGGCGGAAGGCGAAGATGGTGAACTTCGGGATCATCTATGGCATCTCGGCCTTCGGGCTATCGCAGAGGCTGAGGATCCCGCGGGCCGAGGCGGGCGAGATCATCGAGATGTATTTCGCGCAATATCCTGGGGTGAGGCGGTACATGGAGGCGACGGTGGCGTTTGCGCGGGAGAGGGGATACGTGGAGACGATCACGGGGAGGCGCCGATATCTGAGGGACATCAATTCGGCGAACGCGACCGCACGGCAGGCCGAGGAGCGAAACGCCATCAACACCCCGATCCAGGGGACGGCGGCGGACATGATCAAGATCGCGATGGCGAGGATCCACGAGGGGCTCGGGGCGGCCGGGCTGGAGACGAGGATGATACTCCAGGTGCATGACGAACTCGTGTTCGATCTGCGCGATGGCGAGGAGGCGGCGGTGCGGGGGATTGTCGAGCCGGCGATGCGGGAGGCCATTCCCCTGAGGGTACCGGTGGTGGTCGAGACGGGCGTCGGGGCCAATTGGCTGGAGGCGCATTAGGAGTTTCAAGTTTCGGGTTTCGAGTTTCAAGTCTCTGGTGCGATGGTCTTGAAGCTTGAAACCTGAAACTTGAAACTAAAGGAGAGATATGGGCAGGCAGTGGTTACACGCGAAGCGGGCGGTGGCGTCGCTGAAGAAGTCGCAGGCGACGGGGAAGGTGGTGAAGGAGCTGACGATCGCCGCGCGGCAGGGGGGGGCGGACCCGAAGCTGAACGCGCGCCTTGCGGCGGCGATCGAGAAGGCGCGGAAGGAGAGCGTCTCGCGGGACGTGATCGAGCGGGCCGTGCAGAAGGGCGCGGGGGCGGGCGGCGAGAAGGACGCGATGGAGCACGTGACCTTCGAGGGCTACGCGCCGCACAAGGTGCCGGTGATCGTGGAGGTGGTGACGGATAACAACAACCGGACGGCGCCGGAGATCCGCGTGCTGTTCCGGAAGGGGCAACTGGGCTCGGCGGGGAGCAACCGGTTCCTGTTCGACCACGTGGGGCTGGTCGAGGCGCACTGCGGGGATGCCGGGGCCGACATCGAGGCGGCGGCGATCGAGGCGGGCGCGAACGAGGTGGAGCCGCTGGGCCACGAGCAGAATGATGACATCCCGGCGGGGTCCTGCGGGGCGAGGTTCCTCACGGGCCGCACGGAGGTGAAGGCGGCGTCGGACTGGCTCCGGGCGAACGGCTGGACCGTGGTGACCAGCGAGATGGGTTACCTGCCCAAGCAGTATCCCGAACTGAGCGACGCCCAGCGGGCGGAGGTCGGGGAATTCCTCCAGGCGCTGGAGGACCACGACGACGTCCACCGGATCTGGGCGGCGGTGAGGTAGGCTCAGTCCTCGATGCCGCGGAGCCTGGCGATGACGGAGAAGTCCTCGAGGGTGGTGGTGTCGCCCTTGACCTCGCCGCCGGCGGCGACCTCGCGGAGGAGGCGGCGCATGATTTTTCCGGAGCGGGTCTTGGGCAGGCCGTCGCTGAAGACGATGTCATCGGGTTTGGCGAAGGGCCCGATCTCTTTGGCGACGTGCTCGCGGAGTTCGCCGCGGAGTTCGTCGTCGCAGTGGACGCCGGAGCGGACGGTGACGAAGACGACGAGAGCCTGGCCCTTGAGGGCATCGGGGCGGCCGACGGCGGCTGCCTCGGCGATTTTGTGGTGGCTGACGATGGCGCTCTCGACCTCGGCGGTGCCGATGCGGTGGCCGGAGACATTGAGGACGTCATCGATGCGGCCGACGATCCAGAAGTAGCCGTCCTTGTCGCGGCGGGCGCCGTCGCCGGAGAAGTACGCGCCGGGTATCTCGGACCAGTAGACGTTCTTGTAGCGTTCGGGGTCGCCGTAGAGGCCGCGGAGCATGGCGGGCCAGGGTTTTCGTATGACGAGTTTGCCGCCGACGTTGGGAGGGACCTCGTTGCCGTCGTCATCGACGACGGCGGCGTCGATGCCGAAGAAGGGGAGCGTGGCGGAACCTGGCTTGGTCGGGACGGCACCGGGCAGCGGGGTGATCATGTGCCCGCCGGTCTCGGTCTGCCACCAGGTATCGACGATGGGGCAGCGGTTGCCGCCTATGACCTTGTGGTACCACATCCAGGCCTCGGGGTTGATGGGCTCGCCGACGCTGCCGAGGAGTCGGAGGGAAGAGAGGTCGTGTCTGGCGGGGTGCTCGTCGCCCCATTTGATGAAGGCGCGGATGGCGGTGGGGGCGGTGTAGAAGATGTTGACGCCATACTTGGCGACGATGGCCCAGAATCGATCTGGGCCTGGGTGATTGGGAGCGCCCTCGTAGAGGAGGGTGGTGGCGCCGTTGGATAGGGCGCCGTAGACGGTGTAGGTGTGTCCGGTCACCCAGCCGACATCGGCGGTGCACCAGTAGATATCTTCCTCGCGGAGGTCGAAGACGTAGCGGGTGGTGATGTGCGCGTGGAGGAGGAAGCCCCCGGTGGTGTGGAGGATGCCCTTGGGTTTTCCGGTGCTGCCGCTGGTGTAGAGGATGAAGAGTGGGTGCTCGCTATCGAGTTTTGCCGGCGGGCAATCGGCGGGGACGGAGGCGGTCTCCTCGTGCCACCAGAAATCGCGGCCGGGGCGCATGGGGACGGCGGTGCCGGTGCGGCGGAGGACGATGACGCGCTCGATGGTGGGCGCATCCTCGAGCGCCTGGTCGGCCGCGGCCTTCAGGGCGACGGTGGAGCCGCGCCGCCAGCCGCCGTCGGCGGTGATGACCATCTTGGCGCCACAGTCGTGGATGCGCTCGCGGAGGGCCTGGGCGCTGAAGCCGCCAAAGACGACGCTGTGGACGGCGCCGATCCTGGCGCAGGCGAGCATGGCGACGGCGGCCTCGGGCACCATGGGCATGTAGATCATGACGCGGTCGCCGGGGGCGATGCCGTGTTTCTTCAGGACGTTGGCGAAGAGGCAGACCTCGCGATGGAGCTGGGCATAGGTGATGGTGCGGGAGTCTCCGGGCTCGCCCTCCCAGAGGATTGCGGCCTTGTTGCGGCGCGGCCCCGAGGCGTGGCGGTCGATGCAGTTGTGGGCCACATTGAGCTTCCCGCCGACGAACCATTTCGCGAAAGGAGGATTCCACTGGAGGACCTTGCCCCACGGCTTGAACCACTCGAGGTGTTCCTTGGCGGCGCGGGCCCAGAATTTTTCCGGGTGCCGGATGGATTCCCGCCAGGCGCGGCGGTATTGGGTCATGCTGCGGATGTGCGCGTTTGAGGCGAAGGCGCGATGCGGCTTGAAAACGCGGCGCTCCTTGAGCTTGGATTCGATTTTGCCGGTCTGGTTCATGGGGAACTATACATTTAGCAGCGCGCGGGTATTTGCCAAATCTAATAGTGGCGAAGGGCTCGCGCCCTTCGTGCGGGGGGCCGAAGCCGGAAGCGGCTTCGCTACGGGGGC
>CAZYWZ010000046.1:38152-50994 GCA_964651705.1 uncultured Verrucomicrobiales bacterium
GGCTCGCGCCCTTCGTGCGGGGGGCCGAAGCCGGAAGCGGCTTCGCTACGGGGGCCGGTGGCGAAGGGCTCGCGCCCTTCGTGCGGGGGGCCGAAGCCGGAAGCGGCTTCGCTACGGGGGCGAGTCTGCGGGAAGGGCCTGTCTGTGGGCGTGGGCCAGCGTGAGGAAGATCCAAGGGAGGAGGGGGAGGCAGGAGATTTTCAGCGCATAATCGATGGCGGCGGCATTGGGGAGGGAGGCCGCGAAGGGGTGGTCTGGTGGGAGAGTGGGTGCGGCGGTGGCCTGGGGCAGGAGGGGGACGGCGACGTAGGCCAGGGCGACCAGCGGGATGGCGACGAGGCCGATGGTCCCGAAGATGCCAGCGATGGGTCGGATGTTGCGCCAGGCGAGCCGGATGGCGGCGTCGAGTCCGTGGATCAGGCGGGTGGTTTTGCCATCGGCGAGGAGGATCTCGAAGGCGTAGGTGAGGCACTTGATGGCGATGATGCCGAGTGCGGCGGGGGTACCGATCAGGAGAAAGGCGACGACATCGGCGGGCGCGGGTGGTCCGCCCTCGGTGATGGGGGAACCGGAGACGAAAAGGTAGACCGTGAGGATCAGGACGGCCGGCGCGACGGCGATGACGAAGGCCGCGAAGCGCAGGGCGTTGGCGACGAGGGCGATGGCGGTGAAGCGATAGCCGGCGAACCAGTCTGCCGTGGAAGGGCGGGCGCCGTCGGCGACGCGGAGGTAATGGCGCCAGCAGCCGATGGTGGCGGGGCCGATGAGGACGGAGGTCGCGAGGAAGCCGAGGGTGTGGAGGAGGGGCTGGTGGGCGAGGCCCTTGACGAGGGCGATGGCGGCGATCGGGGCCATGGGCGCGAGGCCGAGCAGGGCGGCGATGGGGCGGGATACGAGGGAGCGGAGGCCGGCGCGGAGCGCGGCGGGTGCGGCCATGGTGGTGCCGTCGGGCAGGGGGACGCGCCCGGCGATGAGCCTCGGGGGTTGGGTCGGCATCTGTGCGATTCCGTTAGGCATATTCTTGCCTGATGGGGGGCGGCGGATCAATGCCGCGTTTTCGGGATGCTTTTGGCTTGTCGCGGTGGGCGTTGGGGCGAAACGTAGCGGGGTGTTGATGGCGGCATCAGGCTGGTTTGACCCGGGGTCGACGGGCGTGAAGACGGTGCAGGCGCTCGGGCTGGTGGTGTTGATTTTCGGGCTGGTGGCGGGGTTGGTGCTGATGTTGATCGGGGGCATACGGTGCCGGGAGGTGTGGCGGCGGCGGACGGTGAATCGGCGCGGGGTGGCGGGGCTGCTAATCGTTTTGGCGGGTTGGTTGCTGGTGTATGTGGGTGGGGGGCTGGCATTCACGGTGTACCGGGTGGCCTTCGGGCCGATGCTGGGGGTGGCGGTGCTGTGTTTTTTGGCGGGGATCGGCGTGGCGCTCTCGGGTCTGGGGCAGATGCGGCGGCACCCGAAGTGGTTTAATTACGGGCGCGGCCATGCGGTGGCGGCGGTCTGGGGGGGCGTGTTGCCGCTGGCGGCTCTGGCCGCGTTGGCGGGCGTGATGCTTTGGGTCTATCGAGCCGATCTTGGCATGTTGCGGCTGCTGGCGAAGGGGCATTACGAGTCGGGGTGGGCCGGTTACCGGGTGAAGCTGTCGGGGGGACTATGGAAGAGTTGGCCCGAGGGGGCGGAGCGTGTGGGGGACGCGGAGTTTGCGGTGCTGGGGATGATGGGGGATCAGGGATTGTTCGTGATGCCGGTGTGGCTTGCGGGCCGGCGCGAGGTCGACATGGGGGCGCTGGCCGCGGCGATGCTTGCGGAGGTGGGCCAGAGGGCGGATGGGCCGATGGTGCACACGGTTCCCCCGCCCATCGGCAGTCTCGAGGAGGAGAGGCACTTCGCGGTCTTTGTGCCGAAGGAGAAGTCGGGGATCCTCTATCGCTATCGGGTGGCGGCGCTGGGGGGGATGGGATATCTGGTGGGGGCCTGGATGGATCAGAGGCAGGGGGCGTCCCAAGAGCGGCTGGACGAGGCGGTCATGCGTGTTTCGCTGGTGGGGAACGCGGCAAAGAAGGATGTGGAGCCGGGGGGCGAGGCGGGTTCGCCGGCGCTGCGGGCGCGGCTCTATCGCCGGATGGTGGAAAACCTGACGCGCCGGGGATTGAGCAAGGAGGCGCAGTGGTGGGGCGCCGAGGCGCAGAAACTGGATGGGGGTTCGGGCGTGGCGGCGGCGGCGGTACCCGCCTCGGACGCGGGATTGGCCTCGGCGATTTTTGCGCTGGGTGCGGGCGACGGCGGGCGTGCGCTTGAGCTGGCGGGCAACGTGCTGCGGGGCGAACCCACGAATTATGTTGCGGTGGCGACCAAGGGGATTGCCCTGGGGCTGGCGGGTAAGGTGGGCGAGGGGCTGAGGGTAGTCGAGGCGGCACAGAAAGGGGCCCCGGGCGATGCGTCGCTGTGCGCGGCGATCGATTTCCTGCGTTGCCGGAAGGCCGGGGACGCGGGTGCCGTCCTCGGCGAGGCGCTCGATCCGGTGGGGGTTCCCGAGTCGCTGTTTCGGGTGGAGGAGCCCACGGAGGAGGCGAGGGCGGCGGGCGTGGGTTACGACTGGGCGGTGACGGCGTTGCGCTTCCGGCGCGCGGAGCCGTTGGTCTTCAGCCGCTACGGGCGCGTGAGGGTCTTCTCGGAGGCCGGCGGAAAGGCATTCAAGACGATAGTCGAGGCCTTTGATCCGGCGATGGAAGTGCCGCATCTCAACCGGGCGGTGGTGCTGGATGCCGAGGGGAAGGAGGTGCGGAAGATCGATGTCGGCTCGTGGCGGGTCGAGGCGGATGGAGGGGAGGGTCTCGCGCGATTGGTCGGTGAGGCGGGGGTGCTGGGCGCGGGGCAGGCGGTCGAGTGGGCCGTGACTTTTCGTCGGGCGGCTCCGGCGCTCCGGGTGCCGTATTGGTCGCACTGCTTTTCGCGGGCGATGCCGGTCCGGCGCAGCGCGCTGTGGGTCGATGGTGATTTTCGTTCGGTCGCCGCGACGAGTTCTCGGGGCGTGCCCCGGCCGGTCGGGCAACCCAAGCCCCACTGGATATTGGAAAATCCGCCGGCGCAACCGGAGGGCGAGTGGTTCCTGCCCCCGCGGGAGCTGTACCTGCCGCATGTCTGGTTTGGCGAGGCGGACCGGGCCTGGGCGCAGCTGGCGGCGGATTATCTGGATCTGCTGAGGGGCGCGCTGGTGCCGGATGACAAGGTGCGCGGTGCCGTGGCGAAGGTGACGGCCGGCGCGGAGGGGGACGACGCGAAGATCGCGGCGTTGGCGCGTTTTGTTCAGGCGGAACTGAAGCCCGTCGTGGGGGGTTATCGGGCACTCGGGCACCTGCCGGGGCCGCCCGGGGAGACGCTTTTGGCGCGCGAGGGCGATAGCGGGGGGCACGCGACTCTCCTGCACGCGCTCCTGAATGCGGCGGGAATCGAGTCGAGCCTGGCGCTGGTTCGGGTCGGAGGCCTTTTCCATGAGGGGATACCCTCGCTCGATCACTTCGACCGCATGCTGGTCTTTGTACCGGGGCTGCCGCAGCAATACGTGGACTGTTACGAGAAAGCGGGGGATCCCCTGGGGGGCTTGCCCGCGGACGTTGCCGGGCGGCGGGCGCTGGTTCTGGATCCGAAAGGGCCGGGCCTGAAGGACGTGCCGTCGGCCCCGGCGATGGCGACGATCCTGCTGCATCGGCGGGTGAACCTGCTGGAAGGCGGGGAGATGGAGATCGAGGAGGAGGCCCAGATCCAAGGGGCGGTCCCCCGGCTATTGGCGGAGAGGATCGGCTGGGGTGGCGGTGAGGGCGCGTTCGCGAGATCTTTCGTGGCGGAGGCGAAGGGGGTGACGGTGAACGGGTTCGAGGTAAGCGGGGGCGGCTATCAGCGCCCGGTGCGCGTGAAGTTGACGGCAAAGGGCCGGGCTGGCGGCGGGCGGGTACCGGCGCTGCTGGAGACCCTGATCTTTGATCCGGGGCCGGTGGCGGAACGGCGGGGGCCGGCGTGGCTGGGTTCGGCGGTCGCGGTCCGTGGGACCCTGGAGGTGCTCCGGGGGGGGGCGGCGGTGGCGCTTCCCAAACTGGCGGTGAATCTGGTCGGCAGGCGGCTCGTGGGGTGCGCGTTTGTCGAGGGCCCCGGCTTTTCCTATGCGGTGGAGCGGGTGCCGGGTTTCGTGTCGGCGGAGAACTTCCGGAGGATGGGGGAGGAGGTCCGCGAGGTCTTCGACGTCATAGAGCCGCGCGCGGACGTCCCTACCAATAAGTGACGGGGCCTTTGGGCACCGGGAGGGATTGCGCGGTGGAGTCCTCAGGCCCTTCCGGGAGCAAGAATGATGCCTGCAATGGGGCCGGTTGAAACCTCGGCTGGAGTTCCCCGCTGTCGTCGAGGAACTGTTTTCTCCATTCGCGGTACCACTTGAGGATGTCCTCGAACTGGGCGCGGGTTTCCAGGCGGGTGACGCGGCGGTTGAACTCGTGGGAGGGACCCATGCGCCGGGCGTACCACGGGCCGATCTTGCGGAACATGCAGCAGCCCCGCGTCTCGCCGAAGACCTCGACCATGAGGCCCAGGTGGCGGGACATGACGCGGGCGCGCTCCTCGAAGGACGGCTCACGGGGCGCCCCGCCGCGGGAAACGAAGTCGTCGATGTGGCGAAAGATCCATGGGTTGTAGAACGCGCCGCGTCCGACGCTGATGCCCGCGCATCCGGTCTGATCAAACATGGCCTTGGCGGCCTCGGGGGTGGTGATGTCGCCATTGCCGATCACGGGGGTGCCCGGGACGGCCTCGACCACGGCCCGGATGCCCGCGAGATTGACCCGCCCGCCAAAACCCTGGGCCCGCGTGCGACCGTGCACGAAAATCCCGGCAGCCCCGGCGTCGGCCAGGGCGCGGGCCAGATCTGGCGCGGTGAGGTTTTCCGCATCCCATCCGAGGCGCATCTTGCAGGTCACCGGGATCCTGACGGCCCGCACCATGCCGGCGACCAGGCGGGCGGCGGATGCGGGATCGGCCATCATGGCAGAGCCGCCGCCGGTCTTGCAGACCTTGGGCACCGGACAGCCCATGTTCACGTCGACCGTGGCGATGCCGCGCGACTCGAGGAGCGCCGCGGCATCGCGCATGTGCTCCGGGAAATTGCCGAAGAGCTGCACCGCCAGGGGGGAATCCTCGGCCCGCGTCTGGGTCAGGAGGCGCGCCTTGGCATTGTTCTCCAAGAGGGAGCGGGCATTGACCAGGTCCGTCGTGCAGAGACCGACGCCGCCGATCTCTCGGATGACCAGGCGGAAGGGGAGGTTCGTGTAGCCCGCCAACGGCGAGAGGCAATAGGGGTGGGACAGGGGAAGGGTGCCGAGGGAGATGGGGGCGGGCGTGGCCACGGGGGGAACTACCAGGGGATCGCCTTGCGGCTCGTCTTGGGGGCTTTGGGGGTCAGCCGCCCACATCGGGGGATCGGCGTCGGGGTCGCGTCGTCCGACGCCGGGGCGCTTGGACGGCGGGATTCTTGAGGGAGCGGACCTCTGCGGCGGAGAGCAGGCGCCACTCCCCGGGCTTGAGGGCCCCGAGCCGGAGGGGGCCCAGCTCGATGCGGATGAGGCGTTTGACCTCGTATCCGGCGTAGAGGAGCATGATCCGGATCTGGCGCTTCAGGCCCTGCCGCAATTCGACCCGGACGGTGCGGCGCCCGGCCGGATGGATGGCCTCGATCCGGGCGTCCTTGCCATCGATGCGCATCCCGCGCATCAGACGTCCCGCGCGCGCGAAATCGAAGGGGCGGTCGAGGGTGACCAGATAGACCTTGGAGAAACCGTGTCGGGGGTGGGTGAGCCTCTGCGCGAGATCCCCGTCGCTGGTCAGGAGGATGAGGCCCTCGCTATCGGCATCGAGGCGGCCCACATGAAAGACGCGGGATGGGAACTTCGGGAGGAGGGAAAAGAGGGTCGGCCGGTCGCCCTGCGATCGGGTCGAGCAGAGGAAGCCGTGTGGCTTGTTGAGGATGAGGGTGACCGCATCCTGCGGATGGACGGGGCGGCGATCCACCGTCACGCGGTCGCCGGGCGCGACGCGATGGGAAAGGGACTCGGCGGCGATCCCGTTGACCGCCACGCGGCCCTCGCGCACGAGTTCCTCGCAGCCGCGGCGGGAGCCGAGGCCACAGGCCGCCAAGTAGCGGTTCAATCGTGGGTTCTGGGATGTGTCCAAGGGTCCCGCGGTCCGCGGTGCCTCCCGGCGGGGTTACCGGTCAGACGTTGGGCTTGGTCTTGCGCAGGCCGGTGACCCGGTCGCCGGGTTTCCACTGGCCGCGCGACTTGAGGACCTCGACTCGCTCAAAACGTTTCAGGACGCTGCGCTTGGCGGCGGTGGCACCCTTGGCCCGAAGACTTCTGTGTTGTGACATGGCTGGCTCCGATATATCGTGTTCCCACCTTATGAAACGAATAGCCCTTGGCTGCCTCGTCTGTCTTATCCCAGCGGGAACGGTTCTTCTAGCACGCGATCTGCCGGATGTCAATCGCCAGCAACTGATCGCGGAATTGGAGAAATTGGAGAAGGATCGGCAACAGAAGTGGGAACTCGGCATCAAGAAAGTGATGGAAGAGATCACGGCCGCGGCCCAATCGCCCCAGGCGGCGGTCAAACTGTACCAGGAGGCGGTCCGGGCGACGCAGTTCGCCGGGGCCGACCAAGAGTCGGACAAGTACAAGGCGTGGAAGAAGCAACACGAGGAGAATCTCGGGGACTCGGCTTACCGTGCCGGCCTCCAGTTCCGATTCCGGTATCTGGTGATGCTCCTGAAGCTGTCCGCCGGGGAGTCCGAGGAGAAGATGTTCCCGGAGCTGGAGCGCTACGTGAACGACCTGCTGGGCAACGAGGACCTGATGGGGGTGGGCAAGGGTGGCGGGGGCCGCCGCGGCTGGGGCGGGGGGTTTGGCGGCGACGACCCCGTGGTGCAGCTCTTTCGCCTGGAGCCGTACCTCAAGGGTGCGAAAGGGTGGCCCCAGGCACCCGCCGCAGTCGACCAGATGGTCGATGGCGTGCTGATGCCGAAGTATCGGGAAGAGAAGGACCCGAAGCTGATGGCCTTCTGGGACGAGAGGATCGAGCGCCAGCGGGAGCGCGTCGACGATGCGGGGCTCGAGATGGGCAAGGAGCGCTTCGAGACCGAGGAGCTGCCGAGGTTGCTGTGGAATCGCGCCAAGGACTATTTTTCCCTGGATGAGCCGAACCGCGGAGTGTCGGAGATGATGGCGCTGATCCGGCAGAATCCGGGGCACCCCGATTTCGAGAAGTGGATCGGGGAACTCAAGGGCCGGTTGCAGCAGGGCGGCTAGCTTGAAAATTGGGTCGCGACGTAGGCTGCGCCTTGGCGCACGCGGACGTTCGATTCGGCAGCGTGCGCCAAGGCGCAGCCTACCATTTTCCGCCCCGGTGGTGCCCCGCGCGCGGGGCACGGGATCAAACTCGAAAATTCCCGGCGTAGCCACGGCCGTGAGGCCGTGGGCCCCTCCGTGACCGGAGGGGCTACATTTTCACCCGCGGTGGTGCCCCGCGGCGGGGCATGATGTCTGACTCGAAAATTCGACGTAACTCTTTATTAGCGAAGGGCCTTCGCCCTTCGGCGGGCGATGGGAACGTTCGGAAAATCGCCTCTGGCGATCGGCTTCGCTACTGTCTTGGACCCCTCTGGGGTCCGGATGCCGGACCGTTATCCGAGCGACCTCCTTTGGGGGTCGAAGATATTAGCCGGAGGTTGAGGGCGCCCACGGCGACCGATACCCCCGGTGGGCGATGCATCGGGATTCGACCCCGGAGGGGGCGCAGAGGACCCGCGCCAGGGCGAACGCCCGCGCTCCGCGCGGATCCAAAGCGGTGTCGCCATCCGGCCGACGCCGGACTCTGCCACCGCAGTCCAAAAGGCCCCTCGCTCCAATCGTAGGTTTCTACAGGAATGACGCTTCATCCTGTGCGTGAACAATCCGGGCTATATATCGAGGTTCCGGACGTTGAGGGCGTTGTCTTCGATGAAGACGCGGCGGGGGGCGACCTCGTCGCCCATGAGGGTGGTGAACATGGTCTCGGCCTCGACGGCATCGACGATATCGACGCGCAGGAGTTTCCGATTCTCGGGATCCATGGTGGTCTTGAAGAGCTCCTTGGCGTTCATCTCGCCGAGGCCCTTGAAGCGCTGGATCTGGATGCCGCGGCGCCCATTTTCGAGGATGCGGCGGAGGATCTCTGGGATGGAGTGGAGGGGGGTGGTCTTCTGGTTATCGCCCTCGCCCTCGAGCAGTTCGAAGAGCGGTTCCTGCTGGGCGGCGTAGTGCTCGACCGGGAGGCCCTTCTTGTCGAGTTTTTCGAGGAGCGTCGCGATGGCCTTGGCCTCGGTGAGGGGGACGTGGTAGGCGCGGCGTGAGATGTCGCCCCTGGCGGCGGGGGCGTGTTTCCCGTTGCCGTTCTCGTCCTCCTCGGAGCCGAAGAGGCGGAGGTCGGCATTCTGCTGCGCGAAGGCGTTGAGCTGCTCGTCGCTGTGGAAGTAGTGGACGGTCTCCTCGTTGCCGATGCGGACGCGGACCATGTGCTGCGGGAGGGCGCGGGTCTCCTTGTCGCGGGAGGCGAGGAAGGTCTCGAAGTCGCCGCCGTGGCGGGCGATGGCGTTCTGGTACTTGTCCATCTGCTCGAGGAGGCCGAGGACATCGGCGAGCTGGTTCTGGGAGAATTCTCTCTTGTTGGCGATGTTGCGGAGCCGGACGTCCTCGCTGCCGAGCTGGATGAGGATGCGGTTGAGGGAGGCGTCGTCGTCGACGTATTCCTCTCGCCTGCGGCGGGTGACCTTGTAGAGGGGGGGCTGGGCGATGTAGACGTGGCCGGCCTTGATGAGCTGGTGCATCTGGCGGAAGAAGAAGGTGAGCAGGAGGGTGCGGATGTGCGAGCCGTCGACGTCGGCGTCGGTCATGATGATGATCTTGTGGTAGCGGAGGCGCCCGATGTTGAAGGCGCCCTCGCTGTCGCCGTCGCCGATGCCGGTGCCGATGGCGGTGATCATGGTGCGGATCTCTTCGTTGTGGAGGATCTTGTCGAGGCGGGCCTTCTCGACATTGAGGAGTTTGCCGCGGATGGGGAGGATGGCCTGGAAGCGTCGGTCGCGGCCCTGTTTGGCGGAGCCGCCGGCGGAGTCGCCCTCGACGATGTAGAGTTCGGTGCTGGCGGGGTCGCGGTCGGAGCAATCGGCGAGCTTGCCGGGGAGGCCGCCGCCGGTGAGGGCGGTTTTGCGGACGGCGTCGCGGGCCTTGCGGGCGGCCTCGCGGGCGCGGGCTGCGGTGAGGCTCTTGTCGACGAACTTCTTGGCCACGGAGGGGTTGGCGTCGAAGTGCTGCATGAGGCCCTCGTAGACGAGGGAGGAGGTGATGCCCTCGACCTCGGGGGAGACGAGTTTGACCTTGGTCTGGGACTCGAACTTGGGGTCGGGGTGTTTGATGGCGAGGACGGCCACGAGGCCCTCGCGGACGTCGTCGCCGGAGATCGCGGGGTCCTTCTCCTTGAGGATGTTGTTGTTCTTGGCGTACTGGTTGATGGAGCGGGTGAGGGCGGTGCGGAAGCCGGACATGTGGGTGCCGCCGTCGGGGTTGGGGATGGCGTTGGTGAAGCAGAGGAGCTGGTCGCTGAAGGAGTCGTTGTACTGGAGGACGCATTCGACGATGATGTCGTCCTTGGTGCCCTCGATGACGACGGGCTTGGGGTGGAGGACGGCCTTGGCCTTCGCGAGCTGCCGGACGAATTCGGCGACGCCGTCCTTGTAGAAGAAACGCTCCTGGCGGATCTCCTTGTCTTTTTCGACTCTCTCGTCGGTGAGGAGGAGCTCCAGGCCCGGGTTTAGGAAGGCGAGTTCGCGGAGGCGGTTGGCGAGGCGGTCGAACTCAAAATTGACGGCGGTGTTGAAGATCTCGGGATCGGGGTGGAAGGTGATGAGGGTGCCGGTGGATTTGGATTTCCCGATGACCTCGAGTTTCTTGGTGGTCTTGCCGCGCTCGAAGGCCATGTGGTAGACCTTGCCGTCGCGCGAGACCTCGACCTCGAACCAATCCGAGAGGGCGTTGACGCACTTGGCGCCGACGCCGTGGAGGCCGCCGGAGTACTTGTAGGCGCCCTGGCCGAACTTGCCGCCGGCGTGGAGGTTGGTGAGGACGAGTTCGACGGCGGGCATCTGGAATTTCGGGTGGGGATCGACGGGGATGCCCCGGCCGTTGTCCTCGATGGAACAGGAGCCATCGACGCGGAGAGTGACGCGGATGCGCGTGCAGAAGCCGGCGAGGTGTTCGTCGATCGAGTTGTCGAGGACCTCGTAGACGCAGTGGTGGAGGCCGCGCTCGTCGGTGTGGCCGATGTACATCCCGGGCCTTTTGCGCACCGCATCGAGGCCCTCGAGCTTGTCGATCTTGGATGCGTCATACGCGTAGGGGTCGGTGCCCGGGGCCGGTGAACTCATCGGGGAATTTTGGCGTCATTGGGGGGTTTGTCCAGAGGATTTGGGGCGTGGGTCTGAACACAGAAGTAATTTGTGACAAATAACTTACGGATAGAAAAGGGACATCTTTAGGCGGGGTGAACCGCGGGCCCGAAACGAACCGCAGGGCGATCCCCTCGACTGAGTGTTGGGGAGCATGAGCGACCCGATCGACGGCCCTGTTGCGGCGCGTTCTGGGGCGGGGTTGTGCCGTCGAAGATTTTGCCTTATAGACGGGTTGGCAGCATATCGAAAGAAGGAGATGATGAATCGCGCCGCCGTTCACGCAGTCCGCGTCTGGAGCCCCGCCTTCCTGGTGTGCCTCGCGTGTTTGGCGTGGTCTGTCCGTGCCGCGGATCGGCCGAACATCCTGTGGCTCACCTGCGAGGACATCAGCCCGTATCTCGGGTGTTACGGGTTTGGGCAGGCGCAGACGCCGAATCTCGACAAGCTGGCGTCCGAGGGCGTCCGTTACACCCACGCCCACGCCAATGCGCCGGTCTGCGCGGTCGCGCGCTCGACCCTGCTCACCGGGATGTATTCCCCGACGATCGGCACGCACCAGATGCGCTCCCGCGTGCAACTGCCGGCGGTCATCCCCGCCTACCCGAAGATCTTTCGCGGGGCGGGATATTATTGCACCAACAACAGCAAGAAGGACTACAACTCGAACTTCGAGAGGGACGGTTCTCTCTGGGACGAATCCAGCGGCAAGGCGCACTACAAGAACC
This sequence comes from uncultured Verrucomicrobiales bacterium, assembly GCA_964651705.1. GTDB lineage: Bacteria > Verrucomicrobiota > Verrucomicrobiia > JADLBR01 > JADLBR01 > JADLBR01. Next base: position 49,394 of record CAZYWZ010000046.1, read on the forward strand.
GGAAGGAGGGCCAGCCCTTCTTCGCGGTCTTCAACACCACGGTGACGCACGAGTCCCAGTTGGAGGCAAAGCGGATCGCGGGCTACGTCGCGAGGGACGAGATCCCGCGCGAGCCGCGGGTGAGGCCGGAGGCGATCGAGCTGCCGCCGTATCACCCGGACTTGCCGGAGATCCGCCAGGACTGGGCGCGGTTCCACGACCTGATCACGCGGATGGACGGCATCGTCGGGGGGCATCTCCGCGATCTGGAGGAGGCGGGCCTGGCGGACGACACGATCGTGTTCTTCTATTCCGATCACGGCGGGATGCTCTCGCGGGCGAAGCGGTACATCTATAACGTTGGGACGCAGGTGCCGCTCCTGATCCGATTTCCGAGGAAGTGGCAACACCTGGCGCCCGCCCCGCCGGGGGGGGTGGTGGACCGGCTCGTGAGCTTCATCGATTTCCCGAAGACGGTGATTTCCCTCGCGGGCCTGCCGGTGCCGGGGCTCATGCAGGGGCGGGTCTTCCTCGGGCCGGGTGCCGAGCCGGCGCCGGAGACGGTGCATTTCTACCGCGACCGGATGGCGGAGCGCTACGACTTCAGCCGCGCGGTCACGGACGGGCGATATTATTTCATCCGCAACTTCATGCCGCACCGGCCGCGGGGGCGGGACTCGCGCTATGGTTACGACGTCCAGGCTAACTGGGGGGCGTGGGAGGCGCACCATGCGGCGGGCAAGTGCGATGCGATCCAGTCCCAGTTCTTCGAGCCCAAGCCGGCCGTCGAGCTATTCGACACTCGGGCCGATCCCTGGCACGTGAAGAATCTCGCCGGGCTCCCCGAGCACGGCGAGCGCCTCCGCAAGTTCGAGGGGGTCATGGACCGATGGATGATCGAGACGCGCGACATCGGCCTGATACCGGAGCCGCTCTTCCATGATCTCGCGGGCCCCGGCAAGCCGTTCCAGACGCTCTACGAGTACGCGCAGGGCGACCGGTATCCGGTCGAGCGGATACTCGAGACCGCCAAAGCCGCGAGCCTGGGCGACCCGGTGCGCCTGGGGGACTATGTGAGCTGGTTGACCGACGGGGATCCGATCGTCCGCCACTGGGGTGCCTACGGCATCTTTCTGGTCCGGCCCGGGGAAGGCGGCGTGCGGCAGGCGCTCAAGGACATGATCGCGGGCGACCCCTTGGCCGGCAACCGCATCATGGCCGCGCAGGCGCTCGGGCTCTGCGGCGATCCAGATGCGGCGTTTGAGGCGATCCTCAAGGAAGCGCGGCGGGCCGAGAATGGCTACGTTTTCCTGCAGGCGCTGAACGCGTTCCAGTACAGCCACACCGACGGCCGCCTGGGCCGGGAAGGGTGGCAGGCGTTCGGCCACCGGAAGGAGAACGGGCGGGGGGACGCCGACACCACCGGTTTCGGTTACGCGCAGCGCATCATCCAGGACGCCCTCGCCCTTTGGCCGGAACGCCGGCGCGTGGACTGATCGGGGCCGCGAAGGCGCTCGCGTCGCGCGGGTCGCGGCTCCGCCGGAAGGAAAAGCGGTGTCGCCGCTGTGCTCTGCCACCGCAGCAACTGTGTTTTCAGCAAGCGGAAAGTTCGGGGTTTTCCA
>CAZYWZ010000047.1:0-50139 GCA_964651705.1 uncultured Verrucomicrobiales bacterium
GCGCAGCCTACCATTTTCCGCCCCGGTGGTGCCCCGCGGGCGGGGCACGGGATCTGGCTCGAAAATTCCGGGTGCCGCGGTCGTTAGACCGTGGACGCGCCGGCCGAGGGGGCGTGGCGATCGGCTTCGCTACGGGCGGCGCGTACCGAAGGGCCTTCGCCCTTCGGATCGCTTGGCGTTGACACCGCCCATCCCCCGGAGATACTGCGCCCCGATGCGCCTATTCGAACGCATCCTTTTTGTACTATTTATAATCTGGAGTGCCGTTGGCGCGGTGACCCTGGGCCTGCGCCAATTTGCCCTGCCGCCCTGGATTTCTTGGGCCGATGCGTTCTTCATGCTGTTGGCGGCCGCCAACGTCCTGCTGGCCATGGCGCGTCGCGATGGTTGGCCCGACACCCTCAAGTCCATCGCCATCATCGCGATCGGTTCCGGCATCGTCGAGACCGTTGGCGCCACCACGGGGCGCCCCTTCGGCCCCTACGAGTACACCCCCTTCTTCGGGCCCCGAATCGCCGGCATCCTCCCCATCGCCATCCCCCTGGCCTGGTACGCCGTCCTCGGCACCGGGCATTACCTCGTCTTCCATTGGCTGAAGCTCGGATCTCGACGCCTCACCGCCCTGGCCGTCGCCACCTGGGCCACCGCCTTCGACTTCGTCCTCGAACCCTTCGCCGCCTACGTGAAAAGCTACTGGATCTGGCATACCCCCGACATCCCGGCGCAGAATTATCTCGCCTGGTTCTTGGTCGCCTTCGTCCTCGCCAGACTCTCCCCCTGGGGCCGTGGGCCCATCGATCGGTTCGACCCGCGCCCCGCCACCGTCGCCGCCTCCATGCTCCTGATCTTCGCCGTCGGACGCATCGCCGCGGGGGTCTGACTCGAAAATTGGGTCGCGATGTAGGCTGCGCCTTGGCGCACACGGACGGTGGATTCGGCGGCGTGCGCCAAGGCGCAGCCTACCATTTTCCGCCCCGGTGGTGCCCCGCCGCGCGGGGCACGGGATCCGACCTGAAATTTCCGATGGCGTCGCAGAGACGCCCTACAGATTCTGTAGGCCGCCTGTGTCAGGCGGCAGCGGGAATGCAGTGTCCCCCTGAAGGACGCGGCGCCTCCCCGCGCCGCCGCCGCCGCTAGCCCGGTGTGGCTCGACGGGAGGCCGAACCATGGCACAGTACGCCACAGCAGGAGGAGTGGCACCATGGGCACAGACGGGCGAACATCCGGACTTTTCTCTCGACGCGAGGCGCTGAAACTTTCCGCCGCCACGGCGACGGGGGTGGCGCTGCCGGCGGGCGCGGCAGCCGCCGCCGCCGTTCGCGAAGGGGAACGCACAGCGACCCGCGCTTACGACGGCGAGTATGTGGGCCAGTGCCTGAGCCGCGTCGCCTTCCCGATGGGCGGCATGGGTGCCGGCATGATCTGCCTCGAGGGCACCGGCGCGCTGTCGCATTTCTCGCTGCGGCATCGGCCCGAGATTTTCAACGAGCCTTGCACTTTCGCGGCGATCTGCGTGAAGGGGGGTAAGAACATCGCGTACGTGGTGGAGGGGCCGGTGCCACCGTGGAAGCTCTTTGGGCGTCCGGGCACGGGCAACGGGGCGAAGGACTCCTCCTTCGGCCTGCCGCGTTTTCGGGAGGCGACATTCCGCGCGCGATTCCCGTTCGGGATCGTGACCTTGCGCGACGAGGACATGCCGCTGTCGGTCCAGCTCACGGGCTGGAGCCCCTTCGAGCCCAACGACCCCGACGGCGCGAGCCTGCCGGTCGCGGGGCTGGAATACCGCTTCACGAACGAATCGGCCGTACCGGTCGAGGCGGTGTTCTCGTGGAACGCGCGCCATTTCATGGCGATCGGCGCCAACCACCGATGGGTGCTCGCGACGCCGGGCGGGTTCGTGCTGAAAGGCGGGCCCGGCCAGGATAGGCCGCATGAGGAGGGCGCGTTCTCGGCGACGGTGGACGATCCCGCGGTGAAGGTGAACTGCGCGTGGTTTCGGGGGGCGTGGTTCGATCCGCTGACGATGATCTGGCGGGACATCGCCGCGGGCGAGTGCCCCGAGCGCCCACCCGTCAGCGAGGGCGGTGCTTCGCCGGGCGGGTCGCTCTTCGTGCCCTTCGCCCTCGGCCCGAAAGAATCCAAGACCATCGTGTTGCGGTTCGCGTGGTATGTCGGCGAGTCGGGTGTGCGGACGGGCAAAGAGCCGGAGGGCGCGCCGCCGGTGCCGGGCGCATACAAGGCATGGTACGTCGGGAAGTTCGGCGGCATCGACGCCATCACGGCCCACTGGCGGGAACACTATGACGATCTGCGCGCGAGGACGCAGCGCTTCAGCGACTGTTTCTACGACACGACCCTGCCCGCGGAGGCGATCGAGGCCGTCGCGGCGAACCTCACCATCCTGAAATCGCCGACGGTCCTGCGCCAGGCCGACGGCCGGCTCTGGGCGTGGGAGGGGTGCAACGACAACGCCGGCTGTTGCGCGGGCTCCTGCACGCACGTGTGGAACTACGCGCAGGCGCTGCCCCACCTGTTCCCGTCGCTGGAGCGCACGCTGCGCGAGACCGAGTTCGGCCCATCGCAGGACGAGAGGGGTCACCAGATGTTCCGCAGCGCGCTGCCGATCCGGCCCGTCGCGCACGACTTCCACGCCGCCGCCGATGGCCAGCTCGGTGGCATCATGAAGGTCCACCGCGACTGGCGGATCAGCGGCGATGCCGACTGGTTGCGCGGCCTCTGGCCAAAGGTCCGCAAGAGCCTCGATTATTGCATCGAGACGTGGGACCCCGACCGAAAGGGCTGGCTCGAGGAACCCCACCACAACACCTATGACATCGAGTTCTGGGGACCGGACGGCATGTGCACCAGCTTCTACCTGGGCGCGCTGCGCGCCGCCGTCCTCATGGGCCAGGCGCTGGGCGATGACGTCTCCGGATACGCGGCCATCCTGGAACGCGGTGTCCGCCGCATGGAGGAGGAGTTGTTCGATGGGGAATATTTCATCCAGAAGGTCGAGTGGAAGAACCTGCGCGCGAAGAACCCGATCGACGTGAAGAGCCTGGCCAGCAATTATTCCCAGGAGGCGATTGCGCTGCTGGAGAAGGAGGGCCCGAAATACCAGTACGGGAAGGGCTGTCTCTCCGATGGCGTGCTGGGCGCGTGGCTCGCTCTGGTCTGCGGCGCCGGCGATTTCCTCGACGCGAAGAAGGTATCGAGCCACCTGCGCGCCGTGCACCGGCACAACCTGAAGCGCGACCTGAGCGAGCACGCGAACCCGCAGCGCCCGAGCTATGCCGCGGGAGGCGAGGGCGGGCTGCTGCTCTGCACCTGGCCCAAGGGTGGCGAGCTGGCGCTGCCGTTCGTCTATTCCAACGAAGTCTGGACGGGCATCGAATATCAGGTCGCCTCGCACCTGATCCTGATGGGACACGTCGCCGAGGGGCTGGAGATCGTCCGCGCCTGCCGCGACCGCTACGACGGGCGCGTGCGCAATCCCTTCAACGAATACGAGTGCGGCCACTGGTACGCGCGCGCGATGGCGAGCTACGCCCTCCTGCAGGCGTTGGGCGGCGCGCGCTATGACGCGGTCGACAAGGTCCTGCACCTGAACCCCGCGATCCGGGGCGACTTCCGCTGCTTCCTCTCCACCGCCACCGGCTACGGCACGGTCGGCATGAGGGGAGGCAAGCCCTTCGTGGAGGTCAAGGCGGGCAGGATCGATATCGGGCGCATCGAGACGTAGGCCGATCGCCTATCGGAAAAAATCCACCAGCCCGCGGATGGCGACGTAGGCCATCATCAGGGAGAAGAGAAGCGCGATGGCCATGCCGGCGTTGAGCAAGGGTCCGGCGCGGTGTTCTCCCATCAGCGAGCGCCGGTTCACCAGTGCCATGAGCACGGCCACGACCAGCGGCAGGACAAAGACCTGGGAGACCTGTGTGGCGACCTGGGCGGCGATCGGGTTGGCGCCAAGCACCGGGACGGTCAGGCCGATCAGGCAGGCCACGGCGGCGAGTGTCCGGAAGAGTTTGGATCGGCTGTCGAACTCGCCCTTCCGGTAATCGGCGACCAGCAGCGGGGCGACCATGCAGACGGGGAAGACCGACGACAGCCCCGCGCTGAGCGTGCCGACCAGAAAGAGGGCCACGGCGTACTTTCCGGCGATCGGGGTCAGGGTGTGCACCATGTCGAGCACCTGGTGGATCTGCAGCCCGCGGGTATGGAGCGCGCCCGCCGCGCAGGCCATGACCGAGCCGCTCACGACGAACATCAGGGCGGCCCCCGTGATGGCGTCCACGGACTGCTGCCGGAGATCCCCCTTGCCCCAGCCCTTGGCCTTGAGCAGCAGGGGGCGCACCACGAACGTCGGCGCGGCCATGGTGGTGCCGACAAACGCGGCAACCATCAGCATCGCCCCCGGCACCTCGGGGATGGTGGGAACCAGTCCGCGAGCCACCTCTCCCGGCGGCGGCAGCACGACACTCATCGAGACGATGAAAGACAGGCCCAAGATCATGACAAAGAAGACGAGGACTTTCTCGAAGAACGAATAGCCGCCATGCCAGAGCATCGCGTACATCCCGACCATGAGCGCCGCCGCGACCCCAAGAATCGGCCAGTAACTATCTTCCGGAAGCGCGGGAACGAAGAGGCGCAGCCCCTCGTAGACCGCAGCCGAGGAGAGTCCCACCAGCCCGGAAAGGCAGCACCACTGCCCGGCGATCACCCCGATCACCATCAGGATCGCCAGCCATCGGCCCCCGGGCAGGTGCCTCCGGCAGCCGTGCACCGCCGTCTCGCCCGCCACCAGCGCGAAGCGCCCCGCCGCCTCCAGCAGGACCCACGAGAACAGGCAGCTCAGCGCCAGCACCCACAGCAATTGCATGCCGAACTCGCTGCCCGCCTTGGCCATCGAGGTCACGCTGCCGGTCCCGATCGTGTAGCCGACGGCAAATATCCCCGGCCCGATCGCCAGCAGCAAGAGCCAGGCCCGCTTGATCAGGTTTCGCCCCATGATGCCCTTCCTTCCTTATCCTGTCGCCCCCGGTCCTGCGAACCGGCGTCCCTCATCCAGCATGATCAGATAGGAGTCCAGCGGGACATAGGCGGTCACCCAATTGCCGGACCCCAGAAAATAGCCGCCGCCAGGATGGCAGATCTCCAACACCTCCCGGGCCTTTTCGCGGATGGCGCCGCCCTCGCCGCGGGCCAGCAGATCGACATCGATGCCGCCCAGCAGCGTCAGGCGGCTTCCATAGCGCCGCTTGGCCTCCGTGACCGGCACGACGTTGTCCTCGAAGGAATGCTTGGCATCGATCTTCACGTCATTGATGTACTCGTCGATCAGCGCGTACATGTCCCCGCAGGAGTGGAACAGCAGCAATTTTCCTTTCTCGTGCGCCAGCTCCGCGATCCGCCTGTGCCAAGGGAGCACGTGCCGCCGGATCTGTTCGGGGCTGATCATCAATCCCGTTCTATGGCCAAGATCGTCCGCCAGATAGATCGCGCCCAGGGTCTCAAAGTCGCAGAGCTTGCGGGCGATGGATTCCGCAAAGCCCCCCGCCTTGTCGAAGACGGCCTCGACCAGGTCGGCGGACTCGTACAGAGCGAAACACAGGGTCTCGAACCCGACGAGTTCTCGCACCACCTCCCATATGTCCAGGACGTGGAACGCGCGCATGTTGTCCGGGCGGATGGTTTCCAACCGTTCCATGACCGAGAGGTCCGCATCCTCCGGCCCCTGCCAGGGATAGGACTCAAACTCCTCCCAGGTGGTGACGGCGCCCTTGCCCTCCTCCGCCCACTCGCCCTGGCGCTTCGGGGCAACCATCCTCGCCCTCGGCGGGAAAACGCGGAATAGCTCGTGCCCGAGAAAGCGGTGGACCGCCAGCCGCCTCTCCAGGTCGCTGGCCGGATCGTCGCGCGAAAGCTCCGCCCACAGGTGGAAACGATCCGCGATGCCCGACATCACGTTGTCGGCGATCCCGTGCTCGAAATAATACACCCTCTCGGGCGTGCCCTCGCGCCGGAGGTTCTTGAGCATCCCCTCCCAGTCGGGTGCAACCGGCTCAATCGCGGGAGCGTTCATGTGGCGGGTGTTCCTTTCCGCTTGTGAGTTCTGGACATCACATGATCCCGAATTTGTCCCACGCCTCCTGCGCGCCCATCCCCCCTTTGATCGCCTCGAAGACCGCCCTCTCTCCCCGCGCCTTCGCTAGGGCCCTCTCGATGACCTCCCCCTCGATCACCCGCGGCACGACGCAGACCCCGTCGAGGTCGCCGAAGACGAGATCCCCGGGCTCGACCGAGACCTCGCCGAAGCGGATGCGGCAGCGCAGGTCGATGACTTTGCCGCGGGGGCGCTGGTCCTGCGCGTAGCACCCCAGGGAGAACGTCGGGAACCCCAACTGCAGGATGCCGCGCGTGTCGCGGGAATAGCCGTTGAGCACGGCGCCGGCCGCGCCCCGGTTGCGCGCGGCCGTGCTCATCAGCTCGCCCCACAGCGCGTAGCGCGGCGAGGCCCCGGAGCAGACGTAGACCTCATCGGGCCGAAGCTCGTCCAACGCGCGCAGCATCAGGCCGAAGGGGCGACCCAGCGCCTCGTTCGCGCGCCCCGGTCCCTCGCCCCCCTCGTCGTCGGCCTCGAGCACCGTCATCGCCCGGCCGCAGACGACCATGTCATCGCGCAACGGCTGTATCCCCGGCGGCAGGAACTGCCGGGTGAAGCCCATCCCATCCATCACGTCCCCGATCACCGCCGAATAGAGCTCGCGGCGGTAGAGGGCGAGGTTCTCAGTGTCGTGGCTCATCGTGAACGTTTAAAACACCAGCACGCCCCATTTGCCGAAGGCGACCTTCTCGCCGGGCTGGAACGCCTTCTGGTAGACGCAGCAGGCGTTGGCCGCGCCGCCGCCGAAGAGGATGAACTCGGGGATCGCGGCCCTGGCGAAGCCCTGCCGGAGGAGTTCCGTTTCGACGCTGTCCCTGTTGCGCTTGGGCGCGGGGGTCAGGACGTAGGCCATGCCATCGTCGAGGCATTCGGCCGCGGCGCCGCCGATCTCGGAGAAGACGAACTGTCTTCCCGTCAGCTGGGACGGCGTTCGGGCGAGGCGATATTCGCGGTCGCGGAAAAGGAGGGCGCCGGTCTCGAAATCGCGGACTGCTCCGCCGGTGGCCCTCATCTTGGCCCGTGGGCCGGGCACGAATGGCGCGGCGTCCGCGTTCGTGTCGAGATCGACGGCGCGCTTCTTTTCGGCCTCGGCGATCCTGGGATTGATGCCCGTGGCATGGTTGATCAGGACGCGCTGGCGGCCCTCCGGGGAGAACGCGCCCGCGCGGACATCGGCCTCGGTGAAGGCGGCCATGAGGATGTGCTTGTCGCGCCCGCGTTCCCAGTCGTAGATGATGCGGATCGTTCCGTCCAATGCCTGCGTGCCGTCGGGATAGGAGACGTTCTTTCGCTCGTCGATCAGGAGCCCGCCCTTCCAAGTCTCGCCGTCGTCGTCCGAGAGGTACGCGGTCAACGCGGAGCGATCGATGCGGCTGTCGATCGGCCCGTGTTTGATCAGCAACAGGTTGCCGGAGGCGAGGCGGCGGAGGAAGAACCGGGACGTGGCGTTCGGGAGATAATCCTCCACTGGGGTCCACGTGCGCCCGCCATCGCGCGAGATCGACCGCCCGATGCCGTGCTCCGCCGTGCGCACCAGCATCATCAGGGAGCCGTCCTTGCGCTCGACGATCATGTGCTCGTCGCAGTTGCGTCGCTCGGGCGGGATGTTCGCCGCGCCGAGGAGCGAGAAGGTCTTGCCGCCGTCTTTCGAGATCATGACCCGCGCGCTATCGTCGCGTTTCCAGATCGCCGCGGGCATCAGCCAGTCGCCGTTCTTTAACACGATGGGCTTGTTGAGCATGACGCCCGGAAACAGGGCGCGGGGCGCCGTCCAGGCGGGGTTCTCGTCATCCGGATTCTCGGTGGTGATGGCCAGGGTGACGTGCAGGCCGCCGCCGTTCATCCACCAGAAGAGCCAGAGCTTGCCGCCCGGATCGAGCCAGAGGCACGGGTCGGAGGCGCGACGGTCGTCGTCGCCGTCCGGATCGATGACCAGTTTCGGGTCGCTCCACGTCTTGCCGTCGTCGCCGCTGGTGGCCGCCAAAACGTAGTTGTACTTGTCCTCCCAGACTTTCCCGGCGTACCACCCCGCCCAGAGCCGCCCCTCCGGCGCGCGCTCGATGGTTGGGATGCCCTGGTAGTTGCGCTTGTCGGGGCCGTATTCGGGACCTGGTTTGACAACGACCGGGGGATGGACGAAGCCCTTGAGCAGATCGCCCTCCATGACGGGTTCCGAGGATTCCGTGGCTTTCGGTTTCTCCCGACCTCCCGAGGCCTCGCTGACCAGTTGGCGGAGCCGTACGGCGCCCGTGGCGTCCTTCCCCGCGGCGGCGTCCTCCTCGCGGAAGCTCGCCATGAGGATGTGCCGGTCGCCGGTGCGGCTGTAGTCGTAGATGATGTGGATCACTCCATCGGCGGTCTGCTGGCCATCGGGATAGGAGACGCCGTTGCGCTCGTCGAGGAGGAGGCCGCCGCCCCACGTCTTCCCATCGTCGGCGGAAACGAAGGCCGTCAGGTGCGAGCGCCCGATCTTCTCCGCGATGGGGCCATGCTTGACCAGGAGAAGGTTGCCGGAATTCAGGCGCGTGATGAAAAATCGCGCGCTGGGGTGGGCGATGGCCGAGGGCGCCAGCTCGGGCCACGTGGCGCCGCGATCCGCCGACACGCTCTCGCCGATGCCGTATTTTGTCCGCACCAGCAGCCAGAGCGAGCCATCCTTGCGCTCGACGAACATGTGCTCGTCGAATTGGCGGGCATCGGCCGGCACGTTGCAGGCGCCGCGGATGGACCAGGACTTTCCCTGATCCGTGGATATGACCATCTTGGCGCTGTGGTCGGTCTGCCGCCACGTGGAGGCGGGAAGCACCCACTCGCCGGAGGAGAGGATGATCGGCTTGCACATCATCACGCCATCGGTGATGCGCCTCGGCTTGCCCCACGAGGGGTTCGGGGACTCCGGCTCGGCGGTCTCGATGCACCACACCCCACCGACGGTGGATTCGTGGCCGATGGTCTGCGCCCAGAATGCGCGCAGTTTCCCGTCGGGTCCCATCCACAACTCGGGGTCAAAGGTGCGCACGGGGCCTTCGCCGTCGGGGTCGATCACGAGCACCTCCTGCCACGTCTTGCCCCCGTCGCCGCTGGTGCTCAGCACGACGTAGTTGTTCTGGTCCTCGCCGGGGGTCACCCCCGCGTACCAGTTCGCCCAGAGGCGACCGCCCGGCGTCACCGCCATGCTCGGGATGCCCTGGAACGCGCGGTTCGTGACCCAGTGCTGCGCCTGCGGTGGGCCGACGTGCTGCGGCGGCGCGAGGAAGACCTGTTCCTCCGCGGGACCCGCGAAGGGCGCGACGATCAGGAGGGTGGCGAGGATGTGGGATTTCATGGGTGGCTCCGGTTTCTGACGGGTTGATTGAGGGTCAGCCCCGAATGGCGTTAGATTGACGGGGTTTTGGGTGTTTCGCGTAGCGGCGTGCGCAGCGCTTTGTGTTGGGAGGGACGCCGGCCCCGGCGTCCGCGGCTGACCCGTGGTGTGCGGGCGCTGGCCCACCCGGCCCGCGGGGCCGCGGGCCCTCCCAAATGTCGCTTAACCCAGCGCCATTCGGCTCGGCCTCTCTCTGCGTCGGGGCCTTGTCGCCCGCCCGCCCGCGCCCCGCGAGCCGCTCGTCGTAGGCCTCCAGCGCCGCCGCCATGCTCGATCGCATGTGCCGTTCCAGGGCCCGCAGCGCTGCGGCCGGATCACGCCGCCCGATCGCTTCAGCCACGCGCGCGTGCCCTAGCCACACCCACGCCACGTGATGCAGGTCCCTATCGTGGCTCCGGCAGCCAAAAATGTAATTCAACAGGTTCACGTCCCGGAAAATATCCATCGCCCTCCGGTTCGCCGCGGCCTCCACCAGCATGAAATGGAAACTCAGGTCCGCGCCCTGATAGCGGGCGAGCGGCTCGCCGCCCATCACCCGCGCCCCCGAATCTCGGAACTCCCGGATCGCCGCAAGCATCCCAGCGCAGTGGCCCCGCAGCGCCCGGGCCTCCGCCGGCTTCATCCGCAGCGCCGCCTTCTGCACCGCAAAACATTCTATCGCCATGCGCACCTCGTACGCCTCCACGATCGCCAACCGATCCGGCCGCCGCACGAATGTCCCGCTCGACGCCACCTGCTCCATCACCCCCTCGCGCTCCAAACGCGCAATCGCCTCCCGCACCGGCGTCCGGCTCATCCCCAATTCCTTCGCCAGCCGCGTCTCCGATACCTTCGCCCCAGGCCCCAGCGCCCCGCTCCAGAGCCGCTCCTGCAGCAGCCGATACGCCAACCCCGCCAGATCGCCGCCAGATCCTCCCGCCCCCCCGCGCCCCGCGCCCAAGGAGCGCGCCCGCCGGCGGGACTTGGCGGTATGCCGAGACATAAAACCTGTATACCGGTTTTGCGGCCACCCGTCAAGGGCCGGGCGGTCGCTCGGTGGGCCGATCTCTCCGCATCTTGCGCGGGGCGCGCGCCCGAAGATTCGGGCTGTAGCCACGCTCGTGAGAGCGTGGAGGATGCGTTGGCCGAGCGCGCGGTGCCTGGTGGGACGGTACCCGCTCTGACGGGGCGACAGCCATGCAATCGCATGCAATCGGGGTCACATCTCAACATTAGACATTCCCCGTTCCCCCATCGAATCTCGCCGACTGAGCCACCACGCCCAACCTCGCCGCCACCGCCCGTCAGGTCGTCTGTGATCCGTCCCTTGTGCCGGGGGTGAAAATATAGCCCAGCTGGTCACAGATGGGCCGCGCCTTGGAATATCCACGGTCTGACGACCGCGGCTGCGCCCGGAATTTTCGAGTCAGTTATCTCCGCGCGCATTTGGCGCGCGCATGTCCGCCAGCAACTCATCCGGGAGGTATTTTCCGAGCAGGTAGTATTTTCGATCGGGGTACCAGAGGACGCGGCGGCCGTTCCATTCCGTCAGGCTCGTGTACGTCGCGATCTCGGCGGTTTTCTTCGGTCCGATGATGACACCCTGCGTGTCGAGGATCTGCTTCGGCGCGCTGAACCAGATGGGCTGGTGGGCCTTTGGCCGGAACTCGCCGATCGCGATGAACGCGGGGTGCCGAATATAGTTGAGGTGGTTGCTTTTCCAGTTTGCCTCGCGCTGGTTGCGGATGCCGACGTGCCCGTTGTTGTTGTGGAATAGCAGCAGGAAGCGCCCGTCTTGCAGCGCATAGATGGGGCACGGTGCCAGCGGGTGCAGCACGGGTTCGCCGCCGTCCCGGTAAAGCATGATCTCGGGTTTGCGCCACGCGCGGCCGTCGTCATCGGAGACCGAATACCAGATCTCGCCGGTCCACGTGCGCATCGTGGTGAAGAGCCGCCCGTCGGGCAGGAGGACGACGCCCGGTTCAGAGGCCGCGGGGCGACCGGTGGTCGGGTGCGTCACCTCGAGACCGGATTCGTCCTCGGGCAGCCAGGTGATTCGCAGGTTCTCCGGGGCCGGGCCCTCGTCGAGGTTTTCGAAACGCATGAATTGGCAGCGGCTTTCCGTCTGATACCAGCGTTTCGCGATCTCTGGCGGAAGGAGGCTTTTGCTGGTGCATTGCGTGTAGCCGGCCAGCCATCGGCCCTTTCGGTCACGGATGGGCTTTTGCCAGACGATCCAGTTCTTGGGCACCCTCGGGTCGGGGTTGTCGAAGCGGTTGCGCGGCATCGGGATGTCCGCCCCATCTTTCCACGTGAGTCCCTCGTCATCCGAGAATCGGCAACCCATCGTGCCGCAGCCCTGCGGATTGCCGTCATTGAGTTCCGCCTGCTTGGTGAAGAAGACGTAGATGCGTCCGGTCTTTGCCACGACGGGAAAGGCCCAGCTCGCCTGCGGTTCTTTGCCGCCCGGCGCGGTGCCGGCGATCCGCTTTGGCTCCGACCATGTCACTCCATCGGCGCTGCGCGCCAGCATCGCGCGGTTGTCTCCTCGTCCCTCGACGCTGCTCTGGGTCCAGAGCGCCAGCAGTTCTTTCCCGCCCGGAGTCGGGAAAACCAGAAAGTGCTCGTTGTCGGTGTCATGGTGATCTTCGCCCTTCGGCACGTATACGGCCACGTCGGGCTTGCTGCGCTTCCAGTCGGTGGCCGGGTCGGGCGATGTCTTCCCCGCAGGCGTCGCCTGCCCACCCATCTCCAACACGATGACGGCATGGGCGGGGTCGCCCGGCTTGGCCGGTAGCGCGATCGTCACCCCCTTGTCTTTACCCGAGAATTCCAAGGTCGTGCCGTCAACAAGGATCGCCGCCCGACTCACCGCCGCAGCGAGGCCCCCGACGATCAACCTGCCGTCGGCGGGCCAATCGAACACGTGCAGATAGAGCCGATCGCCCTTGGCCGTGCACCGCCCCCACGCGGGCTGCCCGATCGGCGAGGCGGATGCGCCATGGATGCTCTCCCCGTTCTTCGCCATCCACCGACCCACCTCCTCGAGGCAGCGGACGCTCTCCTCGGGGATCGTGCCATCGGCCTTTGGGCCGATGTTGAGCAGCAGGTTGCCGCCCTTGCTGGCGATGTCGGCGAGGTGCCGGATGACCTGCGCGGAGGATTTCCAGTTGTGGTCGAGCCGGTGATAACCCCAGGAGTCGTTGAGCGTCATGCACGTCTCCCAGGGGTCGCCCAGAGCGGCATCGGCGATCTGGTTGTCCCCCAGCGACTGATAGTCCCACGTCTCGCCGCCCACCCGGCTGTTCACCAGGCATCCCGGCTGGAGACCGTGGACCAGGTCGACGATGGCCTTGCTCTCCTCGGGCGGGATGTCGTAGGGCACGTCGAACCACATCACGCCCACGTCCCCGTACCGCGTGAGCAATTCCCGGATCTGCGGCTTCGCCTTCTCGTTGAGGTATCGGATGAAGCCCTCCCTCGTTCCCAGTGGAAAATCCCAGGTGTTGCCGTGCTTATTCCAATTGGCCAGCGGGTGATGGTGATCCCGGGCGTGGCTGTAATAGAAGCCCATCCTGAGCCCCTGCGCCCTCGCGGCATCCGATAGCTCCTTCGCGGTGTCTCGCCGGAATGGCGTGGCGTCCACGATGTCAAAGTCCGACACCTTGGAGTCGAACATCGCGAAACCGTCCTGGTGCTTCGTGACGAACACTAGATATCGCATGCCCGCCCGTTTCGCCAGATCGACCCACTCTTTTGCGTTAAATTTCTGCGGGTTGAATTGCGGGGCGAGTTTCGCGTATTCGGCCATGGGGATCTTGCAGGCGAGCATGATGTGCTCGGCATACTTCCGCTTGAACTCCCTGCCCTCCCACACCCCCGCCGGGATGCTGAACAGCCCCCAGTGGATGAACATCCCAAACCTCGCCTCGCTCCACCACGCGAGCCGGTCGGGCGCGGCCGGGGCCGTCTTTGCGCGGGCATCAGTCGGCCGCACGATCTGGAGGTCGTCCGCCTGCTGGCCGCCGGCATCCGGGACGACGGCATGCGACGCGGCTAGCGGGACCAACAGCAGCAGGGCGAGGAAGTGGGATCTCGTGCTCATGGATGTATGGGGAACGAGGCGAGAAGAGCTCATTATGGCTGATGGACTTCCAGGCGAAACACCGAGCCTTTCGCGCCGCCCAACGAAATGTCCATTTGGTAGTTCTCAAGCATGGGAAGATGCATGTCCGCGTCCGCAACTTCTCCCGCATCATAATTCATGATATCGAGGTTGATCCGGTGGCCCTTCTGAAACTTGTGCCCGATCATCCGGCTCTTTAGGAGCAAGGAAGACGTTCCTCCGGTATGGGCGATGTTTCTCTCCGCCTGGGCCATGCGCGACACCAAGAACTCTTCGCCCGACGGGGAGACGTCCTTTAGAAGGGCGACGACCTGATAGGAGCGGGACCGCCGGGTGACCACCAGCCGGATGGAGGGATTCCCGATCGCGATCACTTCCTCCTTGAGAGGGGGTGTCCGAAAACTGTGCTTGACGACAGGAACAACCGACTGGACGCCGTCGCGCGAAAATCCTTCGCTCGGACTCACGTAGAACTCTTCGTGGAGCTCCCTCAGGGAGCAGTGGGCTCGCGTCATCGCGCTGTCAAGGGTGAGGGTGCCGCTGTGATCGGCGGGCTCGAGCGAGAGCGTTCCGCCGGGCAGGAAGTGCCATTCCAGGGTCGCCGCGGGCTCCGGAAACTCGTCGAACTCGAAATGCTGCCAATCCGGCGATAGGGCCAGGGTGATTGGCTTTTCCTTGAGAATCCCATTGTCCTCGCCGTCCAACCAATAGGCGAGCCATTCGGCCTGTTTTTGCGTGCGCCACTCCGCCTCTTTCGGCGATTGCGGGGTGCGATGGCCCCCCGTCCCGATATAGAGCTTCTTGGGGACGCCCAAGGCCCTGAATGCGGCCACCTCGAAATCCGGCGCAAAGAGGGCGTCCTGCCAGGCGGAGAGCGAAAACACAGGACAGCGAATGCCTTTGACGTGCTGGGTTATCGCGCGCCTTTCCAGCTCCTGCCTGACGGGTTCCAGATTCCCGGAGAGGACGTCGTCGGTCAATTTCTCCAACAGGCCGTCGCTCCTTGCCCGCTTGGGATCAAATAGCCCGACGGACATGGCAGTCATGGTTCCGTTCTTAAAGAAAGCCTCCCACATATCGAATGGCGACACGCTCGGACAGATCGCGCGAACGCGCGGGTCCGTCGCGGCCGCCATCCAGGAATGAATTCCGCCTTGAGAGCCACCCTTGACCGCGACTCGTTCGGCATTGACCGGCAGATTATAGATCATCCATGAAATCACAGCGCGGATATCCTTCCATTCCCGCTCCCCCATCATGGTCGAAAAGCCTTCGGACCTCCCCTGACCCCGACAGATATAGACAATGGAAACGCGGCCGCCCTTGGCCCCGCCGATGGCAAACTCCATGGCCGAGCGCGTCAGGGAAGAGCCCCATCCCAAGGTCTGAACCAAGCCGGGGTATCCTCCTTCGGGCGCCGGCTCGGTGGGTATGGCGTAAACCGCCTCTAGCTTGGTGCGGTCATCCATCTCAAGCGTAACATTGCGAAGCTGGGGCCTGCCGGATCCCTGGTTCGCGCGCGGGGCCCGGGCCCGATCCGGCTTGAGGCCGTCATCGATGACCGGCTCTCTTGGAGGGGGACCGCCGGGCTTGGATTCGGAGCAAAGCGCGTCGGCGCAGGCAATCGCCAGAAGCGCCACGAGCGGCAGGCACGACCTCAAATGGAAACTCAAAACAGAAACCACCATAGCGTGTTCTCCTATTGGGCTGCAGTTACCTTGTCTGTTTTACGGGGAACTCGCCTCTCACAAGAAAAAGCGCCTCCCTCGCGGGCAGTTCGATTCGCCCTTCAACGGGCTGGCCGGTATTCCAGACTGGATCGACGACGCCATCAATCCGCCGGTAGCGGCCATCCGGATCAATGAGCGCCAAGTCAAAGACGACCTTTTCGCGGGCCGAACCGTTCATCAGCACGAGGCCACGCGGAAACCGCCGATAGCCGACCTCGGCGCAACCGGCCCTGAGCGAAAAGTCGCGAAGCTCGAATCCTCCGGACTCGACCCCTGCAAGAATCTCCAGGCTTGCCGCGCCAGCGGCAGGAGCCGTCACGCTCAGCTGTGCCCTCCAGGGCCTGTTGTCCAGATAAACCCATTGTGAGATTCCCGTTTCACCTGTTTCCATGCGAATCCGGAAGCCGATGCAGAGCGGGATCATTTCATATTTGGGATCGACGGTCCTGTAGATCGAGCGGCCCAGGCCGACAAAAGAAATCGAAAACTCGTCTCCCGCGCCAACAGCCGTTGGAAGCCGGGGCGAGCGAAAGATGACGGAAGCGGCCCTTTCAAGTCTCTCGGGACCAATCGGCCCCGATTCGCCGGTCCAGGGGCGCATTGGCGTCCCACGAAAAATGACTCCTGCTGACAGGCGGCGATCCCGAGCCATGAACTCTTCTCCGGTTAACGCCACGTTCGGATCGGGGATCTTGATCGCATCCCACCGCCCAAAGGATTCGGCGGTAAGAAGCTCTTCGCCCAAGTGGTCTTTCCTGAACACCACGGGCTCCGACGGTGGGCCAAGCCAGCGGAATTGGTTGCGCGTTCCCGCATTGTACTCATCCCAGATGTAATAGGGACGTGTTTCAATCAGCTCGCCGCCCGCGGGTCTGTCCCCCTCCTGAATCGCAAGCAGTTTCTTGTCGGCCCACACGCGCGACGATTCATACGCCACAATCCCGTTGCCGAAACAGGCGGCCGCGATGCCCAGGCGGGCGAAGTTGTTATGCATCCATGGAAGGAGCCTGTCCGTGTTTTTCCTGTTGTGATAGGCGTCGGTCGGGAATCGCATGACCGGATAAGAAACGTTGGGCGTCAGCGCGCGCTCGCACCACCAGCGGTGAAGATTTAGCTGCTCCGGAAATCGCGTGAAATCCATGTAGCCGGGGAAGTCCTCGTTTCCCGCGCCATTGGTCACGTCGGGGAAGCGCTGGTCGGCCATCTCCTCTCCGTCGGCGCTGACCAGCACATCCGGGCCGAGTCCGGCGTGGAATCGCGAGCCGTTCTTCAGGAAATCGAAAAAGTCATACAGCCCAAGTCCAAGATAGTTGATGCCGTGGCTGTACCCGTGGTCGACAAGCCCGTCGTTGTCGATATCGGAGCCGCGGTGGGGTGCAAATGGCGGAACGTCAAACGCCAGGCCGTCCAGAGGTGCCAGCCGCCGCCGAAAATAGGTGGCGATATGCTTGGCCCAATACTCGGCGGCGTTCATCCCCGTTTCAGGATCCCTGGGGCAGAAGCGGCTAAGATTGGGATACCACATGTCGGCATTGTTCGCCGTGAGGCTCTGTATTCCGATGCGCGCCCGTCCCGCCGCATACGCATGCCTCCCGGGACTGTTCTTGGGATGAAGTCGGAGGATGCGCACCCGCTTCTCATCAAGATTGACGGAGGCAATCTGGACGAATTCCGAACGGGTGAAGTCCGCGGCCCCGTGCTCGTCCAGCGCATAGATGATTGCGAACGGGAATCTCTTCCTTCCACGGCATTTCTGCCAGGTGGACACCCAGCCGCTGATATCGGAGACGAGGAACTCGGCCTCGTCGACATCCGCGATATCCTGGAGAATTTTCGCGGGATAGAGCGCCAGATAAAATCCATTGAATTTTGGAAACGCGTAGAAGACCGGATCGTCCAGGAGCCGAAAATTGATCTTCTTTGCGATCGAATGAGGCAGGACCCGGGGAAAGGCGTCCCAGAAATACTGGACACGGACAAACGCTTCGGGCTTGAGGCGCTTGAATTCGATGGCGATTGCCTCGGTCTCGCGATAGGAGCGCTCCGCGGTGCTGGCCACGGCGGCATCCTGGTGAAGCAGCTCGGGCAGGGACTCGCGTGTCATGCGGCGAAATCCCATCGGCAGCGGATATCCGCCAAACTCGAGTGCCGT
The DNA here is from genome assembly GCA_964651705.1 of uncultured Verrucomicrobiales bacterium. Taxonomy (GTDB): domain Bacteria; phylum Verrucomicrobiota; class Verrucomicrobiia; order JADLBR01; family JADLBR01; genus JADLBR01. The sequence goes on from CAZYWZ010000047.1 coordinate 17,521, forward strand.
CGCCGGGGCGATTTCCTTTCTGGCGGGATTGGGGATATTGAGCGCCGGGGCGCTTGTTCGGACGACATCCGCGCTCGGCCTCGTCGGGGCGGTCTCTGTCGAGCGGGGATTCGAATCTGGGTCATTTCCGGCCGCGAAGACTGGTCGCAGAAGAAGCACTGTGGCTAGGGCCAAGTGCATGGGGCGCACACGTCGAGGATCCGTGCAAGTCCTACGGGGCTGGTGGGGCAGAGGTCTTCGCCGTTCTAGGCTCATACGCACGCCCGGATGAGATCCGCCACCGCCTTCACCGCCCGAAATGGATCGGGCGGCAGGTGCTTCGGCGCCCAGCATTCCACGGAATCGATCCCCGAGAAACCGGCGTCCTCGGCGGCCCGCACGCCGATCGCGAGACCGGAGCCGCCAATCCCACGGACTCCCTCTGCTGCTCCAGATAGTCCACCAGATTCTCCGAATGGGTTGCCAACAGCTGCGCCGCGCCCTCGACATCCCCTTCCTCAAAAGCCGCCTCCACGATGAGCCTGTGAACGAAGCGGCTGATGAACCAGCGACGATGCCATCGCATCTTATATTATATAAGATTCGATCCATGTCAACTGCCTCCTCCGTCCCAGTTTTCCCGCTCGTGTCCCCGGCATCGACACTCTGGTTGCGTTGGGCGACGGGTCATCGATCTGACTGACTGACTGGAGAGGTGCCGCAGCGCTTCCCGCAGCCGAACGCGTGAGCGTTTGGGCAAAGCCTCACGGCTCCGGCTACATTTTCTACCCCGGCGGTGCCCCGAGTGTCCGCCGCCGGGCGGGCGGGCGAGGCATGGAATCTGGTGACTGGGTTGATGATTGATCGAGCGGCCGCCGTCGGCTTGGTCAAAACCGGGGTTACCTCAATCGCCCCCGAATAAAGGCGACGTGAACCACTCCTCCCCAATGACGCGGCCGAGCAGGAAGAACTTTCTGTCCGGGTACCAGAGCACGGGTTTCCCATTGCGCACGGTGAAGCTGGAATAGAGGGAGAGGTCCATGCGCCCGCTGGTGCCGGGCTTGCCGAGGCTGGTGTTGTCGTGGTCCATGAAGAGTTGGAGATCGTCGAACCACACGGGCTGGTCGGCACCGGGCTGGAAGCGGCCCGCGACGAGATACACGGGTCGGCGGTTGAAGCCGGTGACGGACGGCTTCGGCCGGTAGCCTTTGTATGTGGTGTTGTCGTGGCCGTGAATGAAGAGCACGTAGCGCCCGCTGCCTGCCTCGTTGCCGCCGACGTCATAGATCGGGCACGGGGAGACCGGGTGCAGCAGCGGTTCGCCGCCGTCTTTGCGCAGCAGGCGGCGCGGCTCGGCCCATGTCTCTCCCGCGTCGGCGCTGATGCTCCAGAACGGACTGCTCGCCGACGTGCGCATCACGCAGAACAGCCGGCCGTCGGGGAGCTTCACGATGGAGGGCTCCTGGCAGACGCTGTTTTCGGGATAGGCCGAGCATGGCACCGCCAGCGCCTTCTCATTCGACATGAACCAGCGGATCTCCAGGCCGCGCGGCTCGGGGTTGTCATCGACGTTCTCGAAGCGCATGAACTCGACTCGGGAGTCGGCGGTTCCCAGCGACTTGGGCGACGGCTTGCGCACGGCGAAACTCGTCCACCGCGTGAAGCCGGCGAGGTATTTGCCGTCCTTGCCGAGGCGGAGGGGCTTTTGCCAGCAGAGCATGTTGGGCGGCATGGTGGGGTCGGGGTTGTCGTTGATGCTGCGCGCGACGGGGACATCTTGCGGTTCTGACCAGGTGGCGCCGTTGTCGTCGCTGTAGATGCCGTGCAGCCACGCGGTGTGATGGATGAAGGAGTCGTATCTGCCGATGCTCTGGCTGTAGAGAACGTAGATGCGGCCCTTCTTGCTCACGAGGGGATACGCCCAGCTCGCCATGTGGCCGTCGCCCGCCTTCTTGGGCCCGGCGATGATGCGGGGTTTCGACCACGTCTTGCCATCGTCCGCGCTCGTCGCGAAAGCGATGTGCTGGTCCGGTGGCGTCTCGGGCGAGAAGTTCTCCACCGAGCTCTGGGTCCACACCGCCATCAGCGAGCCATCCGGCCCGTCGAATACTAGGAAATGCTCGTTGCCGGTGTCGCTGGCGCCGCCCTCCGCGACCTCCGGCACGAAGACCACATAATCGGGTTTCGTGATGTGGAGCTGCTTCGCGATGCGGGCCTTGAGTTCCTCGGAGGTGGCGATGAAGTGCGCGCTGGTGGTGGATGGTTCGGCGGCCTGGGGTTGGGCAACCAGCCCCCGCGCGCCGGCGCAGAGCATCAGGGTGACAAGTGTGCGACTCATGGGATTCATGGCGACTGCTCTCCTCGTGTCATGGTTCTTGGGTTTCTGCATTTTGGGTTGCGGTGCCGTGACCCAGAACGGTATGACGACACGGCTTTTGGGGGTGTCCCGACGACTCCTCGGGGGCGACCCTGCTGGGCCGACGCAGGCTCCGCCGGAATCCAAAGCGGCGTCGACGCTTCGCTCTGCCGCCGCAGTCCATGGCCTCATGGATCGGATCCCCCGGTGCTGCTTTGTGGTCTCGATACTGCCCCTTTGCTCCAATAGCCCCTGAATATTTGGAGTGGGTTGGCAGTTTTTGGATCGGTGCCTTTGGGCGCCGATTTCCAGTGCCAGTGATCCTTGAACAGCGCCGCCGGATCGGGGGAGGGGCGGTCCTTCCAATAGGCGCGGTCGTGCTCGAGGATGGCCGCGCGGGATTCGCGCCAGTCGGCGATGACGTCGCCGAACCAGGCATCGTAGGCACCCGAGAGTTCCGCGGCCAATGCCGGCCGCTCGCCCGCGAGGTCGTGGCGCTCGGCGGGGTCGTCGGAGAGATTGAAGAGGCGGGGCTTGTCCGTTTTCACGTCGGCGAAATCGGCCAGCTCCGTGTCCAGCGGCATCTCCCAATGGGGGTTCAGGATGCCGCGTTCGTAGGAGGGATTGTCGCGCGCGGCGTCCTTTTTCATCGTGGCGGGGATGCCCGGCCAGACCAGTTTCCACTCGCCGCGCCGGATCGCGGCATCGCTGTGGGCGACCGGCATGTAGCGGTTCTTCTGGAAGGGCAGGACGCGGGACCCGAGAGACGGCGCGGGTTGGCCGCGGAGCAGGGGCATGATATCCACGCCATCGAAGGGTCTGGCGCCGTGGGGCGGCGGGGAGCCGGTAAGCCCGTACAGCGTCGGGAGCCAGTCGCAGCCGTGGATCGGCGTGGCGAGGGTGCGCCCGGGCGGGATATGGCCTGGCCACGCGGCGATGGCGGGCACGCGGATGCCCTGCTCGCCCACGTCGCCCTTGTTGCCGGAGAAATCGGCGTGGTAGCGCATCGTCGATCCGCCGCTGCCGTCCGGCCCGAGCTGGGCGCCGTTGTCGCTGCTGAAGACGATCGCCGTCTTCTCCCAGAGGCCCTCGTCCTTGAGTGTTTGAAAGACGCGCCCCAGGCCGGCGTCCATCGCCTCGATCATGGCGTAGATCACCGCCACGGTCTCTCCCCCGTCCTTGCCCATTCGTTTCCGATACTTCTGGACCAGCGCCTCGGGCGCCTGGAAGGGGGAGTGCGGTGCGTGGTGCGCGAGGAACAGGGCGAAGGGCCGGTCCCGGTTCGCGCGGATGAAGGCGATCGCCTCGTCATTGAGGGCGTCGGTGAGGTAGCGGCCGTCGTGCTTCTCGATCGCGTCATTCCGCATCAGGTGCCAGCGCCAGTAATCCTGGCCGCCGTTGGGGAATCCGTAGAACAGGTCGAACCCTCGCCGGTGCGGCAGATAGTCGCGGCAATACAGCCCGTTGTGCCACTTGCCGATCAGCGCGGTGGCATAGCCCGCGCGGCGGAAGTAGTCGCCAAAGGTCGTTTCCGATAATCCGATGCGGTCGAGGCCGCGGTTACTGGGGACATCGACGGCGCCGGTGCGGTGGTTGAAACGCCCGGTCAGAAAGCCCGCCCGCGAGGGGGCGCACAGCGGCGACGGGGCATAGTGGTCCGTCAGCCGGATCCCGTCACGCGCCAGCGAATCGATCACCGGCGTCTCGATATCCGGGTTCCCGTAGCAGGCGAGATCCCCGATGCCGAGGTCGTCGGCTAGGATGAAGAGGATGTTGGGGCATCCGGCCCCTGACGTCCTGGCGGCCGGCGGGGATGCCGGGGAAAACCACTCCTCCCCGATCGTGCGTCCGAGCAGGAAGAACTTTCGGTCCGGATACCAGAGCACTGCCTTGCCGTTGCGGACGGTGAAGCTGGAGTAGAGGGCCAGGTCGGTCCGCCCGCGCGTGCCGGGCTTGCCGAGGCTCACGCCGTCGTGGTCCATGAAAAACCGCGGCTCGTCGAACCAGACGGGCTGATCGGCATCCGCCTTGAAGTATCCGGGCATGAGGTAGATCGGCCGACGGTGGAAGCTGGTGTCGGTCGGTTTGTACCCTTTGAAATTCCCGTCGTGGTTGTGGGTAAACAGCACGTAGCGACCGCTGCCGGCCTCATTGCCGCCGACGTCGTAGATCGGGCACGGCGAGAGCGGGTGGGGCAACGGTTCCCCGCCGTCTTGGCGCAGCAGGCGCCGCGCGGGCGCCCACGTCTCACCGTCGTCGGCACTGACCGTCCAATATGGGCTGCCCGCGCTCGTCCGCATGACGCAGAACAGCCGCCCATCGGGCAGTTTTACGATGGATGGCTCCTGGCACGCGCTGACCTCGGGATGGCCGGGGAACGGCACCGTGATCGCGTCCTTGTCGAAGGCGAACCAGCGGATCTGGATCCCCGCGACCCCCGGGTTGTCGTCGATGTTGTCGAAGCGCATGAATTCCACCACCGAGTCGTGCGAGATCCACGACTTGGTGGGGTTCTTTTTGACGGCCTTGCTGGTCCAGCGCGTGATGCCGGCGTAGTAACGCCCGTCCTTTGTCAGCCGCAGCGGCTTCTGCCAGCAGATCCAGTTGCCGGGGAAGCTCGTGTCCGGGTTGTCGCGGCCCGTGCGCGGCATCGGGATGTTCTGCGGCGCCGACCACGTCTGGCCGTTGTCGTCGCTGAAGATGCCATCCATGCGGCCGGTCGTGTGCGGGAACGTGTCGAACTTGCCGACGTGCTGGCTGTATAGGACGTAGATGCGCCCCCGCTTGCTCACGAGGGGAAACGCCCAGCTCGCGATCGGGCCCTCGCCCGCCCTGGCCGGCCCTGCGATGATCCGCGGCTTGGTCCACGTCTTACCCTCGTCCTTGCTCGAGGCGAACACGATGTGCTGGTCACCTGGCATGTCAGGCGAGTAGTTCTCTACCGAGCTCTGCGTCCAGATGGCCATGAGCGAGCCATCGGGCCCATCGAATACCAGAAAGTGCTCGTTGCCGGTGTCGTTGACCCCCGCGTCGTTCACCTCCGGCACGAACACGACGTGGTCGGGCCTCGTGATGCGCAGCTGCGACGGGATGCGCGCCTTCAGTTCGGCGGGCGAGGCGATAATATTCGGGTCTGGCTTGGCTGGCGCCTTTGTCTGCGCAGACAGCGCGGCCAGAGGCGCCAGCAGCAGGGCGTTCAGGACGCCGAGCTTGAGGGCGGCGCGGACGAGGTCGATGGGGCTCATGGTCTTGGCGTCTCCTTTCCCGCAAAAATCATACTAACACCAGATTCAAAATGCGTCGGGATCATGGCCGTTCTCATCCATCGTCAGGGAGATAGACGCCGATGTGCCCCTCCTTCGACCGGAGATGGAAAATGCGTCCCTCGTGGACGATCTCGGGTTCGATCTGTTTCTTGTTCGACCATCGAATCGAGATGATCGCGTCCGGCCGGAAGCCGCGGAATCGCGGCAGCTCGTATTTCATCTTCGAGTGGTCCGCCACATTCACGCTCAGGAAGCGCACATCCGGATGGTCCTCTCGGAGGAGGACCATCATCGGGTACTCCCAATCCGCGCCGTCGAAGCCGACTTCCCTCAGATGTCGGTTCCTCAGGAACTGTTGCGCGTTGGTGAACGGTTCCTTGCGGTGAGGGAACCAGAAGTAACGCTCGTTGCGCGTTCTCGGCAGCATCGAGTGCTCGCCAAGCAGCGGCCTTTCACAAGAATAGAGAAGCGTGGGCACCGCCATCCCCGTCAAGGCGATCAGGCTCGATGCCCGCCCGACCATCCCGAGGCGGCCGCCTTTCACGTCGAACAGAGCGACCGCGACAAAAGGCGCCGACAGGACGAAGAAGGGCATGTGGAGCCGGCTATGGAACGGTTGCCACTTGAGGTAGCCGCAGAACAGGAAGAAGCCCGCCACGCAGCACAGGGCGTAGAGCAGAAGTCCCTCGCGCTTCCGCAGGCTGCCTCGGCCGAGAATCATGACCAGGGAGAGAACTATCATCAGGAAGTGAAGGGGATTCGAGACGCCCTCGTCGCTGCGATAGCGGCGGCGCTCGCCGGGATCCTTGGGGACGATCTTGTTGGCGTCGCCGGGCGCGCGAAACTTCGTGGTGGCCCACGTGGTGCGCCGGTCGTTGACATCCATCCCGAAGAACTTGTGGAGCCGGATGACCGCATCTTCGACCGCGAGGTTTACCGTGACCGACGGGGTCACATGGAAATGCGTCGCCGTGTTTCGGATGAGATTGGACAGGATGGCCCTGGGCGCGAAGGTCTCGTTGACGACGCCGCCGTTGATGTTCTTCTCGCGGTCCACGATCGTCTCGGTGATGCCCAGCGGATTGCCGCACAGTTCGTGGCACCGGGCATAGAATGGAGCGTTGACGAGAAGGGTGAGCGCGGCGCAGGTGGCAAGCGGACCTGCGGCGGCCAGCCGGCTGCCGCGGATCTCCAGCAGCACAAACCGCACCAGGAAAGGGGCCGCATAGAGATAGGCGGTCGCCTTCGTGAGGATGGCCAGCCCCAACGCCAAACCGGGCAGCAGAAGCGACATTGCGCCCGCGCGGTCGCGGTCTTCGGGACGAAACGTGAAGCACGCGAAGCTCATGATCCAGAAGGTCACGACATAATCGACATAGGTGCTGGAGGCCTCGAGGATGCCCATCGGGATCGTCGCGATAAAGAGGGCCGAACACAGCGCCGCCGTCCGGCCAAGCCCGAATCGCGAGCACAGGAATGCCGAGGCGACCATGCAGCCGATGAGCGCGTACCACTGCACGAAATTCGCCAGCCGATCCGAACCGCCCAGGAGCTGGAAATGCATCACGACGTACCCCGCGCCAGGCGCCAGCTGGTTCTGGCTGGGAAAGTGTGTCGGATAGAACTCCACCGTGCGGTTCTGGATCCAGTACAAGACTCGCGGCATGTGATAATCCATCGAGTCCCAGGTGTTGGGCGGCCCGATGAAGGCGACCGCGCCGATCGTGGCCGTGATCGCGAGAATCGCGGCCAGCAGCAGAATCTGCCCTGGGGAGAATCGAGGACGGGGCTGCCTCGGCCGCGGTGGAAACTTGCGTGCCGTCGCAACGTAGAGCGCCGCAAAGGAAACCGCGGCCACCGTCCAGAAGGTCACCAGGCACGGGAAGGTCAGCGCCTCAAAGAGGCTCAGCGATTCCGTGGCGATGACCAACAGGGTGCCCCATAGCGTCGATCCGCCCAGAAATGCGTAAAGGCCACTGTCCGGATCTGCGGTGGCCGAACGCCACCGATGCATTGAAAGGCAGAGGAACAGCAGGCTGACGAATGGCAGTAGGCCAACAATGGTCATGGGTTCTCCTGCTTTCCCGGTATCCCTCACTCCCGGTGCGTCGACGCGTCGGCTTTGGGCGCGTTCTTCGCGTGGCGCTCGGCCAGGATGTGCCTGGCGTACTCGATGGCCTCCTGGTGCTCGGGGCCTCCCTCCGACTGGGTGGTGAGGAAAGGCACCGTCGCCCGTTGCTCTCGGGGCCGGGGGCCGACGGTCTCAAACGAGCAGGGCCGCATGCCGTGACGGGTGTAGATGGAGCCCGGCGTTATCGCCACCGGCCAGCCCTCGGGCCCCGGGAAGGGTCCGGGCAGCACGGTGTCGTTGGACCCATTCCCGGTGCTGGCGCACCATTCGGCGTAAGGGATCATGCGGTCATGCGCGCCGTAGCTACCATCGACGCCGACCTCCAGGTGGCGGGTGGTGCTGGCGATGAGATTCCCCCTAGGGAAAAACCCCGTGTTGGTGGGCACGGTGCCGGTTTGGAAATGGAAGAGGGCGCCGTTGGTGGTGATGAGCAGGTTGCCCTCGATGTGGGCCATGTCGTTCTCGTAAGGCTTTACCGAGGCGCGGCGCGCCAGACTGCGCCCGCAGGGGCCGAGGATGTTATTCCGGATCTGGCTGCGTCGCCCCTTGATGTTGAAGGCATCCATGGTATCGCGCACGAGGTTGTCCTCGATGCGAAGGTAGGAGGCGCAATCGTCGATGTAGATGCCGTTGCCCCCATACACGCTGCATTGCACGTTGCTCACCACGTTGCCGCGGATCACGCAGCCGATCATGTTGCCGTGGACGTAGATGCCCCCCAGGTCATTGGAGCAGGGCATCGACGCCTGGCCGATACTGTGGATGTGGTTATTGGCGATGAGGGTATCGAACGCGCGGAAGACGCCTTCGTCGCCCGTCGAGCCGCCGCCGCAATTGATGGCGGTAAAGTAGCCATCGGTGATGCGGTTGTGGGCGAGCACCGAGCGCGCGGCCATTTCCACGATGAGCGCCACCGATCCGGGGAACACCCGGCCGTAGCCCGAGATGTCGTTGTCGGTCACCCGGAGCTGCGTGAGGCGCCCGCGCTCGTTCTCCTCGGGGGTTTTCTCACGCCAGGTGCCGACGGCCTTGATGGCGCCGCTGCCCAGGTCGCGGAAGCGGTTGCCGCTGATTTCCACCTCCGCGTTCCCGTAGGCGAGGTCGATGCCGCATTCGCCCAGGCTCTCGAAGACGCAATCCCGCACGGCGACCTTTCGGGTGCCGGAGAAGATGAGCAGGCTGGGGCCGTAGTTGCCCCACCAATTCCCGGTGCCGCGATGCGCCTGATGGTCGATCTCGGAATGGCGGAAGGTGATACCTTCGATGGCGAGGCCCGTCAGGAAGGCGCCTTTGCGCCAGTCCCCCTGAAAACTGAAGTGATTGGAGAGGCGGGGGGCCCAAGCCTCCAGGGAAGCGGCGCTCTCTCCGGGAAGAGGGATGTAGTAGAGTTTGCCGGTCGGTCGGTCGAGATACCACTGGCCCGGCTCGCGCAGCTCCTCGAACACGTTGTCCATGTAGTAGGAGGCGCCGAGGTACCAGGTCTGGTGGGGGTACGGAGTCTCCTGCTTGATCCAATCCGCCACGCCGTGTGAGGGATGGGAATGCACCAGGGGCATGAACGCGCCCCACTTGAAATACGCCGTGCGGGCTGACTGGTCGACGTTGGTGAGCGGGAGCCAGGCGTGCTGCCAGTAGTGCAGCACCATGGCATTCACGTCGCCCTGATTCGCCCAGGCCCGGATATCGCCCTCGCGGAAGACGAAGCGATCCTTGTGGGCGCTGGAGAGGATGCGGCCCTCCTCGGAGGGGATCAGCTGCTCCACCCGGCTGTAGCCCTCGCGCGGGAAACGCGGCCGCGGCGCCCGGCGCCCGTTGACGAACAGTTGCCGGAAATACCAGGCACCGCTGCGCACCTCGGGCAGCTCGGTCACCAGGCAGGGGGTCCCGGTGGAGGGCACCTCGCCCGCGATCCAGCCCCCGAGCCTGCGGGCTCCGGTGACCACGGGTTTCGCCCCCGGCGCCGCCTTGATCGAAAGAGGCCACGCGTTGGTGAGCGTGAGAGTCACCGGTTCGTCCAGAACGTGAGTGCCTTCCATCAAGATGATGTTCACGGGTTCCGAGAGCGGCCCCGGGCCGAGCGATCGAGTGGACTGCGCGATCGCGTGGGGGATGCTGCGCAGCGGCAACTCCGTGGTGAGCCCTGAGTTCGTGTCGGATCCCCCGGGGGAGACATACCAGGTCTGCGCGTGCAGCGGGGCCAGCGGCGCGAGCAGCAGGGCGGCAAGGAGCGTGAGGGTCGGTTTCATTCCAGCACCAATAACCGGTCCGTAGCTTGGCCACTGATTTGAATCCGCATTCCCGCGCCAGTCGGCTCCGCAACGCACTGCCAGCCTGACGCCGGGTATTGAGAAACAACCCGAGCTGCCGCAGCAAACTCGCGGCGAATCTCGATGGTGCACGGACCGTCATCCAGCAGGTGCAACACCCATCGGCGCTGCTTCTCCTGGCGCGTGAGGATGACGCGGCTTTCGGGCGGTTGGACGACGACCGGCACGGGACCGGCCAGCCCGTCAATGATTTCCGGCGAGTCCAGATCGCGGAGATGGACCACTTTGCCTTTGCCGGACGACGGGAACGGAATCGCATCGCCGCCGACCAGCAGATTGCCGCCCTCGCGAACGTAACGGCGCAGGTGTTCGAGTTCGGCGTCGTTGAGGCCGGACGTGAGCGGTGCGATCAAGAGTTTGAATCGCGAGAGCGGCCTGTCCAAGTCGAGGGCGTTGACGAACTCCACCGGCGTGCTGCGTTGGAGATGTGCGTTGGCAATCGGCTCCATCATCTTGACGTAAGCCGCGCGGTCATATTTCGGAAACTGGAATCGCGTCCGCTCCGAGAAAACGATGCCGATGTGCGACACCGCCTGGGCGTCTTGCAGCCACGGCTCAATCTCGCTGACCATCTTGTAGAATGGCGCCAGTTGCTCGCGATGCCACGCGAGCATCGTGTCGCCGGGCAGAAGCGTTCTGGGATTGGTCTGCTTGTGGCCATAGTAAGAGTAGCAGCGCCCGCCGAGCGCGAGGCAGGTGCGCCACTCACGGCGGTCCAGTGGCTTCAATGGCTGCCCGGGGGCCGGGCTGTCCTTGTTCATCAGACCGTTGATGGCGGCGGGCTTGCCCGTGGCCCCGCGAACGAGCAGTAGCCGGAAGGGATCCCCAAATTCGTTGTAGGCGATGTCCAGCAACCGCCCCGCATCCAGATCATTTTCGTGGTAGCTGTTCAGGCAGTTCTGCCAGACTTCGACCCCGGGTTTGATCCCTTTGCACAACGCGTGCAGCCGTTCTACCGCCCGGCGCGTCGTGGCCAGATAGAAATCCATGTGACGTCGCTCGTCAAAGTCCGCCCATTGCGTCAGGTCTCGCTGGTAAATCTCTTGAAACCGGCGCTTGCATCCCTCGCAAATGCAGTGCTTGGCCGACATCAGGATGTCCCATCGCATGCCATCCACGGGATAATTTTCCAGAACCTCGCGCGTATAGGCCTCGACCAATTCCAAATAGCCGGGTGCGTTGAGACAAATCATGCCATTGATCTGTCCCTCCTGGTTGCTCCTTTTGGGATCGATATGTATGAATGGCTGGCCGGCATTCTCCCGCATGAACTTCCAGTTCCAATTGAGCGTGACGTAGCCGAACGCGGCGATCTTGCGCTTGTGCAGTTCCTGGATGGTCCGGCCGAACCAGTCGCCCTTCATGCCGGGGAATTTCGTTCCGACTCGCGTCTCGTGCGTGCAATAACCATGATGCGGCACTGCCATGACAACCGTGCCGTCCACATGCGTCTGCCGGCAAAGCTCCGCCAGCGCCACCGGGTCCGCCTCGCTCAGGAACTCGGGCACTTGATCGGGATGGCGCGCGATCCAGCTCCAGTCGTGGTTGAACTGCCGGAAACAATGCGTCGGCCCTTTCGGTCTGTAGTCGGCAACGCGCTGGAATGGCGCGAACCATTCCCCGGCGTTGACATTGAGCGTGGCCACGGGCGCGAGCAGCAGGGCGGCGGAGACGCCGATTTTCGATGCAGTATGGACACGCCGGATCGAGTTCATGGTTTCGATGGCTCCTCGGTTGCAATTGCCCAGCGGCGGCCGGACGGAGGACCGGATTGCGGTTTGGCGTTGCGTTTGGCGCCGGCGATGGGCGACGGGAGACGCTGTTCCCAACGACTGAACATCGCCTTAAGCGCCGCGATCTTGTCGGGATTCTCCGATGCGAGATCCTTCGTCTCGCCGGGATCGTCTGCGAGGTTGTCGAGTGGGTCGGTCTTGCCAAGCCGCAGGCGCCACGGCCCCGAGCGCACCGCACGGAGCGGGTCCTGCGGAAATTCGAGCCATCGCCAGAACAGCGCCTCGTGCGGGTCGCCGGTCTTTTGAGCGAGCAGATCCTCGCCGAGATAGGTCGGGCTGCCCGGGACTCTGGGTTTTCCTGGCGGGCGCCTGGCAACTTCACGGAACCCGCGATCCAACGGCCCTTGCTGCGCATCGCCCAAGTCCCAGCGGCCAACCATGCCGGTGATATACCCGGCATCGCGCGCCAGGGTGTCGATGTGCGGCGTCGGGATGTCGGGGCATCCGAAGGCGCCAACATCGCCATAGCCAAGGTCGTCGATGAACATGACGATGATGTTCGGCCGCCGGGCTTCGGGCGCGCCAGCGGCCAGGCAAGGCGTTGCCATCATGAGAACGGCTGCCAGCGCCTGCACTTTTCGAGTTTTCATCGCAGCGGGTTCTGCCAGCGCAGTCCTGGGAAGCGGGCGAAATCGCCGTCGGTGCTGCACAGCGTGAGGCCATGGCCGATCGCCAGCGCCGCGAGATGCGCGTCCTGGACCAGCTCCGGTCGCGAGACGTGGGGGAGAAGGCTCGGCCATGGGAGGGCCACGCGCTCGCGATCGGTCAGCCTGGCGTCCAGCCAGTCGCGCGCCGCCCCGTGCTGCGGGAAAGAGGCCGAGTGCGCATATATCAGGATATTGGCATCGATCAGGATCATCGGTGGAAACTCCCCTCCAGATGCTCCAGCACGCCTCCGACATCATCCACGTTGGGGATCAGGGCCCGGCCGTGGGCGACCGCGCGAGTCTTGAAGGGCTTCCGGCGCCGCGGGGCCTCCAATTCGGCGCGCAGGCCCCGGCGCAGCACCTCGTTCACCGCCTCCTTCGGGCCAAGTCGATGCCGGCGACGGTGCGCCTCCCGCATGGCCTCCACGTCCGGGTCCAGGGTCAGGTTAGTCCTCATGACATCGAAACATAATATAGGTGATGCTTTGATGTCAGCCGCCCCCGGGATCCCCGGGGGGCCGATTGACGGGCGAGGTCGGCTCGAGTCCCCGGAGGACGAGGGCGACGTTCTCCGCGCAGAGTTTCCGTGCGGCGAGGCGGCTCTCTCGTGTGCCGCCGCCGACGTGTGGGGCGAGCAGGACGTTGGGCATCTGGCGCAGGTCGGGGGGCACCTCGGGCTCCTTCGCGAAAACATCCAGCCCGGCGCCGCCAAGGTGGCCGTTCTGGAGGGCGGCCACCAGCGCGCCCTCGTCCACGACGCTGCCGCGCGAGGTGTTCAGGAACAGGGCGCCGCGCCTCATGAGGGCGAACTCACGCGCCCCGATGAACTGCCGCGTCTCGGACGTGAGCGGGACATGGAGGGACACGACATCCGATCGCGCGAGCAGATCCTCCAACGGCGTGCCGCTGCCGTCGGCGCAGGCGCTGCGACTGTGGCCGAGGATGTGCATCCCGAACGCGCGGGCGCGCTGGGCGACGGCGCGGCCGATTTTCCCCAAGCCGACGATGCCGAGGGTCTTGCCGGACAGGAGCATCCCGTCCCAGATCCCCGGCTGGAACCCTTGCCATTGGCCCGAGCGCACGTAGGCATCGGCCTCGTGGATGCGGCGAGCGACACCCAGCAATAGCCCCAGCGTGAAATCCGCGGTGGCATCGACGAACGCGTCCGCCGCGTTGGTGGCCCATACCCCGCGCCGCGCCATGAGATCCAAGTCCATGTTGTCGGTGCCGAGCGCGACGTTGGCGACGATCTTGAGCCGCGGCGCGGCGTCGAGCAGTTCGGCGTCCACGCGCAGTTCGGCCTGATTCACGATGGCGTCGGCCTCGGTCGCCAGCCGCAGCACCTCCTCGCGCGGCATGAGGTCGCCATCCCCCGGGCCCAGGATGACCTCGGCGATGCCCGCGAGCGGCGCGAGGACGTCCTTCCCCACGCGGTTGGTCCAGATGACCTTTCTCATCTCAAATATAAAACGCCCGATCCTTCGGCGGCACGCGCACGCCCGGGTGGGCCTTGAGGACCGCCTCGTCCACGTCAAAACCGAGGCCCGGGCGATCCGGCAAGACGAAGAACCCGTTCTCGATCGGCAGGGGGTGGGAGAGGCAGCCGTCGCGCCAGGGGACATCCTTGAGCATGAACTCCTGGCGGAAGAAATTCGGCACGGTCGCCATCGCGTGGGCGGAGGCGATCGTCGAGATCGGGCCGTTGGGGTTGTGCGGGGCGATGGGGACGTTGTGCGTCTCGGCGAGGGTGGCCATCTTTCGCATCTCGCTGATGCCGCCGCAGCGGGTGATGTCGGGCATGACGACGTCGGCGGCCTGGCGTTCCAAAATGCCCCGCAGCATGAATCGGCTGTGCAGGCGCTCGCCCACGCAGACGGGCAGGGGGATCTTGCGCCGGATGTCGGCGATGGCGTCGGGGAATTCCGGCAGGGCGGGCTCCTCGTACCACATGCAGTTGAAGCGCAGCGCGGCGAGCCGGTGCGCCATCTCGACCGCGGTGGGGCCGTTGAGGAAGGCGTGGGTCTCGATGGCGATGGCGACCTCCGGTCCCGCGGCCTCGGCCACCGCCCTGACGACGTCGAGCGCGAGCTGTTTCTGCTTTTCGGTCAGGCCGTTGTTGTCGCTCAGGTCGTCGCCATACCAGTAGCTGACGTGCGCGAAGGGATCGAATTTCAGCGCCGTGAATCCCTGGGCGACCGTCTCCCGCGCCTGCCGCGCGTATTCCTCCGGGGTGTGGCCGCCGCCGATGAACCAATAGTTGGCATACAGCTGGATCCTCTTTCGGTAGGCCCCGCCCAGCAGGTCGAAGACCGGCGCGCCGAGGGCCTTGCCCCGGATGTCCCAGAGGGCGATGTCCATCGCGCTGATCGCCGAGAGCAGCGGGCCGGCCTGGCCCAGCCAATTCATGTCCCGGTAGACCTTTGTCCAGAGGTAATCGATGCGGCGCGCGTCCTGCCCCACGATGAAATCCCCGACGTGGCGGCAGGCCGCCTCGACCAGCGGCGAACCGGGCCAGTTCGTCGCCTCGCCCCAGCCGTGGATCCCGGCGTCGGTCTCCACCGTGAATAGGGTCCAGTTGTACTTGATCCCTTCGACGAGATAGGTCTCGCAGCGCGTGATCTTCATGGTTTCCTCGCATCCATCGTGCTGACGGTTTCGGCGTAGGCCAGTTTCCCGGTGTAGGCATCGTGCCAGCGAACGATGACCTGCGGCTCGGCATAGGCGACCCACTGGTAGCCCGGGCCGTCGGGCCGTCCGACCTGAGCGACATTGTTGACCTGCACGATGGCGTAATACGCGTTGCGGATGCGCTGGTAGGGGAGGTTGTTCGGGAAGGCCGACAGCCAGCGGATCTGTACCCGGCGGCCCTGGCTGTCCCACGTGCCGCCGAGCGGCGGATTGCCCAGCGTGCCGAGCGGATGGCCCGTCGAGCTGAGCGGGCCGCACATCATCTCCCACACGTTGTGGGTCACGCGCACGGAAGCCGAGTGGTGGACGTCGCCGGTGAATATGAGGACCGGCTTGCCCAATGCGTCCAGGGCCCCGATCAACTGCTCGCGCTCGTGGACGAAGGAGGGGAACCCGTCGCCCTTGTCGTCTCGGTCGGCGCCCGGCTTGTCGCTCACGTGCGCCGCGGTGTGGTAGATGACCCACGGGTCGGGCGAGATCAGGAAGATGAACTGGGCGTCCGTGTCCCGCACGCCATCCAGCAGCCAGCGCCGCTGCGCCTCGCCCAGGATGAAGTTTTTCGGGTCCGTGCGGTCCTTCGCGTTGTAGCGCGTGCGCTCGCCGCGCGTGTCCAGCGCGAAGAAATGGCAGTTGGCGACCTTCCAATCGTAGTAGTGGTGCGTCCCGATGCTGTAATCGACGACCGCGTCCCTCTTGAATGCCGGGCGGACGCGCAACCGTTGCCGATCCAAGATCTCGACCAACCCGTACACCCCGGCATTGGGGGGCGCGTCAACGCGCTTGTGCGCCTTGCCCTCCTTGGTGTACGGCTCCACGTGGATCGTGCTGACGGTCTCCGTCTTCAGCGCCGTAAAATTCGCGCCCGCGTCAAAAAGGATGTCGTCGCCGGCCTTCACCTCGGCCCGGCCGAGGCGCACCGACCCGCTCTGCGGCCCGGCAAAATTCGCCCAGCCCGCGTACTCCTGATACGCCGCGAGCCCGATATCCCGTATGAGGTGCGGCCCTTCGCCGAGCCCCACCTCGCCGCACCCGTGGATGTCCCAGCCCACGTCGTGGTCGTCGAAGGTGAAAAGGCCCGGCATCCCGCGGAACAGCGATGCGAACGATCGGCCCCGGCTGTAGTACAATCTGTAATTCGCGCGCACGCCGTCGATCGTCCCGTCGCGGAGTTCCTCGTAGATGATGTCGCCATTGACGATCGCGAACATCGCCTCGTCGCCGTGCTCGCGCCGCAGGGTGTCATACGCCGGCGGGCTGGCGTAGTGACCGCCGCTGATCGTGGCGGGCTCCTGCGAGGCGCAATGGCCGATCGCGAATCCCACGTTGAATAGGCCGCGCGGGTTGTGCTTCGGGTCGGCGCAGCCCTTCTTGTCCGGCAGCGTGCGGAACGATGGCCACGGATCGTGGAATTCGGGCCTCGTGTCGACCAGTTGCCCCGCGATCCGAACCCCGTAGAAATAGCGCGTGTCCGGCGCCAGGCCCCCCAGGTCGACGGCGCCGGTGTTGTCGCGCGCGGCCGTCGTCTCGCCGGCGACCGCGGGTGACGCCTCGTTGAGCGGTATCGCCGTGCCGTAGACGACCTCAAACCGCGTCGGCTGCGCCGTCCGCACCCACACCCGCATCGATGTCGCCGTCGGCCGCCCCAGCATCGGCCCGTGCGTGAGCCCCGCGACCTCGTAGGGTAGCACGTCGTTGGCCACAGGATCGGGCCAGGGCGACGCCGCGAGGGAAAGGCCGCAGGCCAGAAGGATGGGGACCGCGGCGGGCCAGGGACGGGCCGATCCGGCCCTCCTCGGGAGTCTTATGCTTCGGGAATCCATGGTGCTGGCCCTCCTCAGATACTGATATATCAGTTGTAGGGACACTGGTGCCACCGGGGATGCGGGTTGTCAACACCGAAGGGGCACGCGGCCGCCCACGATGGCCATGGGAGCCGGCGCGAGCGGCGCCTTGCGGCGCTGGAGCGCCGCTCTGGCTTGCAGCGCATGGCCCCCGCGTGCGGGCGTCTCCGCCGTCGCCGGGCAAGGCAGGGCCAACCCTGGCGCGATTTGGGGAGTCCCAAATCCTCGCGTAAGGATCGCTCCCCGAGTGACGTGCCCTCAACGAACCGTATAGGACACAGGCACGTCACCGTGCCAAGTTTTGTAGGGCGCGGATTCCTATCCGCGCCACGCACGGTCCTGCCGGTTGCCCGTGGCGCGAAAGGGATTTCGCGCCCTACATTCCCAAGTGTTGCGCCTCCGGGTAGTGCCTTACGCGAGGATTTGGGGGAGTGGCGGGCACTTGACTCTGGCCGAAAGATGTGCGCATATTTATGCGTGCGCACGACCATCGATCTGCCCGATCCCCTGTTCCGCCAGGCGAAGGCCTTCGTGGCGGAGCGGGGCATGACCCTCAAAGCGTTTCTGACGGAGGCGACCCGGCGCGCTTTGAGCGAGACCGGGCGGAAGGGTCGTCGGATGGAACGTCCGCCGATAGCGATGTTGGGAAGCCGCCCCATTCCCCCGCGCAGCAATGCCGAGCTCGCCGCGATTCTCGATGCCGAAGAGGTTCTGAAGGGCCGATGATCCGCCTCGCCGACACCAACGTGGTTTTCGCCATTCTCGTCGGGCGCCACGGCCACCACACGCGGGCGTGGCGCTGGTGGGAAAGGCGCGACGAGGCCTCGGTGGGTCTCTGCCTTCCGGTGCGCCTTGGTACTCTGCGGTTGCTCACGAACGCGACCGCGATGGAGGGTGGGCCAGTTTCGCCGGAGGAGGCCCTCGCCGCCTGGGACAGTTTTGCGGACGACCCGCGCACCGTCGGCCTGCCGCCGCCCGGAGGGCCCCATGAGCTTCATTTCCGCCGATTGATCAGAGGGCGCGCGACCGCACCCAATCTCTGGACGGACGCGTGGCTGGCGGCGTTCGCGGAATCGACGGGCATGGGGCTGACGTCCTTCGATGCGGGTTTCCGGTCTTTCGGCCTGAAGGATTTCGAACTCTTGCGGGGATGACGGCTGGCTTGTTCGGGGGGAAGGCTCGGAGCGAAGGCGCTTCCGGCCCCGGTCTATTCTTGAGCGAGATCCCATCCGCCCATTGGACTGGGCCACCGGGCCAGAAGAGATCCGGTTGTGGGGCGTCTGTGTCAGACGCCACCGTATCCGCCGTTGCCGTCTCGCAGAGACGGCCTACAAGATTTGCCGGTATCGAGCCCTGCTGCTCGGATCGATGATCTGAAGGCAAAGGCCGAGCGACCTCGGGCATTCCATCTCGCTGCATCTCGTCGGGGGATTTGACCGGCGCGATTGCGATCGTAAGCTCTGATGCCATGATCGCGATCTCCCCATTCCGGGCCGTGTTGTTGATGGCCATAGCACTGTGTTTACTCCCGCCGGTCGATGCGCTCGCGAAGGACCCGCCGGAAGCGAAGGGAGTGGCCATGGCCGTGCGGAAGCTCCCCGACTGGCAGAAGCGGGTCGAGGCGATCCGCGTCCGGTGGATCTACTCTTGGACGGCGGATGGCCCCGAGGGCATGCCGGCGGGCGTGGAATTCGTCCCGATGGTCTGGGGGGATCGCGGGAATCCGGAGGCCGCGTGCGAGCAGCTGGCCGCCCTGCAGAAGGCCGGGAGCCACAAGCACCTCCTTGGGTTCAACGAGCCCGACGGGAAAGATCAGGCCGACATGACCGTGGAGACGGCGCTCAAGATGTGGCCCTTGCTGGAGGGGACGAAGTTGCGCCTCGGCAGCCCGGCCACCGTGCACGCGGATAACGCCTGGATGACCGAGTTCATGAAAGGCGCCGAGGCGCGCTCTCTGCGCGTGGATTTCATCTGCGTGCATTGGTACGGCGGCCCCAGCGTCCCCTCCCTCCTCCGGCACCTCGAGAGAGTCCACGATCTCTACGATCGGCCCATCTGGATCACGGAATTCGCGGTGGCGGACTGGCAGGCGAAATCGCGCGACCAGAATCGCCACTCCCCCGAAACCGTCGAAGCATTCCTGAAGGACGCGCTCAAGGAACTCAAGCGCCTCAAGTATGTGGAGCGCTTCGCCTGGTTCTCCGCCGACCCCGACAGCGGCCCGCTCGGTCCCTCCGCGCTCTTCGACGCCAATGGAGAACTCACCGCGGTGGGCAAAGTGTACGCGGGATTTTGAGGCAGCCCGTTCCGCCAGATCCAACGGCCGGTGGGTGCTGGTCGGGGCTTTCCCGGGGAATCGTCGTGCGGCAGACGGGCCGCTTCGCCGGCGATCGGGCGCCACAAGACCGCGCCTTGAACGATGGCAACATGTGACGAAATCACCCGGGCGCCATGGAGGTATCGCCGCGGGACCCGCCCCACACCGTCTCAATTGCAATGGGCGGGGATCTGCTGCATGATTGGCGTGATGAGAGACCATCGGCTCATCGACGAACGTAGCCTGGCGTTCGATCGGCTGACGGCCGCGAAGTTGGCCGAAGATCCCTTTTTGATCGATCGGGCGCGGAGCAACATCGACCGATGGCTGGCGTCGCCGTGTCCCGCGGCTCGGGCGGCGTGGCTTGAGTGGCGTGAGATCCTGGATGGCCCCGTGGATTCGGTCCGTGCGGTGTTGCTGGCGGACGACGCGCGCGCCCGCCGGTTGAGGCAGTCGAGCCCGTTCGCCGGCGTTTTGAGCCGGGCGGAGAGGACCGCCATTCTGAGGGAGTTTCAGAACCGTGAATCGATGCCAGCTTGAGCACGTCATCCGTGCGGCGGCAGGAAATGCCGATGCCCTGGATATCATCATACTCGGCAGCCAGGCGATCCTGGGCTCGTTCCCTGACGCGCCGGAGGAGTTGCTTGTTTCCGCCGAGGTAGACGTATTTCCGCGGGATCGGCCGGGGGATGCAATCCTGATTGACGGGGCGATCGGCGAACGGTCGCTTTTCCATGAGACCTTCGGATATTACGCTCATGGGGTCGGTGAATCGACCGCAGTCCTTCCCGTCGGCTGGAAAGGCCGGCTGGTGCCGATCCGCAACGACAATACGCGCGGGGCCACGGGCTGGTGCCTGGAGCCGCATGACCTCGCGGTGAGCAAGCTCGTGGCCGGCAGGGAGAAGGACCTGGAATATGTTGGCGCGCTGTTTCGGCACGGCATGATAGGCGCCGATACGATCGAGCGGCGCCTCGAGGAGACCGAATTCGAAAGCGGCCCGGCCAAGGATCTCGCGCGGGCGCGGCTGAGGCGCCTCGCGGCGCGAAGTGGGTAATGCCCTCCCCCGACTCCAGCGCCGCGGGGCGCTTTGTCACCACGCGGTGGAGCGTCGTGGCGCGCGCCGGCGGGGACGATTCGCGCGCGTCGGCGGTGGCGCTGGCAGAATTGTGTGGTGCGTACTGGTATCCGCTCTACGCCTACGCGCGGCGGCGGGGGCGCGCGCCCGAGGAGGCGCAGGACCTGACGCAGGCATTCTTCGCGCGTCTGCTGGAGAAGAATTACGTGGCCGATGCCCGGCAGGAGAAGGGGAGGTTCCGCGCGTTCCTGCTGGTGGCGATGAAGCGGTTCATGGCGGATGAGTGGGGCCGACAGCACGCGCGGAAGCGCGGGGGGTTTCGGGCGATCGTCTCGATCGACCAGGACTCGGCGGAGTCGCGCCTGGCGGCGGAGATGTCGCACGATCAGTCGCCCGATCTCCTATTTGATCGCCAGTGGGCGCTGACGCTATTGGAGCGGGTCCGGTCGCGGTTGCGGGACGAGTACGTGGCCTCGGGCCGGGCGGCGCTGTTCGAGCATCTTGAGGGCTGGCTGGCGCGGGACGAGGCGACGTCGCCGCACTCTGAGATCGCCGCCCGCCTGGGCCTGACCGTGCCCGCGGTGAAGATGGCGGTCCGGCGCCTCCGGGGCCGTTACCGCGAGTTGCTGCGCGAGGAGATCGGCCAGACGGTGGCCGCGCCAGAAGACATCGACGGCGAAATCCGGCATCTTTTTTCGATTTTTGGGCCCTGATGGGCGTTACCTTTTGCCCCGGATTTCTAAGTGGGGGTAGACGGAGATGCGACCATGAGCATGGAACAGGCGACGACCCCGGCAGACCGCCGCTGCCCCACCTGCGGTGCGGCGTTGCCCGCCGACACGCCGGAAGGGCGCTGCCCCCGGTGCATGTTGCGCCTGGCTCTAGGCACGGAGGGCGCCCACGACCCGGCGCCATCGCCCGAGAGGGATTCTCAAGGCACGGGTTTTCCGGAGGCGGGCGAACCGTTTGGCCACTATCGGATCCTGCGGCGCCTGGGACAGGGCGGCATGGGCGCGGTGTTCGAGGCGGAGGATCTGGACAATGGCAGGCGGGTGGCGCTGAAGGTCTTGGGCCATGCGCTCGACTCTCCCGATGCCCGGCAGCGGTTCTTCCGCGAGGGGCGCCTGGCGGCGTCGATCAACCACCCCAATAGTGTCTACGTGTTCGGGACCGAGGAGATCGGCGGCACGCCCGTCATCTCGATGGAACTGGTGCCGGGCGGGACACTGCAGGAGCGGGTCGCCGAGCGCGGGCCGCTGCCGGTGGCCGATGCGGTGGATGCTGTGCTGCAGGCCATCGCGGGACTCGAGGCCGCGCAGCGCATCGGCGTCCTCCACCGGGACATCAAGCCCTCGAATTGTTTCGTGGATGCGGAAGGCCAGATCAAGGTGGGCGACTTCGGGCTATCGATCTCCACCGCCGTGCGGACGGAGTCGAACCTCACCGTCGAGGGGGCCTACCTCGGCACGCCGGCCTTCTCCGCCCCGGAACAACTGCGGGGAGACGTGCTGACCGTGCGGTCGGATATCTATTCGGTGGGCGTGACCCTGTATTACCTGTTGACCGGCAAGATGCCCTTCGAGGCGGAGCACGCGGTGCATTTGCTCGCGACCGTGCTGGAGAAGCCCGCGGAGTCGCCCGCGAGGCACCGGCCGGGGTTGCCAAGACGGCTGTGCCGGGCGGTGCTGCGATGCCTCGAGAAAAATCCCGACGCGCGATTTCAGGATTACGCCGGACTGCGCGCGGCGCTGTTGCCTTACGCCTCCGCGGCGCCGAGCCCGGCGACGGTGGGCCTTCGATTCCTGGCGGGGCTGCTCGATCTTGGGGCGTCATCGTTCATCTCGAGCGCGATCGGCATCGCGGCCGTGGTGCTATCCGGACTGCAATGGGCCGCGGGGCCGCAACAGGATGCGGAGTCGTCGTTCCCTGGCTGGCTCGGCCCAGATGTGTCGCTGAATTTATCGCTGGGGTTCTCGTGCCAGCACACGGAGCCGTCGGCGATGGCGGCGCGGGTGGGCCTGTACATTCTCGGCACGCTCCTGATGCTGGCGTACTATGCGGTGCCCGAGGGGTTGGCGGGCGCGAGCTTTGGCAAATGGATCTGTGGCCTGCGGGTGACGGGGCCCGACCGGAACGTGCCCGGTCTGGCGCGCGCCTTCGCGCGGGCCGCGCTCTTCTGCGGCGGGCCCTACCTTGCGGTCCTGGTGCTATCGGGGTTTGATCCTGGCCGATTCCTGGATCCCGGTGCGTTCCCGCAGTTGTTGGGGATCGGGTCGGCCTACTACATCGCGCAGGGTTTGCTGTTCTGCACGGTGCGGCGGCACAACGGATTCGCGGCGGCACACGATTTGGCCACGGCCACCCGCGTGGTGCGAAAGCCCGCGCGCGAGGCGCGGGTGCCGCTGGTTCAGGAGGATGCGGGCGCGATGGCGACGGAGGCGTTGCCGACCGTGGGACCGTACCACGTGCTGGGCGCGGTAGCGGATTCCGGGCCCGGCGATTGGTGGGTGGGCTATGACGCACGGCTCCTGCGCAAGGTATGGCTGCGCGTCGTGCCGCCGGGGACCCCGCCCATCGAGGACCGCCTCAAAGCCATCGGCCGCGTCGGGCGCCTGCGCTGGATAAGCGGCCGCCGATCCGGGGCCGAGAACTGGGACGCCTACGAGGCCCCCGGAGGCAAACCCCTCACCGCGCTCCTCGGCACACCACAACCCTGGGAACAGGTGCGCTACTGGCTGCTGGACCTCGCCAACGAGATCGCCGCCACGGAGAAGGACGGCACCCTTCCCCGCGCCCTCGGGTTGGACCGCGTCTGGATCACGGCTGACGGCCGCGCCAAGCTGCTGGATTTTCAGGCGCCGGGATCCGAGGCGTCCGTCGCAGTGCCACCGTCGGCCTTTCTCGATGGCGTGGCCCGCGCGGCCCTCGGCGGCGGGTCCGATCTGCGCGTGCCGATTCCGCTTCACGCACGCCGGTTTCTGGAGACCATGCCCTCACTGCCCTCCGCGGAGGCGGTCGCCGGCAACCTGGAGCCCCTGCTGCCGCACATCGCGTCCGTCACGCGGCGCCGGCGCGCGGCGCTGGTCGCGGGCTGCCTCGTGCTGCCGGTCCTGCTGACGATTTTCGGGCTGTTCCTGGATCGGGTGATGGAACACTTCTGGCGCAGTCAGCCCGAGATCTCGGAAATGGCCGAGCTGCTGAACCACCGCCGGGTCGCGCGCATGGGGCTGCTGCCGAAGTCGGAGGCCCGCGTGGACGACCGGTCGCTCGAGATCTACATTGCCTCACATTACCGTCACGCGATCACCAACCCCGCCA
Source organism: uncultured Verrucomicrobiales bacterium (assembly GCA_964651705.1). Taxonomy (GTDB): domain Bacteria; phylum Verrucomicrobiota; class Verrucomicrobiia; order JADLBR01; family JADLBR01; genus JADLBR01. The sequence goes on from CAZYWZ010000047.1 coordinate 41,262, forward strand.
TCTGGCAGAGCTTCTACGCAAATCGGATGATCACCGGCAAGGAGCGCGAGTTCTGCGAGCAGAGCCTCGTCGCGCATCCCGAGCCCGACGGGCGAGCGATTGCCGATGCCAAAGCCACCGTCGGCAAGGTCCTGCGGACGCCCGAGAGGCGCGCCGAGGAGGCCAAGATCCGGCGCGAGCCGTGGTTCCCGCTGGCCGTCGGTGTCGTCGTCCATTACGTTTTTGTCGCCATTCCGGCCCTCGCGGCGGCGGCGCTCTTCCGGTCCGGGCTCGCGATGCTGATCTGCGGCGTGGCGGTCGTCCGCGCCGATGGGTTGCCCGCCTCCCGATTGCGGGTCTTTTGCCGGAGCCTGGTCGCGTGGGGGCCGTTTCTCGCGTTCCCGTTCCTCTGGATGGGGATCTCGGCCAAGGGCGGAGACCCGAGCCTATCCGGGTATGCCCTGGCCGGCGCCGTCGCCGCGCTATCTGTCGTGTCCGTCGCGCGGCGCGGGCGCGGCCTGCAGGATCGCATCGCGGGCACATGCCTGGTGCCGCGTTAGGAGCTCAGATAAGAAAGTAGAGCGCCAGGACAGAGGACACCGAAAAGGGCATCGGATCCGGGACTCGTGAGGCGAGATTCGCCAAATGGGAACAGGCGCGAACGAAGGGGCCTGCTCATTACATCATCGTGTGCGGCTGCCAGGGCTGGGGATTGCTGACGGGCGGGGCATTCAGCATCGCCTTTCCGCTGGTGATGAGATCGGGCCCGAGTTTCGGGCAACTGGCGCCCAAGGCCATCCCGGCCTTCGCCATCGGCGGGTTGCTCTGGGGCACGGGTATCAGCGCTCGCGAGAAAAGGGAGGGGACCTTCGCGGCGGTGATGAAAGCCGGTGGCGGAACGCGCCGGCCGATGGCCGTGGGAGCGAGGCGGTTGCCCAGACCGTTTGCGATCGACCCGGAAGAGCCAGGGCCATCGTGGGCTGCCGCGTGAACGCGGCACTACGAACGGGGCTCGCTCTCGACGCGCGGGGCCGGGCAGGGTAGAATTTGAGGCACTTGTTTTTTGCCGAGATGAAGACTTGCCCCGGAATCATGCTGGCCCTTTTCGCCGCGGCCTCGGCCCGAGCCGCCGAGCCATACTTCAACGCCGAGTACCCGCCATCGGCACGGACCAACGAGCTCCAGATCGGTGTGACGCACACGCTCTGGATGCCCAGCGGGAAGGCGCGGGTGCGCGGGCTCATCGTGCATCAGCACGGCTGCGGCGAGGGTGCCTGCAAGGGCGGGGCGACGGCGGCGCACGACCTGCACTGGCAGGCGCTGGCCAGGAAGTGGGATTGCGCCCTCCTCGGGCCATCCTATCACCAGAAGGAGAAGGAGAACTGCCGGCTGTGGTGTGATCCGCGGAATGGTTCCGGCAAGGTGTTTCTCGATGCGCTGCGCGACCTCGCGGCCAAGTCCCGGCATCCGGAACTGGAGAGCGTGCCGTGGTGCCTGTGGGGGCATTCCGGCGGCGGCTTCTGGGCGAGCCTGATGCAGACGATGCACCCGGACCGCATTGTCGCGATCTGGTTGCGGTCGGGCACCGCGCTGACGGCGTGGGAGCGCGGCGAGATCCCCATGCCCGAGATCCCCGCCGCGGCGCTCGGGATTCCGGTGATGTGCAACCCCGGGGTCAAGGAGAGGGACCACCCGAAATTCAATGGCGCGTGGATCGGGCTCATGGCGATGTTCAGGGAATACCGCGCGCAGGGCGCGCCGATCGGTTTTGCCCCCGATCCGAATACAGGCCACGAATGCGGCGACAGCCGCTATCTGGCCATCCCTTTCTTTGACGCGTGCCTCGCCCTGCGCCTGCCGGAAGAGGATGGCGACCCGCTGAGGCCGATCGACCCGAGGAGGTCGTGGCTCGCCGATCTTTCGAGCCACGAGCCACAGCCCGCGGGCGAATTCTCTGGCGATGCGTCCGCGTCGGTGTGGTTGCCGGATGCGCGCGTGGCCAAGGCGTGGAAGGAATACGTGCTGACGGGCGAGGTCGCCGACACCACGCCGCCGGATCCGCCATCGCGCCTTCGCGTCACGGGGGCGGCCGATGGTGGTGTCGAGCTGACGTGGAAGGCCGAGGCCGATCTCGAGAGCGGCATCGCGGCCTTCGTGATCCACCGCGACGGGGAGGAGATCGCTCGCCTCCCGGAGAAACTGGTCGGGAAATTCGGCAAGCCGCTTTTCCAAACGATGTCATACCACGACACGCCGGAGGCGCCGCTCCCCGAGATGCGCTTCGCCGACCCGGCCGGATCGGCGGGAGACCACCAGTATCGGGTGATGACCGTAAATGCGGCTGGACTGACCTCCGCGCCCCGCGAGGCCCGCTGACTCGAAAATTGGGTCGCGATGTAGGCTGCGCCTTGGCGCGCGCGGACGGTGGATTCGGCAGCGTGCGCCAAGGCGCAGCCTACCATTTTCCGCCCCGGTGGTGCGCCGCGTGCGGGGCGCGGGATCTAGCTCGAAAATACGACGTAACTCGCTAGCAGCGAAGGGCCTTCGCCCTTCGGCGGGGGATAGGCCGAAGCCGGAAGCGGCTTCGCTACGAATTTTCTGCCCCGGCGGTGCGCCGCGCGAGGGCCGCTGACTCGAAAATTCCGAACGTAGCCACGGTCGCCAGACCGTGGATTCGCTGGCCGAGCGCCCGGCCCATCGGTCAAAGGCCTTGGACTTCCCAGCCCTTGCGGTAGGTGCGGCGCACGTGGCGGTTCGCCTCCTCTTCCGCAAATCGCAAGTCTGTCGCGTCCCAGGTCAGCGTCGTGTTCGGGAATCGCACCGCGATGGTTCCCAGCAGGACTGCCTCGGTCAGCGGCCCGGAATAGTCGAGGCCGGCCGTGGTATTGCCCTTGCCGACGCAGGCCTCGGCCCACTCGGTCCAGTGGTGGATGTCGGGGACCTCCGGCATCGGATAGTCTTTGAAATCCGCGACAGGGAAGAGCTTGGGCATGCCGATGTGCGGCAGGAGCATCGTGCCCTTGGTGCCGATGAAGATCGATCCCTGATCCGGCATGCCGCCCTTCTGGCGTTTTTGTTTCTTGCCCGTCCCGTCGGATTTGGGTTCCGGCGGTGGCGGCACGGGCGCGAGGGCCAGCACGTCGGCGGGCGGCCGCCTGGCGCCGTCGTACCACGTGACCGCCACGGATGGACCCTCTGTGAACTTCGTCCCCGGGAAGACGTAGCGCACGACGGCGTCCGTCGACCAATCGGAACCCGATGGTGGCGGACCCTCGCTGCGCACCGTCTTTGGCGCGGTGAGCGCGAGCGCCTCGAACACCGGATCGTAGATGTGGCAGCCCATGTCGCCAAACGTGCCGGTGCCAAAATCTAGGCGCCGCCGCCAGTTTGAGGGGTGGTAGTAACCGTTCCCGATGAATGGACGCTCCGCGCAGACGCCCAGCCAGAGATCCCAATTGAAACCCTCCGGGATGGGGTCGCCCCCGGGCGGCATCGGTTTCTCTGACCCCCATTTCTTGCCGCTCCACGAGTGCACTTCCTTGACCTTGCCGATGGCGCCCTGCTGGATCAGCGCCACGGCGCTGCGGTAGGCCTTATGCGAGTGGATCTGGATCCCCATCTGCGTCACGAGGTTATTCTGTCGGGCCACCTCCGTCAGTTGCCGCACCTCATGGATATCGTGCGCCAGGGGCTTCTGGATATAGGCATGCTTCCCGAGCTGCATGGCGGACATGGCGATGGGGGCGTGCATGTGGTCCGGCGTGCCGACGTTGACCGAATCGATGTCCTTGCCCTCCTTGTCGAGAAGCTCGCGCCAGTCCTGGTAGACTTTCGCCTCGGGGAACCGGGCCTTCAGGGGCTCGAGGCGGCTCATGTCCACCTCGGCGACGGCGACGAGTTTCACGAACTCGTTTGAGCAGATGGCCTGGATGTCGGCCCAGGCCATCCCGCCGCCGCCAAAGCTGGCGTGCCGCAAGATCCGGCTCGGGGGCGCGGAGATGAGGTGGCGCGTGATGAACGGCGCCGACAGCGCGATGGCGCCGGCGCTTTTCAGAAAGGAACGGCGTGTCTGTTTCATGGTTGCGCTCGCAGAGCGGCGGTAATCGTCCCCGGTTCGCCTTTCTAGATCCAGCGGAAACCAGGGCCCGAGCGGCCGATCAATACCCCCCGAACTCGTGGCAGGCGCGCACCATCGCGACAAAATTCTCCGCGCGGCACGAGGAGTGGATGCTGTTGGACGAGGTGAGGATATAGCCCCCGCCGGCCGCGGCGTCGGCGATCGCCTGGCGCACCGCCTCGCGCACCTGTTCCGGCGTCCCGTGCGGCAGCAGGTGCGCGCAATCGATGTTCCCGGTGATGCAGACCCTGTCGCCGTATAGCGCCTTCACCTTCTTCAATTCCATCCCCGCCACCGGCTCGATGGGGTTGATGCCGTCGGGCCCCGCCGAGACGATCATGTCCAGCAGCGGGTAGAGATCCCCGTCCGAATGCTTGATGCAGAGCGCGCCCTCCTCATGGATCATGTCCACCATGCGCTTCAGCGGCGGGAGGACGAATTGCCGGAACAGATCGGGGCTCATCATCGGCCCGCTGTTGCCCGCGTAGTCGTCGCCCAGGATGATCACCTCCGCGCCCGCGCGGATCGCGCGCTGGACGATGCGCATGTTGCAGCGGAGCACCTTCTCCATCGTGAGCTCCACCAGCCCCGGCTCGTCCAGCATGTGCATCAAAATATTGTCCAGGCCCATGAGGTACGCCGACCACATGAAGGCCGCCCGGTGATGGAAGCAGATCGCCCGACGACCCTTGTAGCGGGACACGAGATCGGGCAACTTGCCGAGCCGGTGCGGCGCCTCGGGATCCGGCGGCTGGTAGGCGGCAGCGTCCTCCAGCGTCACGATCGGTCCCCGGTGAGGGTGGGCCACCGCCTCCGGGCTCTGCTTGTACGTCACGCCCCACTCGTCCACGTACGTGCCTTCCGCACTTCGGCTCACGACCTCGAACCTCGCGCCGCACCCGACCCCATCCATGTCCAGCCGGTCCATGCAGTCGGCCACGTCCGCGCACCCCGGCGCCGCCGCGCGCGCCACCTTCTCGTCGATCACGAATTCCAGTATCGGGACCCGGTCGGGCTGGCGGAGTCCCAGGGCGGCGTGGACGCGTTCGGTGGAGTTCATGGCGGGGTGTCCTCGGGTGCCTGTCTATTACTGATATATCAGTATGTCAGCGAGATATGGGCCCCGGGCCGGCCGCTGTCAATCGCGATCTCCGGGCGCGCCTAGCGGCGTGTCGGACTTTACCAAGTCCGACGGCCTCCTAGTGCGGTGCTTCAGATGAATCTGAACCTGGAAGGCACCCCGGTCCGATCCGGGGAGGGCACCGGCGTCCGCGGACCATTGCATGCGCGGTTCCCGGGCCGAACCGGCCCGCGAGGCCGCGGGCCCTCCCGGCGAGCGTGTCAGCACCAAACGAAACATTGCATCCGTCGTCTGTGCCGAGCGTGGCCAACGGGTCAGGAGGGGCGCGGCCAGGCGCCCGATCATGGCTCAGGCCCCGGCCGGTTTCGGGGGCGACGTCCTCCCCGCTTCTCCCGTGTCGATGCCCAGCCTGTGCTGCATCTCCTCCAGGGAGATCCCTTTGGTCTCCGGCACCATGAATCGGACCCAGACGAGTTGGAGGACCATCATGCCGCAGAAGAACAGGAAGATGTAACCTGGGGCAAAGGCGTCGACCATCTTCGGGAAGAAGGTGGTCAGCAGGGCGGCGAAGACCCAGTGCGTGAAGCTGCCCAGGGCCTGTCCCTCGGCGCGGTGGCGGTTGGGGAAGATCTCGGAGATCAGCACCCAGATGACGGCGCCCTGGCCGACCGCGTGCGAGGCCATGAACGCGAAGATGCAGACGGGCACGATGGCGTGATGCGCCGTGAAGAAGGCCCAGGAGGTCATCCCCAGCGACAGGATGTAGCCGAAAGACCCGATGAAGAGTAGCGTGCGGCGACCCAGCCGATCGATGAGCCAGAGGCCCACGAAGGTGAAGAGGAGGTTCGTGATGCCGATGCCGACCGATTGCAGCAGCGCGGCCTCCTTGGCCAGGCCGGTCATCTCAAAAATGCGCGGGGCAAAATAGAGGATCGCGTTGACGCCGGAGAGCTGGTTGAAGAAGGCGACGAGCAAGGCGAGCAGGATCGGGACGCGGAGGCGCCGGGTCCAGAAACGCGAGGCGGCGGCTTTTTCGGAGCGTGCGGCGGCGAGGATCTCGTCGGCGTGTGCCTCCAGCCGCGGCTGGGGAAAGTCGGGCTCGATCAATTTCAGCACCGCGATGCCGGCCTCGCGGTCGCCGCGGCGCCCGATCAGCCACCGCGGGCTCTCGGGCAGGCCGAAGCACAGCGCCGCATAGACGATGGAGGGCACGGCCGCGATGCCGAGCATCCAGCGCCAGGCGTCGTCGCCGCCGATCCTGGCGATGACCGCGTTGGAGGCGAAGGCGATGACGATGCCGAAGACGATGTTGAACTGGAACATCCCCGCCAACCGCCCGCGGTAGGCCGGGGGAGAGATCTCGGATATATAGAGTGGGGCGGCCACCGTGGAGATGCCAATGCCCAGACCCCCGATGAGGCGCGCGGCGATGAACAGGCCAACGCCATTGGCCAGCGCGCAGCCAAACGCCGAGAGTATGTAGAGGACACCGATGAAAAGCAGCGTCTTCTTGCGGCCGAATCGGTCCGTCGGCCAACCGCCGAGCAAGGAGCCGAGCACCGTGCCGTAGAGCGCCGAGCCCATCGCCAGCCCGTGCATGCCGGCGCTCAGGTTCCAGAGGGATTGGATCGTCTGCTCCGCGCCCGATATCACCACGGTATCGAAACCGAACAGGAACCCGGCGAGCGCGGAGACGAGGGACCATAGGAAGAGACGGGCTTTCATGGTGGGACGATGCTGGCAGACATGCGCCGCGCGCGCAAGGGTGCCACGGGGTTGCCGAGGCGCGTCGCCCGTGGGTGGTGTCACGGGGTGGAGAAAGCGTGGCCCATTTGGAAGGCGGGATGGGTCAGGGCGCTCGGCCAGCGCGTCCACGGTCTGGCGACCATGGCTACACCCCGAATTTTCAAGCTAGATCCCGTGCCCCGCGGGCGGGGCACCGCCGGGGCGGAAAATGGTAGGCTGCGCCTTGGCGCCCGCCGCCGAATCCACCGTCCGCGTGCGCCAAGGCGCAGCCTACATCGCGACTCAATTCTCGAGTCAGGGCGAGGTGACGAGGATCGTCGTGACGCGGTAGTATCCCGAATCATCGCGGATCGAGGCCTTGAGCGCGAACTCGACCGGGCGATCGCCGTCCCCGCTCCGGTCGAAGAGGCCGATGGAAAGGTCGTACCGTCCGGCGGCGAGATCGGCGGGCACGGGCAACTCGTAACGCGAGGTCACGGGCGCGCCGGGCATCCACGACTTGCAGCCCTTGGCCAGGGGTTGGATGGCCTCGCCTCCCGGCCCCGCGAGTTTCGCCCGTAGCTCGTATGGCTGATAGGGTGGGGCCACGCCGCGATTTTCGATCGTCAGAGCCATTGGCATCGCGGTGCCGGCCGCCGACTTCGCCGGGAGGGCGATCTTTTTCGGAAAGAGCCAATAGCCGCAGCGGTTGAGCATCTCGACGGTGAACTCCGGATTGTCGGCGAGCCACTCGTGCGCGTAGCCATGGTATCCGATGTAGGTGGCGTGCAGCAGTTCGAGCGCGCCGCGGAAGTAATCCGGGCCTCTCTTGCCCTTGCCGTGCTTGGCCACGGACGAGTCGGGCCGCCCCTCCCAGTTGCCCAGGCCCTTCACGTTGCCGTAGTGCTCCAGCTCGAACACCGTCGGGGTATTCGGGTAAGCGTCCGCGAAGAACTCCGGGCTGCGGACCGTGAACCTGTCGCTCGTGCCCGGCAGGTAGCCGTTGACGAGGATGCTGTCGTCGCGGTAGCTGATGCCGTTGGTCAGCACGTATCGGTGCAGCTCCTGGCGCTCCGCGGGATCCTTGAGGGCGTAGACGAAATCATCCGAAACCACCAGTTGGGCGCGCCTGAAGTGCTTGAGGTGGAGGTCGACGTGCCGCTTGCGCGCGGCGAAGCCGCACTCCTGTCGGCTGCCCGAGGAGCTGTGACCCTCGCCCCAGTCGCCGATGCTCCCGATGTCCACGTAGCGAATCCAGGGTCTGGCGTCGTACCGCGCCGCGAACGCGCCGAGGAAGCGGTCCAGCTTCTCTAGGAATACGGGATCATCGAACACCGGCTCCCAGGGGCCCTCCGGGCCGGTGGCCTTGCCCTTCAGGAAGTGCCCGCCCTTGGCGCCGGCCTCCATCACCCAGCGCGGCGTCGCAAACTGCTGCTCGATCCGGTCGGCGCTCGTCTCCCGGCAACTGATGCGGAAGGCGATCCCGAGCCCATGGGCGGTCCACTTGTCGATGATGCGGTCGATCACCGCCCAGTCGAACTGTCCCTCCTTGGGTTCCAGATAGGCCCAGGCGAGGCGGAGGTAGAGATGGTCCATGCCGGGGAACTCCAGCAGGTCCGCGTCGCGGGCGATCTCGTACTTGTTGATGTGGTTGTCGGGATAATGGTGGTACCAGCCCTTGTGCGGGTTCTCCAGGGCGCGGGCGGCATCATGGAAGGGCGCCAGGTCGTGCGTTGCCAGCGCGAGCGCAGACTCCGCCCCTCCCTCGGCGCGCAGAGACACAGAACCGAGGGTCGCCAGCGTTAGAGCGGCAACGCGGAAACTCGCGAAGGGATTCGTTTTCATGATCAGGCATGTTGGGTCATTACGCGACGTTTCACAACACCGGGTCGTTCGGGCAATCCAAAGCGGCGCTTCAATGCCGCAGCAACTGTGTTTTCAGCAAGCGGAAAGTTCGGGGTTTTCCATCGTTTTTT
>CAZYWZ010000048.1:0-49785 GCA_964651705.1 uncultured Verrucomicrobiales bacterium
TCGCCGTGGAATGGATGATTCCATGCGCGCGATTTTTGCCCCGTCACCCGCGGCGCCGTCACCAACTGGAGACGACCGCGCCCCGAACCGCCCAATCGGAGATCGGACCATCCATCCGTCGGCCGGCAACCCGTTCGGCGCGGGTCAATTGCCAAACAGCCGCTGCACATCCGGGGCCGAAGTCCGGCACCAGCCAGTGAAGCGATTCGACCGGAGGATCGATACGGGGATGGCGAACCCGAGACCTTCCACGCCCGGAATATCGACCTTCGCCGTGTTGATGCCCACACAGACATACCGGCCCTGCCTACTAAGGAACAGTGGCCCGCCGCTGTTGCCATGGTTGATGGCGGCATCGGTCTGGATCCACCGGAAACCCGTCTCGCCCAAGCGATCCTCTCGGAATGCGCTGATGTTGCCAAACGTCATGGTTCCCTCAAATAGTCCCAGCGGGGCGCCGACCGCCACAACTTCCGCGCCCTGCTCCGGCATGACCCCATCGTCGAACGCCACGCAGACGTAATCGGTGCCGCGCGTCAGGCCGGACGCGTCGACAGCCAGCAGCGCTATGTCGACGCCATCCGCATGCCACTTGAATCGCCTGACCGGCAACTCCCGCCCGGACGGGAACCTCACCACCAGATCATACCGGGCGACCTCGGGACGCCTGTCGTCGTCCGCCTCGGCGAGTTCCCTGAGCCCGAGGCAATGCGCGTTGGTCACCAGGATGAGCTCTCCCTCGTGCTCACCCAGCACCGCGGCGCTCCCCGTCCACTCGTCCCGGTCATCGAAGAGGAGATCCCTCTCCACCCACGACCCGGACACCATGGCCGCCGTGAGCCTCAGCTCGCGCCGCTCGAGCCCGGCGGGGGCTCCCCCGAGCCGCAGGGCGGGCGCCGCGTCGCCCGATGCCGGATCACCCGAAAGCGTCACGAGGGCCGTCAGCAACCCATGGATGACGCTGAGCGTCACCCCGATGCCGCAGACGATGGTGCCCGCGATGGCCATGCCGTGCCGCCGCCCCCGGATGGCCCTCGCGCTGAGCACCAGCCCGACGACGCCGGCGACCGATCCGAGGATCGGCACCAGCCACGCGACCATGGCAAAGATCCCGAGGCCCAGACCCCATCCCGGCGATCCGGCCCCCCGCTTGGGTGCCTGCGATTTCCCCTCTGGTGCGACCTCCGGGCCGCCGGCCGAAAGACCCGCCGGGATCGCGCGAGCCACGGCACCGGCCCCGGGATCGCCGGGCGCATCGATCGGTGTTGCCACAACGGTGCCCGACGCGGCGACCGGGGCTGCCCCGCCCACGTTACGATTGAACTCCCGCTGCAGGACATAGACCGCGGCCGCGAAGGCGCCGCAGGCAATCGCCATCCCCAGTGCCCCGGGCACCAGCCGTGCCACATAGGAAACCGCGATCGCCCCCAGGAAAAGCCAGCCGGTCGCTCCCGCCGCGCCGGCGACGGCCCTCTCCCGCCCGATGGACTCCAGCCTGAATGCGCACCGGGAGGCGAAGAGGGCGCTCGGCATCCCCACCAGGAACCACCCCAGCGACTCCACCCCAGCGGATCCCTGGGCGCGACCGAGGGCCAGGAGAAGGAGCGGCGGCAGCACCCCGGCCACCCCCACCGCCACGGCCACCCACAGGGGAAAGGTCTTCTCGCGGGTCAGCGCGGCGATGTCGCGCGTGTAGCGGGGCACGAGATGGCAGAACCAGTAGACCCCGAAGGTCAGGCACGAGAGCACCGCGACCCTGACCGGATCCCTCCGCACCACTGCGGACGGCGAGGGCTCGCCATGCCACGGGGGCCTGGGTCGCGGGGCCGGATCTGACGCCGCGCCGATAGGCCGCGCCCATGGCGCCCTTTTGCCCGACCCCCCTTGCGACTCCACGCCCGCCATTCGATCCTCCCTCCGCTCCCCGTCACCGCACCTCGTAGATCACCGGGATCGGGTTCGATTCCGTCGTGACCGTCACGACCTCGCCCGGCTCGATCACCCACCGGCCCAGCTCCATCCATCCCACCTCGACCATCTCCCCGGGGAGCATGTGGTCGTCCGCCATGCAGGCGGCCTTCCTCAGGGGGTCCCTGACGCTCCTGACGCTAACCCGCACGTTGTAGTAGTGCTCGGCGGAGTCGTTGCGCAGGACCACCACCTTGCCCGCCCCGACCATGGACTTGCGCTGCCCGACGCTTATCTGGGGTGGCAACGGCGACTTCTGGAGGATGAAGAACATCGCGACCACGACCACCATCACGATCAATACCCATTTCATTGCTCGTCCGCCTCTCTATCGCGGTCGCCACGTGCCACGACCTGCCAACGCATCGCCCAGAACCCCCACCCATTCCCCCGGCCCGCCACGGGTCAGTTCTTCTCCTGCGGCGATCCCGGGGCGCCCTGCATGATCGGGACCAGCTCGCGCCCGATCTTCAGCAGCACGTCGGGCCGGATCGTCTTCCAGTACGCCCAGATCGCCCTGATGTCCCCGATCTCCTCCGGGGGCGGGAGGACCTTGTCCAGCGCGGTGTCGACGGCCTTGATCATGGCGAGGGCTTGCGGTTCCACGGCCAGACCGACAATGCCGCCTGCCTTGCAAATCCCGGGAACTCGCTGCCCGTCGCGAGGGATGTTTGGCGGATTCGTCGAGGGCACCCGAGCGAGTCAGCATGGTCGCGCCCTACTCCACTGGACTGCCTTCCGCAGGGAAGAAAAGGACTCCGATGACGCCAAGCAGCAGCCAAACGACCAGAATGCTGACGATGTTCAGCACGGATAGCCAAGCGTTGGGGCGGTCAATCGTTCCAAGCGCAGCACCGAGTCTATTGATAGCCCTCTGCGCGGAGAGGAGCGGCACCACCGCCGCCAATCCAGCCAAGAAACAATGCGGCTCGGGGAGCCTCCACGCTCCGATACCCAACAGAAGATAGCTGAAACCTAGCAGGCCACCTCCCACCGGGCCGCGGAGACCGGCAGAAACAGAGGCGTCGCGGATCTCCTTAACCAGTCTAAAGAACGTGATGCCAGCAAACACAGTCCGCGCGATCGGCCAGATCGGCTGGCCTGAGCGCCGCTTGAATGCGACCCACTGTTTGTAGTGCCAGTAGAACTCGTATATGCCGAAGGTAAATATCGACATGACGAGAAGTTTGGTGCACCCGACATCAAAGAAAGGCCCCGCCGAGCGCGCCTCTGTCACCACGTCTTCTGGCCGATGAACGTCTCGCGACTCACCTGATCCGGTCGATGCAGCCATCAGCCCTCCTATACGAGACGGTCTTCTCCATTGATCTGAACAGGCAAACGAACGAGTGTAGGGCGAAGGAGACGCAGCGACCCCTCCTTGCCCAGGCACACCGCCCGCACGTTGCCCTTGTCCGGGAAGGCCTCCTCGCCCACCGCGGCCCCCTCCTCCGCGCCGCGCGTCCACAGGTTGTCCGAATACGCCCAGCCCAGCACGTGCTCCACGCAGAGGCTGGCGGTGGCCTTCCTGATCTGGTCCTCATCCAGGCCCGGGGACTTCTGCGAGGCGTTTCCCAACGGCCACAGCACCGCCACGAAGGCCGGCGCCATGCCGGCCAGACTCAGCATCCTGCCCGGCCGGGGGATGGGCGCGGTCTTGGGTCGCGGGGGGATCGGCGCGGGCGGGGTCATGGGGCGGCTCCTCATGTTGCTCCGAAATCGGAGCCATTCCAGAATCGGCGCCCACTAGAGTCAAGCTCCGATTCTGGAGCATGGCCGCCAAGAACCTCATCGGTCCCTCCGTCCGCCGCGAGCGCACCGCCCGCGGGCTCTCCCAGCAGGCGATGGCCACCCGGTGCAACCTCATGGGCTGGGCGGTGAGCCGCGCCACCCTCTCGAAGATCGAGGCCCGGCTCAGGCGCGTCAACGACGCGGAGCTGTGGCTGCTGGCCGCCGCGCTGGGCGCAGAGATGCGGGACCTGTTCCCGCCGGGATCGAGGCGCAGGCCCCCGGCGGCATTCATCGCGGTAGCCCGGCACAGCGAGGACTGATCGCCCCTACCGCCCCGTCGTGATCGTCCCCGGGCCGAAGGGCCGGCTGTAGAGGCTCTGGCCGCCTGGACCGGTCGTGATGGTCCCGCTCCCGAATGGCCGGGTCGTCCAGGTCTGGCCGCCGGGTCCGGTCGTTATCGTGCCCGAGCCGAACGGCCGCGTGTGGAACGTCTGCCCCGATGGCGTGGTCGTCAGCGTCCCGCTCCCGAACGGCCGCGAGGTGATCGTCTGGCCCGACGGCGTGGTGGTGAGGGTGCCGCTGCCGAACGGCCGGGTGTAGTACGTCTGCCCACCCGGCGTCGTCGTCAGGGTGCCGGGGCCAAACGGCCGGGTGTAGTACTGCTGCTGGGCGGCGCACGGCAGCGCGACAAGCGCGATAATCGCGGCGATGAAAGGGACCCGTGCCATGGGGGCAACGTACCACGGGATGCCCGGCCCGTCGCGGGGGATGTGTGGCAGGGGTTGGCTGCCGCATCCGCGCTCGCCATTTCGGTTCCCCCGCCCTTCAATCTCCCCCGTGAACCCGTTCCCACAGCCCCTTCGACCCTCGCCGCCATGCCCAGGCGCGGCGCGCCGGATCCCGATGATGTCCCCGGGGGACGCCCGATGACCGCCACCGCCGCCCTGCCCCGGGAGACGGTGGCCGAGGAGATCGCCAACGGCGTCACCCACGGCGTCGGACTCCTGCTCTCCATCGCGGGGCTGGCCGTGCTGGCGGCCTGCGCGAGGGCGTTCGGGGACGCCTGGCACGTGGTCTCCTGCTCGGTCTACGGCGCCACCGGTGTCCTGATGTACGCGGCCTCCACGCTTTACCACAGCATCCCGGTTCCCCGCGCCCGGGCCGTGCTGCGCGTCCTGGACCACTGCGCCATCTTCCTGCTGATCGCCGGCACCTACACCCCCTTCGCCCTCGTCAACCTCCGCGGGCCGTGGGGCTGGTCGATCCTGGTCGCCGTGTGGGGGCTGGCCGCCCTGGGCATCGCCGCGCGGGCCCGGCGGTCCCGCCGCAGCCGCCTGCTGGCCACCGCGCTCTACATGGGCATGGGCTGGGCGGTCGTCGTGGCGATCCGGCCCCTGCTGCACAGCGTGGCGCCGGGCGGGCTGCTCCTGCTGGCAGGCGGCGGGCTGGCCTACACCGCCGGCACCGTCTTCTATCTCTGGCGCGGCCTGAGGTTCCACCACGCCATATGGCACCTCTTCGTGCTGGCCGGCAGCGGCCTGCACTTCTTCGCGGTCCTGTTCTACGTCATCCCCCTGGCGCGATAGGTGGGGTGGCAAACGCGGGGTGGCTGGCGGCCCCAAGGCCCAGATCTGTCGCCACGTGGCGACAGCGCCCCGGTCACCCGGCCTTGCGCATCGGGATGACGTTGCGCGCGCGCCTTGGCGGCCGGAGCCCGAACCACGCCTCCGCGTCACGCTTCGTGACGTCGCGCCGGGCGTAGTGGCGGAAGGTGATGTCGGTGGTCGAGTGCTTCATCTCACGGGCCGTGAGCGCGGCATCGTTGTGCATGGCGTAGTGATACGTGGCGAACGAGTGCCTCAAGCCGTCATGGGGTATCGACAAACCAGCCTTCTTGCAGGCTGCCTTCTTTGCCCGCTTAACCGCGGCGTCCCTGACCGGGATGATGGGCCCCGATCTTCCTTTCGCGATGGGCTCAATCCACGCCCGCAGGGCATCGTTGATACTCACGAAGTGCCCCTCCGACCGCTCCCTCTTGGTCTGCTTGACCACCTCGGGCCGGACGAAGATCTGGCCCTGGTCCCACTTGATGTCCTCCCAGTGCAACCTCTCGATCTCGCACGGCCGCAACCCGGCGAACGCCCCAAGGGCCACTGACGGAAGCATTATCCGGTCATCGGCGGCAGCCAGCAGCAGCCGTAGTTCCTCCGGCTGCAGGATGCCCTTGGGCTTGTTGGGCCGCGGCAGCCGTTTGGCCAGCTTCGCGCACGGATTGGCCGCCAGCCACCCCATCTCCACCGCGTACCCCAGAATCGCGCTTACAACACGGAAGGTGACGAGCCGCGATGTGGGCGAGATGCCCTTGAGGGAGTGCAGCCACTGGAGGATTTCCTCCCGGCCGATGCTAGTCAAAAATCGGTCGCCAAACTCGGCGGTGAACTTCTTGCCCTCGTACCGAATCTGCTCCAGATACCGCCGGGAGGCCTGCGAGTTCGCCTGGGCCTTGTAGAACTCCTCCAGGGCCATTTTCGCCGTCATGGGCGCCTTGCCCCGCTGCTCCCTGAGCCGTCGGGCATGGGCCGCCATCTCGGCCGTCTCCTCCGGGGTCAGTTCGTCCCAGAGATTCGCGCCCATGTCCCTGAGCTTGATTTGGGACTCCCGGGCGAAGTCACCCGCCTCGACCCGTAGCTTAAAGTAGCGCCGCTGCTCCCTGCCTCCCGACAGCGCCTTGGGAACGTAGACCACCCATGGCGTCCGCGGCTTCTTGGACTTCCTGACCTTGACCTGCATGCCAATAATGGTCGCGGTTTGGTCGCGGTTGTCAATGTTCCCATTTGTTCCCCAGTGTTCCCGTATGTATCTATCATTCCAACATATCTAATTCTTGCCGAGGGTGCGTTCCCTGATTCGTAATCAGTAGGTCGTGGGTTCGATCCCCATCTCCGGCTCTCTGATAATCAACGACTTGTGACATGGGTCGTGTCTCTCGCGATAGCCCGCTTTGCCACTTCTTTGCCACTCTTCTCCCCCACCCCTCCCTGTCTCGCCACGCCGCCTTTGTTTGGCTTCCCCGGAAACCCGATCATTCCCAACTTCTCTGAATCTGCGGCGCACTTTGAAATGCCTACGCGTTTTCAATGTGAGGCCCGCCCTCAGGAAAATGGCGCTGGCCACCCAGACAGGCCATCAAGGACCGCCCCTGTCCCACCCTTCACGCGATCTTAACGCCAATGACCCGAATTGGCGCGAAAAGTCATGGAAAGTTCCACGCGGCCACCCTACGCTTTCGCGTCATAGCGATGAGACGTTTTGGGATCTTCGCCACTCGCGTGCCCGCGACCCCCGCGTTGCCCCGAGTCCGTCCGTGCCCCCACCCTTCCGCCTTCCGAATTCCGCCTTCCGAAATCCCCCCCCATGCCTCCCCCTCATGATCTGGATCGCACCATCCGAAAAAGACACGGCCAACGGCACCCTTGAAAAGCGCCTCTGGGATAGCGCCGACCAGTTCCGCGCGAACTCGGGCCTAAAGGCCCAGGAATACTCCGGCCCGATCCTCGGCATCATCTTCCTCCGCTTCGCCGAGGTCCGTTTCGCAGCCCAGCGGGCCAAGCTGGAGAAGGCGTCCGCCTCATCCCGCCGCGGCAGCCGCGTGGACGACCCCGCCGCCTACCACGCCGAGGGCATCCTGTACCTCGCGCCCAATGCCCGATTCGATTTCCTGCTCAACCTCCCCGAGGCGGCGGACATCGGCGCGAAGGTCAACGACGCCATGCGCGACATCGAGAAGCACAACCCGCAGCTCGCCGGGGTCCTGCCCAAGACCTACAACCTCTTCACCAGCACCCTCCTCAAGGAACTGCTGAAGAAAGTCTCCGAGATCCCCGCCACCGTGGACTACGACGCCTTCGGGCGCATCTACGAGTACTTCCTGGGCGAATTCGCCCGCACCGAGGGTCAGAAAGGCGGCGAGTTCTACACCCCTTCCTGCATCGTCCGCCTCCTCACCGAAGTCATCGAACCCTACCACGGGCGCATCCTCGACCCCGCGTGCGGCTCGGGCGGCATGTTCGTCCAGTCGGCACGCTTTGTCTCGGAACACAAGCAGAACCCCAGCGCGGAACTCTCCATCCACGGCGTCGAGAAGACCGACGAAACCGGCCGCCTCTGCCGCATGAACCTAGCCGTGCATGGCATCGAAGGCGACATCCGCCACGGCGGCCAGGTGAACAGCTACTACGACGATCCGCACGACGCCACCGGCCGTTTCGATTTCGTCCTCGCCAATCCACCGTTCAACGTCAATGCCGTGGACAAGGAGCGATTGAAAGACTCCGTCGGGCCAGCCCGCCGCTTCCCCTTCGGCCTGCCGCGCACCGACAACGCAAACTACCTCTGGATTCAGCTCTTTTACTCCGCGCTGAACCCCAAGGGTCGCGCCGGGTTCGTCATGGCCAACTCCGCATCCGATGCCCGCGCCTCCGAGCAGGAGATTCGCCAGAAACTCATCGAGAGCCGCGCTGTGGACGCGATGGTCGCCGTCGGCCCTAACATGTTCTACACCGTCACGCTCCCCTGCACCCTCTGGTTCTTCGACAAGGGGAAGGCCCAGGACGGAACGCGGAAAACCGAGAACGGAAAGCGGGCAAACACCGTCCTCTTCATCGACGCCCGCCACATCTACCGGCAGGTGGACCGCGCCCACCGCGAATGGACGCCCGCGCAAATCGGCTTCCTCGCCAACCTCGTCCGCCTCTACCGCGGCGAAGCCCTCGATCTCACCCTCGGCGGCGGCGAAGCCGACGTCAAGATCAAGGAAATTTTCGGCAAGAAGCCGAAATACGCCGACGTTCCCGGCCTGTGCCGCGCCGCCACGCTCAAGGAAATCGAAGCGCAAGGCTGGTCGCTCAATCCGGGCCGCTACGTGGGCGTCGCGCCGGGCGAAGCCGTGAGCGACGAGGACTTCAAGGAACAACTTGAAACCCTGAACGAGCATCTCGAAACCTTGAACGCCCAGGCCCGCGACCTCGAACAAACCATCGCCCGCAATGTGGCAGAGATTCTGGAGGCGTGACGATGGTGAAGTGGCCGAAAGTGAAACTGGCTGACTGCGTGAACCTGCTCGCCGGGTTTCCGTTCAAAAGTCAACAATTCACCGATAAGCCCGACGACGTGCCTCTCGTGAAGGGCGAGAACGTCAGCCAAGGGTGCATCCTCTGGGAGATTTCCAAACGCTGGCCAGCGTCCGACTGGGAGAAGATGGAGAAGTTCCATCTAGTCCCCGGCGACGTGGTCATCGCAATGGACCGTCCGTGGATTCCTGCTGGCTTGAAGTGGTCATACATCCGGTCGGGCGACCCGAAGGCTTTGTTGGTCCAGCGATGCGCCCGACTCCGTTCCAGCAACCGACGCCTTGACCAGAACTTCCTGCGCTTCGTGATTGGTGGTCCGGGTTTCGAAGGTTACGTAAAGCCCATCACGACCGGCGTGAACGTGCCGCACATCAGCGGCCAGCAGATTCTCGATTACGAGTTCACGCTTCCACCACTACTGGTGCAACGGCGGATCGCGGGCATCCTGTCGGCCTACGACGAGCTGATGGAGAACAGTCAGCGACGCATCAAGATTCTGGAGGCGATGGCCCGCGCCCTCTACCGCGAGTGGTTCGTCCACTTCCGCTTCCCCGGCCACGAAACCCACCCCCTCGCCCCCTCCCCCCTCGGCGACATCCCCAAAAGCTGGGAGGTAAAGCCGGTTGAATCATTTTGCCCGCTGGTCACCCGTGGCGTAACTCCGAAATACGAGGCTGGAAGCGGCCGCTTCATTATAAACCAAAAGGTGAATCGCGGCCCAGAGCTTTCCCTCAGCAATTTAAAAGAACTCGAAACCGCTCTGGAAGTCCCGCCAGAGAAGTTTGCCCGCTTCGGCGATGTGCTCGTGAATTGTCTCGGGGAGGGCACGATTGGCCGCGTTCACTTCTACACGGAAGCGCACCACGATTGGGCCGTTGACCAGCACATGAGCATTTGTCGGGCGGCAAAGACTTGCGACGCGCTGTATGTCTATTTCGCGATGGAGTCTGAAGAAGGCCAAGGGCGCATCGCTTCGCTGAAGACCGGCGGCACGAATATGACGATGTTCAACATCTCCGCCCTTCGGTCGTTCGCGCTCGTCGCACCGCCGGCAGAGTTGCTTGGCCAGTTCGCAGAGCTTGCGTTGCCCATGCTTCGCCAGAAACAGGCTCTAATCGAACTCAACAGAAACCTTCGCCGAACCCGCGACCTGCTGCTACCGCGCCTGCTCTCGGGGCAGGTGGAACTCGAAGCGGAGGCAGCATGACGAGCTTCCCTGCCTATGCCACCAACTTCGAGCTTCACCCGAAAGAAGGCGTAGCAGCGTTGCATCTTGCGCCACTGCTGACTGGGCTGGTCAGGATCGATTTCGCGTTCCGCGTGGATGACGCAACTGTGAATCAAGGGCAGATCGACTCTGATTTCGACGCCAGATTCGAAGACGCGCTCCGGTTTCGCGGCGCAAAGCCTATGGATCTGAACCTGCCAGCCAGCGTGCCGCAGGAGCTGGACTTCGCCTTCACGTTTTGCCGACGCCGCGTGGCAGTCGAGATTGAGAAGGCGAACCGCGAGAAGATCCTTCGCGATCTTCTCAAGAGCCATATCTACCTGCACGCAGGCGCAGATTTCGCCCTGGTGGTCCTCCCGCGAAACTACGCGCACAAACATGGAGTGTGGAATCTGTTCGGGTTCGGCGTCGAGCGATACGACGAATGCCGCACCTTCGGATTCGGCTCGCCGGACAAGCTGGGAAGGATTGCGCTTTTGGGCTTTGACCAGCACGAAACCGCCACCAATCGCCTCCTCTCGAAAGCCATCCGGGAGCAATGGCGCACGAAAGCCACCGCAGCATTAAAGGCAATCTAAAATGAAGTCGCCGTCGCAAATCCATTGCTTCCGCGGGACGCACGACCCGTTGCTGCCCCGTCTGCTGTCGGGGCAGCTGGAACTCAAAACGGAGGCTGCATGAATCCAACGACCACCTCGCCGTCGCCCCGAATTCTTGGCCGTGACAAAACCGTTCGATGGTCGTGTCGGGCAGGTGAATTTGTGCTTTTGGTGCGGACGAATTCGTTCCTGACCTCAGACCGTCCATCGGCGTGGAAGCTACGGGATTTCTGGCAGATGCGCGACGGCGACTTCGTGACCATCACCAATCGCTGGGCCGATTTGCCGCCCTGGTTTCAGCTCTACACGAGCGAGGTGGCCGGTGCCGCCGTCTACAGGATGATAGAACGCTTGAACGCGGGCTATAAGCCCACCGCTCCCATGGAAGGGCCGAACATCTGGCGTGCAAGGGCTGGCGACCGCTTGGTGTGGGTAACCACAAAGGACCCGCGCCAGCCAGTCCGTGAGCTTCTCGACCTCCACGCTTGTGTCGCAGCCATCGGCGAGAACTCCACGCCGTCATTTCAGGGAATAGCCACCTTTGGGGCACCGGCAAGTGGCGACCCTAACCCCGAAGAGGCTGCCGCCATCCGCGTTGGTTTCGCGGCCGCCGCCGGTCTGGGCGTGCCGCGAACCTTCACACCCGAATGGGGCTTTGGCGCATGAGAACGTTCAAACGCCAACTCAAAGACCTAGGCCGGACGCGCGACCTGCTGCTGCCGCCCCTGATGTCCGAACAGCTGAAACTCAAAACAAATTGAATTAACAACACTCACGCAAAAACAAGGATACATTATGAACCCAACGATAGCTCGGATAACAATCACCGGCTTGCACGGCAGCAAGAAGGTTGACGCACAGATTACTGGAAACTGCCTCATCCTCGTTGGCGAGAACGGGTCGGGCAAGACAACGTTCCTCCGCATACTCTACCATTTCATTTCTGGGCGGTGGTTCGCACTTCTCCAGTTCAATTTTTCCTCTGTCACCGCGATAGTTGGAGGAAACACGTTCACTGTAACCCGCGATCAGCTCGCGAAAGGATTTGAGCATATCGACCGACGGGTTCTAGCCGAACTCCCACCGGCAGCACGCCGGCGCTTGATGGACTGGATTTCAACCCGAGGGGCACACGACATGCCGCCTGACCTTGAGCGCTGGATTCACCGCACTGGCATGCCTTGGGAGGTGGTGGTCCGCCAACTCGAATTCTTTGAAGACACTCCACGTGGTTCGCGCAAAGACCTTCAAGAAATTATACAGAGAATCCGCAGCGCGATAAACGCCCAAGTCCTCTACCTTCCAACCTACCGACGTATTGAGCGGGAACTCGGCAGCATTTTTGAGGGCATGGACCTTGAGGAGCCACGAGCACGCAGAGGTCGCATGGTTCGACCTGAAACCGAAGATACATACGTAGAATTGGTGGAGTTCGGAATGAAAGATGTCCAACAGGCCATCGACGCCGCTTTGTCACGCCTAAAGGAGTTTGCGCGGGAAAATCTAAACAGCCTGACGCTGCGTTATCTTGGCGATGTTGTTAACCAAGAGTATTTGAGCGTGGGTCTAAGCGAAATTGCTGACCTCCGTGAGGACACGATTCGTTCAGTCCTGGACCGCATTCCAGAGGGTATCCTTACGACCTTGCACAAAGGTCAACTCCTTAAACTCATCAGCGACGTTCGGGCTTCGCCTTCTCCAAATGAACACGGCAAGATAATCTGCCATTACTTCCTCAAGCTGTTTCATTTTCAGGAGTTGCTGAAGGAGCGTGAAAGCCATGTTTCTGCCTTTTGCGACCTATGCTCAGAATACATAGTGGACAAGCGGTTCGTCTATGACAGCGCCAATTTCGGCTTTCGGATTGTCCCCAAAGATGAACGGGACAAGGAAGCACAAATTGACTTAAGTGATCTATCATCAGGGGAAAAGCAAATCGTATCGCTTTTCAGCCATCTCTACTTGTCCGGGAAGGATCGGTATTTTGTGCTCATCGACGAGCCAGAGCTTTCCCTCTCAGTCCCTTGGCAAAAGCGATTTCTTGTGGACATCAAGAAGGGGGGCTTCTGCGCAGGATTGGTCGCTGCAACGCACTCTCCTTTCATCTACGACAACGAGTTGCGCCCATTCGCCCATTCGATTGGTGAATTCATCAAAGCCTGATCTTTTCACGTCCATGAGCATGCTCGAAATCCATCAGGACGCGTTGACGAGCAACAATGTTCCATACAACGACTTTCTGCTTTTCTACCGAATGGGCAGGAAGATGGTTTACGGTTTTGTTGAGGGGAAAACCGATCCGTCCTTCTATCGGAACTTTCTCGAAAGCGTATTGCCCGACGGCTGGGAGTGCAAATTGATCCCGGCTGGAAGCAAGGATAAGGTTCTCGCACTGTATGCCGCGATGGATTGGAAACGGTTTCCCAAGAAGGGAATTTGCTTTTTCGTGGACCGAGACCTGTCTGAGTTTTTGGGTGGCGAGAAGTATCAGGGTGACAACCTGTTTGTCTCCGATACCTACTCAATTGAAAACGAGTTGCTGACCGAACACACCCTGGAGCGCACGCTGGACGAAGTGTGCGGCGTGGGTGCGCTCCAGCCAAGCGAGCTGCAAAAGCTAAAAGATCTGTTCAGCACCAATCTGGCTCTCTTTAAAGAAGCGCTCGCTTGTGTCATGGCCCAGATAATTCTTTGGCGGCGCGCGCAGCAGAAAGGCGATAATCTGATCGCCAGGCTGGATAGCGTGAAGGTGAAGACATTTTTTGAATTTAGCTCAGGGGCAATTGCGCTGAAGCCATGCTTTTCTTTGGACGCCAGTCGAATCCAGCACGCAGCGGATGCAGTCAATGCGCCAATTGCGTCGGCGGACGACTTGAAAACCGTGGAGTTGGAATTCCGTAAGAAGGCGGGGATCGAGAAGTTCGTAAGGGGAAAGTATCTTATCTCGTTCTTTATAGAATGCACAGAAGCCCTGCGCCTTGCCATCCCTGTCTTGTTCAGGCGGCATACCGCACCACCCGGAAAGACAGCGTGCGTCGGTGAGGGAAACGCCATGATGATTATTGGGCCGCGAGCGCGCTGTCCCGTATCGCTTCGCGCATTTCTCGAACGCAATTACGTTGAACACATCAGGCAAGCGGGCGCGGCCGCTACATGATGTGCTGAACGCGAAGGTTTTGCCATGCGCCGCGTCTACAGCGAGGATCAGCTCGTCGAGCAGCCTGCCATTTCGCTGTTTGCGGAGCTGGGCTGGACCACGGTGTCGGCGATGGAGGAGGCTTTTTCTGCCGATGGGACATTGGGCCGCGAGACTCCCGGCGTGGTCGTGCTTATTCCCCGCCTGCGAGCAACGTTGGAGAAGCTCAATCCCATGCTGCCGCCCGCGGCCATATCTGCCGCCGTTGACGAATTGACCCGCGACCGTTCGGCCATGTTGCTCGAACAGGCCAGCCGCGAAGTCTATATGCTGCTCAAGGAAGGCATCCCGGTTTCCGTCCCGGACGACGAGCACGGCGGACAGAAAGTAGAGCGGCTGCGGGTGATTGATTGGGAGCAGCCGGCAAACAATGACTTTCTGCTGGTCAGCCAGTTCAGCGTCACCGGCGCACTCTACACCTGCCGCCCGGATCTGCTGGGCTTCGTCAACGGCCTTCCGATGGTGGTCATCGAGTTGAAGAAGCCCGGCGTGCCCGCGCGCGCGGCGTTCGACGAGAACCTGACGAGCTACAAGCACCCGCAAAATGGCATCCCGGCGCTGTTCGTGTTCAACGCACTGCTCATCGCCTCGAACGGCACGGACAGCCGCGTCGGCTCCCTCACGGCGGATTGGGAGCGGTTCTTCGAGTGGAAACGCATCGAGCGCGAGGACGAGCCGCGCCGGGTGTCGCTGGAGGTGATGATCCGCGGAACGTGCGCCAAGGCGCGCCTCCTCGACCTGGTGGAGAACTTCACGCTGTTCTCGGAGCACAAGGCCGGGCTGGTGAAGATCATCGGGCAGAACCATCAGTTCCTCGGCGTGAACAATGCCATCGCCTCGATGCTAGAGGCGCGGAACCGGGGCCATGGTCGGGCGGGCGTCTTCTGGCAAACGCAAGGCTCGGGAAAGTCCTTCTCCATGGTCTTCTTCGCGCAGAAGGTGCTGCGCAAGTTGGCGGGCAACTGGACGTTCGTGGTCGTGACCGACCGCGTGGAATTGGACGACCAGATCGCCAAGACGTTTAAGGCGTGCAGCGCGGTCAGCGATGTCGAGGGGGACGCCTGCCACGCCTTAAGCGGCGCGCATCTGCGGGAGTTGCTGCGCGGGAATCATCGCTACGTTTTCACGCTCATCCACAAGTTCCAGACCCCGGAGATGCTCTGCGACCGGCCCGACGTGATCGTCCTGACCGACGAGGCGCACCGCAGCCAATACGACACGCTGGCCCTCAACATGCGCTCGGCCCTGCCCAAGGCCCTGTTCCTCGCCTTCACCGGCACGCCCCTCATCGCTGGCGAGGAGCGGACCAAGGAGGTCTTCGGCGATTACGTCTCCGTCTACGACTTCCAGCAGTCCGTCGAAGACGGCGCAACCGTCCCGCTGTTCTACGAGAACCGGACGCCCGAACTGCAACTGGTCAACCCGGACCTGAACGAGGACATCTACAGCCTCATCGAGCAGGCGGAACTCGATCCCGACCAGGAAGCCAAGCTCGAACGGGAACTGAGCAAGCAATACCACATCCTGACCCGCGACGACCGGCTGGAGACGGTCGCCCAGGACATCGTCCGGCATTTCCTCGGCCGTGGCTTCGTCGGCAAAGCGATGGTGGTGTCCATCGACAAGGCCACCGCCCTCAAGATGCACGACAAGGTGCGGAAACATTGGGGGGAGGAGCGCCAGCGGGTGCAGAAGGAATTGAGCCGTTACGATCTGGCCGCAGAACGAAAGGACGAACTGCTGGACCGCCTCGGCGTGCTGAACTCGACCGACATGGCGCTGGTCGTTTCGCCCGGCCAGAACGAGATCGAGCAGATGAAGAAGCTCGGTTTGGACATCGTACCGCACCGGAAGCGCATGAATGACTCGCAGCCGCCGCTGGACGAGAAGTTCAAAGACCCTGACGACCCGCTTCGGATCGTTTTTGTCTGCGCCATGTGGATGACCGGCTTTGACGCGCCGAGCTGTTCCACCATGTATCTCGACAAGCCGATGCGGAATCACACGCTGATGCAGACCATCGCGCGGGCGAACCGCGTCTTCCCCGGCAAACACAGCGGCGTGATCGTGGATTACGCGAACGTCTTCGCCTCCCTCGAAAAGGCCCTGGCCATCTACGGAGCCGTGAAGGGCGGCGAGCGGCCAGTCCGGGACAAGGCGAAGCTGCTCGCGGATCTCCGGCAGGCTGTCGATGCTGCGACGGCGTTCTGCGCCGCCCATGGGGTGAGCCTCCCCGTCATCGAGCAACTTGCCACCGGTAGTCTGGAACGCCTCCAGGGGATCGACGATGCCGTGAATGCCCTCATCTCCCCCGATCCGCTACGGAGGGAGTTCTTTGGCCACGAGCGCATCGTCAGGACGCTCTTTGGCGCGGTGAAACCCGATCCCGCGGCCCTCGAATTCGCCCCTCGCATGGCGTGTCTCGCCGCCATCGGCGATGCCATGCGGGCCAAGCTCAATCCCGACCCACCGGACATCTCGGAGGTCATGGGTAAAATTGGCGAACTCCTCGATGCCTCGATCATCGGGGCGGGCATCCCCGAAAAGCCCGCGCCCCTGCTGGACCTCTCGAAAATCGACTTCGAGGCGCTCAGCCGTCGATTCAAGGAGTCGAAGCACCAAAACACGGACCTCGAAGTCCTGAAGGCCGCGATCCGCGCCCAACTGGAGAGGCTGATCCGCCTGAACAAGACCCGCGCCGACTTCGCCGAAAAGTTCGAGGAACTGATCGAATCATACAACACCGGCAGTCGGAACATCGAGGAGTTGTTCGAGGAACTCCTGAAACTGAGCCGCAGCCTCAGCGAGGAACAGCAGCGCCACGTCCGGGAGAACATGACCGAGGAAGAACTGGTTATCTTCGACATCCTCACCCGCCCCGCCCCGGAGTTGAGCACCGAAGAACGCGCCGAGGTCAAGAAGGTTGCCCGCGAACTCCTGTGCCGCCTGAAGTCCCTGCTGGTCCTCAACTGGCGGCAGAAGTCCTCCGCCCGATCCCAGCTCAAGCTCGCCATCGAGGACGTGCTCGACACCGGCCTGCCCCGCATCTACTCGCCCGACCTCTACCGTCAAAAATGCTCGGCCGTCTTCGAGCACGTCTACGAGAGCTACCCCGAGCGCGACGCCAATGTTTACGCCGTGGCATAAACGCACATCTGGATAATCGAGCGGCCCGAAGCAGGCCGGTCAGATCTCGCCTAGCTCGGTCTCAGAAAAGAGAACGCCTCTCCTCTCAATGAGGTTACCGTCCTTCCTATCCATTAGCCACGTCACCCTTCCCAATCGATCAGGATCAAGCTCCACGGCCTTCCGCCAAAACCTCCTGTGAAGCGCCCTCGCCACAACAAAACTCACAAAGTCCGCCAACTCAAGAAACGGATGTGAACCAGGTGCCACGAACTTCGGGTCTGGAATTGGAATGCCGTTTGCCAAGAAAGGGTACAGAAGTGTTCGCCTAAGGTCTTTAAGGTGCGCTTCAGCCCACGTCCCAAACCGCTCTTCCGCACCGTCGTTATCGGAATCAAAAACCAGAATGGGTTGAGCTTCGATTTGGGTAAATCCCTCGACAAGCGAAGCGATGGTAGCCGTATACATAAGCTGCCTCCCTTGATTTCTGGACGGCAAATACCTGCTCACCGAAGAAAAAATGAAAAGCCGGTCCGCGACGCTCTCAAGAAGCTCGAAAAGCCTTTCGGCCAGTCCCCGCCCTCCCAGAAAGTCCTCTCTGCCGAAGGCCAGGTGTTTCTTTCGTCTTCGCATGTCCCATGCATCCATCATGTGCAGTCGCCACGAGGCGGGATTCAGATCAGGACAGACTTGCGCCTTCACGGAGTTGCATTCACCTGCGATCTCCGCCTCCACTTTGAAGTCACAACCCACCATGGAATAGACGAAGACATGCCTGCCTACGAGCGGACGTTCCGCCTCACCGCCGTATAGATGCACCTTACTTCTTGCTCGTGCCATCGGGAGGGCAACACTCACCGACGCGGAGCATTTCTCGCACTTTACGGTAGTTGAAGCGGGCACCCACACCTTCCGGTTCGTTGTTGGATGATAGTCCCGCGGGTAGACAGGCGTTAGGGGAGATGAAAGGCACTGGTAGTATGGTACTGGGAAAGCATGCCCGCACACCTTGCATTGCAGCCTGATGGCATCAAGTCGCGGCGAGACATGTCTGAAACGATGCTGCCCCATCCTCGCAAAGCGTCAGTCCTCGACTCTGGGTACGTCAAGATTTTTCCGTTCTCGACTCCCCGCGGATGCCCCACGGTGCGGTTTAGCTGCCGTGTCGTTCTTACAGACCACCGGCGTCATTCCTCGATCGTTAGCCGCCCCGATCGGACCGCGAATTGCCACGGCAGGAAACTCGAACTGAGACGAAGAAGCCATGTAAGCGTGACTGGGGGTTCGGAAACGACGGACACGGAGCGACCGTGGTCCCGTGGTGCGCTTGGCCGCAGCTGATTGCCGCCTACAATTTCTTCTCGTCCTCACCCAACGGCGACATCAGAACGTCGTCGGCCCGCTCCCACATTGCCGCCAGCTCCCTCTCCCTCTCGTCCTCGGTCATCCGCTTGCCGTTCCAGACTACCATCCTGGGAGGCGCGGCCTTCCCCGCCCCGGTAGCTGGCGAGGAACTCTTCTTTGGTCTACGCTTTTTCATCGGCCTTCCTCCTTTTCCAATGCGACGTGGACCGCTCCACTTAGTTGGCAGATGGCTGGCTCAGCCGAAGTTGGCAATCCATGACCGCTTCGACCCGCCTGCGCTCCAGTGCCACCACTTCGGCCACCGAGCGCCGAAATTCCCGCATCTCTGGTTCCTCTTGCGCCTCCGCTTCCGGGTCCGGCAGCGGCGGCTTAGGCCCGCCGTTTTCGTTGCTTACCAGAATCCTCCAATGCGCCATACACTTCCCCATACCGCGCTGCCGTCGTCCCGTCAACGGACCCCACGCCGCGAAGGGAGCGAGCAAAATCCGGGAACCGCGACCTGGACATCTTCGTTGCCACCACCTGGTGCCTACGGACCGGGCCTCACGTTGACCGGTCCCAGCACGCTGGGTATGGTAGGAACGGATGAAAGAGAAAGCCAAGTCGGTTGACGATTCGGAGGAGCTGGCCCGCAAGGTCAAAGAATACTTCGGCATGACCGATAGCGAGGTGCGGGCATTGGACATCAAGACCCTTCGGAGCCTCGCCAGCGATGGCGAGGAAAGCAAAGCCTCCTCGGACCCGTATATGTCGGGCGAGGACATCCGCGAGCTGCGGGAATTCGGGCGATCCATCGGGGTCAACCCGGCGTAGCCCACGCCACGGTTGTCCGCCTCGAAGGCGCGGGAACCCTCCCAAGTCATCAAGAGGAACGTCTGCAAAGATCTTCCGTCGCGTCAACCGGCAGCCTGCACCGGTCACCTCTCACTCCAGCGACGCGCAATCTTCGCCTCTACCCCAATCAACACGTCCGGTAGCAGTTTCCCCATGGAATCGCGCATGAGAGTGTCCACAAGATCACGTACGCCATCGGCTTCCGATTCCTGGGCCTCAACGATAATCTCGTCGTGCACCGTGCCCACTATGGCGCTGGTTGCGGGCAGACACTCCGCGAGCGCCCGGAGCGCAATCTTGATACCGTCGGCACAAGTCCCTTGGACGGGGGTGTTGACCAAGGCCGTAAAGCGGTTCCACTCTTTCGCCTCCGCCGGTATGAACCGACGGCGTCCATAGATCGTGCGCGCCTCGGATACGCCGTCCCGGACTTGTTTCCAGCAGCCCTCGTGCCATGCCTTGATCTTCGGATAGGCCTCGAAGAATCGGTCCCTCAACCGCACGGCCTCGTCCTGAGCGAGCTTCACCCCATACCCGGCTTCGGCGTACGCGATCAACCCCTTTGCCGACTGCCCGTAGATCAACCCAAAATTCACCGCCTTGGCCAGCTGACGGTCATGTGACGTGATCCCGTCGATGGGCTTGCCCAAAATCGCTGCCGCCGTGGTTCTGTGAAGGTCCTCACCCTGAGCGAACGCCTGGATCATTCGGGCCTCACCCGAGATCTGGGCTGCCGCACGGAGTTCAATCTGGCTGTAATCCGCGATTATCAACCGACGGCCAGACGGTGCGGTGAAACAGCGGCGCAGATCCCCCCGCGGGATGTTCTGCATGTTCGGGCCGTGGCTTGAGAAGCGTCCGGTCGCCGTCCCGGTCGGATCGAATCTCCCATGGATGCGTCCGTCCAAACCGATGCTCTCGACGAGGGATCTCGCCTGCTGCGCCAGCTTGGATTGGGCGCGGATCGCCAAGATGAGCGGCACAACCCTGCCGTCATCAGATGCCTTCAGGGTCGCTTCCGCCGTGTCCTCGACTGAAATCCCTGCCGCGTTCAATGCGGACTTGATCTGCTCGGGGCTGGAGGGATTCAGGTCCCGCATGCCCACTACCGCCCTGAGTTCCTCGGTCGCGTCCTGGACCCGTTTCCGGGCCGCAGCCTCAAGCTCTACAACCCCCTCGCGTTCGACCTGCATGCCGGCGACCTCCATACCGACGACCACCGGAATCAGGCCCATCTCCAGTTCAGCCACTTGGCCAAGGCCCTCGGTGGCCAGCTTACTCTCCAGTTCCTCGCGCAGGGCACTGAGATGGAGAACATCGCGGGCGGCGTAGGCCAGCATTTCGGGCACCAGCGTGATCCCACCCCAGTTCCCCCGGCTATGATCTGGACCTGGACGAAGGCCGAGGTACCGCTCCAGACACTGATCAAGGTTGTTGCCTGGGAGGGTGCCCGCCGAGAGGAGCCGGGCAGCCGTCATCGTGCAAAAACACCTCGGCAGCGACAGGCCACACTTCACGGTTAGCCAAAGGGCGTCAAACTTGACGTTGTGGCCAACTACCATTGTGTTGGCCAGCGCCTCCCCCAACGGACCCAGCCGGTACCCAACTGCCCGAAGGTCGATCAGCCATGGGTTCCGGCCCTTGATGCACAGGGACAGAAGTCGGATCTGCCCCCTCCATGGGTCCAGGCCGTCCGTCGGCCCCGAGCCGTACGTTTCCAAATCCAATGCCACGGGTGCCGCGGAACGGGCGATTTCGCCGGCGATGTTGCACAAGTCGGCAGGAGTGGTCACCAGCTGCCAGTTTGACACCCGCCTATTGGAAACCTCGGAAACCCTGGAAACCTCAACCCCCTCCCCCACGTCCCTCGAAATGAATGGATCGTATGCACAAATTCCTCCAGGGCTTTTTGCCAAAGCCTCGGACGGGGGTGTAATGTTTCCTAGGTTTCCGGGGTTTCCATATGACGGGCCAGAAACCGGGGCGCTGGAGCGATCTGGCCGTTCGACTTGCGTGAAGCGAAGTCTTTGCGCGGCCCCCTTCCCACTGCCGTCCAACTCCAACCTGATACCACTCAGTTCCCGGTTTCTGAATTCGGTCAGCGCCATG
Source organism: uncultured Verrucomicrobiales bacterium (assembly GCA_964651705.1). GTDB lineage: Bacteria > Verrucomicrobiota > Verrucomicrobiia > JADLBR01 > JADLBR01 > JADLBR01. The sequence goes on from CAZYWZ010000048.1 coordinate 21,286, forward strand.
CCCAGCCGCTTTTTCGCAGCCCGCCCGTTGTCCTCGGACCATTTTCCGAAGAAATCGAAATCGTCCTCGTCGCCAGTCTGAATCATCTCGAACAGATCTCCTTTTGTGAACCACTCGCCCGGACGTTTCCCAAAGCCCGCCTGGAATACGGCTCGCATCGCTTTTGTCTTCAGGTCACCCCCAATCCCCCCGTCTTCCGCGTGCGGCAAGCATGGATCGCCAAGGCCACCGGCGATCATGATCCCGCCAACCACCCGCCCCCACTCCGCAGCAGAGTTGAATGGCGTCGGCCCCTCCGGGCAGCCTTGGGCAATCCAATTGTCCAGCAGGGCTTTGACCGCCCCGAGGACTCTCGGGCGCTCCCGCAAGACGCGCCCGTGCAGGTCCGGCTCGGGGAATCGCCGACCATTTGCGTCCTCCTCGTAGAATGCCAAGTGAATCTGCCGCGTCCTCGGCCCCAAGTCCTCGCGATAGGTCAGACCGATGTTCGCCGAGAGGGAAAACTCGATTTCCATCGGCAATCTGATGTCCGCACTGGCCGCCGTACTTCCGATGTTCCGCGCAGCGAACACCTTCTGGGTGATCGCTTCCGTTAGGTTCGGGTCATCGATGTGGAACTGGCAATTGGCGAAGTGCATCATCCGGCGGCCTGCCATGACCGCGGCGGTGATCCGTTTCCGCGTCTCCTCTGACTCGCGTCCCAGGGGCGCGTCCTCACACGTGGTGCCCTCATATATGATGTGTGCGATACCGGCCAGGTAGTCCTTGCCTGCGCGTGGCCGATTGGCCACGTAGAACCAGAGCGGGAATCGGGCGTCCCATCCCATGATGCCCCGACAGAACGGCGTTATGATGCGTGCGAGAGCGTGGATCCGACTCTGGTCGTCCCGGAATGGAAAGCTCGCGATCAGTCCTGTCAAAACCGATTTCGCATCCTCCAGAGCCATCTTCTGTGGGATCGGTGCGCCGGGATCGACATAGAGTAGCAGATCTGGATTGTAGCCCGGCTTCGGCTCGACGACGATCTCCCCTTTCGTGAGGATCGGCATCGGCACGTCGAGAATACGGATCACTTCAGGCAGCTGCGAGACGAATGGTCGTGCCACCAGCAACTTCCCCGCGCACTCCCGCGTCATGCTATTGGCAACGAATTCAACCTCCCCCGAACCCTCGTCGCGGAGCAACGATCCCGTCTCGACAAACTCTTCGACTGCCGAGCACGCTTCGCTCGGCTGCACTGCGCGAAAGACGGTTGCCAAAACCTTTTCCGATATCCGACGGGTTTCAACAGTCACCACCACATCGCTCCTGCGAAACCAATTGTGGCGTGGTCCGATGTGCGCCCCCATGCACCAGGCGAAATGGCTGAGCGGCCTATCCAGGCCCGGCAGCACGACGCGGGGGCGACCATCCTGGGCACATTGCCCCTCCGACCACACACGCTCGCGACGACAGTGCCGGTCCACGATCCCAGGCACCTGCACCTCGGCCCAGCCCAGGAAATGCTCGATCTGCCGATTCGCGCAGTGCGCGTGCATGCAGTGGAACCCCGGATGCTGTCCGCTCTCGCCCTCGAATACGACGGCATCCGATCCCGCCTGCCGGTGTTGGGGCGCGGGAGTGGAATGCTCCGACTCCCAGGGGCACCGCACTGCCCATTTCGATTCCTCACCCCCCACCCTCTCGCCCAATATTCTCAGCTCTCTGCTGACGGCGATGATGTCGAGTGACCGCAGGTCACCCCTGTATTTCGTCCACCACGCGGTTTGATTCGCCGCTCGACCACGCCTCTTTTCAGCCGGTTCCTCGAAACGAAACCAGCTCTTCAGCTCATTCCATCGGACCTCGGGCACCACCCCCGTGACCTCCCAATGGTATTGGTTCCCAGATTTATGGATCGAAGGGCTGAGAACAATGTTGTTCCCGTCTTTGTAAAGCTCTGCCTGAACGCGGGGATTCAGCACGGAAACCAGGGGCTTCTTGGCCGCCAGCACGCGATCCGGTAGATCGCGACAAATGAATAGCAGGTGCGCCCCGCCGGCTGTCCTTTCCCTCGGTACGGACATGAGATCTTCGAGTTCCCCCAACCACTTCCGAACCGATTCCCCGCAATCCGCCTTACTGTCCAGATCTACGTGAACGAACGGCGCGCGCACGACCGCGCCCACGTTGTAGTTTGTCCCTGGCGCAAAGTGTTTCTCCAGGTAGTCAGCGGTCACCTCGCTCGCCCGGTGTTCCCGCCAACCCTTTCCAATCGGCCTTTTGCCCTGCTCGTGGTCCGTGCCCCGGTCCTTCGGGTACAGGGCGTGAACGGCCCAATTCAGCTGGCCATGGTAGAACTTGGCCGCCCTCAGCCGGTCCCAGTCGTTGATCTCGTCGGGGATGACTGCGACCGGCTGAATTTGCCCTCCCCCCCTGAGATTGCCCACCGCCTCGGAGTGCCGAGTAGAAAAAAGGTCCAAGAGCGCCTGCGAATCTTCGCCCATATCCCACCGATTCGGTAGCCCCTCAATCTCCCCGGTCGGCCCCGTCTAGACCATACCGGGCAAACAGCTCCGCGTACGCGATCGCCCGAACATCCTCGTCGTTTGATTGCGACGCTTGATGGAGAGCGTGCAGCCTCAGATCGTTAGCGCTCGTTTCGGGGATCGGTACGCGGGGTTCCCGGCGTCCCCGCGCTAGGTTGACGCCGACCTTTCCGGTTGCAGGAATTTCTGCGCCCTTGGCAACGTCGGTTGCGGCAAAGATTCCCGTACAACACGAGGCTGAGGCGTTCACGACGCCCCCCCTTCCGCGAGCTTTTCGACCCGAATGACCTCCTCAAGACGGTATCTCGTTGCGCGGGAACTGAGTTTCAACGCCCGGAGTATGCCCGCCCGCTCCCGGCGCTTTACCGTCTCGCGACTGCAAGACCATCGCCTTGCCACTTGACCCCGGTCCAACAACTGAGTATTGTGGTCAGTATTATTCATCTGGGTTCCTTTCTATACAGCTTCCTACCTTTTCCAACGAGTGTGCCAAATCATGCATGAAAGTCTTCAGACCTACGCCGCCGCCCTGGGCGTCAGTGAGGGGCACGTGCAGCGGCACATTCGTAACCGATTGATCCCAAGCGCAATATGCGTTGAATCAGGATTTGGGCGGCCGCATTGGGAGATTCGGGACACTAGCCCGGAGGCAATCCGGTGCCTGAGGGATCGGCTCCGCCTTCAGCGATATCGGCGACGCAGGCTACCGCGGGAACCGTGGGCTACCCCCTCCATCCCCGAAGATGGCATTCCAGACTGCCCGCAAACCAAGTGGGTTGAGGCTCCGAGTCCTGTGGCACCAGACCCCGTGGATCGAGTGTTGGCCCACTGCCAACGGTTGGCGCGGTGGCGGCACGGGCTGCTGCCCGTCGACGAGCGCCAATATCTCATCTCAGCCAAGCCAACGCGGCAGAACTCGACTGCAGACGAAGAGAGACGAACCATCATCGCCCGTGCGGCCCGCTTTGAGGAACGTCTCGTCAGCGCGGTAATGCTCCCTCCGGGCCGCTTCGTACGAGAGTGGATCCTTCGCCACATGAAACGATACGAGGCTATTGGTGAATTTCGCGATGCTTCGACCCGACTCGCCATTCACAACGCAACGGGAACTATCAAGGCGACAGCAGCAAACTTGGCGAAGCTGATGGGGATTTCGAGACGATCGCTATACCGCATTTATGGCAGCGCTGCCGTGAAAGCGGCAATCCGTCAACCCCGACCGAGTCGAAGCGTTGGTTCGAGTCAAGAAAGGGAGATGTTCATCGACAGGAAAGGCCATGTGATCGACGATGCGCACCGCTTTTTCGCGGACCATCCCTCCCCACCTAGGCACTGAACAGACGCTCCGTCGGTCAGGCTCCGCCGGTTTCGGCGCGACCACCCCGCGACCGTTTTCGCGCCGACGGCGATGAGGCTACACTACCGCCCGATCTCGACCGCTTCGGCCCACCCGCTGGTGTTACCATCGAATCCAATAGCCCCCCCAACCCCACCGTCACCCGCCGCTTTCCGTCTAGGTAGTGCTGGGAGGTGACCTGTATGTTCGAATGGCGGAGGGCACGGCTGGCAGCGTAAATACCCCCCTTGTCGCAGATGAGCGAACCAAACTCCTTCCTGAGGGCGTGGATCGGGGACTTGGCCTTGATACCCTTCGATCTCAGCCATTCGGTCAACCCCTCGAAATCCTTCTGGCACCGATAATGGTGGTAGCCCTGCTCCGGGCGCGGAAGCGAATCCGACTGCACCACGAATCGCCCCCTGGAGGCGGAACGAAACCGCAGCAGCAAATCCATGACCTCGGGATCGACCTCGACATCCCCGGCAGCCTCCTCGGTCTTGGGTTGGAAGAACTCCGTCTCCCGGATGCGGATCAAGCCCCGCTCAAAATCCACCGATCCCCACTCCAGTTTGTCGATCTCGTTCCGTCGCAGGCCGGCGAACAGGGACAGGACGAAGATCTTGAACTGCTCTGGCTGGGATCCGCGCAGCTCCGCCTGGGCGTCCCGGATCAGCGCCTCGGCATCGATCTCGCTGCGATACCGCATCGACCCCCGAGGCTCGAATTGGACGCCATCGAACGGCAGGGGCTTCGGAAGGTCTAGCGACACGAACCGCAGGTGCCTCGGGCTAAACAGGCTCTTTGCGTTGCGGAGGAAGGTGTTGGCGGATCGCCGCGCCGCCCGCTGCTTCACCGGGTTTGCACCCGCGGCCTTGATGAAGTCCAGTTTCCACTTCTGCACCCGCTCGGGTGTAATCTTGGCCAACGGGACAGCATGGATCTGTTCCACCCATGCCTTGTTGCCGCCCGTGCGATAGTCGTACTTCGCGTCGCCCACGTCGATGCTCTCGATCTCCGCCACGATCTTCCGCAGCGAGCGGGCATATTCCGCGAACGTGTGGGCGCGAAGCCCCGCCTTGGCCCCGACCTCTCCCAACAGGTCCCCGACTGTGGGTCCGCCCCCCCGTTTCGGGCTGACCGCACCGCCTTTGAACCTGGCCAACGTGTCATCCCAGCCAGACGCTCGGACAGCCAGAAAGATGTCACGAGCCAGTGCCGCAGCCTCCAGTCGGCTCGAAGTCCCTAGAGGGAATATCTCCCGCCTGCCCCGGTGCTGGATTCGCGCCGACCAGTTGGCCGTCTTCTGGCTGACCCCGCCCCGCGTATAGGCCGCACGGAAGACTTTTTCCCGCCAGTACCGCTGATCCGTCCGCGAATAGGGGCGTATCTGCTTTGCCACTTCTTTGCCACTTTTTTCCGTCATCTCCTGCACTATCCTGCTCGCAATTGGGATCACTTGACCCAATGCAAGATATTGTAGTCATAGTATGATAGTTCAAGCACTTTCATTCAAGGGCACCCATGCGCATTTGAGGATAGATACAAATTCGTAATCAGTAGGTCGTGGGTTCGATCCCCATCTCCGGCTCGCTCGTTATCAATGACCTGACAGCCGAAGTCTCGTCGCTCTCGACCGTCTTCCCGAGATCCTCTCCGTCCCGCTGGTTTCCCCCGCCCAGACGCACGGCTGACCCCGTGCTCGCTCGCACGCTCATCTGGCCGTCCTTCATCTTCATCCAGCGATTGCCCGCGACCCACATGTCGATGGATTCATCCCGGAATCCCAATGTGACGCCGACGAGTTGGTTGCCCCGCAGGTGGCAATTCAATCCCTGCTGGAAATCGATCCGCCCGATCCGCAGATCGGTCACCCAATTGTCCTCCAGCACGATCCTTCGCGGTCGAGGCCCGTTCGGACCAGCGTGGAACCAGAAGTGAAAATCCTCGAACTTGTTGTTCTGGAACTTTACGTCAACGCAGCGGAATCGGGTGCTGGAATTCTCGGTGCCGATGGCACGGTAGATCTTGGAGCCGTCGAATCGAAGGATCGCGCAGCCGGCATTCCGCGCCGCGGCGACCGCGCTGCAGATGGCCGCGAAATCGTCCGTCGCCCCATCGCCCACCGCGCCGAAGTCCCTCACGTGAAAAACCCTGGCCCCTGGGAAAGTCGGCGTGACAAAGGCGACCTGATAGCCGAGCCGATACGTTGCCGCCGTGGGCGTCGCGGTGACCGTGATCTCATCGCCCGCAGCGAGTCCCTCGAGTCGTGCCTCGAGCCTGTGTGGCGCCAAACCGGGCCGCGCCTTCACCGATCTGACCTGCCTGCCCCCGGCCGTGATCGTCACCTCGACGTCCCCGCCCGAAACCACATTCACCCAAGCCATGCCGACCTGATAGTCCCCGGCCTCGGCCACCCGGTGCGTCCACGACCTCGGCCCGGACGAGAGTGCCTGATCGACGGCAAAGACAAATGTCTTGCCGGGCCCAGTGAGCTGGGCAGCTTCTGTCTGCGGGATATTCTTTGCTCGACTCGCAAATGCGAGTCCGCCCGACGCGATGCCGGCAAACAGGATGGGGAATAGCAATTTTCTCATGTCCATGGGCTTACGCCAAGGGGTGCGAGGCGGGATTGGACCCCGCCTCCATCGGTTTTGATGTCACTTGTCTTGATCAATTCCTCGATGTTCCCGCGTTCCTCGGCCTCCATGCGCCGCCGCTTTTCGAGATATCGTCGATATTTCGCCATCTCCTCTTCTGTCCACGCGTTGGACTCGGTGTAGTCACCGCAATAGGGGACGAACAGATCGATCCAGCAGGCGATCTTCTCCAATTCCTCGCGCGCAAGTTGCACGCCGCCGTGCCCCCCTTCGAGAAGCGGCAGGAGTCCGCTTCGGGTCGAACCCGCGATGCATGGTGGCAGCGGCGCCGGGATCGACTGCGAGCCGATCCAATTGACCATGAGGCCATCGGACTGCCCGGCGAAGGAGCCACGGTCCCAGTCGTTGTTCGCGGGCAACGCGAGGGTGAGGTTGAGGTACGCGTCGCTCCAGTGCCGCTTGGCCAACCCATCGAGCGTCGTGTCCCCCCGCAGGCTGAAAGCCTTCTGGCCCGCGGCGACGGGCGCGGGCGGCGCCGCGGGTGGCGCGATTCCCCGAATCACGGCATCCAGATCGGCCAGGGCGTGCGCCCAGTCGGGGTCGGTCTCGCAATGCAACGGCCGATCCATGCGCTTCGCCTCCATCCGCTTCTGGCGATCGCCATGGCAACCGACGCAGTGGCGATCCAAAATGGGCTGGATCTCCCGCGGGAAACTGAAACCCCGCGCGGGCCCATGGAACGGCGTCAAAGCCTGCGGCCCCGCCTGCAGGGCGAGCCCTCCCCGATAGTCGCCAATCGATGGCGCGGAGTTCTTGTGCTCGTGACATCCCACGCACGACTGGTTCTCGCCCGGCTGCAGCGTGGTCCAACTCCGCATCGTCTGAAGCGCCCGCCCCTTCTCGTCGATCGCCTGGAAATAGATCGGCGTTCGGGCCGGCACGAAGAAAAAGGCCGAGCCATCCTCGTGCACGCGCGCCTCGCCCAACACGATCTTGGCGTCCCAGGCCCCATTCCCGACGGCCACCGGGGTGCTGATGAGCGCCCCGCCTCCCGGGCCGCGGCTGCCGTTGTTCCCCACCCCCGCCGGACGAAAATCGATCGCCACGACTCGCAGTCTCTTGACGCTGCCGCGCGGCACTCCGGCAAGCCCCGGCCCGGCGTAGACGTCCTGGACGTAGCAGGTGCCCTCTGTCTTGCGATGATCGACGGCACTCGGGCGCGCCGCTGGCCTGGGCCGGGCCACCAGAGGCACCGGCTGCTGGCAAGCGACGCCAGGGTCGGACACCAGCAACTCGCGTCGCCCCGCCACGTCCATCCAATAGATCCCAAAGGCCGCGTCGCCTCTCCGCCGATCCTTCTTCCCGGGATTATCCCACCCCCGGGGCGCAAACCCCACGAGGAACTCCCGCTCGTCCAGCGGATAGGGATATTGGAACAGCTCGCCCTCTTGGCCGTACGCGTCGATGCGCTCGGCCCGGGTCTCGCGCTCCGGCGCCACGAGCTGCACCCCCGCGTTCTCCTGCCGCCCAACGGCAGGATCTATGATTGCCAGCTTGCCCGCCTGCGTCGAATGATGGCCGCAGAGAATCGCAAGCACCCGCCGCGTCTCGGGGATGCCGCGCGCGTGGGCGATGGTCGTCGGAAACCATGAGCTGTTCCCATAGAATTCCGATTGACCCGTCCCGTCGGGATTCATCTGGAAAAGCGCCTGTGGGAAGATCTGTCCCCTATCGTTGTAATCCCATCGGGTATAGATCACGCGGCCATCCCCGAGCACCGTCGGAAAGATGGTGTGCACCTGATCGAACCCGAGCCGGCGGAGGAAGCGCCCGTCCCCATCGCAGGTGTACAGGTTGCTCACCTCCGTCCACCAGCAGTCGACGGTCTGCACGCAGCGGGTCGAGGAAAATATGATATCGCCGCTAGGCAGATAGGCGGGCTCGTAGTCCGCAAAACCGAGCCCCGAGGTGAGCTGGCGCACCCGGCCCGACGCCACGTCCATTTCGTAAAGATGGTAGTCGTCCGCATCCAAGGACCTTTTCCAGGCAAAGAGGATCCTCTTGCCGTCCCAAGACACGGCGGGATCACGGAGGACACCGCCGGGATCCGCCAGCAGGGTGCGGACCTGGACCCGCGGCCCATCCCACTCCAGCAGGCAGAGCTCCGAACCCGGCATGAAATGCCGCTCGTGCTGCGCATCCGATTGACCTTCGGTGTACGCAAAAAATGAGGGACGCATCGTGCGGCGCTTGGTGAAAACCACCTTGGGCGCCCGAGCCCTGGCCTCCCCCAACCGCGCCTCCCGCCGAACCGATGCGGCGCGCACATATAACCGAAGCCATCCGGCATCATCGCCAGATCCGGTGCCGCGCCCCAGCCTCGCCTCCTCACCCCGCAACGCCGACCCGGCCTCGCCAACCTCGTCCAAAACGCGGAGGACCATCGTCCTGACGGCTCCGGTCACACCGGACCCCGCCAGCAACAGACGAAAATCGGGCCCGCCATCCTGCCGCCACCAATCCGCCTCGATCGGAAAATCCTCGTCAAGGCACCCCGGCCCATCGGCACGCCCCGCGGACGCCGCACCCAACGTTCCCCCGGCCACTCCGCCAAGAGCGACGACCGCCTCCGGAAATGAGCCATCCCCCGGATGCGCCTCCGCCCGCGAGTCCAGGGCGCAGGACACGAGAACAAAGACGACCCATACCCCCCTGACATATGAGATCGGGCCAAACATTGCTGGAGGCTAGCAGCCTGTCGGACTTTACCAAGTCCGACAGGCTGCTAGGGGCTGCTGCCGGTGACCCTCGAAAATCGCAAGATTTCTTCAATCCGATGTGGTAGAGTGGTCGCATGAATGACTCCAAACGGGCATCGGTCTCGGTTTCGGGTTGCCTCCAGATTGCGACGCTTGCCGGGCTCCTCCTGAATCCCGGCGTGGCCCTAGGCGCGGAAGGCGTGCTAGGGGATCCGCCACCCGCGCAGCAGGCTTCGGGGGGTGACGCATTTACTTCGCCGATGACGTTGGTTGAGATCGGACCGCAACCCGGGAAGAGCGGTGTGGTGTCGTACCATCTGGTCGAATCGGCAAGTGACGCGTGGAAACTGGCCGAGGGCATCGGGCTACGGGTCACGGTAGTGGCGGGGCCGTTCGATACGCGCAGCGCGGCGGCGAATGAGGCGAAGAAACGCGGGCTCCTTAGCCTCCGGATCACGACGATCGGCCGGGACGGCAAAGAGGACACATCCTCCGCAAATCAACTGGCGCTCGCATTGGCGGACGAATCCTTCAAGCCGGGGAACCGACCTCTGACCGATTCGATCACAACGAGTTTCTTGCCGGGCGGCTTCGGGATGGGCGGACCCCCGACTGCTACGGGCACGTCGGCGGCACCGCCCACCACCACCCTGACGCCGGCCGCCGCGGAGGAGGGAGACGGAAAGCGGGCCACGATCCTCTCCTTCAGCGGGAAAGTGACCGTGCGGTTCAAGACCGGTGAGGAGATGGCCGTGACGCAGGAGAATTTCGGGAAGATCAAACTGCGCCGGGGCGACAAGGTGATCACCGGCTATGGGGCCACATTGAAGATCCAATTCTTCGACGGTTCGACAGGCGACGTGGGCGAGGGCGAACTCACGTTATAATCGCGCAGGCGGATCATAATGTCGTTGCTTCTGGTCACGGGAGCGGCCGAATTCAGAGCCGACTCCAATCGCCTTGTCATGTCAACCCATCCGAACCGGCCGGGAAGTTAGCCGAGCGACATTCTCCACCATGGGCCGGACATGGTGACGGACCGGGCAGTCTCGCGGGCCGCATCCCCGCGCCCACGGCGGTCGGGCGTGGTCATGGTGCGAATCTCGCGCAACTGGAAGATCGCGGAGGAGGTTCGAATTGCAGTCCGGCGCACACCGGCCTAGGCTCAAGGCCAGCGAGAAATTGCCATGACGGACACGAAGAGATCGGGCATGAAGAGCGCGTTTGACCTCGCCATGGAGCGCCTGGAAAAGAGCGAGGGGAAACTGGCGGCGCTGACCGATGAGCAGAAACGCGCGATCGCCGAGGTGGAGTCGAAGGCCAAGGCCAAGATCGCCGAGGTCGAGATCATGTTCCAGCCGAAGCGTGCCGCGGCCCTGGCCACCGGCGACCCGTCCCAGATCGAGGAGGTCGAGCGCCAGCGGCGCGCCGATCTCGACAAGATCCGGCGCCAGGCCGAGGGCGAGAAGGAACGCATCCGCGGGGCCTGAATCCCGGGCGCCCCCCACCACCTTCATTTCTCGGCCGGATGATCCGGGCCGTTCCAGATCCCGTCAGCCCCGGAGCGCGGGTTCGACCTGATTCTCCAACAGGCGATAGATCAGTCGCCGGAGTTCTTTCCGGGCGAACCTTCCCCGGATTCGGTGCCGCCACCATTGCCGGACCCGCGACACGGGGTCGCGCCGCGCCTCGGCCGCCGGAACCCATCGGTCGAATTGCCAGGCGTACCGGACGAAGAACTCCTCGACTTTCTGCCGCAGGGTTACCCCCTTTGGCGCGGACTTGATGAAGAACATCATGTGGAAGAGAACCGCATCGCGGAGGGCCAGCGCGCCACGGTTGAGCAATTCGGCGCGTCCGTGGAATCGGTTCGGCAGTCGGACCCACGGGACGCCCATTCCCGCGAGGTGCTGGATCGCCACGGCCAGCGACGTCTGATCCGACTGCCAGAGCATCTTCGCGCCAAGATCCTCGCGCGGGGCGCGCTCGACGATCCGCCGCATCATCTCGGGCCAGGCCTCGGCGAACCCGCAGTCTCGCGGGTAATACACGATGCCGCCGTTGAAGTACGGCACCATCGAATGCCGCTCCAGCGTTTCGCCGGGATGGCGGAGCCTGTGCGGGACCCATCCGATCTCGCTCGAGAGGGACGGGATGCGCTCGGAGGGGTACGGGACACCCGCCCAGGCGAACGCCTCGCGCCACCACGCGTCGGGCACCAGCGCCGAGATGCTCGGGGACGCCGCAATCCCCCGGGGCAAGTCCGCCAACTCCCGGGGGTCTTGCAAGAATAGGACATCACAGTCCACCAGCAGGACGCGATCGCAATCCCCCCCGATCTCCAGACCGCGCTGCTTGTTCGAGATGGCCTTGCCGAGAACCCCGTGCGGGTCGCAGGGGACCAGTCTCGCGCCGCACCATTCCGCCATCCGGCGCACTCCCCTCGGGGGTTCCCCGATGTGACCGATGTGGATGGGATACCGCGCCCTTGGCAGCACGAACTCCCGGTACGAACCGAGCAGGAAAAGCAGCAGCCACTCGAAGCGCCGCCTCCGCCTCGGCTTCGAGAAATCGGCAACCGCCACGATGTCGAACATGCGAAAACCCGACCCGGCTCAGTCACCCTTCGGGCGCGAGGCGCCCCCGCCGGGCGGGCGCCCCCTCTTGCCAAATACGCGCAGGCACGCCGGCAAGAAATAGAGGCTCGAGACGAGGCACATCCCCACCCCGATCGTCATCAGCAGCCCCAGGCTCGAGATCCCGCGATACGACGCCTGGATCAGCGCCCCGAACCCAAACATCGTCGTCAGCGCCGAGAGCCACACCGATTTTCCCGTGCTCGTCTCGAACAGCGGGCGCGACGCATCCTCCCGGAAACGGTCCACCGCATAGATGCCGTAGGCCACGCCGATGCCGATCACCAGCGGCAGGGTGATGATGTTCGCCGGGCTGAAACGAAGCCCCAGCGCAGGCATCAGGCCCAGCGTCCAGAGGATACCCAACCCGAGCGGCAGCAGCGTCAGCGCCGCCAGCGCGGCATTCCGGAAATGCAGGAGCACCGCCACGCAGATCACCCCCATCGCGTAGACCGCCGCCTGCTCAAAAGACCTCTTCAGCACCTCGATGTACTCGAAATTCTGCACCGGCGACCCAGTCACCCTCGGGTCCACCGAGCGCAGCTCCCTCACGAAGCGCACGTTCGGCTCCCGCTCCCACGCGTCCTCCTTCGGAAAGACCTCGATGAGCACCCTGCCGGTCTTCCCGAGATATCGGTCCCTGAGCTGCGGCGGGATGTCGTCAATGCCGATGGGGCGATCCCACTCCTGCGCCGCAAGCCAGCGCAGCACCTTCTGCAACTCGCCAAAGATCGCGACCTGGAAGGAGTTCAGCCGGAGGCCCGCCTCCTCCTGCGAGACGCCGTCGAGCGCCTTGAGGGCGCGCTCCAGCGAGGGGATCAGCGCCTTGAAGGTCTCCTCGGCCTCTTGGGCGCGCTTCGAGAGCGAGCGGAACTTCTTGGCCTGCTCGGCCCCCTCCCTCGACTGTTCCAAGAACTTTCCCAGCTCGGCGCGCGAGCGCGCCACATCGACTTGCCCGGAGACATCCTTGCCCAGATCCAGCGCCCGGAGACGCGAGGCGATCCGCCCGATGATGGGCAATTTCTTCTCCTGGTCGGTCGGTATCAGGTCCGTCAGGCTCGCGACGCCCCGCACCGACGGCAGCGCCTTGAGTTCCTCGGCCCGCGCGCGGGCGGCCTCCAGATCCGGCGCGGTCACCGCGGCGAAAATCACCGAATACGCGTCCTTGGTGGCGAGCAGCCGGTGCTCGACGCGCACCGACTCCAGTTTCGGGTTTTGCAGGTGGAGCAGGTTGTAGTCGAAGGGATCCTCTTTCAGGCGCATCACCCCGAACACCGCCGCCACCGACAGCGCCGCGCCGCAGCCGATCACCGCCCACGGCCGATCGCGCAACGGCTCCCGGAGCAGAAGCCCCGTGCGCCAGTGCGTCGGCGCCGCCGTGGCGGCGAGATTCGCCCGATTCCGGTCCCGCAACCAGATGAACGCCGGCAGCACGACCAGATTCCCCGCCATGCACAGGAGCACGCCGGTGCCCGCCATGACCCCGAGCTCCGAGAGCCCGACGAACTCGTTGTAGCACATCGTGTAGAACGCCGCCGCCGTGGTCACCGCCCCGGTGAAGATCGCGTTGCCGGTGTGGGCCACAGACTCCTGGAGCGCGTCCAGCACGGCCCTTCCCGCGGAGATCTCCTCCTCGTATCGGCCCAGGAGCTGTATCCCGAAATCGATGCCCAGGCCCAGGATCATCGCCACGAACGCGTTCGAGATGATGTTGAGGTGCCCGACGGCCAGCGTCGCGAAACCGAATGTCCAGAAGGTGGCCATCAGCAGCGTCACGATGGCCAGCATCGGCCGACTGACCTCCTTGTACGATACGAAGAACAGCGCGACGATCAGTCCCAGCACGATGAAGGTGGCCCGCTGCACGCTCTCCATGCTGCTCTCGACCTGATCGGCCTCGAGCACCGGCTCCCCCGTCAGCCCCAGGAAGAGGTCCGGGTACGAGGGCTTCAGCTCCTCGATCTGCTGCCTGACGAACGCGATATTCCGCGCGTGTGGCGAGAGCGCCTCCGGGTCGAGCTCGCTCGGGGTGAGCAGCATCAACATGGTCCGCCCCCCATCGAATCCGAGGTACTCGTTCTCCTTCTTGATCCGCTCCAGATCCCCGATCGATCCCTTCGCCCCGAATAGCCCCTCGAGGGAGGGCGCCGGCCCCGTCGCCTTCCCCCCGGACTCCAGCTGCGCCGCCAGGCTATCCAGGCTCGCCGCGAACTGCTGCACGAATGGCTTGAATTCGTCCCAGCTCTCCTCCTTGCGCAAGTACTCCTCGTCGAACATCGCGTTCGCCCGCGCGAGCATCGCGTTCAGGTTGAGCTCCGGGGCCCCCGAACCCGCGAAGAGCGACAGAAACCGTCCGATCCCCGACTCGATTTCCAGCAGATCCGCCTCGGGCAGATAGAGGAGGAATCGCTTCTCGAGCCCCGAGAAATCCAGCCGCCAGAACAGGGAGCGGAACATGCCGCTGGCCTCGCAGCGCGCGGCGAGGTCGGCCATGCACTTCCGGTTCCGCTCCACCACCGGCCCCTGCACCAGGACCACGTACGGCTCCTGGACGGCGAATTCCTCGCGATAGTCCAGATAATACTGGTGGAACTCGGCGTCCGGCCGGATCAGCGCGTTGGTGTCGGAGATGTATCCCAGGCGGGTCGCGGTCAGATACAGCCCGAATCCCGCCGCCGCCGCCCCGATCCCTATCACCAGCCACGGCACGCGCGTCACCCCGCGCACCATCGCCTTCAGCGCGCGATCCCTCCGCCGTTGCCGTTTCACTCCGGTCATCAAGCCTGCAGTTTATGCCACCGCGGCGAGCGCACAATGGAATTCGGAGGCGGCCTGCCACCGGGGAAAAAAATCACCTTGTCCCCGTCCGCCCGCTCCCTTTGGCTTGATGCCAGCAGCCGACAAGGAGATCCCATGAAGCGGCACGCCCAGATCCTCCCCCTTCGCACGATGCCACTCGCCCTGCTCGCCCTAGCGCTCGCGTCCCCCGCGGCGGCCGCGCCGCCGCATACCATCCTTTTCATCCTCAGCGATGACCACCGCTGGGACTGGTTGGGCTTCATGCCCGAGGCCCCCGATTTCCTCGAGACGCCCCACCTCGATCGCCTTGCCCGAGAGGGCGCCCACCTCCGCAACGCCTTTGTCAGCACCTCCCTCTGCTCCCCGAGCCGCGCCTCGATCCTCACGGGCCAATACATGCACCACCACGGCGTCGTCGACAACCAGCGCCCCGAGCCCGACGCCATCCGCTTCTTCCCCGAATTCCTCCGCGCCGCCGGCTATGCCACCGCCTTCGTCGGCAAATGGCACATGGGACACGACAGCGACGAACCCCGCCGCGGCTTCGACCACTGGGCAGGCTTCCGCGGCCAGGGCGACTATTTCGACCCCACGGTCAACATCAACGGCGAGCGCAATCAGTTCAAGGGCTACAACACCGACGTCCTCACCGATCTCGCCATCGAATGGCTCCGCTCCCGCCAGGGCAAGCCCTCGTTCCTCTACCTCTCCTTCAAGGCCCCGCATTTCCCCTTCGAACCCGCACCGCGCCACCGCGGACGCTACGACAAGGCCCCCGTCCGCTATCCCCCCACCATGGCCAACACCGAGGAGAACTATGACGGCCAGCCACGCTGGGTCCGCGAGCGCCGCTACGGCATCCATGGCGTCGATCACATGGAGACCGGCCGCTTCGATAACGACCCCGTCCCGTCCTTCGAAGACCTCTTCCGCCGCTACAGCGAATGCGTCCACGGGATCGACGAGAACGTCGGCCGCCTCCTCCAGTACATCGATTCGGCCAAGCTCGGCCCCTCCACCCTGATTCTCTACATGGGCGACAACGGCTTCGCGCTCGGCGAGCACGGGTTCTACGACAAGCGCGACGCCTACGAGACCAGCATCCGCGTGCCACTCCTCGCCTGGGCCCCGGAGAGGATTCCCCCATCCACCTCCGTGACCGGCATGGTCCAGAACATCGACATCGCCCCCACCCTCCTCGAGGCCGCCGCCGCCAACGCCCCCGCCGACGCGCCACCCTTCGATGGCCGATCCTTCTGGCCGATGGTCATGGGCCGCCAGATCCCCTGGCGCGATCACATCCTCTACGAGTACCACTGGGAATGGAACTTCCCCGCCACCCCCACCCTATTCGCCCTGCGCACCGACCGATGGAAGTACATCTACCACCACGGCATCTGGGACCGCGACGCCTGCTACGACCTCCAATCCGACCCCCTCGAGCGACACAACCTCATCGCCCTCCCCCACCTCAAGCCCCAGATCGAGGCGCTCCGCACCCGCCTCTTCGACGCCCTCGAATCCTCCGGCGCGCTGCATCTCCCCGTCCGCCGACCCGCCGGGGAACCGCTCCACGACCGGAAACTCCCGTGACCGGACAAAACCCCCTGACTCGAAAATACGCCGTAACTCTCTAGTGGCGAAGGGCCTTCGGCCCTTCGGCCGGCGGCCTGGGCCCACGCCGAAGCCCGAAGGGGCTTCGCTACGGGTGAGAGCGCCGGCGGTAGCGAAGGGCCTTCGCCCTTCGGCGGGCGATAGGCCGAAGCCGGAAGCGGCTTCGCTACAGTTTTCCGCCCCGGTGGTGCCCGCCGCGGCGGGCACGGGATCTGACTGAAAACCCCCGTCGCGCTACGATCCCCCTCGCCCCGGATGCGGGGCGAGCAATCCCGTGATATCAAAATAGAAGATCCGCTGCTGCCCATCGGCGAGCCGCACCTCGATCTGGTCGTACGTCCTCTCCCGGGTCCGAAAGGTGGACTGCCTCACCAGATTCCAGTCCAGGCCCTGACGCCCGCAGAGGCGCCCGATGTGCGCGTACTCGGCCTCCGTCCCAACCAGGATATTGTCCCCCCCGATGACCACGGCCGAATTCAGCGAGGTCCCGTCGCCGCCGTGGGCCTTCGGTCCCTCGCCCGGCTGTCTCGACCTGGCCTTCCTCATGCCGCCCGCTGGCTCGGGCGACAGCGCACCAGGGGCACCTTGTCCCCGGCGACGACGTCCCCATCGATGATCACCTCGGCCACGTCGTTGCGCGATGGCACCTCGAACATCACATCCAACATCAGCCGCTCCATGATCGAGCGCAACGCCCGCGCACCCGTCCCCTTGCGGATCGCCTCCTTCGCCATCGCCCGCAGCGCGTCCGGCGTGATCGTCAGCTTCACGTTCTCCATCGCCATGAGCTTGGCGAACTGCCGCACCAGCGCGCTCCGCGGCTCGGTCAGCACGCTGATCAGGTCCTCCTCCCCCAATTCCGCCAAGACCGACACCACCGGCAACCGCCCGATGAACTCCGGGATCAGGCCGAATCCCAGCAGGTCCTCCGGCTCGCACAGCCCAAGCGTGTCCGCCGCCTCCACCGGACCCGGCTCCCCCTCCTCGCCACCGCGCCGAAAGCCCAGCACCCGATTGCCCACCCGCCGCCGAATGATCTTGTCCAATCCCACAAACGCGCCCCCGCAGATGAACAGGATCTTCTCGGTGTTGACCTGGATGTATTCCTGGTGGGGGTGCTTCCGCCCCCCCTGCGGCGGCACGTTGCAAACCGTGCCCTCGAGTATCTTCAACAGCCCCTGCTGCACGCCCTCCCCAGAGACGTCCCGGGTGATCGACACGTTGTCGGTCTTGCGCCCGATCTTGTCGATCTCGTCGATGTAGACGATGCCGATCTCCGCACGCCGCACGTCGTAGTCCGCGTTCTGCAGCAACCTCAGTATGATCGTCTCGACATCCTCCCCGACGTATCCCGCCTCCGTGATCGTCGTCGCGTCCGCGATGCAGAACGGCACGTCCAAGATCCGCGCCAGCGTCCGCGCCAACAGCGTCTTTCCCGAACCCGTCGGCCCGATCAGCAGGATGTTGCTCTTCTCGATCTCGACATCCGAATGCGCGTCGATCGGCACCTCCGTCCGCCGCGAATTCGGCGCCATCCAGTGAATCCGCTTGTAGTGGTTGTGGACCGCCACCGCCAACGTCTTCTTCGCCTGCTCCTGCCCGATCACGTGCCGATCCAATTCGACCATGATCTCGGCCGGTTTCGGAACCCGCTGGCGCCGCCCCGACGGCTTCGGCTCATCGGACAACTCCTTGTCCAAGATGCTCTTGCAGACATTGATGCAGTTGTCGCAGATGTACACGCCGGGACCGGCGATCAGCCGGCGCACCTCCGAGTGCCCCTTCCCGCAAAATGAGCACATCGTCAGGTTATTTGATCGGGCCATCTGTTATCAGGATGCCCGTTTTTGGAAAAATGGCAAACGCATACGGCCATGCGCGCCCGAGAGATTCATTTGCCTATTGAACACGGGGGTTGCGTCGCGGTAGTCTTTGGGCGGTTTGCCGGGCGCAAAAAGCATCCGGCGTGGATAGGGCGGCATGGTTTCAAAAGTGTTCAGCGCGGCGACGCACGGGGTCGAGGCCACCCCTGTCGAGATCGAGGTCAACGAGGCCCCGAGTCTCCCCTCCGTCGTGATCGTCGGCCTGCCCGACGCCGCGGTCAAAGAGAGCCGCGACCGCGTGAAAACCGCGATCGAGAACAGCGGGTTCCGCTTCCCATTCGGGCGCACCACGGTGAACCTCGCTCCCGCCGACATCAAGAAGGAGGGCCCCAGCTTCGACCTGCCGATCGCGATCGGGGTGCTCGCCGCCTCAAAACAGCTCGAGTCGGGGCGCCTGAATGATTTCTGGTTCATCGGGGAACTGGCCCTGAATGGCTCGGTCCGCCGCGTCCGCGGGGTGCTATCGGTCGCGATGGAGGCGCGCCGGCGCGGCATGCCGGGCATCGTCGTTCCGCGCGAGAACGCGCAAGAGGCCGCCGTCGTGAAAGGACTTCAGGTCGTGCCGGTCGGCAACCTCCGCGAGGCCACCGCATGGCTCACGGACCAGTTGCCCATCACCGCGGCCCGCGCCGACCTGCAGGAACTCTTCATGAGCCGGAGGGAATACGAGGTCGACCTCGCCGACGTCAAGGGCCAGGAGTCGGTCAAGCGCGCCATCGAGGTCGCGGCGGCGGGTTTCCACCACCTCCTGCTCATCGGCCCCCCCGGCGCGGGCAAATCCATGCTCGCGCAGCGCCTGCCGACCATCCTCCCGAGCCTCTCCCTCGACGAGGCACTCGAAACGACGAAGATCCACTCCGTCGCCGGGGTCCTCCGCAACGAGGAACCGGTCGTCGCCCGCCGCCCTTTCCGCGCCCCGCACCACACCATCTCCGACGTCGGCCTCGTCGGCGGGGGTGTGAAACTCACCTATTGCTGCTACACTGAGCGTCAATCCCGCAACATTCGTGCTTGTCTCCTGTCCACTTCCACAACAATATGCTGTGGTTCAGGCAATTAGCACACCTCGACAACTCGTATGCCCAGCAAGTATCGCGTACACCGATTAGCGCAACATCGCGAGCTGCACTGTCAGGCGCTCAAGGACGTCCCCTCCTGCGTCGTTGCGTGGGTTGGGCAGAGCGGACTGCCGAGTGAAAACCGGAAGCGGCCCACAGCATTCCAGAGTGAGTATATCGTATCGGTAATTCCCGACCTCGCGAAGAAATGCGCCGCGGCGGTCGAGACTTCGATCCCGGCGATCCCACTTCCGCCCCGATCCGAGTGGTTGGTCGTCAGAGACGACATGGTCCGCCTCGGTGCCTTCCGCCCCGGGATTGTCTACGCGTACGGAAACCCGAAATGGGCCCTACGCGCCGAGGAAGCGAAGTTCTCGTTGGATATCGCATCCATCAGGGATGCGCAAGTCGATGCGGGAGGAACCGCTCCGCTTCGCGCGAAGCCCCTGCGCCTTAGCTCGTTGCCAATAGATCTCCCGCCGGACGCGCACGGGTCATGGGTGCTGCTGTGCGACGCGCGTCGCGCGGAAGGCGGCAGGCAAAGCGTCACCCTTGTCCTGCCCTGCAACGAGTGCTTCCGCTTCGCCGCCGCGGGAAGCTCCACCTTCCTGCAAAAGGTAATTTCAAACGGCTTTGCTCTCAGGGACGGACCACCAACGGGCCTCTACCCGTTCTGCAAGGTGGAATCGGCCAGGGTCTCTGATGATGTGGGCGCGGACGGAGCATCATCGAGGAAGATCTATCTGGAACTGGTCCTCGGCCTCACGATGGCGGACGGACGCCGCGTGGCACGACTCCTGGTCGAGCCGGAGTTCCGCACAGCCCTCTTTCACGCCTGGTTGAGCCTCCAAGGCAACACCAGCCCATTCGGCAAGCGGCTGTACTGCCCATTCCCTTTCGGCCGCGTCGGCACGATCACGGTGTGCGGCGTGCCGCGCGAGAACAGATACTTCTGGACCCACGAGATCCGCAAGGTCACCCCGCGGCCTTACGATGAGATCCTCGTCAAACTGGCTAACGACAGCACGAAGGGGGAGCGCCGCGCCAAGGATCTGAAGGAGTATCAACGCCCCGGGGAGCGGCGCAGCCCCCGGGCGGAGGGGCACGAGAGTTCCGGGAGCATGTCCCCTGGCCCTTCCCACCCGTTTTCCCTGCAGTCCGGAATCCAGGATTCCGACCTTGACGACGATGTTACCGTGCGCCCCCCCAAGAAAGAAGTGCAACACTTTCAGCGCTTGCCTCCCCTGCCGGGAGAGCGTCCGCTGAGCCGGGAGGTGGCTGTGGGCGGCGACCGCGGACGCGGCTCGATCGACCGAGTCAACGTCGTGGGATCGCGCAGACCCATGGACTCGGTGAATCGCCTCCACCTTCTCAAGAGGATCGTCCTGGCAATAGCCGAGAAGGCCAAGCCCAACCACACCATCGAGATCGAACCATTTCCGGGAACGGACGCCGACGGATTGGGGGAATTTCCTGTCGCAGACTCTGTTTGGGTCGGGAACGACAACCCCAGGCGATGCTATGCCGCCTGGCTTCTCCGACGCCCCCATGTGGGCCGTAGCGCGGTGGTGGTTGAAATCGAGCGGAAGAGGCGATCGGAGAGTCATCGCGAGGCTTTCTGCTATGGCTGCCTCGGCAGAACCGATGGCCAACCGCTGGATGGGGCCGATCTCTTGGTCGTTCTGGGCACGCTGGCATCACGGCGGGGGGTTTGGCCCGAGGACATTCCTGGGATAGACGTGGTGCCCGTCAGACACCTTCCTGGCATGGACGAACCAGGCGCCGAAACGGGCGAGGAGCCGAGGGCCGAACCGGACGGCGTGGCGAGGATGGCGTCTGCGCTGCTCCGCCACCTCGATGCGTCACCTTTGAATCTCCGCGGCTGATCGGCGCCCAGCCCAGGATACAGCCATCGACCGAACCTGAAACCGCCGACCTGATGCCCCCGCCAAGCTCTCCGCATCAAAGACGCATAGGCTAATGGGGGCCGTGGCATCGAACAGCACCCGGATCACCCGAGCAACGGCCCACCGCAGGAATCCCCGCAACCGGCGCTCCTCCGACATCGTCGCGCATCGTCAGCTCGTCCGGTACCGCGAGATCCTGGCCTGGGCGGCCCACCGGATCTATCACCTGGACGCGGGGCTCGCCATAGACCCCGAGATCATGGAGGACATCGTCGAAATCGACCGTTTCCTCAACCAGCTCTGCGACTCGCTGGGGCACGGGATAGACCACCGCTACTGCCCTTTCCTCTGGGCCTTCGCCCTTGGGCCAGTCCCGTGGGAAGAGGACCAGTCCGCCGCCCAGAAGGCGCTGTGGCTGGATTCGTTCCATAAGAAGGTGAGGTACCGCCCATGAAGAGCAAGAAGGCGCTGTCCCGGCGCCCCGCGGCGCCGTATCCCGAGCGCCAGCCCCCGCCCCCCGGATGGGAGGGCGACCTGGCCAAGATATTGACCGAGCATGGCGGCCGGCGCACGCTGCTCGCCCGCTTCGATCGGATCGTGACCTGGATGGGCGAGATGCCCTTCACCCCGATGGAGAAGGAGGACCATCCGGGACTGTGGCGCGAGGAGATCGAGGCTTTCCGGGATTTCTTGCGCGCGCTCCCCGGCGGCTTCGCGTCGAGGGCCCGCAAGCTCCAGCGCGGGGGCCGTTTCGGGGCCATCGAGCGTCCGCCGCCCCCGCCGCCAGTTCCCGCGGCCCCCCCGGACTATCAGGAGGATGACGCGCCCTTTTAGCGCCCCGGCGAAAAGGGATTGCCCGAACCATCGGGCCGATTGAGACTCGAAGACGAAGAACTCTCCGATGGCGCGAAGACTGACATCTCACTCGATGGATACTTCGGCGGGGGTCGTCGCCTCCGAGGCCGATCTGGCTTGCCTGGCCGGCGCCCTCGCGGGGGGTCCCAGGGTCCTGTCGGGCGCGGAGCGGCGGGCGCTGGCGATGGCCGGGCGGCGCGCGCCCCCGCCATCGCTGGTGTCCAGGGTTCGGAGGGAGATTCTCCGCGGCGGCGATCCGCTGGGCGACACCTTCGTGGCCATGCGGACCCCGGAGCGCCGCAGGAGGGATGGCGCGGTCTACACCCCCGATCCGATAGCCCGCCCGATGGTCCTGTGGCTGGGGGGCCATGGCCCGCCGGCCAGGATCGTGGATTGCGGGGCCGGATCAGGGCGCTTTGCTCTACTTGCCGCCGACGCCTTCCCCCGGGCCCAGGTTGTCGCGGTGGAAAAGGATCCCCTGGCGGCCCTCGTGCTCCGGGCCAACCTCGCCGTGCGCGGGTTGCGCCGACGCGTGACGGTCCTGGTCGAGGATTTCAGGGCCATCGATCTCCCTCGCATCCGGGGGCGGACCGCCTTCGTCGGCAACCCCCCCTATGTCAGGCATCACGACATCGGGGAGCAGTGGAAGCGATGGTATACCGAGGGCTTCGCCTCGCTCGGGCTCCGGGCCAGCGCGCTGGCGGGGCTCCACCTCCACTTCTTCCTAAAGATCCGGATGTTGGCCGAGGCCGGTGATGTCGGCGCCCTGATCACCGCCGCCGAGTGGATGGACGTCAACTACGGTTCCGCGCTGAGGGCGCTGCTGTCCGACCAGCTCGGCCTGGAGGCACTGCATGTGCTGGACCCCGCGGTCCAGGCATTCCCGGGCACCGCGACGACGGCGGCGATCTCCTGTTTCCGCGTGGGCTCTCGCGCGCGTCTGGTCAAGACCCGCGAAGTCCTTTCGGCGGCCGACCTCAACGGGCTGGCGAGGGGCACCCCGATACCCCGCGCGGCCCTCCGCCAAGGGCAGAAGTGGTCCAGCGTCACGCGAGGCCCGCGGGACGACTTCCCCGGGCGGATCGCCCTGGGCGACATCTTCCGCGTCCACCGGGGCCAGGTGACCGGCAACAACGCTGTCTGGGTCGCGGGTGAGCACGCGACCGGCCTGCCGGACCCGGTGATGTTTTCCGCGGTGACGAGGGCGCGCGACCTGATCTCGGCGGGAGGGAGGCTCGTCTCGGCCGACCGCTTGCGCAAGGTCGTCGACCTGCCCCCAGACCTGGGCACCTTCGGCGACCGGGATCGCCGGAGAATCCTGGAATTCCTGCGATGGGCGAGGGCCCAGGGCGCCCACACCTCCTACATCGCCCGGCACCGGAGGCCGTGGTGGTCCGTGGGCCTCAGGACCCCGGCACCGATCCTCTGCACATACATGGCCAGGCGCCCCCCCCAATTCACCTTGAACCTCTGCGGCGCGCGGCATATCAATATCGCGCACGGTCTATACCCCATGGTCCCCCTGGCACCCGAAACCCTGGCGGCGCTGGTGGACTGGCTCAACCGCCATGTCCATGTGGCGGACGGTCGCACGTATGCCGGCGGCCTGACCAAGTTCGAGCCCGGGGAGGTCGAGCGGATCAGGATCCCCCGACTGGAGGATCTGCCCAGATGACGCCCGCCCCGGCCTGGACCTCCGAGCAACTCGCGGAGGCCGCGGCCCTGTCTGCGGCGCACTTTCGCTCCTCCCGCCTCGACGCGACCACCGACGAGTGGGGTGCCCATTTCGCGGAGTCCAAGGCCAAGTTCGAGTCGTTGTTCCGACAACTTGCCGACCTGACCGAGGGCTCGGTCACCGACGCCAGCCTCGGCGATGCGTACAAGGGCAACCTCGGCGAGGCGCTGCGCTATCTCGCCGGGCCGCCGATCTCCGACGACGACCTCATCGTCATAGCCGATATTCCATCGGTTAGCCCGTCGATCCTGGCAAAGAACCCCGCCGAAATGCGCAAGGCATTCGAGGTGATCCGCCGCGTGATCGATCCGCACAGGTTCCCGTGGGTTCGCGAGAGCCGGGCGCCGACGCCCGAGGAGCGGCGCGCCGCCCTCCTGGCCTCCGCCGTGCTCCTTGCCGCCCAGCGGATGGAGACCGACCGCCGCAGCCAGAGCAAGAGATCCCAGGAGTCCGCGGTCGCGGCGTACCTCGCCATGATCGGGTTCAGGGAGGTCCCCCCGGGGCCGATCAACACGATCGTCAAGGGGCCGCAGCCGGGCGAATTCTGCAACGAATGCCTGCTTGGCGAGAGGAAGGCCGACGTCGTCCTGCGGCTCCACGACACGCGCCTCATGGCGATCGAATGCAAGGTTTCAAACAGCGCGACCAACAGCGTGAAACGCCTCAACAATGATGCCGCCGCCAAAGCCAAGCACTGGCTGGGGCAATTCGGATCCTCCCAAGTCGTCCCGGCGGCGGTGCTCTCCGGCGTCTTCAAGCTCAAGAATTTGGAGCAGGCGCAGGCCTCCGGTCTGGCGCTCTTCTGGGCGCATGACCTTGAACCCCTGGGCCATTTCGTCGATTCGACTCGCGAACCATGATCGTGCATCGGGCGGGCCCGATTGCCGCGCGGAACGAGAAAGCACCCCAAAAAAACAAACGGGCCGCGCGAGCGTGTCTGGGATAGGGGGGAAAGAACGAGGCCCGCGCGGCCCTCACGCCCAGGTATGGCTTCACGGATCAAACCGGACTGTTCCCAAGCGCTGGGGGGAACATGTATCGAGCGAGCGCCGCGGACAAGGCAATTCTTCGGCTTCGGGCCTTCCCATGGGCAGTTCCGGCGGAGGGGCGACTGGGAAGCTGGCATGCCGCGTCCTGTGGTTGCCTCATTTGGCAAAGGCAGAATTTGATCGGCGCGCAGGCCGAAGGCGGTGCACGCGATGGGCACCAAGGTGATGCTGCCAGTACCCGGCGTGTTGCCGACGGCGTTGCCGAAGATGTCGCGCTACCCGTGCGTCCCTTTAGCCCGCATTGTTCACAAACTCGTCGCCAGCGAGGAGGGCGCGCTTCCAGCGTGCCATGCTTTTCCCTCGGTTTGTGAACAATGCGGGTTAGAGGCAGTGCCCCATAGGACCAACACGACAAGAAGCAACTCACGAGACAAAATCGCCTTCACGCCCGCTGGCGGCGCATTCTTATTGAGTGAGGTTCTTGTCCACGAACATTTCCGCGAATTGTTGTGGGGTCAGCGTCTCTCTTCCCGCCCTAGCAATTTCCAAGTTGCGGTGCCATATCGACCGCACTTTGTCGGGAAGATCACTCGGGAGCTCCATCACCTGCGCAATGACGCTTTGCCAATCTCCCTCCTTGCCGTAGATGCTTCTCAGCTTCGGTGTTCATCTCAGAGAGATTGGATCGCTCGCTCTCAGACAGCGCGTCGATGCACCAGAGCACGTAACATTCGAACAACCGGAGAAGAGGCTTGCCTCGGTAGCGTGGTTGATTGAGCACAGTCCAGATCACCTATTTGGTGCTGCCCCAGCAGGGATCGCCCATAGAGAGCAGCCGTCCTGAAGGACGATCTCCGCGGGCGGGTTGTTTCCGGTGGCTTGGACAACCCTGGCGGGTTGCCCACAATCCTCGCGGCCCCTGCGGGCCGGGCCTTCGGGGGCCCGGCCTGGCCGCTGCGGGTTGACGCCCCCAGAACAACCCTTCCTTGAGGAGACTAACCCTAACCAAACCACTCAACCCACGAGCCTACCGAGAATGTGCGAAAGATTCTGGACACTACCGCCGTCCTTCCCCGCCGGGGTGAAGGAGGACATTCAAAAACATGGAACCGAGTGTGCGTTTAGATCGCGGGGCTCAAGCTGCATCTGGGGCACCTCATAGGTGGGCGGGCATGACGCCAGTTATGGTTGGCTCATTTAGCGACCGATGCACTCGATCTCTACACCAACCCTCCTCCTATCGACTGACAGTAACTCAAGCACGGGATATGTACCGTCGCCAAAACCTGGCCGCACGACGAACATTTTTGCCGATCCCGGCAACTGCACAGTATGTACTAGGTCTGTCACATTGAGTTTTTCGAAAAAGGTGAGCATGCCCGCATCACCGATCGCCTCAAAGGCCACTTCAATCGCATTGCGGTCGCAGATGCCGATCTGCGCGAAGTCTACTGCCACATTACCTATCTCGCCCCCAAGCGAAAATGACTCTCCTGAAGATGCGATACGAATCCTCGCAACGTGCTCATGGTCCCCTGATGATAGCCGCCTGATGCTTATTGTGTACTCGTCAGCACCCAGCGTGATCACCAAAGGGTCGTCGTAGAAGTAACTGGCATCCGAAAGAGACAAGCGGCCGCCCACTTCTAGTTTTCCGACGATCTCCCAGTCATGCAAGAAACGCACAGCAGGGTCAGTTTCCATAAAGATGTCTGTTGAATGCCCGAAAGTAGGTCTCGACAGCCTCGTCCGGAGCGCCAGCCGCTCTGGACATTCGATAGGATAGGGAGTGAGCTTCCTGTGCCGATACGCGAGTCCAGTCGATGGCCTGGCGGGCCATTCCCCGTTCTGCGCGCCAGGTATTGAACACTGCCCTTGTCGCGTTGTGCAGATCAGCTGTTAATACCATTGTTGGAGAGGTTGATCCAGTATAGCCGGACACATTTGCCCGCGCCCATGCATCGAGAACTCCGTGGTGCCTTTCAAAGCCTGGAGCCGCAGTGGAATATGGGATGACATCGAATAGCTTGGGTGTGTTGGAAGTGGCTGTCGACAGATCCAGCATCCCCGCTTGTGATGGGTTCATCTGCCGTCCCCCCATCCGCGACTCGAACGTCAGGGAGAGCTCTGGCAGCTTGAAGTTCGACCCGAGGCGGGTGAGGTCGTCGCCGATGGATGCCAGATTGTTCAGGGCCGCTCCTCCGCTGGCTGCGACCGCAACCAACTCCGCGGCGTTGCGGGCCTGAGCCTCGTAGGAGCCCGGCTGGTAGTAGCCGAACTGCTGCAAGGGGTTCATCGCGGCCATGAAAGCGTCGCCCTGCGCGTGAAGGTGCGTTCCGCCGCCCATCCACCCGCGACCTGTGACGGCCGTCATGCCCCAGTCGAGCCCGCAGCTCAACATCGCGCCCCCGCCGATGACCATGTTGAGGCCGAAGTCCTCGGTTGCGGCTGCCCACGCGCTTGCTTCCCACAGCGCTTGCCTGCCAATGCGCCCATCCGGGTCGATGGGCGGTTCCGGCACGAGTCGGAGGGCGAAGGCGAACTCAACCCGGTGCGCTTCCAGGGGCTGCAGGGGCAGGTCCAGACGCAGTTCCGGCGCCTGGGAAAACTTTTCCGGGGCGCGGTTTTCGGATGCGCCGGCGGGTTGGGTGTATGTCGCGGTCAGGCGGGCGTGGGACGTGGCCGCGACGGCCGCCGAGGCCAACAGCAGGAGGATTTTTCCTTTAGCCGCGATGTTCATCCGCAAGGCGGCTAAGAGGGTAGAGCGGCTAAAGGAAGAAGGCGAGCGCGCCCTTCAGGGCTTCGTGGCGGGATGCGGCGCGCGCTCCAGCCTCGCCGGATGGGTGAGGGAGTGGCCCTCCTTGAGTTTGCGGATGGAGACCTGGGTGTAGATCTCTGTGGTGTCGAGCTTGGCGTGGCCGAGCATGGCCTGGATGAAGCGGATGTCGGCGCCGCCCTCGATCATGGCGGTGGCCATGGTGTGGCGGAAGAGGTGGCAGCTTCCGCGCTTGCCGATGTTCGCCGCGTCCACGCAGCCGCGCACGATGTCGCCGACCCAGGCGGGCAGGATGGGCTCTCCGATGGCGTTGAGCCAGAGCCGGTCTTCGTCGGGCTCGCGCATCAGGTCGGGCCGGACCTCGGCCAGATACTTCTCGATCCAGGCGAGCGCCCGGTCGCCGACCGGGATCATGCGGTCTTTCTTGCCCTTGCCCTGGCGGACCATGACGGTGCCGCGCTCCGCGTCGATGTCGTAGAGGTTGAGGTTGGCCAGCTCCATGCGGCGCATGCCGGTGGAGTAGAGGGTCTCCATCATGGCGCGGTCGCGCACGCTCAGGGGGGTGGACACGTCGGCGCGGTCGAGGACCGCCCGGTCGCGCCGCAGCGGCCACGCCCGCCACGCAGTGCATCGCAACGCAGTGAAGCGGAACGCAGGGGTCTACCGGGCGCGGCTGGCGTGAGCGCAGCGAAAGCGACGAAGGAGCGGCGACAGGGGAGCGCACGGGCGGGCGGCTCTCGTCACCCGAGCGCAGTGGCGCGCTCTGTGCGCAAGCAGAGAGCGTGACACAGGAGCGCCGCCGCTACACCCAGGCGGAAGCGACGGCACGCGCCGTGCCCGCCATAGCGCAGCGCAGGCACGCACGGCGCGTGACGGAGCGGTTCAACACCCACGACTTGGGGTGGTGGACGTTGACGCGCGCGACAGCGGGACCCATTCCCACGACGCCAGGGACCAAACCCATTTGCTCAAATCAAAGACCCTGATGGCTCATCCAATCGTTAAGAACTGAAGCGCGGATCTTG